>CAWFXK010000015.1:0-165699 GCA_963819725.1 uncultured Acidobacteriaceae bacterium
CAGGGGTCCTGGCGATGCGGGTGCTTCGCGGACTGTTCGTTGCGGAGATCGTCTCTGCGAAGACGGCGAGCGGCGGCCGTACCTTTCTCGTCGTCGCGGCAGCGGGCGGGCTTTTGTGGATGGCCAGCCGCAGGTGGTACGCGCGCGTGGTGCGCGGCGGGCGGTTCATCCTGCTGGTGCTTGGTTTCTCGATCCTATGGCTGCTTCCCGAACTGACCTGGATGGCATTTTGCCCGGAGCCGCATGAGACGGCGGGATTCTCGAAGCCCATCGCCCAGCCGCCGCAGCGGCGGATCGTCTGGATTCTGTTCGATGAGGCGTCCGAGGATCAGATCTTCGATCATCGCCAGCCGGGTATTGACTACCCCAACTTCGATCGCCTGGCTGGTCACGGGGTTCACTTCTCCAACGTGCAGCCGGCTGGGTACTTCACCGAGAAGGTAATTCCCTCTTTGTTTACCGGCGATATCATCGCCGACGAGCGCGGCGACCTCGATGGCCGGCTGTTCGTGCGCACGGAACAGAATCCTCACTGGCACGTTTACCTCGGCGGCCAAACGCTCTTCGCGGATGCGCAACATGCAGGCTGGTCCACCGCGGCGGTGGGCTGGTACAACCCGTACTGCCGCACGGATGCGGCCGTACTCGATCATTGCTACTGGGCGCTAACGACACCTTTGCCGGGCCGCTACAAGCCCGAGCGCGATGCGCTGCAGAATGCCGTCGCGCCGCTGGCAAAATCGCTGCAGCGGTTTGTTGGGAAGCCGATTCAGGATCTTGCGCCGTGGCAGATGCACGCTGCTGACTTCAGCTTGCTGATGCAGCACGCATTTGAGGAGATCGCTGGCCGCGGGGGGTTCGTTTTCATCCACCTGCCGGTGCCGCATCCCGGCGGATTCTATGACCGCCGGACACATCAGGTCGGCGTCGATGGCAGCTACCTCGACAACCTGGTCCTAACCGACAAGACTCTCGGCGCGTTGCTGCAAGCCGTCGACGCGACTCCGCTGGCTGACCGGACCACGGTCGTCGTGTCGTCCGACCATTCGTGGCGCGTCGATCTGTGGCGGGCGACCAGCGACTGGCGTCCGGAGGATACGCGGGTTTCCGGCGGCCGTTTCGATCCCCGGCCCCTGCTGATAGTGCGTTTTCCCGGCGAGAGCGAGAGGATGGAGATCGCGCACGCATTCCCGCTCATCGATATGCACGCGATGATCGAAGCGATGCTGGCGGGGCGCGTGAACAGCGGCGCGGATCTGCAAAGGTGGGCGACGCAACAGTAATCAGCGCCGCTGCAGAAAGAACGACCGAACGCCGGCGCGCAGCAGAAGGTACAGGAAGACGCAGTCGATGAGGATTCCCGCGAGGCCCCGCGCCCAGTCTCGCGTGATCAACAGGTTCACGATGTCGCCCAGCACGTTGAAACCGATGCCGGCCAGCGCCAGCAGCCACGCCCACACCTGACGGGTCAGCAAGCCCACACCCGTGGCCGCCGCCATCACCCCCACCAGCAGCAGCAGCGTCGCCACCGCACCGGCTTTGGTGGCGAACGCCTCGTGTGCGGGCACATTCAGCTCCCACATCCGGTCCAGCCATGTCCCGGGCGCCAACAGAGAGACACTTACGACGATTGCAATCGCCGCCGCGGCGCATGCCATCACCGCAAGCAACATCACTTCCCACGGCCTCTTCATCACGCCCTTACGTCATGGATGCAGGATCGGCGCCGGCGCGCCTTCCGGCCGCTTCCAGTGCGCTGCCGGCCGCGCCACTGCGTACATCTGCTCGGCGATCTCGTCCATCATCGCCATGCGGTCGCCGTTCTCTTCATAGAGGTCGAAGTGGGTGCGATTGTCGCGGTAGGTAAAATGCGGATCGGCACCCAGGCGGTTCAGAACCGCCTCGAATTTATGGGCGGCGCCGTCGAGATAGAAGGTGTCCGCCGTCCCGACGATCAGGTGGATCCTGCCTTTCAGATCGCGCCCGCGTGATGCCCAGTTGTCTTCGACAATGTGCGCGAGGTCGTAGTGGTCGTGCCAATACGCGACGACTTTCGGATCCACGTCGCCGGTTTGGCGATTGAACATTTTCAGCGGGAGCCCGTCGGCCCCGCGCGGCGAAAAGACCCACTCGAAGGAGGCCACTTGTCCGCCGTAGGTGCCCATCACCGTCTCCTGGCGCCCGAGTTCCTCGAATGTGGCCGCGACCTGCTGATGATCGCGGATGATGGGCCAGGGGGTTCCATCCGGCCGACGGTATACGTTCGCGTGCGGAGCGTAGAGATCGATCTCGCTGAAGTCGTGGAAGTCGCTCGGGTCCGGCGAGGTCGACCAGGTTCCGCCGAAGATTTGCGGATAATTCACCTGGAGCTGCAGGGTGGCCCATCCGCCGGAGGAGTGTCCCTGCAGGAATCGGCCGGAAGGCTTCGCGTCCATGCGGTACTTCGCTTCGATCCACGGAATGAACTCCGCGGTGAGCGCGCGGCCCCAAGGCCCATTGTTGACGGAGTCGGCGAATTCGTGCGTGCCGGTGGGCAGCGATTCGTCGAGGAAGATCCAGATCATGGGCGGCATTTTGCCGGCGTTCATGCGGCTGGCAATCATCAGCGCAAAGGGGTGAATCGTATCGAGCTTCGCGCCGAAGCCGTGCGTCCAGTAGACCGTTGGGTAGTGCTCCTTCGAATGCTCGGCGTAGCCCGGCGGCAACACGGCCCATCCGCGGATGTGCGTCTCGCGCCCGGAAAACGCGGTGAGCGACGGGACTGACGAAGTCGACCTCAGAGGTCGCCTTCTCCGCCGCGGCAAGTTCGTCCGGCTTCAGGGGCAGCGGACGCGGGGTCCGTGCTTCCATCACGTGGCTCAGCACGAACGTGGGCTCGGTGCCGGCGCCTGGCGTCCAGTCCGGCAGTGCGACCACGTCGCTCTTCAGGTCGCCGGGCTCAGCGCCGTCGTAGGCGTAGGTGTGGTCCACATCGAGAACCGCCTGCGCCTGATACGTTCCTTGCTTCAGCGACAGAGAACGGTGCTGGAAACGCGAGGCTGTCGACGTCAATGTCGATGGAGGAGCCTGGCTTCAGATCGGAAATTTCTTTCGCCGCAACTCGATGTGGCGGAGGGATGGAACTCATTGGTCTCGACGCTCTTTGCGCCGCTGCCCGGCGCGAGCAAGATGAGCAGCCGGCCTGAGGCGGGTTGCATGCTCGGATCCAGCGTGACGCGGAAGAAGAGATGGGGAGCCGCGGTCTGCGCGCAGGCGAGGGAAACCAGACAGGGGAGGAGAAGCAGGCGTACGACTTTCCTGAGGATCATTCCCGCGAGTCTACCAGCGGATCGCGAAAGGTGGGAACCGGCAGGAAGATGGAATTCAGGGATGAAGGACGCGCGCCGGACCGCCGCCGGGTCCCGACACCTTGATGCGCTTCGCCAATCCGAGGAAACCCAGAAGGCGGATGCCCCAGTAGTTGAAATCGAGCTCGTACCAGGCCATGCCGTGGCTGGCCGAGACGGGATGGGCATGATGGTTGTTGTGCCAGCCTTCGCCGCCGGTGATGAGCGCGACCCACCAGTTGTTGCGCGAATCGTCGCGGGTTTCAAAGCGGCGCGCTCCCCACATGTGGGTGGCGGAATTCACCAGCCAGGTGGCGTGCAGGCCGAGGGTGATGCGCAGGAAGATGCCCCAGAGGAACCAGGACCATCCACCGATGAGGAACAGCGCGATGCCGACCACGGTGAGGGGGAGCCAGTGCCAGCGGCTGAGCCAGACGTAAAACGGATCGCTCGCCAGATCGGGCACGTAGCGGGCCAGGCGCGGGTTCCTGTTGCGGAGAGACCCGTGGAGGATCCAACCCATGTGCGACCACCATTTGCCATCGCGCGGCGAATGCGGGTCGCCGGGGCGATCGGTTAGCTGGTGATGCATGCGATGGACGGCGACCCAGTAGATGGGACCGCCCTGGAGGGCCAGGGTGGCGCAGACGGCCATGGCGTATTCGACCCACTTCGGGGTGATGTAGCCGCGATGGGTGAGCAGGCGGTGGTAGCTCATTGCTATGCCGACGTTTTGAGCGAGCACCCACAGCACCAGGGCGACGGCCAGGGCGCTCCAGCTGAAGAAGAACAGCGCCACGATGGCGAGCACGTGAAAAACGGTCAGCGTGACCGCGAAGATCAGGTTGAGCTTCGCGGAGTGACTCTGCTCGAGCGCTTCAGCGTCGGCGCGCAGGGTTTCAGCGGGGATCGCAGTTGTTGTCTCAGCAACGGTCAGCATCAGAAAACAGTGCTCCAGCTTCAAGATAACGGCAACGGGAGTCAGATCAACGTAAGAGTTCGGTAATGTCCCCCGCGTCAGCCGTTCGAGGCCTCGGCGGCGACGCGCACTGCTTCCGGGCGCGAGCCGTCGTCGAGCCGGCCGAAGATCATTTTGCCTGAGGCGGTCTGCAGCACTGAGGTCACGCAAATTTCGACGGTGCGGCCGATCAGGCGGCGCGCGTGATCGACGACCACCATGGTGCCGTCGTCGAGATAGCCGACGCCCTGGTCGTACTCTTTCCCTTCCTTCATGATGACGACGCGCATCTTCTCGCCGGGCAGCACGACGGGGCGCAGGGAGTTCGCCAGATCGTTGATGTTGAGCACGGCGACGCCGCGCACCTGGGCCACCTTGTTGAGGTTGAAGTCATTGGTGACGATTTTGGCTTCGAGCTGCCTGGCCAGCTCGATCAGCTTCAGATCCACCTCCTTGATATGCGGGTAATCCTCTTCCGCAATCTGGACCGTGATCTGCGGGTTCGCCCGCATGGCCTGCAGGACATCGAGGCCGCGCCGGCCGCGCTGGCGCTTGGACGAGTCGGAAGAGTCGGCCACCATCTGCAGCTCGCGCAGGACGAATTCCGGGATGATCAGCACACCTTCGAGGAAACCGGTTTCCGCGATATCGGCGATTCGTCCGTCGATGACCGCACTGGTGTCGATGACCTTGGTATTGCGTTTGCCCGCACGCTCTCCGGCGAACAGACCGCCTAACGCGGCGAGGTTCAGAAGATCGCCCTTGCTTGCACCCACGACCAGGCCGATGTAGGTCATGAGCAGCAGCACGCCGAGTTGGAACAGGCTGCGGGTATGGCCTTCCGGCAGGCTGTTGCGCAACACCAGGGAGAACAGGAAAGCTCCGGTGATGCCGAGCAGACTGCCGATAACGGCGCCCAGCAGGCGGCGCAGGCTCAAAGCCCGGACGCGCAGCTCAAACAGGATGATGAGCGCAGAGACCGCTGCACCGACGCCGGCTGCCGTCCACGGCTGAAGACCAAACGGGCGAAAGAACCAGCAGGCCACCGTAAAGACAAGAATAAAGAGCAGACGAAGAGCGAATAAATCCATTCAGGCCCCCGACGACGTGCGCCGGCCACGCGGAAGTTAGGAAGGGGAAACATTTCGATCAGCATTGCCGGGCAAAGGGGAGTATACGCAGGCGCCGCCGCGCAGTCCAAGGCCACGATTTTCACAAGGGATGATACGGAAAGAGGGATTGACATCCAAAGCGCACCGGTGCGGTAATGACTGCCATCCCTGTACGCCTGCGGTAAAGAGCGCCCGGAATCGGCGGTCTCATTTTCCCCAGCTGACCAGTTTCTGCTCCACACTCAGGAACCCTGATGTGCCCGGGAGGCGTATCGTGCGCGCACCATCCAGAGCAGTATTCGCCGCAGCTGTGGCCGTTCTTGCCCTTCTCTCCGTTCCCTGCCTTCACGCGAAAAGAACCGGGGATCAGACTCCGCCCGCGACCGCTGCAGCGACGCCGGCGACGAATCCGGGTTCGACGCCGGGCGCCCCAGCAGCCCCGGCCAACAACGCAGCAGCCAAACCGGATTCATCCGGCTCACCGACCTGGGATGGTCCACGGCACCGGCGCGACGTGCTCCTCATCGAGTTCCTCTGCGCCGTCGCTGTGCTCCTGGTGCTCTACCCGATCGGACGGTTTCTTTTCCGGCAGTGGTCGTTCCGTGCCGAGCGCCTGTTTGGTGAGCTCGCCGGCGACTCCATCGTGTACTACTATCTGCAATTCCGCCCCGGCAAAGGACCCAAGTCGCCTCCGCCGCCGAAGAGACAAACCAGGGATGCCGCGGGGAATTACTACGACGAATCCGTCTGGAAGCCTTATCTCGACGCGTTTCGCAAAGACTTCTACCAGTGGTACGGACGCCGCTACTACATCGCGCCGGTCATCATGCTCGTCGCCCTCACCGGCGCCAGCGCGTGCTGGGCCCAGAAGATGCTCCGCGCGTGGGCTTCGGTGAGCGGCGGACCCGGAACCGGCCTGCGCGCCCTTACCGCGTCCGCCCTGGCTGGTGCGTTTGTCTGGATCATCTCCGACGAAACCGACCGGCTGCGCCGCCGCGACTTCACCACCAGCGACATCTACTACTACGTCTTTCGCATCCTGCTGTGCATTCCCTTTGCATGGGCACTGGCCTTCGTCAAAGACACCAGCGACGGCACTATCTACGGCATTCCCGCGGCCATCCCGCTCGCCTTCTTTCTCGGCTCCTTTCCCACCACCACGCTCTTTACGATTGCCCGCCGCATCGCTTCCCAGCAATTGAAGCTTGGTGACGACCAGCAAACCGGCAATGAGCTGGAGAAACTGCAGGGCGTGACCAAGAGCAATGCGGAGCGTTTCCGCGACGAAGGCGTCACCACGATTTCAGAGCTGGCCTGGTCGGATCCGATCGACCTCACCATCCGCACCAACTTTGAATTCAACTACGTGGTCGATTGCGTCAGCCAGGCTCTGGCGTGGATCTACCTGGGAGACAACTGTGCCAACCTCGCGAGCTACTCTCTGCGCGGGGCCCAGGAAATCGCCTCGCTCATGGCGGAAGCCGCCGACGGCGCCAACCCGACCGCACAGCAACGCGCCAACAACACGATCGATGCCGCCGCAGCCTGCCTCAAGATCGACAAAGACGCGTTGCGCTCCACGCTGCTGCAGATCGCGGGAGACCCGTACACGGAGTTTCTCGTCAATGTGTGGAGCTAGCCCGGCGGAGCCGGCCGAGGCGATCCAGCGTCAGTACTTTGGAACGTCGGGGTCGATCTCGTTGGCCCAGGCGGTGATGCCGCCCGCCAGGTTGTGCAGTTTCTTAAAGCCGTTCTGGGCCAGGAACTCGGCCGCGCGCTGGCTGCGCCCGCCGGACTTGCACTGCACGACGATTTCGCGCGCGGTATCCAGTTCGCCCAGCCGCTGCGGCAGCTCGCCGAGCGGGATCAACTGTCCGCCGATCTGCGCAATCTGGTACTCGTACGGCTCGCGTACATCGAGGATGAAGACGTCTTCACCGGCATCGAGCTTCTGCTTCAGCTCGGTCACGCTCATTTGCGGGATGCCGTTCTTTTCTGCTGCCACCTTTGCCTCCGGAACAATGCCACAGAACTGCTGGTAGTCGATCAATTTTGTCACGGTCGGGTTCTTCCCGCACACGGGGCATTCGGGATTCTTCCTGAGTTTCAGCTCGCGAAACTTCATGTCGAGGGAATTGACCAGCAGCAGGCGGCCGATGAGGGGCTCGCCTTTACCGAGGATCAGCTTAATGACTTCGGTCGCCTGGATCACGCCGACCAGGCCTGGCAGGATGCCGAGGACGCCGCCTTCGGCGCAGGAGGGGACCAGTCCCGGCGGCGGGGGCTCCGGATAGAGGCAGCGATAGCAAGGACCCTGCTCGGTGGCGAAGACGCTGGCCTGGCCCTCGAAGCGGAAGATCGAGCCGTAGGCGTTTGGCTTGCCAGTAAGCACGCACGCATCGTTGACGAGATAGCGTGTGGGGAAATTGTCGGTGCCGTCGGCCACGATGTCGTACTGCGAGATGATCTCGAGCGCGTTCTGGCTCGTCAGCATGGTTTCGTGCTGTACGACGTTCAGGAAGGGGTTCAGGGCAACGAGCTTCTCGGTTGCCGAAACGATCTTGGACCGGCCGACGTCCTTCGTGCTGTGGATGATTTGCCGCTGCAGATTGCTGGAGTCCACGACGTCGAAGTCGACCAGGCCCAGGGTGCCGATGCCCGCGGCAGCGAGGTAGAACGCGAGGGGCGAACCCAGGCCTCCGGTGCCGACGCACAGCACCTTTGCCGCTTTCAGCTTCTGCTGACCCTCCATGCCCACTTCAGGCAGGATGAGGTGGCGCGAGTAGCGCGCCATTTCTTCAGTGGAGAGCTGCGGCAGAGTGACGGGTTCGGTCATGGTGGCCATGGTGTTCCTTTAAGGATGCGGTTTCCTCATCACATGGTGCAAGCGGAGCTCTATCGTTATTGGCGCCGCAGGCGCGCCCGCCCGTGCGGCTAGCACCCTCCGGCTATGGAGGGGATGATGGTTAGCGTGTCGGAACTCTTCACGGCGCTCTCTTCGCGCTGCGGCAGATAGCGGATGTCTTCGTCGTTCAGATACAGGTTCACGAAGGAGCGCAGCTTTCCTTCCGGTGTGTAGAGGTGCTTCCTGAAGTCGGGAAACTCGTCGATCAGGGTGGTGATCGCCTGGGAAACCGTATCGGCGTGGACCGTGACATTGGGCTGATTGCCGGTATAGACACGCAGAGGGGTAGGGATTTCGATGGTCATAACGGTTGTCCTCGGGGTTGGGACTGCGATTCTGTCAGAAAAGGGGACGAAGAGGCGCTAGCGGCACGACAGGCGTCGTGCCATGGTACAGAGACAGCAACAGGTCAACGTGCAGGGCACGCGCCGCAAGCCGGTCTCGGGAAGGTTTGCCATCTTCACCATCTATTGTGCAACAAAACCGGCTGCGCTGTCTGCTTCAGGTTCCGGCTCGAGTCCAGGATCGAGCTGCCCGGTGACCTCGATCGCCTCATTTTCAAAGGATTTATCGTCCTCGGTGGATCCGGTCAGAAGGAAGGAATTCGTTTGGCGGGCGGCGCCCTTCTCGACCGCGGTGATGACGTAACTGCAGCCCAGCCAATGGGCTTCGGCGAAATCCGTCGGCGACCACTGCGCCGGATGATCGGGATGGGAATGATAGAAACCGACGATCTCCAACTCGCGCTCGCGCCCGATACGCTGGATCTTCACCAGTTCCTGCGGCGCAATGTTGTAGCGGTTGTGGGCCGAGTCGGTCCGGGTATTGCCGGCGCGGATTGCGTCCTCCACGTCGTTCACAGTGCAGCCGTCTTCGCTCAGGAATCGGCCCAGCAATACGCCGCAGCACTCGTGCGGATACGTCTCCTCGCCGTGCTGGCGGATCGCGTCGTAAACCTGCTGGCTCAGGCGCAGCAAATCACTCCTCCCAGAACCGTTCGCTCAGATATTTGTCGGCAGCGTCGGGCAAAATCGTAACAATGACGGCTTCTTTTCCAGCCGCGGCCTGTTCTTCGCCGATGCGGAGCGCAGCGGCCACAGCTGCGGCTGCCGAAGTGCCAACCAGCATGCCCTCGGTGCGCGCCAGCCGCTTTGCCATGGTGTAGGCCGCTTCGGTTTCGACCTCGACATTGCGGTCGGCCAGGGTGGGGTCGTAGATCTTCGGGACAATTGCCGTGGCCATGTGCTTCAGTCCTTCGAGGCCGTGGAAGGGCGAGTCCGGCTGCATGGAGATGCACTCGATCTGCGGATTGGCTTCCTTCAGCCGCCGCGTGACGCCCATAAAGGTGCCGCTGGTGCCGAGTCCGGCAACGAAGTGGGTGATGCGCCCGTCGGTCTGCTCGAGGATTTCCCTGCCGGTGCCCTTGTAATGCGCGCGCCAGTTGGCGTCGTTGCTGTACTGATCGGCGTAGTAGTACTGCGGATCTTTTGCGAGCTCCCGCGCCTTGCGGATGGCGCCATCGCTGCTCTCCGCCGGGTCGGTCCAGACCACCTCGGCTCCGTACGCCTTCAGAATCCGCTTGCGCTCCGGCGAGACGTTGGATGGCATGCACAGCGTTACCGGGAAGGCCAGGGCCGCGCCCAGCATGGCGTAGGCGATGCCGGTGTTGCCGCTGGTCGCGTCCAGCAGGCGCATCCCCGGGCAGAGCTTTTCCTGGCGCATGGCTTCGAGCACAATGGCGGCTGCGGCGCGGTCCTTCACCGATCCGCCGGGATTGGTCCACTCCGCCTTGGCCAGAATCTGCACTCCAGGCAGCTCCGCCGCGATCCGCTCCAGACGCACCAGGGGTGTATTGCCGATGCGATCGAGCAGCGTCGAGCCTGGTGTCGAACCCGGTAGATTCGTCTTTGTTGCCGCGAGTGTCGCCATGCGAAATCCTGAGCCCATTACTAATGGATGCAGCGGTCAATTGCAGCGAGCGAGCGGCTGTGCGACCCTGAGACTACAGGCCGCCGCTCTTGTTCAGTGTAGCGGTTGGCCGATTTTCCGGGGAGTTTGCCGTCATGCTCAAAAAGGCGCGCCAGCGCACGTGGGACGAAGTTCTGAGCGAACTCCGCCGGCTTCAGTTCGATGTTCAGCCCGTCAATGGGGTCGCAAATCAACAGCGCATCTCGAAATATGGAAGCGCGATTGTCCTCGAAAAGGCGGACAACGCCGCTGGTCTGCGCATGGTCGTCCGTCCTGGTCCGGTGATCGGCGGCGAAATCGCCCACCTGGTGGATCGCGGCTTCCAGAAATTCTTCCACACCAGCAAGACTGAGCTTCCTGCTACCGCCGACCGGCTGACGAGCCTCCACACCTTCGTGGAGGAACTGAAGGAGGTCACCGGCTCGGTGACTCTCTACAACGAGGCCCTGGGGACGGTGAGCGACGCGTATCTCTACGACCGGGTGAAGGGCCGCGATGTGCCGGAGAGCGAGCGGCCGGTCCCGGCGTGGGAACTGCCTGAAAATTGACCTTGAAAATCGGGGACACCGGTAAAGCGCGGGAACGCCAAGCGAGGGTCAGTTCGGGACGATTGGAAGCATGGGGCGGCCGGATGGACTCCTGGCTGCGATAGTCACCGCATCGTGGGCCATGCTATAACGCTGCTCACCTGAAGTTCTCGCCCACGAGGTAGCCCTCCATGAGAATCCGCTTAATCCCCGCCGCATCGCTCACGACACTCCTGACGCTCTCGACACTCGCCCTCGCACAAAACGCTTCGGTCATGCCGCCGCCCATCAAAATGGGCCTCTGGCAATCGGAAATCACCACCGCCGTCTCCGGCGCTCCCGACTCACCGATGGGCCGCGCGATGGGCAGCGGCCGCACGACCGTCACACAGGGCTGCTTCACTCCTGAGAGCTGGACCAAAGAGATGCAGGGTGCCCAGCAACGCAGGCGCGCCGCTGACTGCAGCCAGTCCAACTTGCAGCAGGACAGCCACAAGGTCACCTACGACGAGGTCTGCTCGAATCCGGGTGGCTATTCCAACACCATCCACTTTGAGATGCTCATCGACGATACCGAGAACGCGCACGGCTATATGGATATGAAGATGAGCGGCGCGGCTTTTCCAGAGGGGATGACGATGCACACGACCTTGAAGACGAAGTATCTCAGCTCGGACTGCGGCAGCGTGAAGCCGGGCGAGGCCAAGGTCATCCACTAGTAGGGCTCGGTGAGGCGGGTCCACGGGCACCAGAACCTGGCCGCCGGGCCGCGCATCGTCCAGAAGCGAAGATTCGGTCCTCATGTGGCACCCCCGGTGGTATAACGCCGTGTTGGCGTTTTGCCATGGAGGAGGTCTTTTATGCCGCTCCGCTATGCTTCCATGGTGGCGGTCCTGCTGGCTTCGTTGGCCGCGGCCGCGCAGACTCCCAACACGCTGCAGCCTTTCCCGATCAAAATGGGGCTGTGGCAATCGACGGTCACCGCCGAATCGGCCAGTGGTGTCACGCAGCCCGTCGGCCTGGCTACTTCGCACCTGACCTGCTATACGGCCGAAAGCTGGAAGGAATCGATCGGGGCGCTCCATCAAGAAACGCACAAGCAACAGATGACATGCACCACCTCGAACATCCAGCAGGACAGCCACCATATTTCGTTTGACTCCCATTGTTCTCAGGGCCAGGTACGCATCCCTCCTGAAGGGATCGATAGCCCTTCACGAGAGGTACCCGGGGTCACAATCAACTCTCATGCGGAGACCTTCTTTGACAGCGACACCGCCATGCACGGCTCTGTCACATCCACAACCTACGACTCGAGCGCTCCTCCCGGCGGACGGAGGTTGACCGCGAATACTTCGTCTAAGTTCATCAGCGCGGATTGCGGCAACCTGAAACCAGGTCAAAGCAGGTCCGTACATCCCTGAATGACTCCGACCCTTGAAACGCCGCGCTTGATCCTGCGCCCGATCGCGCTTGAGGACGCGGAGCCGATCCAGAAAATTTTTCCGCAGTGGGAGATCGTGCAGTATCTCAACGCCATCGTGCCATGGCCTTACCCGCCGGATGGCGCGCTGAGCTACATTCGCGACCGCGCGCTGCCGGCGATGGCCCGGGGTGAGGAGTGGCACTGGACGCTGCGGCGGAAGGAAGAGCCCGGGCGGATCATCGGGGCGATTGGGCTGATTCGTGGCGAGAGGGACCACCGCGGTTTCTGGCTGGCGCCTGAACGGCACGGCAAGGGCCTGATGACCGAGGCGGTCATCGCGGTGAACGACTACTGGTTCGACGTGCTCGGCTTTCCTGTTCTGCGCGCTCCGAAAGCGGTTGCGAACGTTGCGTCGCGCCGCATCTCGGAGAAGACGGGCATGCGCCTGATCGGGACCGAGGAGCGCAACTTTGTGTCCGGCAGGCAGCTGAGCGAGGTTTGGGAGATCACCGCGGAGGAGTGGCGGGCGAGAAGGCAGAGTTTAGGGATTGGAGTTTAGAGTTTAGAGTTTAGAGTTCAGCGGTTAGCGTATAGCGTTTGGTGGACCAGGAAGGCTGTCCTCAGGCGTCCTAAACCCTGATCGCTAAACTCTAAACTCTGCTTTTCAGTCTTCATCGCCCACGGCGAAGTATCCCTTGCGCGCCTGGACTTTCAGGTCGCCGTCCTGATCGTGGCAGGCGATGTCGATCTTGCGGAAACGGCCATCCATGGTTTTATTAGCCGGAACGTATTGCGCGACGTACTGGGTGCGGAGTTCCTGCTCAATCTGATCGAAGGCGTCTTCCAGCTTCTTGCCGTTGTTGCCCACGTTGATCACGTGGCCGCCCGTCGCTTCGGTCAGCTGCTTCATCCACGCGTCGCCTGAGTAGCCCATGCCGAATCCGCTATTGAAGTAGAAGCCGCGGTCGGCGATCAGGATCACGTAGATGATCGCGTTGGCATTCTGCGCGGCCGCGATGGCCTGCTTGGGCTTGGTTTCCGAGCCCTCGTCCTCACCGTCCGTCAGCAGGATGAGCGCCTTACGGCCGGTTTCCGACCGCAGCTTGTTGTTCGAAGCCAGATAGACCGCATCGTAGAGCAGCGTTCCCTTGGGGGCGCCTTGCGTAGGGATGGGCCCCTGGCCGATGCCGGGGACGCCGACGGATCCCCCGCCCGCCGCGGTGTTGATCTGGACCTTGGCCATGGCTCGCTCCAGCTGGCGCGCGTCGCTGGTGTAATCCTGCTCGAGGTTCACGCCGACGTCGAAGCTGAGCAGAAAAGCCTCGTCCTTCGGGCGCAGGATGCGCTTGAGAAAGGCCGCGCCCGATTGCTGCTCGAGAGGCAGAACATACTGCTGGCTGCCGCTGGTATCGATGAGAATGCCGAGGGTCAGCGGCTGATTGGCCTCGGCGACGAAGCTGGTCAGCTTCTGCGGCTGCTTGTCTTCAAAGACTGAGCAGTCGTTTTTGGTTAGAAACGGAATAAGCGCGTTCTTCTTGTCGCGGACGGTGAAATACTCGCTGACCAGGTTCGAGGTCACCTTCAGGGTTTCTCTGGGATTGACCTCGGTCGGCGAATTGTCGGCGGGAATATTGCTGACAGGCGGCGCGTCGGGTGACGGAGCCGACTGCCCCCACGTCAGAGGGGTAGCAGTTCCAGCAAGCAGGATGGGGAGGACGAAGACACGCCAGCGCACGGCAATTCTCCTTGCCATTAGACGGAGCGGTTCCAGGTTGGGTTGATGCTTTGCCGGGGTTATTCGAAACAGCGCGAGCTTCTCGCTCTGCTAATCTTTGAGCATACGCCCAGGGAGTCGCGTGTTTCGAGGGCGCATCTAAAAGAGTGGAAGCTCCGCGCATCGTCTCCGGGAGACACGGACAAGGGAGAATCGACGGGGCAGAGGGCAGTTTTGGAAGGGTTTTGGAAGGGTTTGGAGGATCAGGGGGTTGCAGCGTGATGCGGGCAGTTCGGCTCAGCGCTTACTTGTTACTTTTTTCGGCGGTTGTGACGTTTTCCGTCCATTGGCCAGGCCCAGCAGAATGTGCCGGATGCGCCGGCTCCGCAGGCGTCGGCCCAGAGCCAGACCGCGCCCCCGAACGCCCCCGCTCCACAGACTCAGCCGGCGAGTCCGCTTCCTGACCTTCGTGGCCAGGTCGCCCCGGGCAAAGGCACCAGTTCGGACGAGCAGGGCGCCGCAGCCGCGGGCCAGCCCGCACCCAAAGTGAGTAATGGCACGGCCGGGCAGCAGGCCCCGCCACCGGACTCGGTACAGCAGACAGCACCCGCCACCGGAACCCCCGGCCAGGAGCCGATTGCGCCATCAGCCGAGGGCTCCGTCCCCACGATCATCCAAAATGTAACGGCCGTCGAAGTTCCAGTCACGGTCAAAGATAAGCACGGCAAAGAAATCGCGGGGCTGCCGTGGTGGCGCTTCCGCATTTATGAGGACGGCGTCCGGCAGAGGATTGCATGGTTCAGCACGGATGCATTTCCTCTCTCGGTCGCGTTCGTCATCGATGCCACGCTTCCGTCGGACATCATGGCGAAGGTCAATCGCAGTCTCTCGGTCGTGAGCAATGGGTTGACGCCGGCGGATACGGTTTCCGTGATCAGTTATGCGGGCACGGGTCCGCAGATGCTCACCGACTTCACCGCCGCCCAGGGGCCGCGCCTGGTGGCCGCCATGGACATGGCGAAGAAGCCGGGTGAACAGATGGGCGTGCCGATGACCGATGGGCCTTTCGCTTCCGGGCCGACGGTGAACGGGTTGCAGGTGGATCCGACTCTGTCGCCGCAGCACGGCAATGCCAGCGGTGTTCTCATGCTGCCCAAGGAAATTCACCCCCTCAACGACGCGATTCTTTATGCCGCGGAGCAGTTGGCAAGCCAGCCGCGCGGGCGACGCCGCGTGATCTACGTTATCAGCGACGGCAAGAACTCGCGCAGCAAGGCCAGCTACAAGGAAGTGGTGCAGTACCTGTTGGCGCACAATGTTTCTGTATACGGAACCAACGTGGGGGACTCGGCGCTGTGGGGATTCGGCTATCTGGACCGCACCAAGCTACCGTTCCTGACGCCGGAGGACGTTCTGCCGCGGTATGCGATTGCGACCGGCGGCGATGTGGACCACGAGCTGAGCGAGAACGGCATCCAGAGCGCGTTCGTGAAGATCACCGACTCGCTGCGGACCGCTTACACCATCGTCTACTACAGCCACCAGCCGAGTATCAGCGGCAAGTACCACCTGATTGACGTGCGGGTGGAAGGTCTGACGGGCCTCCAGGTCGACGCCAAGCAGGGCTACTACCCATCCGCCACCGAGCAGTGAGGTTCGCCCCTTGCTCTGGGCTGTGAGCGGGGGTTGAAGCCGGCGCTGAACTTCCGCGGGCGGGCGGACTTCCCCCTATAGAATCGAGCCATCGTTCTTCGATGACTTTTCCTCCGGCAGATCAGACACCCGGCCCGCCAGCACCCGTGAAATCGCAGCGGCCTTCCCGCGGACATGCTGTCGCCGTGGCGACAGGGATCCTGTGCAGCCGCCTGGTGGGGCTGGTGCGGGATCGCGTCTTTGCGCACTATTTCGGCGCCTCGGATGCGGCGGACGCGTTTCGTGCGGCGTTCCGGATTCCGAATATCCTGCAAAACCTGTTCGGCGAGGGCGTGCTGTCGGCGTCGTTCATTCCGGTGTACGCGCGGCTGCGCGCCGAGGAACGGCACGAGGAGGCGTCGCAGCTGGCCGAGGCGGTGTTCGCGCTTCTGGTTCTGGTGACGGCGGTGCTGGCGGCGGCGGGGGTGCTGGCGACGCCGTGGCTGATTGACGCGATTGCGCCGGGGTTTCATGGCGACAAGCGGCTGCTGACGATCAAGCTGGTGCAGATTCTGTTCCCCGGGGCAGCGGTGCTGGTGCTCTCCGCGTGGTGTCTCGGGATCCTGAACAGCCACCGGAAGTTTTTGCTGTCGTATTCCGCGCCGGTGGTGTGGAACCTGGCGATGATCGCGACCCTGATCTGGGGCGGACGGCACCACAACCAGATGCAGCTGGCGGTACTGCTGGCCATCGGGTCGGTGGTGGGCAGCGTGCTGCAATTTGTGGTGCAGTTGCCGTCGGTGCTGAAATTCCTGTGGCCGCTGCGGCTGCATTTGAACTTTGGCGGGCTGCACGTCGCGACGGTGACAAAGAATTTCTTTCCCGTATTTCTGAGCCGGGGCGTCGTCCAGATCAGCGCGTATGTCGATTCGTGGCTGGGGAGCTTTCTGGGCACGGGCGCGGTGGCGGCGCTGGCCTACGCGCAGACGCTGTACACGCTGCCGGTGAGTTTGTTCGGGATGGCGGTGTCGGCCGCGGAGCTGCCGGCCATGTCGAGCGCGCTGGGTACGCAGGATGAGATTGCTGGGGCTCTGCGCGGACGGCTGAAGGCGGGGCTGGCGCAGATTGCGTTCTTCGTGATCCCGTCGGCGGTGGGATTTGTGATCCTGGGCGATGTGATTGTGGCGACGATCTATCACACGGGACATTTTGGGCAGGCCGATGTGCTGTTTGTGTGGGCAGTGCTGGCGGGGTCGTCGGTAGGGCTGCTGGCGTCGACATCGGGGCGGCTGTATTCGTCGGCGTTCTACGCGTTGCGGGATACGCGGACGCCGCTGAATTTTGCGGTGCTGCGCGTGGTGCTGACGCTGGGGTTGGGATATTTGTTCGCGCTGCCGCTGCCGCGCATGCTGGGCATCGACCAGCGGTGGGGGACAGCGGGACTGACAATGTCTGCTGGGATTGCCGGATGGGTGGAGTTTCTGCTGCTGCGGCGTGCGATGCATCGGAAGATTGGGGCGGTGCCGTCGGAGGCGTCGCGGATTGCAAGGCTTTGGCTGGTAGCGATTGTGTGCGCTGCGGCAGGGTATGGCATCAAGCAGGTGCTGCCGTTCCATCGTCCGCTGCTGGTGGGGCCTTGCGTGCTGATTCCGTATGCGGCACTGTATCTGGGATTGACGCAGGTAATGGGGATTGGGAACGCTCGCGTGATGAAGCGGCTGCTGGGGCGGCGGTGAAGTAGCTGTTAGCCTTTAGCTCTAGTTGTGGAGTCTCAATAGGTTGTTCCGATCGAGAGCTGATCGGCTGATGGGTGGCGACGAGCCGAGACTACCATGCGGTCGATGCCAGTTGTACTGGTGCAGCCAGGGGCGAAGCTCCTGGCTGCGTTCGTCTGAGTTCTGATAGGTACGGGCGTAGGCCCATTCGCGGAGAATAGTCTGGATAAACCGTTCCGCCTTGCCGTTGGTTTGCGGTGTGTAGGGACGGGTGAAGCGATGCTTCAGACCCAGTGCGCGGCAGGCCTGGGCGAAGGCATGGGAGCGATAGGCCGGTCCGTTGTCGGTGAGCACGGCGCGGAAGCGGATGCCGAAGCGGGCATAGTAAGCCAGCGCATCGGCCAGGAAGGCCAGCACCGAAGTCTGCTTCTCATCCGGATAAAGAGCGGAGAAGGCGATGCGGGAGTGGTCATCGACGGCTACCTGCAGATACTCCCAGCCGATGCCGGAAACGGAGTCGCGACGATCACCGGTTACGCGGTGCGAAGGCCGCGCAATGCGCCCCAGCTTCTTGATATCCAGGTGGAGCAGATCCCCGGCCTCAGCGTGCTCATAACGCCTGACCACGGGCTTCGGCTCCAGATCGCGCATGCGGCTGAGCCTCAGCCGGCGCAGGATGCGGCTGACCGTGGCCCGGCTTAACCCAGTCTGCTGCGAGATGCGCAGCCCGGTCCAGCGCTGGCGGCGCAGTTGTTCGACCCGTTCCACCAGCTCGGCCGACGTCGGACGATGCAGCCGATGCGGACGCGAGCGGCGATCGCGCAGCCCGGCTGAACCCTGTTCGCGAAAACGCCGCACCCACTTGGCCGCCGTCTTCGCGCTCACGCCGAAGCAGGCCGCCGCCTGCTTCAGCGTGCATCCCTCCATCACAACTCTTCTGGCTAACTGCTCTCGACTGTGAATCGTCAGTCGGGCATTCTGGTGGTAGTCCATCGGGTCTCCTGGATCTCTGAGTCTTCGCAAACCCAGCTTCCCAGTTCTTGATCCGATGGACAACCTGTTGAAACCTCACATCTAGTCCTCAGCACCGACTTGAGGGCCGGACCTCGAGGAGACTAAATGAATCGCCGGAGTTTTGCCGCATTGCTTCCTGCGCTGGCCGCCGGATTGCCTACGGTCGCTGAACAAAGCGGAACAGGGCAGACGGCGCCGGCCTCGGGTCCGGCGGGGACTCCGGTCGAGACGGGTGTTTATCCGGGATTCACGCCGCCAGCGGAATTTTCCGGGCGCAAGGGGCACAGCTTCTTTCACGGAATGCTACCGACGGATATCGGATGCGAGGCGCACGTGTCGTATCTGGCCGTGGGCGCGCAGCACGAGCCGCTGGAGAAGCACCAGCATTCGGAGATCTGGCTGGTGCGCGAGGGAAAGGTGGAGCTGATGCTCGATGGCACGTCGCACATGCTCGGGGCCGGCGATGTGGGGATCGCGGTGGCGGGAACGATGCATTGGGTGCGGAACGCGGGCGAGACGGTGGCGTCGTATTTCGTGATCGAGGTGGGGACGGGACCGGTGGGGCACTGAGAGGTGCGCGGCTGAAGCCCGAATTTCCCTGAGGCGGGGAAACGCTGGGCTGAAGCCCCCACGCTTCTGCGGGACAGCTGCAACAAAAATGCAGAAACTTCCTGCGGGCAGATTTCGAACGCGCTCTGCGTCCAAAACCTGCCACAGGAGCCTGAAGTAAAAAGCGCGAAGCGCTAGACCGTAGCGGGAACCGGACGCTCAGCGTTGGCGTTCGCAGCAGCCTTCGGCTCGGCAGCCTTTTCATTGGAGCCAGGCTTGCGGATGTCGATGCCGCCCTTGAAGAAGGCGCCGTCTTCGATGGAGATGCGCTGCGCGGTGACGTCGCCGGTGAGCGAGCCCTCGCTGCGGATGTCGACGCGATCGCTGGCGGTGACGTTGCCGCGGACCTTGCCGAGCACGACGATCTCGCGCGCGGTGATGTTGGCGGCGACCTGGCCGTTGCGCCCGACAGTGACGCGATTGCCCGCGAGGTTGATGGAACCTTCAACCTTGCCGTCGATATAGAGGGATTCCGAGCCGGAGACCTCGCCTTTGATCACGAGGCTTTTGCCGATGGTGGCCTGCTCGCCGGTGGCGGGATTGGAAACCGGGGTTGGGGCCGGGCGCTGACCGGCGTCAAAACTCTGGGTGGGGGGAGTGGCGGGGCGAGCGGGTTCGGGGTTTTGCGGACCGCTGCCGGTGCCGGGCTGGTTGGGTTTCCACATAAGTGCAGTTCCTTCCTTCTCAAAAATGTTTGGTGAACCTTGGCGCCCTGCACCTGGCCGGGTTCTCGTGGGGCCCATGCAGAACTGTGCAGCGCCGACCCTCTTGCCTCTGGAGTGAACGAACCCCCTCCGCGCTATCGCCGCCGTTACCTGCATCTTAAACATGTTCAGGGCAAATTGGCATCCCCCTGGTGTGCCGCAGGGTTGTGGAATGACGGGACGGCGCGGATTGTAAAGATCCTGGCTGGCGTCTGCGGCGTGGGTTGAAGGGTGTTGCGGTGGTTTCCGCACCGGGCCGAACCTGCAAAAATACCGAGGGGAAATTCAAACACAATCAACAGAGAAGGAGACGAGGAAAATGGTGAAACTGGCGCTGTATGGAATGTTGAAGGCGAAACCAGGGAAAGAAGCTGAAGTAGAGGCGTTTTTAAAGCAGGGCGCGGAACTGGCGAAGAAGGAAACAGGCACGGTGACCTGGTACGCGATCAGGGAGGACGACGGGCGCTACGGAATCTTCGACACGTTCAACGATGAGGCGGGCCGGGAGGCGCATTTGAACGGAGAGATTGCGAAGGCGCTGATGGCGAAGGCGGGAGAGCTGCTGGCGGAGCCGCCGCAGATTCACAAGATCCAGATCATCGCGACGAAGTGACAGAGCAGGGAGTAGACGGTCGTCGCGTACCATCGAGGGCATGAACGACCGCGAATTGCTGCGCCACATTGAGCGGCTGCCGAATGGGCGGGCGGGATACAAGCAGCTGGTGCGCGAGCTGGGGTTGGGAGGGGGCCAGGAGAGGCGCGATCTGCGCGAGCAGCTGGGGCGGCTGACGGGGAGCCGGCAGCTGGTGCAGACCGACGGGGAGCACTGGAAGATCCGCGGTGCGGAGGAGAGCAGCGGTGCCTCGCGGCGCGGCGAGAGTGCGCCGGGACCGAAGTATGCGCCGCGGCGGCCGGGGATTCGCAGCGAGGATCTGGTTGCGGGACGGCTGGATCTGCATCGAGACGGATTTGGGTTTGTGCGGCCCCAGCCGGCGCAGCCAGGTCAGAAACCGCCGGTCGATGAGGATGTGTTTATTCCGCCGGGCGAGATGGGCGGCGCGATGCAGGGCGATCAGGTGCTGGTGGAGCTGACGCCGCCGCGGTTCGGGCAGCGCGATGGGCGCAGAGCGGGGCGGGTGCTGCGGATCCTGACGCGGCGGAACCCGACCGTGGTGGGGATCTTTCACTACTCACGGCGACTGGAAGGCGAGAGGCAGTCTGGGCGGGAACATTGTTGTTCCGTCCGACGAGCGGATGACGCAGCCAATTGTGATTCCGTTCGGGGCGGAGCTGCCTTCAGCGGAGGGCGAGGCGAAGACGCCGCATCGGGTGCTGGGCGGAAGCGAGGCGCGGCATCACTACAGCAATCTTGAAGGACTTGTCGTCGATGTGGAGATCACGGACTGGCCGACGCCGGTGCGCGCTGCGCGTGGGCGGGTGATCGAAGTGCTGGGCGCGGAGGACGATTTCGGCGTCGATGTGGAGATGGTGATCCGCAAGCACCACCTACCGCGGGTGTTTCCGGATGCGGTTTTGGGCGAGGCACGGGAGGTTGCGCGATTCGATCCGGCGGTGGCGGCGAAACGGCGGGATTTTCGTGCGCTGCCCATCGTGACCATCGATGGCGAGACGGCGCGGGATTTCGACGATGCGGTGCTGGTGCGGCGCGGGGCTGACGGGTTGTGGGAACTGCAGGTACACATCGCGGACGTCGCGCAGTATGTGCAGCCGGGAACGGCATTGGATCTGGAGGCGCGGCTGCGGGGGACGTCGGTGTATTTTCCGGATCGCGCGATACCGATGCTGCCGATGGAGCTGTCGACGGACATCTGCAGCTTGCGGCCGGATGAGGATCGGCTGGTGCTCTCGTGCCTGATGCGGATCGATCCGCAGGGCGAAATCCTGGGGTATGAGGTCTGCGAGGGAGTGATCCGGTCGGCGCGGCGGATGACCTACACGCAGGTGCACGGGATCCTGGAAGGCGATCAGGAGCTGCGGGCGGAGTTTGCGCCGCTGGTCGAGGAGTTCGAGCGGATGCTGGATCTGGCGCGGATTCTGAACGGGAAGCGCGACCGGCGGGGGTCGATTGATTTCGATTTGCCGGAGCCGCTGATCGAGTTCGATGAGTTTGGCGCAATGAAGGCAGTAACGCGGGCGGAGCGCAACTGGGCGCACCGGCTGATCGAGGAGTTCATGCTATCGGCAAACGAGTGCGTGGCGTCGTGGCTGGAGAATCTCGGCGTGCCGTCGCTGTATCGCATCCACGAGAAGCCGGAGCCTCGGCGCGTGGTGGAGTTCGAGGAGATTGCGGCGGCGTTCGGATATTCGCTGGGGATCGGGAACTTGCCGGTGCAGACGTTCCGCATGAAGAGCGAACGCCGGGAGCAGCGCCGAGGGGGGCGGGACGCGCGGTCGTATGAGGTGCCGGGGGAGATTCCGATCACGCCGCGGATGTATCAAAAGCTGACGGAGAAAATTGCGGGCAAGCCGGAGGAGCGGATCCTGTCGTACCTGATGCTGCGCTCGCTCAAGCAGGCGCGGTACAGCGAAAAGAACGAGGGGCACTTTGCGCTGGCGGCTCCTTGCTATACGCATTTCACTTCGCCGATCCGGCGGTATCCGGATCTGATTGTGCACCGGATTGCGAAGGAATTGCTGGCTGCCGGAGTCAGCGGCGAGGGCGACTTCGCGTCGAGCGGGACGCGCTTCGTGCAAAAGCGGCCGGTGGCAGAGCCATCCTTTGAGCCCATTGCTGAGGGAGAACTCGCGGCGATTGCGCAGGAGTCGAGCGAGAGCGAGCGGCGCGCGGCGGATGCGGAGCGCGAGCTGGTGGACTGGAAGAAGATCAAGTTCATGCGCGACCGCGTGGGCGAGAGCTTCAGCGGGATGATTCTGAACGCGACAAAGTACGGGCTGTTTGTGGAGCTGGATGATTTGTTTGTCGAGGGCCTGGTGCCGTTGCAGAGCCTGGGAATGATGGACGGCGACCGGTATACGTATCGCGAGAACACGCGCCAGGTCATCGGGGAGCGGTGGGGACGGAAGTTTTCCGTGGGCGAGCGGGTGCGGGTGGTGCTGGATCGCGTGGACGCGGTGGAGAAGCGGCTGCAGTTCTCGATCCTGGAAGAGGGCAGCACGAAGCAGGAAGCGGGAAGCAGGAAGGTCAAGGGCAAGCAGGCGCTGCGCGAGGAGAAGCGCGCGAAGGCGGCGCGGAAGGAAGCGGCGGCGCAGGTGGTCAAGGCGGGAAAAGGCGGGAAATATCGGGCGCCGAAGGCGAGCCAGTTGCGGAAGAAGAAGCGGCGGTGACAAATTGCGCGGTGAACTACGGCGGGCGTGTGTTCACTCGCGATAGAGCCAGGCCCCGGCGATAGCCGCCACGATGAGGGCGGGAAGAGATGCGATCATGGGCGCCGCGAGCGCGCGTGATGCGACGAAGCCGAAGGATCCCCAACTTGCGTCGACCAGACTGGTAATGATCCACCAGGAGAACCCTGTGTGCGCGGCGGTTCTGATCCCGGGGCCGTAGCGTGGACGAATGGCTGCGTAGAGCCACATGGCCCAGATTCCCATCATCAGGTTGACGATGAGCAGGAACGCGACCAGATGACCCGAGGGCGCGGAGAGCCGTCGGCCAGGAACGCGCGGCAACGAATTCCTGGGAGAGCCAGGCCGTGATCATGGAGGAAAGCACCGTCCAGACCAGACCGGCAACGATGCCACTGAGAATTACCCGGCGATGGTTGATCTTGCCCATTGCAACCTCCGGCGCGGAAAGAGTGGCACCCGAGCGAACTAGTCGCGGCGGAAGGCGATGCGGCCTTCCGCGATCGTCAGGTGTGTGCGGCCGTTCAGATCCCAGCCATCGAATGGGGTGTTCTTCGATTTGGATTTTGAATCGGCGGCGTGAAAGGTCCACTTCTCGGCGGGATCGAAGAGGACGAGGTCTGCGGGAGCGCCGGGGGCGAGACTTCCCCGCCCCTTGAGGCCGAGGGCCTGCACGGGGCGCGTTGTGAGCAGCGCGAGAACTTTTGCGAGCGGCTGTTTGTGTTCGATGTGGAGGATGCGGATTGCGAGTCCCAGCGCGGTTTCGAGGCCGGTGATGCCGTTGGGGGCGCGGTCGAATTCCTGCTCCTTCTCGTGCGCGGCGTGCGGAGCGTGGTCGGTGGCGATGGCGTCGATGGTGCCGTCGAGCAGGCCTTCGATCATGGCGGCGCGGTCGGACTCGGCGCGGAGGGGCGGGTTCATCTTCGCGTTGGTGTCGTAGAGGCCGATGCGCTCCTCAGTGAGCGCGAAGTGGTGCGGCGTGACTTCGCAGGTGACATGGAGGCCTTGTTTGCGCGCGACGCGGACCGCGTCGAGAGCTTTTTTTGTGGAGAGGTGCGCGACGTGGAGATGCGCGTTCGGGACCTTGCGCACGAGTGCGATGTCGCGTTCGACGAGGCCGGACTCGGCTTCGACCGGCATGCCGCGCAGACCGAGGCGGAAGGCGAGAGCTCCGGCATTCATCGAACAGCCGCCGGTGAGGCGCGTGTCTTCGGCGTGCTGGATGACTGCAAGACCCTGTTGGGCAGCGGCGCGCAGAGCCTGGAGCATGATGGCATCGCCGAGGATGGGGCGGCCGTCGTCGGTGACGGCAATGGCTCCGGCATCTTTGAGGGCGGCGTAGTTCGTGAGGATCTCGCCGTTAGAGCCGATGGTCGCTGCGGCGATGGGCAGGACGCGGATAGCAGCGCCGCGTTCGGGAGCCTGCATCCAGCGGGTGATCTCGGGCGAGTCATTCACCGGCGTGGTGTTGGGCATCGCGCATACGGTGGTGAATCCGCCCGCCGCGGCCGCGGCTGTGCCGGTGGCAATGGTTTCCTTGTAGGCCTGGCCGGGCTCGCGCAGGTGAACGTGGATATCGATCAGGCCGGGGGCGACGATGAGGCCTTTCGCGTCGATGACGTCGGCGCCAGCGGCTTTGATTTTGCCGGGTGCTTCGATGGCGGCGACTTTGCCGTCGCGCAGGAGCAGGTCACGCGGGGCATCGGTGTTGGAGGCGGGATCGATGAGGCGTCCGTTGCGGATGAGGATGGGCTTCATCGGCGTCCGCCTTTTTTCGCTTCGCCGAGGGCGCGGACGAGAAGAGCCATGCGAATGGCAACGCCGTTGTGGACCTGGCTGGGCGATGCCGGACTGCGGGCCGTCGGCGACGTCGGCGGTGATCTCCATGCCGCGGATGATGGGGCCGGGATGCATGATGAGGGCTTTCGGCGCGGCGGCTGCGATGCGATCGGCGCTGGCCTGATAGCGGGCGCGATAATCATCGAAATCGAGAGACAGGCCGGCGAGGCGCTCGGCCTGGATCCGGAGCATCATGACGATGGTCGAGGCGCGCAGGGCGGCGTCGAAATCGCGCTCGATGATGAGGCCAGGGGTCATGCAGGCGGCGGTTTCGGGCAGCAGCGCGGGCGGACCGCAGAGGATGACTTTGGCTCCGAGCTTCGGCAGCAGCAGCGCATTGGAGCGGGCGACGCGGGAGTGGAGGATGTCGCCGACGATCGATGACGGTGATGCCGCGCAGGATTTTGTCGCTGATTTTGCGCGCGGAAATTTCGAGGAACTGGAGCATCGTGCGCAGATCGAGGAGGGCCTGCGAGGGATGCTCGGCCATGCCGTCGCCAGCGTTGAGGACGGGCAGGCCGGTGGCTTGCCCGAGGAGATACGGCGCGCCGGAGTAAGGGCTGCGCAGGATGATGCATTCCGCGCCGAGGGCTTTGAGGGTGATGCCGGTGTCCTTGAGGGACTCGCCTTTCTCGATGCTGGAGGAAAGCGAGCTGACGAGGGTGGTATCGGCGCCGAGAGCTTTGGCGGCGAGTTCGAACGAGGTGCGGGTGCGCGTGCTCGATTCGTAGAAGAGGAGGGCGACGCGGCGTTTCGCAAGGCGCTCGGCGCGGCGGAAGGGGTTTTCTTTTTCCAGGGCGTCGGCGGATTCGAGGATGCGGCGGACTTCGGGGACGGAGAAGTCCGTGGCGGAGATGGCGGAGCCAGGATGGATGGGTTGCTGAAAAAAGGAGAGGGTAAGTTTCTTGCGAGTTCTTATGCGTGATTAGGCTTCGTGGGCGGCATTCTCCTTCGGCCTTCCGGACTACATCCCCGGGGGCTAAAGCCCGTCATTCCACATTCGGTCCCAGATGCAAGGCACGGGGCTTCTACCGTGGTGCCGTGCGCGGCACTTGTGCAAATCCGCTACACGCGCTCGACGAGCAATACCTGCTCGTCATTGTCGACTTCTTTCAGCTTGACTTCGATGATCTCGCGCTGCGAGGTCGGAACGGATCGTCCGACAAACGTGGCTTCGATAGGGAGTTCGCGATGGCCGCGGTCGATGAGGACCAGCAACTGCACGCGGCGCGGGCGGCCGTGGTCGAAGAGCGCATCGAGGGCGGCGCGGATGGTGCGGCCGGTGTAGAGCACGTCGTCGATGAGGATGACGTCGCGGCCGTTGACGTCGAAGCCGAGCGAGCCGGGGACGACGACAGGGCGCACGTCGCGCGTGGAGAGGTCGTCGCGATAGAAGCTGATGTCGAGGACGCCGGTATCGACCGGGTGCTTTTCGATGCCGGCGATGAGGGTGGCCAGGCGCTGGGCGATGGGCACGCCGCGGCGTTTGATGCCGACGAGGCCGATGGTTTCCGCGCCGTTGTTCTTCTCGATGATCTGGTGGGCGAGCCGGACCAGGGTGCGCTCGATTTCGGAGGCCGACATGATGCGGCCCTTCTCGCGCAATTTCGGCATAGCGACTGCCTGCAAATCTGACATAGGTGTCAAGGCGATGATACGAGGCTCGCTGCGACGCCGCAAGACGGGAAAAGCAGAGAAACGAGTGGAAAAGCGGGCAGTATGGCGAGCGGAGAAGCGAGGATTACGCGAGCGGGAAACGAGGGGCGCGGATCAGAGCGTGCGTTGCGGCCTGGGGCGCGCGGAGAGGATGCGGCCGGCGATGGCGCCGCCGGTGGCGGCGAAGAGGATCATGCCGGCGGAGACCATGGATGCAGTCAGGAGCTGGATGGCGGCGTGGCCATCGGCGGAGAGCCAGAAGTTCGCCCAGTTGTGGACGAGCTGGGGCGCCTGCTGCATGGCCTGGCTGTTGCTCTTCAGGGCCTGGTCGGCGAGTTGCTGGGCGACGCTGGCGAACTGGCTATCGATCTCAGTGCCGTGGTGCAGGAGATAGCGCTCGACCAAAAGACGAAGACCGTCGGCGAGAGTGGCGATGGAAGCGGCGGCTGCGCCGAGGATGGCGCCGACTCGCCAGCCGATGGCGCCATCGGTGATCGCTTCGGTTCGTTTGCGATACAGGGCGATCGCGCCGAAACCGCCGGCAATGACGAAGAGCGAACTCATGCCAGCGAACGCAGAGAGCAGACCAACGGGCACAGCGAGGAGGAGAGCGTACGCGATGGCGACTCGCCACTCCACGCGGGAGGGATCGACGCCGAGGCGCTGAGCGGGCTGCTGCGGACCGACCGGTTCGGAGGTATCCACGACCAGCTGAGGCGCGCCACAATGGGGGCAAAAGCTTTCGCCCTCATGCAGCGTATTTCCGCAGCGGTGGCACAACAACTCCATACTTCGACCCTATCGCACGCGGACGGGTAGCGCAATGTGCGATTTGGGAGCAGGCGCAGAGCGAGTTAATCGCTGGTTTTGTCCGAGTTTTCGTCAAGGCCGACGGGGAACTGAATCTCGACCAGCGAAAAGCGGGTGCCGGGGCCGCCGTTTTTGATGGCGACGATGTGCTGATGGTGCTTTGAGCCGGCGCGCAGATTGAATGCAGGGTCGTCTTCGAAGTTGCCGCGGTTAACGTGCACTTTCGAGTCCTCGCTGCAGGTGAGGCCCTCACCGGTGACGGTGGGTGAACCGATGGAGTGGTTGCCCTGGCAGGTGAGCACGTCGCCGAAGCGGCCCATGGCGTTTTTGTAGAAGGCGACGACTTTGTCGCGGTCGTCGGAGGTCTGGTAGGTGACGACACGGATGCGGAGCTGGAACTGGCCGAAGCCGAAGTGGACGTCGGCGGACTTGTCGCCCTCGTGTTCGGGTGAGACCTGGGCGCCCGGATAAGCGGGAAGGCCGAGATCGAGAGCCGTGGTTTGGTCTTTGCGGACGTGGAGGCCGCCGAGCGGGGTATCGATCCTGACGTTCTTATCCTCGCCGTTCTTTCCCTTGTCGACCGAGACGTGGCAGCCGACGGCGGCCAGCAGCGCGCCGAGAATGAAGGCTTCCGGCAACAGGCGGATGCGCAAACGCATAGGCAACCCCCAAAAATCCCCTGAGAAACGATACGCTCGCGGGAGGGGTTTGGTTCCCCGGTTTTCCGGGGTGAACGGGCGGGTCGGCGGGATGAATTGCGGGTTTTGCGGGGCCATCTCCGGCCCCGCCAGGCGGCATCCTCTTTATGGTGAGCCGGCAGCGGTTGCGCAGACCGCAGGCCGGGCTCCCTGCGGAGCGATCGCGAAGCAACGCAGCGTGCATCACGGCAGGGGCGCAGGTTTTCGCGATTTCCTCTGCTCGCCCCCGGTGCAGGAGAATCGCGTCAGCCGGGGGACCCTGCCGAATTTCACGAGCTGGAAGCAGGAAGCCCGAAGCTGGGAACTGCTGCGCGGGCGGCATTTTTCCTCTACCATGCATCGGAGCAGCGGTGCGAGGAAAGATAGACATGACACGAAAGATGGGGCTGGTGGCCGGAACAGGAATGGCGGCGATTCTGGCGCTCGCGGGCGGGTGCAACAGGGAGAACAAGCCGACGCCGGAGAATTTCACGAAGACACTGAACTCTTATTTTCAGGACCGCAACGACTGCCTGTTTCCGCAGGGTCACACGTGGCCCTGGGAGGTGGCGCCCAGTCCCACAGCGAAAGACGAGAAGCAGCAGCTGGACTCGCTGACCAATGCCGGGCTGCTGACGCGGCTGGAAGATCGCGACATGCATGTGGACCGGTACTCGCTGAATCTGGCGGGACAGCGGTTCGCGCCGCGGTTCTGCTACGGGCATCGCGAGGTGACGGGGATTGTGAGCAACACGCCTCCGGGACCGAAGGACGGATTCACCGAGACGACGGTGACGTATCAGTACGTGATGCGGGATGTGCCGGTGTGGGCGACGACGGAGGAGGTGAAGGCGGGCTTTCCGGCGGTGGCGAAGTCGCTGGGGAATGCGCCGACGGACCAGATCACGCTGGCGACGGTGGGAGCGGGGTGGCAGGTGCCGCGGTGAAGAGCAGAGTTTAGGGGTTAGAGTTTAGAGTTTGTCGAGCCTCGACCGGTGGATTGGGCCTGATGGTAAACTCGGTGAGTAGACCTCTGCTGTTGTCGGGACGTGGCTCAGCCTGGTAGAGCACTCGCTTGGGGTGCGAGGGGTCGGCAGTTCAAATCTGCCCGTCCCGACCATTCAAATCCATCTCGTTCTCAATCCTCCCAGTTCCTTTTCAGACGCTTCTCCGTGCTACAAGAGAGAGCATGGTTCGCATCCGCCTGTCTCTCCTTGCTGTCGCCTTCCCACTCGCCCTGATGGCTGGTTCCACCGGATTCGCTGCCGCGGCTCAGAATGCCGAGGCGAAGCCGTCTGCGTCGATTTCCGAGAAAACGAAGTCGATGGAGCATATGCCCGGTCTGCTGCCGCTGGACTGGGATGCGAAGGCGGGCAAGCTGTATCTGGAAGTGCCGCTCGACGGCAACGCGGCGCACACGCGTTCGCAGGACCTGATCTGGACCAACTCGACTCCGTGGAGCATGGGCAGCAGCGAGCTGGGCGGTTACGGCATGGACCGCGGGCAGATTGCGCCGGGGGTGATCGTCCACTTTGAACGAACCGGGCCGAAGCTGATGCTGGTGCAGCCGAACCTCAACTTTCGCAGCTCGTCGAACGAGGCGGCGGAGCGGGCGGCGGTCGAGGAATCGTTCCCGATTTCGGTGGTGGCCGGGTTCACGGTCGATGCGGAGAACCCCGACGGCACAGTGCTGGTGGATGCGACGCAGTTCTTCCTGAGCGATGTGCATCATGTGGCCGAAGGGCTGGCGCAAGGCAAACAGGGGGCGTTCCATGTGGATCCGGCGCGGTCGACGTTTGTGCTCGAGAACACGAAGGCGTTCCCGAAGAACACCGTGGTGGAAGCGGAGCTGACATTTTCCACGCGGCCGGAGGATCTGCAGCCGGTGGGCAAGGTTCTGCGCGAGGTGTCGCCCGATGCCCGAGCGGTGACGATTCGCGAACGGCAGAATTTTGTCGAGCTGCCGCCGCCTGGCTTCACGCCGCGACGGTTCTCTCCTCGCGCCGGATATTTTCCAATGAGCTATCGCGATTACGATGCGCCGCTGAGCGCGCCGCTGGAGGAGCAGTTCATTATTCGGCATCGGCTGATCAAAAAGGATCCGAACTGCACGCACGCGTGCGAGGCGGTGACGCCAATTCAGTACTACGTGGATCGCGGCGCGCCGGAGCCGCTGCGCAGCGCGCTCGTCGAAGGCGCGCGGTGGTGGGATCAGGCGTTCCAGGCAGCAGGATGGGCGCCGGGGACGTTCAGGGTCGATGTGCTGCCGAAGGATGCCGATCCAATGGATGTGCGCTACAACATCATCCAGTGGGTGCACCGCTACACGCGCGGCTGGAGCTACGGCGAGGCCATTGCCGATCCGCGGACGGGCGAGATTCTGAAGGGCAACGTGACGCTGGGCAGTTTGCGCGGGCGCCAGGATTATTTGATTGCGGAGGCGCTGCTGGCTCCGTATGAGCATGGCAAGCCGGCTGCGGACGAAGCCCATGATGCGGCGCTGCAGATGGTGCTGCAGAGGATCCGGCAACTCGGAGCCCACGAGACGGGACACACGCTCGGACTCGCGCACAACTTTGCCGCGAGCGCGTTCCCGCACTCGCCGGACCAGACGATGTCGGTGATGGATTATCCGCATCCGTGGGTGACGCTGGGGCCGAACGGCGTTCCCGATGTGAGCCACGCGTATCCGGCGGGGATTGGGACGTGGGATAAAGTGGCGATCGACTACGGGTATCGCGAGTTCGATCGCGACGGCAAGCCGGTAGAGGATCAGGCGGCGCTGGACAGGATTCTGCGCGACTCGGAGAAGACGGGGATGATCTACATCACCGATGAAGACGCGCGACCCCAGGGCGGGGCGCATCCGCACGCGCATTTGTGGGACAACGGAACGGACCCGGCGGCGGAGCTGGATCGCGTGCTGACGGTGCGGGCTGCGGCGCTCAAGCGCTTTGGGGTGGATGCGATCCACGACGGCGAACCGCTGGCGGAGCTACAGGACAAGCTGGTGCTGGTTTATCTGTTCCACCGCTACCAGACGGAGGCCGCGGTGAAGGAGATTGGCGGGCTGGATTATCGGTACAACGTGCGCGGGGACGATCAGAAGATGCCGGAGATTGTCGATGCTGCGGATCAGCGGCACGCGCTGGCCAGCGTGCTGAAGACGCTGTCGCCGGAGATGCTGACGCTGCCCGAGTCGCTGCTGAAGCTGCTGCCGCCGCGCACGCCGGGACTGCCGCGGACCGAGGAGAGCTTCCCGTCGGATACCGGGGTGACCTTCGATCCGGTGGCGGCGGCGGAGTCGGCGGCGGATCTGACGCTGAGCCTGGTGTTCAACGCGGAGCGCGCGAACCGGCTGGTGGAGTATCACGCGCGCGACAGCGCGGAGCCATCGCTGGACGAGGTGATCGATGCCACGCTGAAGTCCACCGGAAGTGCGACGGATTCGAGCGGGTTGACTGTGGAGGTGAAGCGCGGGGTCGACAGCCGGATTGTGGAGGCGATGCTGGGGCTCGCAGCGAATCCGGGGGCATCGGCGGAGGTGAGGGGCGCATTGCGGGTCAAGCTGCAGGCGCTGCGCGATGCGTATGCGCGCGACTCAGCAGGCGGCGAGAATGCAGCCTGGCGGGCGTATGAGGTTGCGCGGATCGACGAGTTCCTGAAGGATCCGGCAAAGTTTGTGCCGGCGAAGCTGGTGCCGGCGCCGCCGGGGATGCCGATCGGGGAAGAATAACTGCGTTCATCGCATCAAAGCCTTCCCATGCCACAAATGGACAAGCGCATAGCACTGGGATACACTCGGAGATGAGGAGGTTATTACACCTCCTCCTCTTTCAGGTTTCCTGAACTAAGTCAGCCCATCTGAAGTTATCCCCTCTTAGCTAACAATGGCCTCTTAAGGAGGACCTATGTTCGCACGCAATGTCTCTGTTCATCTGAAGTCCAAAATGCTCTCTGAGTTCGGCCACGTATTTGAGAACGAGGTACTGCCCTTACTGCGCAAACAAAAGGGATTCAGGGACGAAATCACGATTGCCAACCCCAACGGCCTGGATGTGACGGCCATCAGTTTGTGGGACAACAAAGCGGATGCGGAAGCCTACAACACCAGCGCTTACCCGGCCGTGGTAAAGAGCCTCTCACACGTGATCGATGGAAACCCGACGGTTCAGACGTGTGAAGTTGTTAGCTCGACCTTCCATAAGATCGCCGTTCCCGTTCACGCGTAGAAACCCGCGAGCCTGTCTCAGGGGAGGCGGTCCACTCCGCCTCTCCGGGCCTGGCCCCTCCTGATTCGCTTCTGGTTTAGAACGGCGGTCCTCCGCCATGCACTTTCATCGGCCCGCGCGGCCTGATGGTCACAAATTCCTCCCTCGCTTTCGCGACCAGAATCCTCCCGTAACGTGCATCTATTACCATCCTTATGGGGGAATCCCTGGGAGGAATTGTTTTGAATCGTCGCCGTACACTGCCATTTCTGATCGCCCTTCTGTCTTTGGCGGCCGCGCCACTCGTCCGAGCCGCCGATACCCAGACCTCCGTCACCCGTGCCACTTTCCCCAACGGCATGCGGGTGGTGATCATCCGCAACACGCTCGCGCCCGTGGTGACGGTGGAAGCGAATTTCCTAGTGGGCGGCAATGAGACGCCGGATGGATTTCCGGGAATGGCGCACGCGCAGGAGCACATGGCGTTCCGCGGCTGCAAAGGGATGACGGCGGATCAGACGTCGGCAATTTTTGCACTCATGGGCGGCGACAACAACGCCGACACCCAGCAGAACATCACGCAGTACTTCGAGACGGTGCCCGCCGCGGACCTGAACGTCGCACTGCAGGCGGAGGCGGCGTGCCTGCGCGGATTTGACGATTCGGAGGCGGAATGGGAGCATGAGCGCGGCGCGATTGAGCAGGAAGTGGCGCGGGACCTCTCGAATCCGACCTACAAATTTCTGACCCGGCTGAACGACGATTTATTCGCGGGCACGCCGTACTCGCACGATGCGCTGGGAACGCGGCCTTCGTTCGAAAAGACAACAGGCGCGATGCTGAAGGAGTTTGCCGACAAGTGGTATACGCCGTCGAACGCGATTCTGATGGTGGTGGGCGATGTCGATCCGGCGGCGACGCTGGAGAAGATTCGTAACCTTTACGGTGACATTCCCAGCCATCCGGTTCCGGCGCATCCGGAGGTTCATCTGCAGCCGGTGAAGTCCGATACGTTCACCCTGGACAGCAATCTGCCCTACGTTCTTGGATTTATTGCGTGGCGAATGCCGGGGACGGACTCGCCGGACTGGGCGGCGATGCAGATTCTCTCCGATGTGCTGGCAAGCCAGCGCGCGGATTTGTATGGCATGGTGCCGGCAGGCAAGGCACTGGCGGCGGAATTCGGTCTGGCGGAGACGTATCCGAAAGCGAGTGTTGGTTTCGGGCTGGTAGCGCTGCCCGCGGGGCAGGACGCGAATCCGGCGCTCGACGAGATGCGACAGATCGTGAATAAGTACGCTGCCAACGGTGTGCCCGCCGATCTGGTGGATGCGGCGAAGCGGGCGGAGATTGCGCAGGCGGAGTTCCAGCGCAACTCTATCCCGGACCTGGCGTCGGTGTGGTCGGAAGCGCTGGCTGCCGAAGGCCGCAATTCACCCGATGAAGACATCGAGGCGATGAAGAAGGTCACGCTGGCGGATGTGAATCGGGTGGCGAAGCAGTATTTGCTGAATGCGGCGACGATTACGGCGACGCTGAAGCCGGCGCCGAACGGCGAGCCGGTGGCGGAAAAGGGGTTTGGCGGGAGCGAGAAGGTGACGTCTGCACCGACCAAACCAGTGGCGTTGCCGGACTGGGCCGAGAAGGAGCTGAGCCAGCTGCAGGTGCCAACGACCTTTATTCCGGTGTCTGATACGAAGCTGGCGAACGGCATCCGGCTGATCGTGCGGACGGATACAACGAGTCCCACGGTAACGGTGATGGGCACGGTGAAACACAACGGCGATCTGCAGTCGCCTTCGGGACAGGAGGGCGTGGGAGAGGTACTCGACCAACTCTATTCTTATGGGACAACGACCCTGGACCGGCTCGCGTTCCAGAAAGCTCTGGACGATATTGCGGCCAACGAGAGCGCAGGCTACGGCTTCTCGGTGAAAGTGCTGAAGGAATACTTCTCGCGCGGCGTCGAGTTGCTGGCGGATAACGAGCTGCATCCGGCGCTGCCGGAGCAGGCGTTCAAAATCACCCAGCAGCAGATGGCTCAGTTTGTGGCGGGAAATCTGCAGAGCCCGGGATACCGGACGTCACGAGCGCTGGATGTGGCGCTGCTTCCCACGGGCGATCCGGTGTTGCGCGAAGCAACGCCGCAGACGGTGATGAAGCTGACGCTGGACGATGTAAAGCAGTATCACGCGGCAACGGTACGGCCGGATCTGACCACCATTGTGGTGATCGGGGACGTGACGCCGGAAGAGGCAAAAACGGTCGTCGAGAAATGGTTCGGCGACTGGAAGGCGACAGGACCGGAGCCGAACACGACATTGTCCCCCATCCCGGTGAACAAGGCTTCGGCATCGAATGTCCCGGATGCGCAGGCAGTACAGGACTCGGTCACCCTGGCCGAGCAGATCGACATTAACCGCTTCGATCCGGACTACTATCCGCTGCAGCTGGGCGATCACGTGCTGGGGGGCGGGTTCTATGCGACGCGGTTGTATCACGATCTGCGCCAGGTAGCGGGATATGTCTACAACGTGGACGTGAGCATGGATGTGTCGAAGACGCGCGCCAGCTATTCGGTGGATTACGGATGCGATCCGCCGAATGTGTCGAAAGCGCGGGCGCTGATCGTGCGGGATCTGGAGCAGATGCGGACCCAGGATGTGTCGGATGCGGAGCTGCACCAGGCCAAGGCGCTGCTGCTGCGGCAGATTCCGCTGAGCGAATCAAGCGAGGAAGCGGTTGCGGGCGGACTGCTGGGGCGCGCGGAAATGGGACTGCCTCTGGATGAGCCGATCCAGGCGGCGAAGAAGTATTACGCGCTGACCGCCGCGGATGTGAAAGCTGCGTTTGCGAAACACGTTCAGCCGGACAATCTGGTGCAGATCGTGCGTGGGCCGGCGCCGCAGTAGGCGATAGTCGGATGCGGGAGGCGCCAAATGATGCCGCGCCATGCAAAACCAGGTCAAGCGGCAACCGCAGTGCCGAGGTGGAGCATCCAGGCATCCACAATGGGCGGGAGAGCGTCCTATGCGCTTTCCCTGTGGCCGAAATGATGACGGCGCAGCTGAAAGAGCATCAGGGCCAGCAAAAAACTTCCATAGGTGCGGTGATGACAGTAACGGCAGCGAACAGGATATTGCAGAACAGCCAGGTGCTCCAGGTCGCGAAAACGCATGCTGGAGAGACGAAACTCCGTTGCGTGGCAGCGCGTACAAACCATGGCAGGTCCACGATACGAGGATGGGGACAGGAAATCCAGAGCCCTCCCCCGGAAGGGCTACTGCCGCCATTTCGGTTCCGTAGTACGGTAGCGGACAGCGTGTTTGTTCAGGAGTAACCATGGTTTGGGACGTATCTTTCACCTGCGACATCTGCGGCAAGAAAAAAGGCGAATCCAACCACTGGTGGATGTACGTGCTGGGCGACGTTCCCTGTTTCGACGAAGGGCAGCCCGGCCAGCGATTCACGCTGCTGCCGTGGAATTTTGCCGAGAGCCGCAACCCGGAAATGCATCACCTGTGCGGGCAGGGCTGCGCGATGCAGGCCCTGGAGCGGTTCATGACGAATCGCTCGGTCGAGCGCGAGATCGGCGAGGTCGCGTGAGCCGCTCGATGGGCCACTGAGTTCGGAGAAGCAGCTCGAATCCCAGCTCTGATCCCTGGCCAGGCCAGGGATAACTTCATAAGTGATCTAACTTCATAGTTACATGGGTAGTTATCGGGTCTGGCTAAATCATGAAGCCTCTTCCGGTTCGGGAGCGCTCGTCGTACCATGGACTGCGCATGATCCGAAGAGCGGTTCGCTTTCTTGGAAATGTGGTCACGGGGTCCCCGAATGAGGAAGAGGATCCCTGCCCGTCGCTGGTGCTGATGCTGGAACAGCCGGTGCAACTGACGAGGGGCGCTGCGCTCGAGCTGGCGGCGAAGGCGTGGGGCGAATCCGACAGCGAAACATGGATTGCGCCGCGAAGGCGGGGCGGACGGTGGCTGGTCCGCATCTCCGATGTGCGGTTCGGCATGCGCGGCGGCAGAGGACCTTACCGGCACCAGGGGCATGAGACGAATCAGGTGCGGCAGAGAGTGTGGGAGCGGCACCGGGCCTGGCTGGAGGTGGACTATCCGGATGGCGCCAGGATGTCCGAGTCAGAATTGCCCGCCTGCTATAAGGCTCTGTTCCTGATGGCGAACCATCTGTGGGGGGAGAATTGCCTGGGCTTATATCTTCCCGTGCAGGACGTTACTGTGCCGAATATGGGCGACCTGATCGGCAGCATCCAGTGGGTCGCGAAGAACGGAACGCCACTGCCCTTCCTGCACGAACCCGAAGAAGAGAAAGAAGCGTAGTCAGCGCAGCAGGTCTTCGAGCGCGAGACTGAGCTCGGTTTTGTCGTCGCGGTATTTGGCGATGACAGGCGTGTAGAGGCTGAGGCCCCAGTCTTTGCCGTGGCCTTTGCTCACAGCGCGCGCGCCGGGAACCACAACAGCACCTTCCGGAACGATGAGCGGCTTGTCGGAATCGGCGCGCAGGACTTCCCCGCGCACCACATCGTAGAGAGGCGTGCCGCGCGTGAGGATGGTTCCAGCAGCGAGCACCGCTTTGCTGCGGACGATGGTGCCTTCGTAGACGCCGCAATTGCCGCCGACGAGGACGTCGTCTTCGAGGATGACCGGACTGGCGTTGACCGGCTCGAGGACGCCGCCCACCTGCGCGGCGGCGCTCAGGTGCACGCGCTTTCCGATCTGCGCGCAGCTGCCGACCAGGGCGTGGGAGTCGATCATGCTGCCTTCGTCGACATACGCGCCGACGTTCACATAGCTGGGGGGCATCATCACGACGCCGCGGGCGAGGCAGGCTCCGGCGCGAACGGAGGAGCCGCCGGGAACGATGCGGACGCCGTGATCGGGAGTGAAATGACGCGCAGGGAAGGTGTCTTTATCGATGAAGGAGAGGCCATCGCCTGAGGCCTGAAACTGCCCGATGCGAAAGCCGAGCAGGATTCCCTGCTTGACCCAGGCGTTCACCCTCCAGCCGGTTGGGGAGGAGGCGTCGGGCTCAGCGGCGCGCACCAGACCGGCTTCGAGCGCCAGACGCAACTCCAGGAAGGCTTCCATGGCGGCACGATCGCCGGCTGCCGCGCCACCTTCGACAATGAAGGGTTGGATTCTTGCTTTGAGGGCTTCGCTCTGGTCAGACATATTCGGTCTGATTCAGAATACCGGGACTGGCCGTCCAGGCGGACGTGCCTGGCACCCTGGTTTCCGCATCGGGATTCGGACGGCGGAATCAGCGGCGATTGCGGCCGCCCCAGAAGAGGTCGTCCAGAGCGCGCGCGGTCAGGTGCGAACTGGTGGTGCCGTCGGACTGGCGCTCGATGATTTCCGTACAGGTGCGCGCTCCCTGCGCATCCACGTCGTAGAGGTAGGAGATGGTGCCGTCTTCCGAGGTTACGCGAAGATGCGTATTGTCCATCCAGGCTTCCTTCGCCATGAAAACCTCCGGCCGCGGGAGCGGTATGAATATTCCATGCGAGGGGCGTTGTGTAAATCAAGTGGATAACAGGGTTTTCCACTGGGTTAACTCTTCGGCGAGCGCGTCATTTTTTGAACGGTTTGACCGGAGGCATTCTGGTCTCTTGACACCCGATGGTCGAACGTCTACCATCCGTGATCATTGAGGGTCGAATGTCTTCCATGGCCAAAGACTCACAGCCGCGCGCCAACCTGCTGCAGGGCACTCTGGACATGCTCATTCTGCGCACGCTTCTTTACGGTGCGGCGCATGGGCACCAGATCGGCAAGCATATTCAGCGGACCACGAACGACTTCCTCCAGATGCAGCATGGTTCGCTGTATCCGGCATTGCACCGGCTGGAGAGAAGAGGGTGGGTCGTCTCGGAATGGGAGACAGCGCCGGACCGCAACCGTGAATTCAAGTATTACCGCCTGACGGATAAGGGCAGGAAGCAGCTGGTGGTTGAAGAGTCCGAGTGGAAACAGATGGCTGAAGCGGTGGCACGCGTGATGTGGCCGCCAGCCCGCGATGAGGGCTGAGAAGAATCAGGCGCTGAGGAGGGAAGCCCATGCACTGGTGGGAAATCCGCAAACGCAACGCCGATCTTGAGCGTGAGCTACAGTCCGACCTCGAACTGGAAGAGGAAGAGCAGCGGGCACGGGGCGTGTCCGCGGAGGAAGCTGGGTACGCCGCACGACGCGCCTTTGGGAATGCGACTCTGATCCGAGAGCAAACGCACGAAGCCTGGGGATGGGCGCCGGTGGAACGCTTCTGGCAGGACGTGCGCTATGCGCTGCGGCAGTTGCGGCGCTCGCCGGGATTCACCGTCACTTCCGTCCTCATCCTCGCACTGGGCATCGGCGCGGTCACCGCGGTCTTCAGCCTTATTGATACGGCGCTACTGCGGATGCTGCCGGTGCGCAATCCGGAGCAGCTGGTGGAATTCAAAAGCATCAATCCCCAATTCCCGGTGAACGATGCCTTTTCCATGCACGCCTTCAAAGCATTTCAGGATCAGGCGCAGACGCTGGCCGGCGTGCTCGCCTTTCGCAACCTGCACAACATCGACGTTGAAGTGGACGGTCACGGCGGCCTCGCCGAAGGTCAGCTGGTCTCGGGGAGTTACTTTCCCATGCTCGGCGTCAACGCCGTACTGGGCCGGTTGCTTGTTCCCTCGGACGAATCCGAACCCGGGCGGAATCCAGTTGCCGTGATCAGCTACAACTACTGGAGGACGCGTTTCGCGCTCGATCCAGCGATCGTGGGGAAGCGCATCCTGCTCAACAACGCGCCCTTCGCCATCGTTGGCGTCACCGCGCCGGAGTTCTACGGGTTGCAGCCCGGGCACAGCATCGCGGTCTTCATTCCGCTCACGATGATCGGGTCTGTGAATCCCGGATTCGCCGCAGCCGGGGGTCCCGCCGACGCCCTGAAAGCGCCCTTCCGCAACTGGCTGTACGTCTTCGGGCGGCTGCAGGACGGCGTCTCGGCGGAGAAAGCGACGGCCAGCCTCGAGCCGGTTTACGCTCAGACCACGCGGGACGCGGCGGCCAGCCTGGCGGGAATGCCGATCGACTCGCCCGCAGTCCGCGACTTCTTCCTGCGGTGCCGGCTGCGACTGGATCCGGGCAGCCAGGGCCTGGCGATGCTGCGCGAGCAATTCTCGAGGCCTTTGTGGATCGTGATGGCGGTGGTGGCGCTGCTGCTGCTGATTACCTGCGCTAACATCGCCAGCCTGCTGCTTGCGCGCGCGAACGCGAGAACACGGGAAATCGCCATACGCCTTGCGCTGGGAGCCGGGAAGCGGCGGCTCATGGCGCAGCTGCTCACCGAGAGCATCCTGCTCGCGCTGACGGGCGGAATCCTCGGCGTGGTGCTCGCGTGGTGGGGCAGCGCGTCTTTGCTTGCGCTCATGGCGCGCGGGCGCAGTCCCGTATCGCTCAGCATGCACCTGGACCCGGGAGTGCTGGGGTTCGCATTCGCCGTTTCGGTCCTGACCGCCCTGGTGTTCGGCACGATTCCGGCGTGGCGTGCTACCGCAGTGGACCCACAGCACGGGCTGGCGCAGAATCCACGGGCCATCGCCGGCTCGGCCGCGCACGGCCGTCTGGGCAAATCGCTGGTGGTGGTTCAGGTCGCCCTGTCGCTGGTGCTTCTGATCGGCGCAGGTCTGCTCACGCGCACCCTTGCGAACCTTCGGAAATTCTATCCGGGATTCAATGCCGACAACGTGCTGCTGTTCTCGGTGGACCCTCCGCTGATCGGTGAACAGGACGTGGTCCCGCTGTACGAGCAGATCCTCAACCGTCTGCGCGCCATCCCAGGAGTCCGCCTCGCGTCCTTATCCGTACATGAGCCTATGAGTACCAACGTCAGCAATACCACGGTGCGGGTGCAGGGACCGTCGGCCCACGAGGGAGAAGATCTGTCGTCGGTCGATGTGGAGCCAGTGGGGCCCGACTACTTCGGCACGATGCAGATTCCACTGCTGCGCGGCCGGGAGTTCTCGTGGACCGATCGTGCGGGCACGCCGAAGGTGGCCATCATCAACGAAAGCACGGCACACCACTATTTCGAGTACGCGGATCCCATCGGGCGCAGTGTCAGCATCCCCGGCTATCGGGGCGACTCGAGCTGGCTGCGCATCGTCGGCGAAGCGCGCGATATCAAGGTACACGACCTGCGGGAGGGCGCCACGTACATGCTGTACGTGCCCATGTTCCAGGCTCCGGAAGGCGGCGCGGCGTTCGAGGTACGCAGCGCCACAGATGCGGCGACCGTGCAAAACTCCGCTCTGGATGCGGTCAAATCCATCGACCCACGCTTGCCGCTCTACAACGTGAGGACTCTCGAAGGCCAGCTCAACGACTCTCTCGTGCAGCAGCGACTTGTCGCTTCGCTGTCGGAGCTGTTCGGCATACTCGCGCTGCTGCTCACATGCATCGGCATGTATGGGCTCATGGCTTACACGGTGAGCCGGCGCACGGGCGAGATTGGCATTCGCATGGCGCTGGGGGCGAAGCGGGGCCGCATCGCGGGGATGATTCTGCGCGAGACTTTGCTGCTGGTCGCACTCGGTCTGGTGGCCGGCGTTCCGGCCGCAGCACTGGCGGCGCGCCTGATCGCGGGTCAGCTGTTTGGGCTGAAGGCCGCCGACCCTTTGACCTTCTCGGCTGCATGCACGGTCATGGCCGGCGTAGCGATCGCGGCGAGCTACCTGCCGGCTCGACGCGCTGCTTCGGTGGATCCGATGCGCGCCCTGCGCATTGAATAGCGGGGGGAGTCTGAACTGGGCTTCTGGTGCAGAGAGGAAGAAATGGAGTGTGAAGGTCATGCGCGTTCCATATTGGAACCGGGAGTGACTAGAGACGGTTGCGCGTCGACGTTTTGTGTTGCTTTTCGGCCTGCGGAGGCTTGAGCTTCTTGCTGTGGGGTGAGCCTGGCGGGTCCGGGGGAGGGATGAGTTGGTCGGGACACCGGAGAGGTCGGGACAAAGGAGAGTGCGAGATGACTAAGGAAGCGAGAGCGATTGATTTCTGGGCGCTGGTTGCGGTAGTGGTTCTGGGAGTGATCTTCGGCGCGGGTGCGCTGACTGCGTTCGGGATGAAGACTGCAGGAGGCCAGGCCGCAAACGTGAGCTGGATCCAGTTCCAGGATCCCATGGAAAAGGCCTTTGCCCTGGATGTACCGCAGGGCTGGACGGCGAAGGGCGGGCTGTTCCGGCTGGGATATTCGGATGAGCGGCCGATGGTGGATTTGCAATCGCCGGATGGGTCGATCGAGATTCGGCTGGGCGATGTTTCGATTCCTTCGTACACGGTGCCGAACCAGTACCACACGCGGGAGGGCGAGGTGTACGACCTGGGAGCGCAGGCGCGGCTGATTGTGGCGCGGTATCGGACGGGGCCGGAGTTTGCGGTGCTGTACTCGCATGCGCGGTTCGGGAGCGCATGCCGCAATCCGCAGCCAGATGCTCAGGATGCGGGGTTCACGGTGCCGGATTATCTGCCGCAGGAGCAGACTGGGGCACAGTCGTCGGGCGGGCAGATTGCTTATCGCTGTGACACGCAGGGAGGAGCGCGCGTGATGTTCGCGTACGCGAAGACGGCGCTGTCTCAGGGAATCTGGCAGGTGCCGACGATGGTGAGTTTTGTTGCGCCTCCGGACAAAGCCGCGACGGCGCGGGCGATCGCGCTGCACTGCGTGGGGTCGCTGAAGGTGAGCCCGGCGTGGCTGGAGTATCAGAAGCGGATGGACGCGGAGGGGCTGCAGTATCAGAAGATGCGGCAGGCGGGGCGGATCCAGGAACTGCAGGCGCAGGTGCAGCAGTTCGAGGCGCGGATGCAGGCGATGCAGAACCAGGTGAATGCGTTCGAGCAGCATCAGGCTGCACAGGCGGCTCAGGTGGATAGCTTCACGAATGTGTTGAACGGGATTACGCCGACGACGGATCCGCTGACGGGAGAACAGCGGGATGTGTGGACCGGGCCCAATGCGAATTACTGGGTGAATGGGGCCGGGCAGGTGGTGAACTCGACGAATGCGCCGGCGGCGGGGTGGAGACAGATCCAGCCGAATTCGTAGGAGACGATTCGTATCACGCGACTTAGAGATTTGCGGGGGCGATGCTGCGACCGAAATCGCGGAGGGCGCGGAGGGTAGTGCGGGCGGCCCCGGAGTCGATGGCTGCAGCGGCGCGGGCGACGCCTTCGCGGAGATCGATGGCGAGGCCGACAGCCTCGAGCGCAGCGGCGGCGTTGAGGAGGACGACGTCGCGTTTGGGGCCCTTTTCTTCGCCGTTGAGGATGGCTTCGAGGATGGCGGCGTTGGTTTGGGGCGTGTCGCCGCCCTGGAGAGCGGTCAGGTCAGCGGGGGCCAGTCCCACTTCTTCGGGAGAGACGTGGGCGGACATCGCGTGCGGAGGGCCGTGGTCGGAGACGGAGCGGACAACAATGGTGTCGGTGGGAGAGAGGGCGATCTCGTCGATGCCGTTGCGGGCGTGAACGACTCGGCCAAAGCGGATGCCGAGGCGGGCCATGGCTCCGGCGGCGACATCGAGCCTGGTTGGGGAGTAGACGCCCATGATCTGCGCGGGAGCCTCCGCGGGATTGGTGAGGGGACCGGCAAGATTGAAGATGGTCCGAAAGCCGAGAGCGCGGCGGATCGGCTGGACGCGCTTCATGGCGGGGTGGAGCGCGGGGGCGTAGAGGAAGGTGAATCCGGTGGCGCGAAGGCAGTCGGCGGATTGCTGGGGTGTGAGAGCGACGGGGACGCTCATGGCTTCGAGGACGTCGGCGGAGCCGCACTTTGAGGTGATGCCGCGATTGCCGTGCTTGGCGACTTTGGCGCCGGCCGCGGTGGCGACGAGCGCGGCGCCGGTGGAGATGTTGAAGGTGCCGAGGCCGTCGCCGCCAGTTCCGCAGGTATCGACCAGCGCGGCGCGTTCGTCGGCAGTGAGGGGAATAGGCAGGGAAAGAGCGCGCATGGCCTGGGCAAAGCCGGTGAGCTCGTCGACGGTCTCGCCGCGCGAGGCGATGGCGGTGAGGAGGGCGCCGATTTCGAGATCGGTACCCGCGTCAGGTTCGCCGGTGAGGATGGCGTTGAGAGTCTGGCGAGCCTCGTCACGGGTGAGGGTGCGGCGTTCCTCGACGATCTGTTTGAGGTGAGCCTGTAGTGCGGGCATGCAGTGAACTTATGCTAAACGAGGCGCAGAAAACAGAAGGCGGCTGCGCGGGAGCGAGCCGCCTTCGCAGGGAAGGATTCGTGCTCCATCCGGACAGAGCTGCGGACTTCCCCACCTGCTCAAAACGGGCAGATGGGGAGCACCCGGGGGTTCCTGAACGGCGTAGATCAGTCGCCGGCTGAGGTGCCGGGCAGCGGCTCGTATGCAGGTTTGGCGGGCACGGCCTGGACGCCGGGTGCGGGTTTCTCGGCGAAGAAGACACGGTAAACGAGACCACCCAGGACGCCGCCAAGCGCGGGGGCGAGCCAGAAGAGCCAGAGTTGCGAGAGGGCCCATCCGCCGACGAACAGGGCGGGGCCGGTGCTGCGAGCGGGATTGACGGAGAGATTGGTGACGGGGATTCCGATGAGGTGGATGAGGGTGAGGCCGAGTCCGATGGCGATGGGCGCGAAGCCCTTGGGGGCGCGGATGTCGGTGGAGCCCATGATGATGAAGAGGAAGAAGAAGGTGAGGACCATTTCGGCGACGAAGCAGGCCTGCATGCTGTAGAGGCCCGGAGAGTGCGCGCCATAACCATTGCAGGCGAAACCGCCGAGGACGAAGCCAGGCTTGCCGCGGGCGATGACATACAGGGTGGCGGCGCCAACAAATCCGCCGCAGACCTGGGCGACGATGTAGGGCACGAGGTGGGCATACGGGAAGCGGCGGCCGACGGCGAGGCCTACGGAGACGGCTGGATTGAGGTGGCATCCGGAGATATGGCCGATGGCGTAGCACATGGTGAGGACGGTAAGGCCGAAAGCCAGAGCCACGCCGGCGAAACCGATGCCAAGGCCGGGATAGGCGGCGGCGAGGACAGCGGCGCCGCATCCGCCGAAGACGAGCCATGCGGTGCCGAAGAATTCTGCGAAGAGCTTTTTGCTGAGATTCACTTTCCCTCCTGATAGAGACTGAGACTTCGCGACTGCCGCAGATCGAACGTCGACGAAAGAGCGCGGGAAAAACGTGTTGCAGGGAGAGGTGAGAACGGGAGAGGCGGCCAGTGTAGCTCATGAACCGGGCTTATGGGGAAGACGAGAAGAATTCGCAGGCAGGGCGGGAACGTTTGCCGGGGGTGAGATGCGTTCGCTACACTGAGAATTCCGCATTGGCCGCAGCTCGCGCAGGCGAGGAGCGGCATGACCTTCAGGACGATCCCCACAGCGATGAAGCTTCAATATCTCTGAAGACCACCTATGAAAATTCACGAGTATCAGGCAAAGGACATTCTGGCGAAGTATGGCGTCGCGATTCCGCGCGGCGAGGTCGCCAACACGCTGGATGAGGCCATTGAGGCGGCGCGGCAGTTGTTCAGCGGCGGCGCGAAGGGCGTGGTGGTGAAAGCGCAGATTCATGCCGGCGGACGCGGCAAGGGCGGCGGCGTGAAGGTGGCGAAGACGCTGGACGAAGCCGAGCAGTACGCGAAGCAGATCCTGGGCATGCAGCTGGTGACGCACCAGACGGGTCCGCAGGGACAGAAGGTGCAGCGGCTGCTGATCGAAGAGACGGCGGCGATCGATCGCGAGCTGTATCTGGGGATCGTGCTGGATCGCGCTGCGGCGAAGCTGGTGTTCATGGCGTCGCAGGCGGGCGGCATGGAGATCGAAGAGGTTGCGGCGAAGGATCCGAAGGCGATCCGCAAGGCGTATATCGACCCGGGCGTAGGGTTCCAGCCGTATCAGGCGCGGGAGCTGGCGTTTGCGCTGGGGCTGAAGCCGACGCAGATTGCGGATGCGGTGAGGTTCATGACCGGGCTGTACCGGGCATATATCGATACGGACGCGTCGCTGCTGGAGATCAACCCGTTCATCACGACGAAGGACGACAAGCTGTTCGCGCTGGACTGCAAGATCAACTTCGACGATAACGCGATGTTCCGGCACAAGGATCTGAAGGAGCTGCGCGATGTGGCGGAGGAGGATCCGCTGGAGGTGGAGGCGTCGAAGTACGCGCTGAACTACATCAAGCTGGACGGCAACATTGCGTGCATGGTGAACGGCGCCGGCCTGGCGATGGCGACGATGGACATCATCCAGTACGCGGGCGGTATGCCGGCGAATTTTCTGGATGTGGGCGGCGGCGCGAATCAGCAGCAGATCGAGCACGCGTTCGAGATTTTGCTGTCGGACAAGAACGTGCAGGCGGTGTTCATCAATATTTTTGGCGGGATTTTGCGGGTGGATACGCTGGCCCAGGGCGTAGTGGAAGCGGCAAAAAACCTGAACGTGAAGGTGCCGGTGGTGCTGCGACTGGAAGGGACGAACGTCGAAGAAGGGCGAAAGATCCTGAAGGAATCGGGATTGAAGTTCATTGTCGGAGACACGATGCAGGATGCGGCGCAGAAAGTGGTAGCAGCTGCGAAAGGAGCGGTGTAGAGATGGCTGTACTGGTTGATAAGAACACTCGCCTCATCGTGCAGGGGATTACGGGCCGCGAAGGAACTTTTCACGCGAAGGGGTGTGCGGAGTACGGGACGAAAGTGGTGGGGGGCGTGACGCCGGGGAAAGGCGGAACGACCCATGAGGGCTGGCCGGTTTTCGACACGGTGCATGAGGCGGTGGAGAAGACGGGCGCGAATGTCACGGTCATTTTTGTGCCGCCGCCAGCGGCTGCCGATGCGATTCTCGAGGCCAACGACGCGGGCGTACCGCTGATCATCTGCATCACCGAGGGCATCCCGATCAACGACATGGTGAAGGTGTGGAGCGTGCTGAAGCACTCGAACTCGCGGCTGGTGGGGCCGAATTGCCCGGGGGTGATTTCGCCAGGGAAGGCGAAGGTGGGGATCATGCCGGGACGGATTCATAAAGAGGGTTCGATCGGAATCGTGTCGCGCTCGGGCACGCTGACGTACGAGGCGGTGTATCAGCTGACGCAGCGCGGGATTGGGCAGTCGACGGCGATTGGGATCGGCGGCGATCCGATTATCGGGACGACGCACGTGGACGCGCTGAAGCTGCTGAACGAGGATCCGGAGACGGAGGCGATCATCCTGATCGGCGAGATTGGCGGGACGGCGGAAGAGACGGCGGCTGCGTACGTGAAGGAGCATGTGAAGAAGCCGGTGGTGGGGTTCATCGCCGGGCAGACGGCTCCGCCGGGACGCCGGATGGGACATGCGGGGGCGATCATTTCGGGCGGCCAGGGGACGGCCGCGGAGAAGATGAAGGCGCTGACGGCGGCGGGGATTCACGTGGTGGAGACGCCGGCGGCGATTGGGGAGACGGTGGCGAGGGTGATTGGGAAAGCATGAACTTGCGAGAGGCTCGATGAGCGGCACCAATGATGTGATGGAAGCACATGCTTCGAGTTCCTCAAAGCTGACGGTCAGTGTTTTTTCTGAGGAGTCGGACGGATTAACTGAAGAATACGTGTTGCTGGAAGGTGATCCGGAGGCATTGCGGTTCCCAGCGGAATTGATCCTCGAGCACGTGAATCATGACGAGGGATGTGGCCGATCTATTCATCCGAAGGGTCCCGGTTCTATTCATTTTGGGGACAGATCGACCACTGGAATCTACCTGCACAAGTTGCCTTGTGATTTCGGCCACTCAGGCATCGCCTTCAACCAAGAATCAGGCAAAGAACCAGGAGCTAACAAGTAGATATGTCACAGCGCACGTTCAGCATTATTAAGCCGGATGCGATTCGGAAGGGCTATGCGGGGGCGATTCTCGGGGAGATCGAGAAGGCCGGGTTCAGGATTGTTGCCATCAAGAAGCTGTTCATCTCGAAGCCGCAGGCGGAGGGGTTCTACTACGTTCACAAGGAGCGGCCGTTCTTTGGATCGCTGACGACGTTCATGTCCTCGGGGCCAATTGTGGCGCTCGTGCTGGAGAAGGATAACGCGATTGCCGATCTGCGGAAGCTGATGGGCGCGACGAATCCGGCGAATGCGGAGGAGGGGACGATCCGGAAGAAGTATGCAGGGTCGATTGAGGAGAATGCGATTCACGGATCGGACGCGGAGGAGACGGCGGAGTTCGAGATTGGGTATTTTTTCGCCGGGCATGAGCTGGTTTAAAGAGGAAGCCAGTAGCCAGTAGCCAGTAGCCAGTAGAGACTAGAAGCGGGGATCAGCATTGTTGCTGGTCCCCGGTGTGTTTTTGCACGCTGTTTTCTTCAGCGGGATTTCATGACTTCGAGGGTGAGGGAGTCCATGCGGGAGTGCACCATGCGGTCCACGCTGCCGAGGACGCGGAGGTAGACGAAGAAGCTGGCGGCCGCGAGGACGAGGAGGATGGGGACGGGCAGCCACGGTTCGCCAAGGATGGCGCAGGGTGCGATCACGATGGCGCCGACGGCGAGAACTCCGAACTGGGTGCAGAAACTGGTGAGGTTGTTTCCGACGGCACCGGGTTCGCGCCGCATGCGAGCCATGTTGATGCGGTAGGGCATGGTGATGGAGAGCAGATTGCCGACGGCGAAGTTGGCGGGAATGGCGAAGAGCAGCCATGCGAGGGTCGCGGCAGCAACACTGGGCACGGGAAATCCGAATCGGTAGATGACGACGGCGGAAATAAGAACGGCCTCGAGAAAGAAGAGCGCGAGATAGAGGAAGTTCTTGCCGAGGATGACGGTGCGCATGGGGGTGGGCGAGAGGAAGTAAAACTGGAGGCCGTCGCCTTCCATGCCGAGGTTGTTGCTGATAAGGCGGGCGAGGCCGAGGAAGGCCCAGACCATGCCGATGGGCAACGCATATTCGAGGCGAATGCTGCTGGTGAACTGGCTTCCGCCGCGGAGGGCGCCGCCGAAGACGAAGACCATGACCAGCGGGGCGGCAAGATTGTAGAGCATGGGACCGCTGCGGAGCAGGTAGCGCAGATCTTTTTCGATAACAGCGGCGATGGGACCGGCGAAGTCGAGGGTGGGACGGCGGAGCTTACGCGTTGCAGTGGCGCGGCGGCGGGGGGCTTCACTGAGGTTTTCGCCGCGACTCTCGGACTGGAGACGCAGACCCAGCAGACTACCGGCAGCGAGGGTGTAGCAGCCGAGCCAGAGGAGATCCGCGAGAGCGTAAAGAGGATCGTGCTGCGCCATCCGCTGGATGGCGTCGACGGCGAGGCCCGGCGGGAGGAAGCGTTGCACATTCATGACGCGATCGGCGACGCGATCGACGTCCTGTTTGCTGACGTCGGAGAAGGGATGACTGTGGGGGTTCTGATGGTAGACGGGGTTGAAAACCTGGGCAGCGAGGGCGAGGAACAGGAAGATGGCGGTGACGATTTCGCGGGTGCGGCGCTGGGCGAGCCAGCGCTCGATCCAGGCGAGGATGGTGCGGGCAAGGAGAAGGTTGAAAAAGACGAAGAGGGCGAGGGTGAGGATGGTCCAGAGGAGGAGGTCGGGGCGGGCAAAACTGATGCCGATGCCGATGGCGATGGCCCAGACAATGCCGATGAGGGTGGACGGCGCAGCGAGACCGTAGACGAGGTAGAGGACAATCCACGAGCCGAAGCTGACGGGATAGCGGAGGAGGTGGCTGAGTTCGGGATTCTGACCGCCGAGGGCGGGCGCGAGAGCGGCGAAGAACTGCCATGAGAGCAGGAGGACCCAAAGCTCAAGCGCGATGCCGAGGAAGCGGCCATGGGCGGCTGCGGCCCATGCGCCGAAGCCAAGTCCAAAGGCGGGGCCGACGGCGATGAGGCAGAAGAAGAAGAAGACGAGGATCTGCGCGCCAAATTCGAGGCTGCCCCGGCGCGTGCGCAGGGAGTTGATGAAGGTGCGGAACTGGACCCAGGCAATCGCGGCGTATTGCTGGCGGGCGAGAGGGGAGAGGAATCCTCTGGCTACAGGGGGGCGCGATGGGGAATTCTCTACGCCAGCCATGAAAGCTCCTGCACGGGTTCTTCGGGCGCGCCGGTGCCGGAGCCGCTGACGATGCGGAGGAAGATTTCCTCGAGGGTGAGCTTTCTCGCCGGTTGGCGGTCCGACGATGCTGGCGGCAACACCGGCGCGGAGCTCGTCGATGGAGCCGTTGGCGACGAGGCGGCCCTGGTGAATGATGGCGACGTGGCTGCAGAGGCGCTCGACGATTTCAAGGACGTGGGAGGTGAGGAAGATGGTGGCGCCGCGCTCGGTCATGCGCTGGAGCATGGCTTTGAGAGTGCCGGCGGCGATGGCGTCGACGCCCTCGAAGGGCTCGTCGAGGAAGAGGATACGGGGGCCGTGGATGACGGCGGCGGCGAGGGCGAGCTTCTTCTGCATGCCGTGGGAGAAGTCGGTGACGAGTTTTTTTGGCTCGTCGGCGAGGTTCATGAAGTCGAGAAGTTCGTTGGTGCGACGGTTGGTGGTTTCGCGTTCGAGGCCGTACATGCGGCCGACGAAGCGAAGGTATTCGGAGGCGGTGAGGCGGCCGAAGAGGGCGAGGCCTTCGGGGACGACGCCGATCTGGCGCTTGATGTCGAGCGGGTGAGCAGCGAAGTCGATGCCGAGGAGCTCGATGCGGCCGGAGGTGGGGGCGAGGAGGCCGGTGAGCATCTTGATGGTGGTGGATTTGCCGGCACCGTTGGGGCCGAGGAATCCGAAGAACTGGCCTGCGGCGACGTCGAGGGAGATATTGTCGACAGCGGTGAAGGAGCCGAAGCGGCGGGTGAGGTCGCGGAACGAGACGGCGGGAGAGTCCATTGGAGGTTGCAGGGTACAGGTTACAGGTTACAGGGTACAGGGGTGCTGAGCAGGAGCGATTAGAGTTTAGGGATTAGAGTTTAGGGTTCGAGGACATGACGACATGAAGACGGTACGGATGGATGGCTGTGGTGGCGATGGTGGGGGCGTGTTCGGTGGCGTTCGCGCAGGAGGCGCCGGCTGCGGCGAAAGCGCAGGGGCATGCGATTGTGCTGCATGCGGCGCGGCTGTTCGATGTGGAGGCGGGGAAGATTGTGACGCCGGGCGAGGTGCTGGTGGAGGGCGAGCGGATTGTGGCGGCGGGGACGTCGGTCGAGCATCCTGCAGGGGCGGAGGTGATTGATCTGGGCGACACGACGCTGATGCCGGGGCTGATCGACGCGCACGTGCATTTGTTTTTGCATCCGGGCGCGGAGGATTTGCAGACGGTGGAAGAGAGCGTGCCGCAGCGAACGATTCTGGCGGAGCTGGCCGCGAAAGCGGATCTGATGGCGGGATTCACGGCGGAGCGCGATATGGGTACGGAGGGCGCGGGGTCGGCGGATACGGCGGTGATGCGGGCGATTAATGCGGGGCTGATTCCAGGGCCGCGGATGCGGATCAGCGGGAATGCGATCAGCATCCTGGGCGGGCATGAGGATGCGGTGCACTACAATCCTGCGGCGCATGTGCCGGGGAATGCGGACTATGCGAACGACGCGGAGCAGCTTGTGGAGACGATTCGCGAGCAGCACAAGGAGGGGTCGACGTTCGTGAAGATTTACGAGACGGGGTCGGATGACTACCACCCCATCGAGCAACAACGACTCGCTGGGGGCCCCGGCGAAGCGGCGCCGGGCGGGGTGAAGGCGGTGCCCTGCGAAGAGGATGCGGCGCTGTGTACTCAGAATCATCTGGGGGCGCAAGCGGGCGATGCGGAGTTCTGGGCGTTTCACACGCCGTATCAGTACACCGAGGCGCAGTTGAAGGCGGGCGTCGAGGAGGCGGCGCGGCTGGGGATGAACGTTGGCGTTCACGATCAGGGGGAGCCGGGAGCGCTGTTTGCGGCGGAGGCGGGTGTGGCGTCGATCGATCACGCGTCACAGCTGAGCGAAGCGACGATGCAGCTGATGAAGGAGAAGCACATTCCGGCGGTGCCGACGTTCACGATTTTCGAATACTTCGCGAATCATGCGGAGTCGCCGGCGGCGGCGGCGCGGGAGCACGCGATGCTGGACTACAAGATTCACGAGTTCAAGCGGCAGGTGGCGGCGGGGGTTCCGATGGCGGTGGGGTCGGATGTGGGGCCGTTTCCGCACGGGACGCAGGCGCGGGAGTTTGAGCTGATGGTGCAGTACGGGATGACTCCGCTGGCGGTGCTGCAGGCGGATTATCTGAATGGGGCGCAGATTCTGCGGTGGCAGGGGCAGATCGGGGAGCTGAAGGCGGGGTATTTTGCGGATGTGGTGGCGGTGCCGGGGAATCCGCTGGAGGATATTACGGCGGTGGAGCGGGTGGGGTTTGTGATGAAGGGTGGAGTAGTGGTACGGAAATAGAGTTTAGAGTTTAGAAAGCGGCATTGCGCAGCGATATGAACTTCCGGTTCGGTTTCGAGCCGGGAGTTTTGCTTTCCGGAAGCTTCCGGGTCGTGGTACAAGAAGATACGTTTCCCTGTCGAGGCGTGCAGGTTTCCCTGTCCGAAACGGATCGGCCTCAAGCGTCTGAGGCAAAATTCCGCATCCGAGTAACGGACAGGTATGACAACGACGCCCGTGTGGGGAGCGCAGAACCACCCGCTGCTCCGCGAATATTTCATGGACACCGCCTTCGACGAGATGTTCGACGGGGACGGGGCGATACGCCCGCACTATGCTGCGCTGTTCAATGAACTGACGACGCTGCCCCCGGAAGAGATCCGGCGGAGGAAGCAGTCGGCGGACGCGTCGTTCCTGATGCAGGGGATCACGTTTACGGTGTACGGGCGCGAGGAGGGGACGGAGCGGATTTTTCCGTACGACCTGATCCCGCGGCTGGTGACGGGCGTTGAGTGGGAGCGGATCGAGCGCGGGCTGACGCAGCGGATCACGGCGCTGAACCTTTTTCTGCACGACGTTTACAACGATCAGAAGATTCTGGCGCAGGGGGTGGTGCCGCGCGAGGTGGTGTACAGCTGCGTGCAGTTCCGGCGGCAGATGCGCGGGCTCCGGGTACCGCGCAACGTATATGTAGCGATCGCAGGCACCGATTTGCTGCGGCTGGACAGCGGCGAGTTCGTGGTGCTGGAGGATAACCTGCGAGTGCCGTCGGGGGTGAGCTATATGCTGACGAACCGGCGCATCATGAAGCGCACGCTGCCGAGTTTGTTTCGGGATTATGGGGTGCGGCCCATCGATCATTATCCGCAGGCGCTGCTGGCGACGCTGAGGTCGCTGGCGCCGGAGGGACGGCCGGAGCCGACAATTGTGGTGCTGACGCCGGGGGTTTATAACTCGGCGTATTTCGAGCACACGTGGCTGGCGCGGCAAATGGGCGTGGAGCTGGTGGAGGGACGGGACCTCGTCATCCACGACAACGTGGTTTACATGCGGACTACGGCGGGGCTGAAGCGGGTGGACGTGATTTACCGGCGCGTGGACGATGACTTCATCGACCCGCTGGCATTTCGCAGCGACTCGATTCTGGGAGCAGCAGGGCTGTTCAATGCCTACCGGGCAGGAAATGTGACGCTGGCGAATGCGTTTGGAACGGGTGTGGCCGACGACAAAGCCCTATATGCGTATGTGCCGGCGATCATCAAGTACTACCTGGGTGAAGATCCGATTCTGAACAACGTTGAGACGTATCTGCTGACGGATGCGAAGCAGCGCGCATATGTGAAGGAGAATCTGGAGAAGCTGGTGGTGAAGGCGGTGGGCGAGAGTGGCGGGTACGGAATGCTGGTGGGTCCGCACAGTTCGTCGGCGGAGCGGGAGGAGTTTAGGCGGAGGATCGATGCCGATCCAAGGAATTACATTGCGCAGCCGACGCTGAGTTTTTCGCGCGCACCGTGTTTGCTGGAGGACGGATCGATTGGGCCGCGGCATGTGGATTTGCGTCCGTACATTTTGTTCGGCGACAAGGTGACGATCGTGCCGGGCGGGTTGACCCGCGTGGCCCTGCGACAGGGATCGCTGGTGGTGAATTCGTCGCAGGGGGGCGGGAGCAAGGATACGTGGGTGCTGGGGAGGTTAGCGGTTAGCGGTTAGCGGTTAGCGGTTAGCGGTTAGCGGTTAGCGGTTAGCGGTTAGCGGTTAGCGGTTAGCGGTTAGCGGTTAGCGGTTAGCGGTTAGCCCGGAAGTCTCAGGGCCATTCGCTCTAGTTGTTGATCGTTATGAATTGTTAGTTCGTTTATTTTCGATTTGATAGTCGCGGTGATGAAATGCTTTCGCGAGTAGCGGACAGTTTGTACTGGACGAGCCGGTATCTGGAGCGGGCCGAGCACACGGCGCGGTTGATCGACATCAACATGGGCCTGATGCTGGACCGGTCGCGGGTGAGCGCAGAGCGGCGCTGGCAGCGGGTGCTGGCTGCGGTGGGTGCGGCGCCGGGGCTGGGCTGGCAGGAGGAAGGCGACGGCAGCGAGCCAGCGCGGTGGGTGGGCGTGACGGCGCTGGTCCACGCTTTGTGCTTCGACACGACGCGGCATGCGTCGATCACGGCATGCATTTTTGCGGCGCGGGAGAATGCGCGGCAGATCCGGGACGAGATGAGCACGGAACAGTGGCATCGGCTGAACGGACTTTTTCATGAGATCAGCCGACTGCGGACGGCGTCGCCTTCGGAGAGAAACCTGGCTGAGTTCCTGCCGACGATCATCGACGGAATTCACCTGTTCCAGGGAGTGACGGACACGACGCTGAGCCACGGCGAAGGATGGCATGTACTGCGCGTGGGCCGATATCTGGAGCGGGCGTGGTCGCTGACGATGCTGCTGGATGTTTACGAGCGGGAGGTGTTCCCGGGCGAGGATTCCGACGATGCCAGCCAGTATCTGGAATGGGTGGGGCTGCTGCGCATCTGCACGGCGTTCGAGGCCTTTTGCCGGGTACACACGGCGGAGCTGTCGCACGAGAGGATTCTGGAGTTCCTGTTGCTCGACCCTGCTTTTCCGCATTCGGTACGGTACGCCGTGGATGCGCTGCACAATGCGCTGGAGGCGATCCAGCAACACACGCGAACACAGCATGGGGGGGAACTGATGCGGGTGGCGGGGCGGCTGAAGGCGACGCTGGGATTTGCGCAGATCGGGGAGATTCTGGCGGGGAACCCGGTAGGGTATCTCCGCAGCATTCTCGATCAGTTTAAGGAGATCCACGATCTGATCTATGCCGTGTACATCCAGTATTCGGTGGAAACGGCGCTGGCGGTGTCCTGATGCATGTTTATTTTGTGCGGCACCTGACGAAGTTTGTGTACTCGCGTTCAGTGAGCGAGAGCACGACGGAAGTGCGCATGCATCCGAGGAGCGACAGCAACCAGCGTTGTTTGTCGTTCACGCTGTCGGTGAGCCCGAGGTGCCGCGTGTTCACGTACCGGGATCATTTGGGAAACAACATCCAACACTTCGATATTCCGGGGCGACATGCGCAGATGGTGATCGTGGCGGAGTCAGTGGTGGAGCACCAGCCGCTGGCGGCGATTCCAGCGGAGCTCACACCGGACGCGTGGAAGGAACTGGATGCTCTGGTGGCGGAGGGCGACTACTGGGAGATGCTGCTGGGAAGCGAATTTGCCACGCCGACGCCGCTGCTGCTGGAGCTGGCCAGGGAGCTGGAGGTGGTGCGGCGCGACGATCCACTGAAACTGCTGCATGAGATCAACGTGCGGCTGTACGACGCCTTCAGTTATGAGAAGCGGAGCACGCGGGTGGATTCGCCGATCGACGAGGCGCTGAAGACGCGACGGGGGGTTTGCCAGGATTTTGCGCACATCATGATTGCGCTGGTGCGGCACGTGGGGATTCCGTGCCGATATGTGAGCGGGTACCTCTATCACGGCAGCGAGGACCACGACCGGTCGACGTCAGGTGCGACGCATGCGTGGGTGGAGGCGTTTTTGCCGGCGCTGGGGTGGGTGGGATTCGATCCGACGAATGCGCTGATTGCGCGGGACCGGCATATTCGGACGGCGCTGGGACGGGATTATGCGGATGTGCCACCGACGCGAGGATTGTTCCGGGGCAGGACGGAAAGCGAATTGTATGTGGCGGTGCAGGTGACGGCGTCGGATGCGGCGCCGGATCTGGACCGGGATCTGCCGATTCCCGAGGACTGGTCAATGCTGGTGGAGAAAGCGCAGGCTCCGCCGCCGCCTGCCGAACCGCTGCTGCAGATTCAGCAGAGCCAGCAGCAGCAGTAAAGCAGCCGGCCTGCGCTGAGGGCTGGGGGCTGAGAATTCGACGTTATTCGATGATGGCGAGGATGTCGCCGGCGGAGACGGTGTCGCCGGCGGAAACGCGAAGTTCGCGGACGCGGCCGTCTCTGGGTGATTGCATTTCGTTCTGCATCTTCATGGCTTCCAGGACGAGCACGCCCTGATGGGCAGCGACGATATCGTCTTTTTCGACCAGCACGCGCACGACGCGGCCGGGCATGGAGGCTTTGAGCGTGACGGGGCCTTGTGCGCCGGCATGGCGACGGCGCGACCTGAGGGAGCGCGGATCGTCGATGCGGTACGGAATGCGCCGGGGACCGACATGGAGGGCGGGGTCGGTCGTGTCGGGGTCGAGCACGATGCGGTACGACTGGCCGGCAATAAGGAGAGAGAGGACACCGGGACGCACGAGGTGGACGTCGGCCTCTACAGGCTGGGCATCGACGCGGATGCGCCACTGACCGGGGGTGTCGGCGGGCTCGACTTCGACCTGACAGGAGCGACCGCCGATTTCGAGGTGGAACATCATCGGGCGGCGTCCTTTAGTCGGCGGGACCGATCGCGTCGCGGCTGGCGGCCGTCTTCCAGGCTCTGGGGGGACTCTGGCCGTTCACGGACGCGCCGTTGGCGGAAGGTTTGGTCACCTCGAAGAGGGCTGCTGCAACGGCTGGGATGGCACCGTGGCCGTTCTCGGCAGCCGGGGGGGCCGGTGGCGTGGCCGCCAGCAGGCGGTCGAGGAAGCCGGTATCGATGCGGGCGGCACGGAAATCGGGGTCGGTGAGAATGCGACGGAAGAGGCCGAGATTGGTGCGGATACCGCCGATGACGTATTCGTCGAGGGCGCGCAGGAGGCGGGCGATGGCGAGGTCGCGGGTGGGGGCGAAGGCGATGAGCTTGGAGAGCATGGGGTCGTAGTCGACGGGAACGACCCAGCCTTCGTAGATGCCACAGTCTTCGCGAATGCCGGGTCCGCCGGGTTGCAGGAGGCGGGTGATGCGGCCGGGGGATGGCAAGAATCCGTTGTCAGGATCTTCGGCGTAGACGCGGCACTCGATGGCGTGGCCGCGGAGCTGGACGTCCTTCTGGGAAAACGGCAGGGGCTCGCCCTGGGCGATGTGAATCTGGAGATGCACGAGGTCGTGGCCGGTAACGAGCTCGGTGACGGGGTGCTCGACCTGGAGGCGGGTGTTCATCTCGAGGAAGAAGAAGTTTTGCTTGTCGTCGACGAGAAACTCGATGGTGCCGGCATTGGTGTATCCGGCGGAGCGCGCGAGGAGGACTGCGGCTTCGCCCATGCGGCGGCGGAGGTCAGGGTCGACGATGGGAGATGGGGCTTCTTCGATCACTTTCTGGTGGCGACGCTGGACCGAGCACTCGCGCTCGCCGAGGGAGACACAGTGGCCGTGCTCGTCGGCGAGGATCTGGATCTCGATGTGGCGGGGGCGCTCGATGAGTTTTTCAAGATAGACTTCGCCGGAGCCGAAGGCGCGCTCGGCTTCGCTGCTGGCGGAGGCGAACGCGGAAGGCAGGTCGCTGGGCGAGAAGACGGCGCGCATGCCTTTGCCTCCACCGCCGGCAGCGGCTTTGAGCATCACGGGGTAGCCGACACCGGCGGCGACGTCGGCGGCTTCTTCAGGAGAGGCGAGCGCGTGGACGCAGCCGGGGGTGCGGGGCATGCCGGCTTCGTCGGCGGCCTGACGGGCATTGGTTTTTGAGCCGAGGATGCGCATGGCCGAGGAGGATGGGCCAATGAACTTGATGCCCGCATGCTCGCAGGCCTGAGCGAAGTCGGCGTTCTCCGAGAGGAAGCCGTAGCCGGGGTGAATGGCGCCGGCACCGGTGTGCTGAGCGATTTCCAGAATCAGGTCGCTGCGCAGATAGGATTCGGGTGCGGGCGCGGGTCCGAGACGGTAAGCCTCATCGGCTTCGAGAACATGGGGAGCGGCGCGATCGGCGTCGGAGTAGACGGCGACGGTGGGGAGTCCCAGCTCACGGCAGGCGCGCAGAATGCGCAGGGCGATTTCGCCACGATTGGCGATGAGAACTTTGCGAAACACCGCAATCAAGGGTACAGGGTTGAGGGTGCAGGGTACAGGAAAAAAAAGCGGTGTATCCGGGCTGCGCAGGGCTCTCGCTGATCGTGACGCGGCTTTGTGGATGGGGACCTGGAGCTCAGGTGAGAGGGCGACAGGGGCATTCGCCGAACTGTTTCAGAATGGGACGGCGGCGATGACTTTGGGAATTGATCGAACCGAGGTTCAGATTGAAGTTCGTGCGCGTGAGTGTCTTCTGCTTGCTGTGGGGTGAACCTGGCCGCGGCATAGCGGGGGGCGGCGGGGTAGCACCTGGTTCTCAAAATGGGAGAAAGAAGGCTGGCAGCGGTACTTCTGTTTGGGTTCCTGGGAGATTTGGATTGAAAAGCTGTTGAGATAGGCTTCTTCTGCTTGCTGTGGGGTGAACCTGGCCGCGGGATAACGGGGGGCGGGGGGCACCTGTTTTTCAAAAAGAGGAGAAAGAAGGCTGGCAGCGGTACTTCTGTTTGGGTTCCTGGGAGATTTGGATTGAAAAGCTGTCGGGATAGGCTTTTTCTGCTTGCTGTGGGGTGAACCTGGCCGCGGCATAGCGGGGGCGCGAAAGAACGGAGGGTTGTGCTGATTCTCCTGTGGGCCTTTTCCGGGCGTCGTTCCGGTTCTTTTTCCCTGTCAATTTTGCTGGTCAGCCGTTTCTGGTCAGCGATTCCTTCAGCTGGATTTTTTCTCGTCAGGGGTGCAGCGCCTTCACCGGAAAAGCAAAGCCCTCGCGTTGAGCGAGGGCTTTGCTCGATACGGAGACACAGCGGTCAGTTCATGACCACGCCGCCTGAGGCTTTCTCGTTGGCTTTTTGTTCGTTGATCTTGCGGGCGCCCATGGCTTTCTGCACCCAGTCCTGTGCCTGCGCGAGGTCGGCCTTGCGCGCGGCGTCATCGCCGCAGTCGAGGTCAGCCTTGCGGCGGTACATCAGGTTGAGATACTGCATGGCATCGTCGTAGTTAGAGCGAAGGCTGACGGCCTGCTGCAGATACTTGAGACCGTCGGTCACGAGCTGCGTATTCTCGTCCTGAATGGTCTTGCAGACTGGCTTAGGCATCTTGGCGTTGCCCTGACCGTCATCCTGCAATCCAGCGCTCTGGAGGGCGTGAATGGCATTCTGGTAGGCCTGGGTCCAGTCGACGACGCCGATGGTATAGGCGGCTTCGGCGTCTTTCGGGTCGGCCTGGAGAACCTTTAGCTGCCAGTCGCGTGCAGGACCGAACTTCTTCAGGTCGTAGTTGAGGGCGGCGATCTGCTTGAGGCTGGTGATGTCGTCGGGATGCTCCTGGAGGACCTGCATGAAGCCATTGATAGCCATCTGGGCGGTCTTCTCGTTTTCGGGAGTATCGAGGCCGGGGACAACCTGCTGCGCGTAGGCGGTGGCGAGATAAAGCCGGGTCATCGGGTAGGTGGGATCGAGGCTGACGGCTTTCTGGAAGTGGTCGATGGCCTCTTCGTATTTCGCCTGCTTATAGGCCTGCACACCCTTGTTGAGCTGATTGCGAGCCTCCAGGCGTTTACAGCCGGTCGAAGAAGCCACCAGGAGGATTGTGGCCACGGCCAGCACCAGTAGACGTGCGATTCGGTTCATTCTGTCTATCATCTCCTTCAGCTCGCCGGGAGCCTAAAAAGCGACGCACTCAGACGTTGCCGAGAGCGATTGTACTGCTTCTGCGGCCGGGAGCAAGGGTACCGGAGTGCATCCGGGCTGTGCCCTGCCGAGCGGCTCGCAGAATTACTGGCCCGCCTGCATTTTCGGCGTGACGAGGCCGATGTGATCCACGCCCACCGCGTGGCCGGTATCGATGACCCAGGCGACGGCCTGGAAATCCAGGTTGGGATCGCCTTTGACGAACATCACCTTTTCGGCACGGGTGGAAAAGATATCGTTGAGTTTGTTTTCGAGGTCACTCTTCGCGACCGGCGTCTCGTTAATGAGATAGCTGGGAACGCCGCCGCTGCCGGACTGAACCTGAACGACGATCGTGCGGTCGTTGGGCTGCGACTGGTTCGGATTCTTGGGAGGCTGGGGCACCAGCGCATCGAGGCCGCGGGGGGTGACGGGCACGATGACCATGAAGATGATCAGGAGCACCAGGAGCACGTCGATCAGAGGAGTTACGTTGGGCTCGGCATTTAAGGCGCCAGCGCCGCCTACGCTCATTGACATAATTCAGATCCTCGTTTCATGCACACTTCTGCCGCGAAAACCGTGTTACTGGCCACCCGCGGTTGGGGGCCTTGTTGTATTGAGGGGCTGCTGCTGCTCGGTGAGCATGCCGACTTCTTCGACGCCGGCGGTACGGACCGCATCGATGGCATCCATCACGGTGCCGTAATGGGCACGGGCGTCGGCACGGAAGTAGACGATCTTGCTGGTCTTGTTCTCGAGCTCATCGCGGACCTGAGGCCCGAGATTGGCGACGCTGGTCTGGTTCTGGCCGAGGTAGACCCGGCTGTCGCGGGTAATGGCGACGACGACGGAGTCTTCCTTATTGGCGTCTTCCATCGGCGTGGCGTTGGTGCTCTGAGCCAGATCGACGTTCACCTTGTTCTGGAGCATAGGGGTGATGACCATGAAGATGATCAGCAGCACCAGCATGACGTCGACCATGGGGGTGACGTTGATGTTGGCGTTGACCTTGGCTCCTTCATTTCGTACTGCAATTGCCATTGGCTTACGCTCCGATCGGAAATCTCGCGGTGGCGACAATCAAGGGCCGGGAGCCCCCGGAAGTGCTCCCGGCTGGAAGGATTCTCGCTCACCTGTACTTCACCCCGTGGCGCCACGCGGGCGAACAGGGCAGCCGGATGGCTACCGGCGGTTGCTCTGCTTGATGAAGTAGTCGATCAGTTCGCTGGAGGAGTTGTCCATTTCGACGTCGAAGGCCTCCACGCGGTTGGTGAAGTAGTTGAAGAGCCAGACGGCGGGGATAGCGACGAACAAGCCGAAGGCGGTGGTGACCAGAGCTTCAGAGATACCACCGGCGACGGCGCCGATGCCGGGCGTCTTCTGGGTGGCGATTTCCTGGAAGGCCTTGAGGATGCCGGCGACGGTTCCGAAGAGGCCGACGAAGGGGGCGGTGGAGCCGATGGTGGCCAGGGAGCCGAGGCCTCTCTTGAGCTTGGCGTGGACGATGGCTTCTGCGCGCTCAAGAGCCCGCTTGGAGGACTCAATCTGCTCGACGCTGACCGCGCCGCCGCCGCCGTAGTTGCGGAACTCCTGCAGGCCTGCAGTGACAACTTCGGCGAGGTGCGACTTCTTGTTACGATCGGCAACCTTGACGGCCTCGTCGAGCTTGCCTTCTTTGAGGGCGCCGGCAACGCGTGGGGCAAACTCGCGCGACTGCTTGCGGGCGGCGTTGAAGTAGAGATAGCGGTCGATCATGACGGCGAGGGACCAGATGGACATGATGAAGAGCACGAACACGACGCCACGGGCGAGCCAGCCCATGTTGTTCCAGAGGTCGATCGGGCTGAATCCGACGGTCTGGCCTTCCTGGAAGAATCCGAGGGACGCCGGGTTGGCAACGAGATGGTGGATCTGAGCGAGAATCACTGAATCTTTCCTCCTGAGGCAATGACTGCGATAGGTGCCAAAGATCGCTGACGGAATACCTGCCCGCAGGACGAGAGGCGGGCAGGCCGGAAAATCGAGAGAAGCCCCGGGGCGGCCAGGCCGGACCGGGGCGGTAAATCAGCTGCCGAGACTGAAGACCACGTTGACCTGAGTTTCGACCTCCACGGGTTCGCCGTTGAGGAGATACGGTTTATACCTCCAGCTGCGCACCGCTTCCGCAGCGGCAGCTTGCAGCATGGGGGGGCCGCTGATGATATGCAGGTTTTCGATCGTTCCATTCTTGGAAATCGTTGCCTGCAGGACGACAGTTCCCTGAATTCTTGCCGCTTTGGCGATTGCGGGATATTGGGGGGTCTCACCGGCGATGCGATTGCCCGCCATGACGCCGGAGGAGACGGTGATCTTCTTGGGAGGGGCGGCCTTGATTGTGGGGGCCGGGCCGGTGCCGAGGCTGCCGAGCACGCCACCCATGACACCGCCGGAGCCGCCCATACCTTCCATGCCGGCGACGCCGGCGGAGGGAGGCGCAGCTTCCTCTTTCACCATTTTGATGTCATGGGGAATCCTGGTGGGGGCGGTGAGCTGATTGTTGAGCATCTCGGAGACAACGTGCTCGACCTTGATGGTCGGGGGCGGCGGTGGAGGCGGGGGCGGCGGCGGAGGGGGCGCGACGAGAAGGGTTGCCATCATGGCTTTGGGCAGCGCCTCGGGGTAGATGAGGGGATACAAGATGAGGGCAGCAAGGATGGAGCCATTCAAGATGAGGCCAACGATGGTGTAGTACTTGCTTTTGGTCTTGATCTGGTGCCCTGATTCCAGCAGGATGTCTTCAAACATTGCCATGGCCGACCTCGGACCTTTCAGTAGTTGACACCTCGTATAGACACCGCAGGGGGACCGAATTGTTCCCAACTCGCTCCGGCGTTCGGGAATGCGGACCGAACCCCAGCCGGGGGTCTCACGTGAGCGACCAGCCTGCCCGCAATGCCGGTAGCGGGGGTGCAACCGACAGACAGAGCCGGTTCTCTTCTATAACACAATTCCGCAGTGGTAGACAGCACCAGCTTCGGAGAGCGGGCCTGCTTCCATTTTGGATGCAGGTTTTCACAGCCCGCGGGGGACTGGAGCATCATACCCTGGCTTTCTTTGCAGCGGGAAGGGTTGCGCCCTTGCCGCGGCGGCCGCGCCAGTCCTGCCAGGCCACGAGCATGGGAGCGGCGACGGCAATGGAGGAGTAAGTACCGATGAGAATGCCGACCACGAGGGCGAAGGAGAAGCCGCGGAGGACCTCGCCGCCGAAAACGAAGAGCGACAGCACGGTGAGAAAGGTGAGGCCGGAAGTGAGGACAGTCCGGCTCAGGGTCTGGTTGATGCTGCGGTTGACCAGATCGGCCAGCGGCTCGCGGCGGCTGAGGCGGAGATTCTCACGGATGCGGTCGAAGACGACGATGGTGTCGTTCATCGAGTAGCCGATGAGGGTGAGGATGGCGGCGATGACGGTGAGGGAGATTTCCTGATTGGTGAGGCTGAAGGCGCCGACGGTGATGATGGTGTCGTGGAAGCAGGCGACAACGGCGGCGACACCGTAGATGAGCTCGAAACGGAACCAGAGATAAACGAGCATGCCGCCGAGAGAGTAGAGGGTGGCGAGCTCGGCCTGGTGCTGGAGGACCTTGCCGACCTGGGCGCCCACGATTTCGACGCTGCGGACGGAGAAGCCGGAGAGCCAGGCATTCTGCTGGAGAGCGGTGAAGACGGCGGGATCGACGACGCCATGCAAACTGTCGAGGGAGTCGATGATGCCGCTATGCTGGTCGTCGCGGAAATGGACGATGGCAGTGGCCTGAGCTTCATAGCGGGTCTGCGCGTCGGCTGTATTGCCGAGGTGTTCGGGGTCGTTCTGCTGGAGCCAGGAGGCCAGGGCTGAGCCACTGACGTTGTCGAGGTCGAGCTTGCCCTGATTCTGCGCGGCGCCGGTGGAGTAGTTCTGCGTGAGGGTGCTGACGAGGGCGGCGCGGCCCTGATCGAGGGCCGCCTCGCTGGTCTCGCTGCGGGAGAGAGTGACAAGCACTTCGTTGTTCGCGGCCGGTCCGTAGGGCTGCTGGATGCGGGCGTCGTGGAGGCCGGCCTTGTCGATCGCGGACCGGATATGGTCGGCGTCCGGCTGGGCGGCGAACTTGACGCGGACTACGGTGCCGCCGCGGAAGTCGACGTCGAGCGGGAGATGGTGCCAGAACAAGATGGACAGCAGGCCGGCGGTGCTGAAGATGAGAGAGAAGCCGAGGAAATACCATTTCTTCCCAAGCCAGTCGATTTTTGGATCATGAAACAGTTCCACGAAGATTCCGCCTTCAGATAGAGATCGGTTCGCCGTGCAGTTTGCGGCTGAGATGGGCGTCAAAGATGACGCGGGAAACGAAGACCGCCGTAAACAGATTGGCGAGCAGACCGAAGGTAAGAGTCACGGCAAAGCCCTTGACAGGGCCGGTGCCGAAGATGAAGAGGATGGCCGCTGAGACGATGGTGGTGACGTGGGTATCGACAATGGTGGTCCAAGCGTGGCCAAAGCCCTGGTCGACAGCCGCGGAAGGGGACTTGCCGGCGCGCAGCTCTTCACGGATGCGCTCAAAGATGAGGACGTTGGAGTCGACGCCCATACCGATGGTGAGGATGACGCCGGCGATGCCGGGAAGGGTGAGGGTTGCGCCGGAGAAGCCCAGGAACCCGAGAAGAATCACGAGGTTCAGGAAGAGCGCGAGGTCGGCATTGATGCCGGCACCTTTGTAATAGATCAGCATGAAGATCATGACGGTGAGCATGCCGACGATCGAAGCTACGACGCCCTGGTGGATGGAGTCAGCGCCGAGGGAGGGGCCGACGGTGGTTTCCTGCATGAAGTCGATGGAAGCGGGGAGAGCACCGGTGCGGAGGAGCATGGAGAGATCTTTCACGCGCTGCTCGCTGATGCCGCCGCCGGAGATGTTGCCTTGATCGCCAATCTGGCCCTTGATGACGGCCACTTCCTGGACGCGATTGTCGAGGACGATGGCCATGTCCTTGCCGATATTCGCGCCGGTCCATGCGGAGAACTTGGAGCCGGCGGCACTGGTGAGGAAGAAGTCGACCTCGGGCTCACCGGTGTTGGGATTGTGGCCTGGCTGGGCGTCACGGATGTCGGTGCCACCCCAGACGGGGATTTTCTTCAGCTCATACCATTCGGTGGTGCTGCCTTCACTGGCCGCGCCGGGGACGCTCTGGACGAGTTCGGCATCAGGCGGGACGGAGCCGCCGATGGCCTGCATGGCGGACTGCTGATCCGGATAAGGGCCGCCGATGACTTCGTGAGCTTCGAGGCGGGCGGTGGACTGGATGACGTCCTTGACGCGGCCGAGGTCGTCGACGCCGGGGAGCTCGACGAGGATCTGATAGCTGCCGAGCTGATAGGGCTCGATGATGGGCTCGCTGACGCCGAGGGTGTTGGTACGGGAACTGATGACCTCGATGGCCTGATCGAGAGCGCGCTGCTTGGCTTCAGACTCGACGGTGGGCTTCATGGTCAGCGTCCAGCTGTTGCCTACGCCGGGGGTGATGTCGAACCGGCTGCTGTAGCTGGAATCCAGAATCGAGCGCACGTCGCTGGCGTGGTTCGCCGGAACGTTGGAAACCTCGAGGAAATCGGCTCGTTTCGGATCGGGCTTGGAAACCGTAGCGCCGGTAATGCCGTTCTTCTGCAGATCGCTCTGGATGCTGGCGACATCGGTATCGGTTTCGGCGCTGATGGCTTCGTCGACCTTGACCTGGAGGATAAGGTGCATTCCGCCTTTGAGGTCCAGGCCCAGGTGGATTCCTTTTCTGAACAGGCCGGAGCTGAGTAGCCCCTGGCTGAGCGCGTTCCCGGAAAGCCCCTGAGGGATTCCGAAAACGCCGTATACGAAGACAACCAGGACAGCAATGATGACGATGAGTCTGGTCTGGATATTAGTTTTCATCGGGTTCTCTACTTTGTATTGGCGTCGTCCTGGGTCACGGAGGCGATGGCGCTCTTGACCACTTCAATGCGGAGGTTGTCAGGAGGAATGCGGAGCTGGATGGCGTCGTCTTTGATGGAGGTGATGACGCCTCGGATGCCACCGGTGGTGGTGACGCGGTCGCCGGTTTTGAGCTTTCCGAGCATGTCCTGCCAGGTACGCTGCTTCTTCTGCTGCGGGCGGATGAGCAGGAAGTAGAAGACGACGATGATGAGCAGGAATGGCAACATGCCTGCGACACCGGTGGGCAGGGCAAACGATGGCAGAGCGGCAATGAAGGTCAACGCGCAGTCCTTCTGGCCGGACGGAAAAAAGCCGTCTGCGGCGCACTACAGGATGAATTTCCACGGAAGGGCTCACAGGAGCGCCTGGTTTTGAGGTCACGGCCGCGTCCGGGAGCTGGATACCTGGAAAAGGCCCCTGGCAAGAGCGAACACACTTCGTTCCTGCTGGAGAGCCTGATTCATAGAATCGCGTACGGGCGAGGGAGTGTCAAGGAACGGGCTGGCCTGGAGAGGTACACCGGGGGCTGTTCTTTGGGATCCTGCAAGGGAGATTTAGCCCCTGGTTTCCACACTGCCTGGCGTTGTGGCGAGCCTAAACTGGACGATCAAAGGTGAAGGGAGAAGAGGATGTCAAGCGCGGGGCCGACTGCGCATGCAGCCGTACATCCGGGGCGCATCGAGGTGATCACCGGACCGATGTTCTCGGGGAAATCCGAGGAGCTGATCCGGCGGCTGAAGCGGGCGCAGATCGCGAAGAGGCGGGTGGCGTGTTTTAAGCCCGATCTGGACGTGCGCTACCACCGCAACGCGATCGCCTCGCACAGCGCACAGACGCTGGAGGCGGTGACGGTAGCGAACGTTGAGGAGCTGAAGGCGGTGCTGCTGCCGACGATCGAAACGGTGGAAGTGGTGGGGATCGATGAGGCGCAGTTTTTCGATGGGTCGCTGGTGAGTCTTGCCGATGAACTGGTTCGGCAGGGGCGAAGGGTGATTCTGGCGGGACTGGACACGACGTTCACGGGGGAGCCGTTTGCTCCGATTCCGGACCTGATGGCGATTGCCGATGAGGTGACGAAGCTATCGGCGGTGTGCATGCAATGCGGCGCAACAGCGGTGCATACGCAGAGACTGGGGAGCGATCAGTCCCGGGTACTGGTGGGAGCGGCGGGAGTCTACGAGGCGCGTTGCCGTGCGTGCTTTCGCCCGTGGGTGGACGAGCAGGCGACAGAACAGCTGGAGTTACCGGGGTGCGCGCGGGAGGAGCCGAGCGCTACGAGGGCCTGAGGAGGAGGCGGTCTACTGCGGAGAGTGCGCGGAGGCCGCGGCGGCCGAGTTCGCCATCTTGCGGATGTAGATGACGAGGTTCCAGATCTGGTCCGGCTTGGCGCGATCGCCTTCCGAGGGCATCTGGCCTTTGCCTTTCTCGATGATGTAGTAGATCTCGCCGTCGCTCATCGACTTGAGCACAGCGGGATCGCGATAGTCGCGCAGCTGCAGCTTTTGGTCGGCGGCGACGTCGCCCTTCCCGTCACCGTTCTCGCCGTGACACATGGCGCAGTCCCAGCCGTATTGTTTTTTGGCGTAGGCCTGGGATTCGGCTGTGGGCTTAACCGGATTGACTTTGCTGAGGTAATCCGGGGGAACGTTGAATTGGTTCGCGGTTGCGGGCGGTGGAGTTGCCGGCGGTGTCGCAGGAGCAGCGGGGGTCTCCTGGCAGAGCGCTGGTACACCCAGAAACGCAAGAGCCGAGGCAAGGAGAAAGGGCTTCAACATGGCAGCCTCCTGAGACAGATCTAAGGGGAGTCCCGCCATAACTTTACGCCTGCTGGTCCAGAATGGGACAGGTTTTTTGCGGGTGGCGAGGGTATTAACGTAATGGGTATTTGCCGATGGTGAAACGCGGCGGAAACCCGCACTCCTATTCGTCATCCGTGGAGCAGCGACAGGCTGGGCAGCCGGAGCACAGACCGTTGGAAATGTTGATGATCCTGGCCCGATGGGCGGAGAATTCGACGGCAGCGGCCACCATTCCCATCGTTACAATCAGCAGGTGTCTCTCACGTTTCAGATTCATCGGAGCGCTGGTAGCGGACGGCGCGCGACGCTGACGCTGCCGCACGGGGTGGTCGAGACGCCGGTGTTTATGCCGGTGGGGACACAGGCGACGGTGAAGGCTGTACCGCAGCAGCTGCTTGAGGCGCTGGATGTCGGAATCCTGCTGGGGAACACGTATCACCTTTATTTGCGGCCGGGGCATGAGGCGATCCGGAGGATGGGCGGGCTGCACCGGTTCATGAGCTGGGATCGGGCGATCCTGACGGATTCGGGGGGGTTTCAGGTCTTCAGCCTGAGCGAACTGCGGAAGGTAACGGAGGAAGGGGTTTCGTTCCGGTCGCACATCGACGGGTCATCGCATTTTTTTTCGCCCGAGCACTCGATGGATGTGCAGATTGCGCTGGGGTCCGACATTGCGATGGCGTTCGACGAGTGCACGGAGTATCCGGCGGATCGGGGGCGGACGCGGGCATCGCTGGATGTGACGCTGCGGTGGGCGAAGAGGAGCCGCGATCACTTTGAGAAGCACAAGTCGAGTGCCCCCTGGGCACTCGACAGGGCACAGGGTGCAGGGTACAGGGGACAGGATTTGGATGGCGCGACCCCGAGTCTGTTCGGGATTGTGCAGGGCGGGATGTTTGCCGATCTGCGGCGGGAGTCGGCGGAGCGGCTGGTGGAGATGGATTTTCAGGGGTACGCGATTGGCGGACTCAGCGTGGGCGAGCCACGAGAGCTGACGCGGGAGATGATTGCGACGACGCTGCCGTTGCTGCCCGCGGATAAGCCGCGATATGTGATGGGGGTGGGGTATCCGGATGAGATTGCCGAGTACGCGCGGATGGGCGTGGACATGATGGACTGCGTGCTGCCGACGCGGGCGGCGCGGCACGGGCTGCTGTTCACGTCCGAGGGTCGCCTGAACATCAAGAACCGGCAATATGCGGAGGATCAGGGTCCGGCAGATCCGGCGTGCGATTGCATGGTGTGCCGGCGGTACAGCCGCGCGTACCTGCGGCATCTGATGGCGGCGCAGGAGCCGCTGTCGGCGGTGCTGAACACGGTGCACAACCTGGCGTTCTATCTGGAGACGATGCGGAAGGTGCGGGAGGAGATTGGGGGTAGCCAATAGCAGGGAGCAGGGAGCAGGGAGCCAGGGAGCCAGGGAGCCGGGAGCCGGGAGCCGGGAGCCGGGAGCCGGGAGCCGGGAGCCGGGAGCCGGGAGCCGCTAAAGCTACGCCATCCTGTTCAGAGCAATCTTTCCTTGATATTCAATTTGCCGATGGTTATGGCTGATTTGCAAAGCGCGCCAGACCGGCGCGTTCGGCGTGAGCGGTGATGGCGGCGTTGATGTCGAGGGCGAGGGCGAGGGCGGCGCGGCCATCCTCACCGGAAACCAGCGGCCGTGAGCGGGTGCGGACGCATTCGAGGAAGGATTCGATTTCGAGGCGGAGGGGCTCGCCGGGCTTCACGGTGGGCTTGTCGATGTGGAGACCAGGAAAGCCTGTGGCGCCGGCGGAGGCAGCTGCGGCAGCAAAGGCCGCCGGATCGGCGTGGGCGGCCCGGGAGACGTCGATGACGAGCAGGTCCTGGCGGGCGTAGTCGATGGAGACATACTGATGCGGCTGGAAGAAGCGCAGCTTGCGGACTCTCTCTGTACTGACGCGGCTGGCGGTGAAGTTGGCGACACAGCCCGATTCGAATTCGATGCGGACGTTGGCGATGTCGACCTTGCGGGAGAGGATGGGCAGACCGACGGCGTGGAGTGAGCGGACGGGTGACTGGACGAGGCTAAGGACGATGTCCAGATCGTGCACCATGAGGTCGAGGACGACGTCGACGTCGAGAGCACGAGGGCTGAAGATGCTGAGCCGGTGCGCCTCAAAGAACATGGGGTAATTGAGGATCGATGCGATGGCGAGGACCGCAGGATTGAAGCGTTCGAGGTGGCCGGGCTGAAGGACGCGGTTGTGCTGTGCGGCGAGATCAATGAGGCGGGTGGCCTGGTCGACGGTGGTGGCGATGGGCTTTTCGACCAGCAGGTCAACTCCCGCGGAGAGAAGCGCTTCGCTCACCGAGAAATGAGGTGAGGTGGGGGTACAGACCGAGGCGGCGGCGAAATCCACTTCGTTATTTGCGCGAGCGGCGAGGCATTCCTCGACAGAAGAGAAGACGGGAGCGCCCCAGTCGGTGGCGGCGGCGCCAGCACGAACGAGGTCGGGCTCAACGACAGCGGCGAGACGGACAGGGACGCCTTCGTCCTCGAGGGCCCGGTAGACGCGAAGGTGATTGCGGCCAAAGACGCCGGCTCCGCAAACGATGACGCCGAGATGAGACGAGCGGGGCAAGGACACCGTAGGCCTACGAGGGCTTTGCTTCCACGACCCGCAGGCAGCGGGCATATAGCTCGAGCAGCTGGGTTACCTGATCTTCAGGTTTGGGGGAACCACCGGCGACGAAACCTGTGGAGGTCGCGCTGCCGCGGCCCACGCCGGCAGTGGCAGCGACGAACTTGAGCAGATCGAGGGCAATGTCCTCGTTGCGCCGAGCGCCATTGGCCTGGGGAGGGACTGAATCCATTGGGAACACCTCTGAGGGGGATGCTATCAAAGCGTGAGGCGCGCGAAAACGCAGCTCAGGTTTCAGAAATGCAGAGACAGACGCGGCCAACGAGGAGATCGGCGGGCGTCTCCTGTGGCGCTAGCTCGATTACCTCGACGGGATACTCCAGGGCACGGGGACGCAGGACCAGGCGACCGGATTCGAAGACGACGTGACGGAAGAGCAGATGGGTGCCCTCTCGAACGCCATAGAGGTTGGGGAACGGCGGACGGAGGGTGGCGAGGGAGTTGTAATGGCGGTCGAGAACGACGACGGAACCGACGCGGAGGACGGGATCCATGGGGAGAGCCTGGGCGGCGGTAACGCGAACGGCGACAAAGCGCTCCCAGCTGCGCCGGCTCACCGACCGGCGCAGGGGGAATCCGGTGAGCCAGCCGTGGGGCAGGTGCAGGGTGCCCTGGACCGCTCTGGGAGGGATGAGTGGCGAGAGCATGGCCGCGGCGTGCGCAACAATGGGAATCGCGTGAGCGGAAGCTGGTTCGTGTTGCTGCGCAGAGACGATCGGTCCTGTGCCTGGGGGGGACAAATCTTCCACGCCCATCTCCTGGGCGAGGAGGACACTGTTGAGCGCGGTGAGGCTGAGGCGGCGTCGACGATGAAGGAAGTTGGAGATATGCGCCTGGGCCAGCCCCGTGCGTCGAGCCAGCAGTGAACTGCTGAGGATTCCCTGGTCGATGCGGCGCCAGGTTTCGAGCCGGAGGCGCTCGTGTAACTCGAGGAAATTCATTCTTCCGATGTTTGCAGGGAGCTATACAGCCGTTACGACGGAGTTTGCAGAAAGAATCGTGTTTCAGCAAAAACCGCGAGATGCGGAAACGACAACAGTACCCAGCTAGTGCAGGACGACCGGTTTGCTCCCCCCGGTGATTGATTGCGTTGCTCCGTGAAATTAGTGTCGGACTACTTGCGCCGGTCAAACATAGTACTTTCGCTCGCGGGCAGCCGCGCGCGACGTAACTGGCCGCGGAAGATTCCCGAATCAGGAGGATTCCGACCCAACGCGATGTGGTTCACGACGATCCAGTGGAGGCTAAGGCTGCCGTGCGAGCTGCCGGACCTCTTCCTCCTCCAACTCCGCGGGACCGGAAAGCAAGGGTTTTGCGGACGACCGAACTCTGGAGAATGACTGATGTACCTGCGAATTTTTCTCAAAGTGTGTGAGAGCTGCGGAGTGTTATGGTTCCGCACTCAGGACTGCCCGGAGACGTATTGTTTTGCGTGCACTAGAAAACTGCGGTCACTGCCACCGGTGCGGCCAAGGCGCCGTCCTGGAAGACGGGAGGGGCAGAGGAGCTGCGCGTCAGGAAAGGGAGGCAGAGCATGAGCGCGGCGCTCGCGATGCCGGTTGTGCTTCCGGCAGCGTATGCGGCTGCAGAAGCTGAATTGCCGCGGGCGAGGCCGCGACCCATTGTGGGACTCGCGTTTTATCGCAAACATACTCTGGGACTGCTGCGGCGTTATATGCAGCTTTCGATGGAACTGGGCCGGACGCCGTCGGCTTTAAGCAGGATCGTACTGCGCGGCCAGGTGTCCAGCTATCGGCTGCGAACCTTTGAAGACGGGGTGATTTTTGTTCTCGATGTGGAGAAGTGCATTCGCCGGCTGGACGCCGTCTCTCGTAAGTTAGTAACTCATGTTGTGCTGGAGGACTACAGCCTGCTGCAGGCCGTGGATCTGATGGGGCGGAGCCCACGCACGATCGCACGGATTTATGGTGATGCGATGGACCGTCTTACGAGTTTTTTTCTTCAATTTGGGCTGCTGGTGCCAAATGTGGAAAAACTGTCAAGAGGGGAGGCCGAAATCGAAAGTAATGGCACAACATAAGAAAGGACTTGCAAACCAAAACCAGGCGGCAAACCTGGCAGACTTACTCTACCGAACTGGTATTCTGAACTTATAGTAGAAAAAGAAAAAAAAGGGGACACCCTCCGGTGTCCCCTTTTTATTGGCCCCGACAGGTGAGAGCCTGTGCAGACCTGGATGGAAGGCACGATGGCGGTTTCAGAAACGAGGAATATGCGGAACAGAGATTACGAAGAGCGGATGAAGACTGTCGCGCTGGCCTGGCGAGCGGCACTCGGACTGGTGGCGGTGGCGGTGGCGATCTTTCCGCCGCACATGACCGCGCAGATCCATACGACGACGGTTCAGGGCACGGTCTACCGCGCTGACGGAAGTCCGGCCGGCGGAACGCTGCTGTTGAGCTGGCTGGCGTTCACGACTCCGCAGAATCAGGCGGTCGCGGCGGGGAGTATGAGCGCGCCGATCGGAGCGGATGGATTTATCAGCGTGAATCTGACTGCGAACGCCGACGCTCTGCCGACGGGCAGTTACTACACGGCGGTCTACCACCTGAACGATGGGACGGTGAAGCAGGAGTACTGGGTGATTCCGTCGGCGGGGAATGCCTCGATTGCATCAGTGCGGGCACAGCTGCAGCCCTCGACGATAGCGGTGCAGCCGATTTCGAAGTCCTACCTGGACAGCGCGATTGCGTCGTTGAACGGCTCGTGGCTGCCGCTGGTGGGCGGGACGCTGAGCGGCCCGCTGAACCTGAGCGGAGATCCATCGGCGGCAAACCAGGCCGCGACGAAGCACTACACGGATCAGCTGGCAGCGGCACAGCTCCCACTTTCCGGGGGCACCGTAGCAGGGCCGCTGAACGCAAAGCAGATCGAGGGACATGTGTACGCGGACCAGTGGCAATCCGGAGCCGGCAAGAACGATGGGATCGCGATGTCGCTGTCGGAGTGCGCCACTTTCCCGTATGCCTGCCAGGTACTGGCTCCTTCGACCTATGCGCTGACCGAACCTGCGCCCTGGGGCGGGTACGATCAGTGGGGTGGTAGCCGCAGCATGTGGGCAGGTCCGCCCGCTTCGGTAAAAGGCGGCACGTGCATGACCGATGAGCGCCTGGGATCACCGCAGGTGATGTGCGTTCCCATTCTTCATCCTGCCTGGGATGTGGGAGGAAGTTACGAGGTCGGCCCCTCATTCACGGTAATGCAGACGAATAATCCCCAGGGGCTGAGCGCCTGGAGCGCTCCCGGGCTGGAAGTGAACAAGGCGATCTTCTTCGGGACGAGAAACTTCTCAACCGGGGTCCCGAACGGCGAGGGTCAGACGATCAATCCGGGGCTACAGGTGGTGACCACCACGTTCTCTCCGGCAAGCACGAATTCGCTCAGCAATTTTCTGACGGCCAACTCGAATGGCGATCACATTGGTGTGTACGACTGGGTTGTGTCGCGCGGCGGCATCTCGGCCGGGGATAACGAGGGCAACGAGGATCGGTTGGCGCACATGGAGGCGTGGGACGTGTGGCAGGGGACGATCAACTCCATCACACCTCTTGCCAGCGGCAGCTCTCCCTGCGTTGCGCCCTGCACAGTGATCAATGCCGCGCGAACCCAGGGTGGGATCGGCGATCTGGGCGACGAACTGCCTGTGGTGGATATCACGCGCGCATATTCGACCGGCTACATCACACAGATCTATGCCAACGTGGTGACAGCATCGGCGAATGCCAGCTGGGATACGCAGTATGGTGTTTCGAACGCGCATACGACGATCACGCAGGCGATCAGTAATCCAAACGGGGCGCAGAATAACACCTTCCCGGCAACGAATTATGTTGTCAGCGTTGCCAGCGCCTCAGGATTTGTGACGGGCCAGCCTGCCTGCATCTTTGACAGCAGCGGCACGAACTGGCAGTGCTCCAGCGTGACAGCGGTGAATGCCGCCGGCAACACGGTGACGCTGGCGGTTGTACAGCAGCCCCAGTTTGCCGGATCGACGATTGCCCAGGGCGGCATGACCGGCATGGGATTCCGCATGAACATCGATTGCGTCGGGCCGGGCAATATGCAGGGAATGACGGCGGTCGATGCGGGCCCGGGAAATACCATTTGCCCAACCTATCCGATCATGTACAACACGGCGGGGAACGTGGCGGCGGTTATCGCAGGAGGGCGCGCCGGATTTACAACGCGCGGCTACGGACAGATGGGAAGCGGCGGGACGGTGACGGCAACGCTGAGTGGCGGCCAGGTCGCCTCATGCTCCGCCAGCGGAGGCTCGGGGTATGGAGGCTGGCTGGGGTTTGGCTACCTGCCGAATCCTCCGCAGCTCACGTACTCAGTCAACAGTGGTGGAACACCGCCGATTCTGGAGATCACCAATGTCGGGACCGGGGGCTCCCTGAGCGCGTGCAGCGTGATCAATCCAGGGTCGAACCTCACCTCGGTCAGCGTGACGGTGACACCTTATAATCCGTACACCGTCTTTCCCATGGCGCGCGCGACGAACGTGTGGAATCCCACGACCGGTGCGGTGGATGGCAGTTCGCTCGCGGTGGAAGCGGGAGGTGGTTTTTCGCAGTTCCACACCGGAGACACCATCGAACAGGAACACCATTACGCGATGATTTTCGACGGCATCATGGAACATAACTTCCACTACCAGACCGGCGGTTCGATTGCTACCACGTGGAATTCGGTGATAGGAGGGGTTTTTAAGGACAATGACTACGGCGCGTGGATGCAGAACACGAATCAGCCTACCCTGTACGGAAACTATTCAGGGGGAGCTACGCCATGGGTCGCGGGGCAGGGACTCTGGGGCACACCCTATGGCTATACGCTGAGCGGGTCGTGGCGGAATGGGTTCTACATGAAGATGCCTCCCTACAGCACGACCAGCCTCACGGGGGCCCTGGTGGTGGGCTGCTTCGATTACGTGAATAACATCAACGTGTGCTCGAAGTGGTCACACCCTTATAGCATGCTGCTGGCTGAGAATGCGAATTCGGGCGGATACGGGGAGGATGTTCTTCAGTACAGTATTCCGACAACCACATGGTCTCTGACGGCGGGGGCGACGAGTCTCGGCGGTTTAAGCCCTTACTGCACAGAAACTCTGGCGGGGAATGCGAGCGGCGGGTTCTCAGTCAGCTGTAACGGAAAGACCTCGAAGCTGGATACGTCGGGCAATCTTTCGCTGCCCGGTGCGGTGCGGGCACAGGGAGGGGTGACGGGCACGACCATCAACGGAGAATTCACCGTCGACGGTTCGACCTATACGACGCTGAATGCGGCATGGGCCGCGGCGCTGAACCAGGCGAACACAAGCGGGCAGAATCAGACGCTTCGTCTGGGGCCGGGCACGTTCCCGGTGACGGGAACGCTGGCGGAGCCGACCAACGGTGCGTGCGTGAGCCTGATCGGCAGTGCGGCTCCGACCGTGACGGCGAACAACGGAAATGCATCAACGGTTGTCTCGGTACCTTCCAGTCTGGGCGGAGACCTGTTCAGCCTGCAGAACACCGCGGGCAGCCAGGCGCAGAGCTGCACCTTCAGGAACCTGCTGATCCTGGCCAACAAAAACGCCGGTCATGCATTCAACCTGCAGTGGTTTCGCGGTTTGTATGTTGACGATGTAACTGTCAACGACACGACACAGGATGCTTTTTATCTTGGCGAGTCCAGCGGGACACATCAGGCTAACCTGGAAATGCGCAATGTTACTATGAGTTATTCAGCATCGACCTTTACTCCGGCGATCCGTCCTAACTACGGACTGAACCTGCAGAGCACGGTGCTGGACAGTTTCGTGGAAAACCTGATGGTCCGCAACGCGCGGCAGGCAGCTGTCTACAATGCGGGCAGCGGCACGACGTTCGAACTGATCCACGGGTTTGGCTATCCGTATACCTGTACGACGGCGCCGTGCAATAACGCCGAAACCAATTCGAACGCAGCAGACGCTTCCTGGGCCACGAATTATGAAGTCGTGGACACCGGGTCGGGCGGCAACATGTACTTCAACACTTACATGGACTCGCCGGCGGTCGCGGCTTTCGATCTTAAGTCGAACGGGGTGCAGGTGAACGGCGGCCATATCCAGTGGCCGGAGACGACCAGTTTTCCCAACGCGACCTTTGCCGAGGTGGAAGCAACGGTCAGCTCCAATCTGATCCTTTCCAACGTCGATTGCCTGAACATGAGCAACGCGGCGGGCATTCCTGGCTCACCTGCCGGGGCGACGGGGGTATGGATCAGCTACATGGGCGCCAACGGAAGCGCGCCGTCTTATTCGTCGGTGAGCAATCTGGCTGGATGCGGGCAGTATGTGCAGCAGCGGGTTTCGGCCCGGCAGACGGCGTTCGATACGGCGGGGAATAACTCGTCGAACACGAATTACGGGAGCGGGCAGACGGGAGTCACGCCGAAGATTTTCGTGACGCCGCTGAGCAGCCAGGCCAACCAGGGTGGAATCGAGGTGGAGAATTTCTCCGGAGGTCTGGGGGACTCCTTCTACAGCGGGTTCAGCGGACAACCGTCCAATTTCGCGGTGATGGCGGACGGCGGAGCTCGAGTCACCGGGCTCCAAACCAGCGCCGTCTTCGCGTCTTCGTCGACCACTCTGAGCAAAGCCAACCACGTTGTTTTGGCGAATGCGGCCGGGGGGGCGTTCACGCTGACGCTGCCCAGCTGCTATACCGCGATGCCGGATGGTCTGAAGCCGACGGGAATGGAGTTCGCAATCGTCAAGACGGATTCAACCAGCAATGCGGTTCAGCTGGCGACGACGAGCGGGGAAACTATCAACGTGCCGGGCTCGAGTATGACGAGTTATTCGCTGACAGCCGCCGGAGGGGTCACGCTGGCCTGCGGTCCGGATTCCAACTACTACAGCACGGAGCAGATGGCCACAACGTCAACGAATGCGGCAACGGCGACAGCTCTGGCTGCCACTCCGGCGCAGTGCCCCGCGGGGTCCTATGCAACGGGCATCGCGGCGAACGGGAATGCGAATTGTGCGCAGGCCTGGCGCTCGACCTGGTATGGCAGCTTCGGTGGAACCTTCGGCACGTCGACAAACAGCTCATTGGGGGCGATCTGGTCGCCGAGCGCGGCGATCAGCATGACGCGTCTCGACATTGCTGTGGGCACAGCGCCGGCCGGATGCAGCACCTGGCCGGTGATCGGCGTCTACGACAGCACGGCCGCGACCTGGCTGAAGACGGTCACTCTGGCTGCGGGAACGTACAGCTATCGCAATGCGGCGGGCGTCGCGATCGCTGCTGGCCATAACCTGTCCATGGGAGTGCAGACGGCCGGCGCAGGGTGCACAACGAATCCGGGCTCAGCCCAGCTGACCATGGAATACGCCATGAATCAGTGATCCGGGCCGATCATGGATTTCAACTTTGGGAGGGGCAGTAAGGAGGACCTTGTCCGCCTGGGAAAGACGCTGGATCAGGGGGAGGAGGCGGCTCTGCAGCTGACGAAGGAAGTCCTGAAAATCAGAGACCGGCTGGGCAGGAGCGATGGCCTGGCCGCTAACCGGGCGCAACGGGAGTACCACAGCAACGCGGGCCATAGAAACATTGTGCTGAAGGCGCGGCAGATGGGGGTGACGACCTGGATTGCAGGAAGGTTCTTCCTGCGAACGATCATGCATCCGGGAACGGTGACGGTGCAGGTGGCGCATACGCAGGAGGCGGCCGAACAGATCTTTCGCATCGTGCTCCGCTTCCTCGATCATCTGCCGGAGCCGTTGCGGGGGGGAGCGCTGAAGAGCGCGAGGAGAAACGCGCGGCGGATCGTGATTCCGGAGCTGGACAGCGAATACCTGGTGGAAACGGCCGGCGACCGCAATGCCGGACGGGGGTTGACGATCACGAACCTGCACTGCACGGAACTGGCGCGCTGGCCGGGGAATGCGGCGGAGATTCTGTATGGGCTGATGGCGACGCTTTCGCCGGACGGGGAGATGGCTCTGGAGTCGACGCCGAACGGGGCCTCGGGATGCTTCTGGAAGGAGTGGCAGGAGGCGGAGAAGACGGGGACAGTCCGCCATTTTTTCCCGTGGTGGCTGGAGGATAGTTATCGTGGCGAACCGGTGGAAGAGGAGTCGATGACGGACCAGGAGTGGCAATTGATGAAGGAGAAGGCGCTGGCGGCTGAACAGATTGGCTATCGGCGCCAGATTCGACGGAACTTCCGCGGCCTGGCGAAGCAGGAGTACGCCGAGAACGCCAACGAATGCTTCCTGGCCAGCGGCGAGTGCTTCTTCGATCTGGAATCGATCCATAAAAGGCTGGCCGAGGTCAGCCCTCCGGCGGAAACGCGCCGGAATGGGGGACTGCGCATCTGGATGCGGCCCGAGAAAGGAAGGAACTACGTGGTGGCGGTGGATCCGGCAGGCGGTGGATCGGAGGGAGATTACACGGCGATGGAAGTGATCGACATGGAGACGGGGCTGCAGTGTGCGGAGCTGGAGGAGCATCTGCCGCCGCTGGAAACGGCGGCGGCGGCGGCCGACCTGGCGCGCCAATACAATGGCGCACTGCTGGCCGTGGAACGCAACAACCACGGTTCGGGCGTGCTGGCCCATCTGCAGGGCGTCCACCGGTATGAACGACTGTACCGGGACAGGAATGGGGAGGGATACCTGACCTCGATGTTGACTCGCACGCAGATGATCTCGCGCCTGGGTGGCGTGCTGGCGGAGACGCCGGAGGCCTTCCGGAGCGAACGCCTTCTTCTCCAGTGCCGGGGCTTTGTGCGGCAACCGGGTGGGCAAAGCGCAGCCAGCTCCGGGGAACACGATGACTGCGTGATGGCGATGGTCATCGCGCTGGCGGTTCGCGAGGAAGGCTCGCGGGGCGGAAGAATTGCATTAGCATGAGCTATCCGGAGGAGCGGTGACGGTTTTGGCGATTCAGCAGATCCGGAAGATGCGGGGCGGCGCGCAAAGCCACCTGATGCTGGGTGCGGACGGCAATGCGTGGGTGGTGAAATTCCAGAACAATCCGCAGCACCTGCGGGTTCTGCCGAACGAGCTGCTGGGAACGCGGCTGGGCGCGCTGATCGGGCTGACGGTTCCGCACTGCGACATGGTGGAGGTGACGCCGTGGCTGATCGAGCAGACCAGCGATCTGGAGATGGATCTGGGACATCGGCGGGAACGCTGCAGGGCCGGACTACAGTTCGGCTCGCAGATGGTGGGGGGACTGATGCCCGGCCACGTGGCGGATTATCTGCCCGAGGATCAGCTGCTGGAGGTAAAGAACCTGCGGGAATTTGCCGGAGCGCTGGTGCTGGACAAATGGACGTGCAATGCGAACGGGCGGCAGGCGCTGTTCTATCGAAAAGGAAGGGAGAAGCGGTACAACGCGACGTTCATTGACCAGGGGTTCTGCTTCAATGCCGCGGAGTGGCGATTCGAAGATGCTCCGCTGCGGGGGGTCTATGCGCGGAATGTGGTGTACCGCGACGTCACGGGTTGGGAGAGCTTCGAACCGTGGCTCAGCAGCCTGGAGCAGGTCGAGGCGGAGCGCATCTGGGAAATCGCGGAGGCGGTACCGCCGGAGTGGTATGAAAACGAAGCGGCGGCTCTCGAGCAGCTGGTGGAGAAGCTGATGAAGCGACGAGCAGGAGTGCGGGATCGGATCACGGAGTTTCGGGAATCGTCGCGAGAACCGTTTCCAAAGTGGAACGGGAAGAGCAGGGGGATGGGAATGGGCCAGTTTCCGGGGCCTGCGGGGGACGATATCGTTTCTGGAAGGGTGATGTGAGGGTGGATCTGCTCGCGGATCGGGTATGTGCTGAGTCCGAAGAACGAAAGGGGCGGAAACGCGGATGGCGGCAGCGAATCAGTTCGAGAAGGGTGATGGGCGCGAGCAGCGGCTGGCGTGCCAGTTCTCGCTGATCCGGTACGTGCCGGATGCGGTGAAGAACGAATTCGTGAACATCGGGGTGATGCTTCGGGAGGCAGCGCGTCCGGAGGCGGCCGCGGTGCGGTTCACAAAAGACTGGGCGCGGGTGCGGTGCGTGGATGCGGATGCCGATATCGCGATGCTGGAGGCGATGGAAGTGGAGATGCGGCGCCAGCTGGCTGCAGATGCGGTGCCGCTGATGAAGACGATCGAGGATTCGTTCTCGCATCAGTTACAAATAACGGAGCCGAAGGGATGCCTGGCGGAGAATGTGGCGGCGGAGATGGACCAGCTGATGCAGCTGTACGTCGAGCCGCGAAAACAAAAGGCACGGCAGTCGCTAAGCGGGCGCCAGGCGATCGCCAGAAGCATGCGGATGCATTTTGAACATGCGCGGGTGTGGGATCTGATGCGTAAGCGGATTGCGGCGTCGGCATACACGAAGCCAGGGGATCCACTGAAGGTCGATTGCGGCTACCGGCCCAACGGAACAGTTCGGATGTTTCACGCGGTTTCGCTGCTCGGCGATGTGGAACTGGCCAAGGTGCTGGCCTTCAGCGCGCCGGCGCTGCGGACCGGCGTGGCGCGGGTAGAAAACGCGGAGCTGGAGCTGACGGCGATTGTGGAGCCGCTGCGGAACGGTCATGGAGAGGTCGCGGTCGAGGAGGACGACGTCGAGCAGTATCGCTTTGGCGTGGAGACGATGGAGGCGCAGCAGATTCGCGTGCTTACAGTGAACGATCTGGAGCGCGTGGCGGAGACGGCGAAGAGGGAGTTGCGGGTTTAGGTTCACAGCTCGGAGCGTAGTGGCTCAGAGCATGGGGGCATGGCAAAACTGCCATGCCCTTTTCATTTGGGGAAACAAGGGAAGGAGCAAGGACGACGTGAAAATCAGAGAGCAATGGAAACATGCGCTGGCGCTGCTGGGAGCCGGACGCAGGGAGGAGACGGTGCAGCGAAAGACGGTGGCGCTGCCGTCGATTCTCACCCCGTATTCCTTCCCTGCCAGGGCGCTGCCGAAACCGACGCCGGCGAACCTGCGGAAATTCGCGGAAACGCCGGTGGTGCGGCGGGCAATCAACCTGATCAAAGATCGCGTGGCCGCGATGGACTGGCAGGTGCGGCTGAAGCGCGATCACGAGCCCGGCACCGTTGCGGATTCGACCGAAAGGGCGCGGATTCTGCGGCGGTCGCTGGAGTTTCCGAATCCATCGGACTCGTTCCGAACGCTGCTGGAGCAGGCGATTGAGGATGCGCTGGTGGGCGGCTTCGGCGCGATCGAGATGGAGCTGACGGGCGATCCGGCCAGTCCCTTCGAGCTGTGGGCCGTGGATGGCGCCACCATTCGCATCGACCCAAAGTGGGATGGCGGCGCAGAGTCGGTGCGTTTCGCCCAGGCGACGGGCCTGGCGGGAACGGGCTCCGTGATCCCGCTCAAGGACAACCAGCTCATCTACGTGCGGATGAATCCACGCAGCTACACGCCGTTTGGGCTGGGGCCGCTGGAAGTCGCGTTCGAGACGGTGAATTCGTTTCTGGGCGCGCATCGCTACGCCGGCAAGCTGGCCAGCAACGCGGTGGTGCAGTATGCGCTGTGGCTCAACGAGACGACGCCGACGCAGCATGAGCGGCTGATCCGCTGGTGGCAGGACGAGATCGAGGGCACCGGCCGTGTGCCGCTGCTGAGCACCGAGCAGAAACCGGAAGTGCTGCGCTTTGCCGCGGGCACGGATGCGGATCTGCGGCTGAGCTGGCAGGAGTTCCTGATCCGGATGATCGCAAATGCGTTCTCGCTGCCGCCGATGCTGCTCGGCCTCGAGCAGGATGTGAACCGGTCGACGGCGGAATCGCTGCTGGACGAGGCGTTTCACAGCGCCATTGTGCCGCTGGCAAAGCTGCTGGCCGAGCACCTGACGCGGGATCTGTTTGCCAAGCGGCTGGGCTGGCCGGAGTTCGAATTCGTCTTCAACGACCTGGACGCCAGCGACGAAATGCAGGAGGTCCAGATGCAGACCGCATTGCTGGCCGCGGGCGTTCTGACGGTGAACGAAGTGCGCGCCATGCGCGGTCTGGGACCGATGGTGCCGGAAAACAACGGGGCCGAGAGCGGCCTGGCGCCGGCGGCCGGCAAGGAGGCAAATTACGGAACAAACAAGGAGGAATACGTCACAACAACGATTACAGATCAGGCAATTCAGGGATGACGGGAGAAACCATGAAACTCGAAGCCATGGCAGTGACACTGCCGGAGGTGCCGGGGCATCCAAATCGCGCGCCCTTCACGGGCGTGCTGACGCTGGTGGATGAGCCGAGCACGAAACCGCCGTCGGGGGCGCGCGGGCATCGCGTCATCCTTACGCGCGGGGCAGCACTGGCGGCGCTGCCGTCGCTGCTGGGGATGGCTGTGGATTACGTGCCGTCGTGGGAGGGGCACGATTCCCGGCGCAAGTGCGGCATCATCACCCACGCCGACGTGGAGGGCTCGCGCCTGCGCGTAGGGGGCTACCTGTTTGCGAAAGACTTTCCCGAGGTAGAGCGGCAGATGCGCGAGTGTCTGCCTGAAGCCATGGGGATGTCCTGGGAGCTGGCCGATGCTCACGTGGAGGACATGCGCGCGGAGGTCTGGACGCTGACGCGTGCGACCTTTACAGGCGCGGCGATCCTGCTGCGCGACAAGGCGGCGTATCGCAACACCTCATTCGAACTGGCGGGACGAAGCTGCCGGTCCATCATCGCCCGCCCGGCACTGCGGGAGCGCGTGCACGCGGGCACAACCAGACATTTTCGGGAGGGAGCGGGCGTGGCCCTTCCGGGAAGAGAAGCAGGAAAGGAAAACACATGGAATCACAGACAGGCGAAAACATGGTCGCGCTGACCGAGAGCATGGAGCGCATGGAGGGGCGGCTTGAAGCCGCTGCGGCTCTGTTCGAGCGGGCGGCGGCGCTGATCGAGCAGCAGGAAAGCGAGCGGACCGGCGAGGTGCGGAAGATTGTCGCCGCGGTCGAAACCACTCGCGAAGCCGAGCTGCAGAAGAGGCTGGAGGCGGCGGAGCAGACGATTGGCGAGCTGCGCGCTCAGATCGAAGCCAAATCCGAGGCGCCGATGTCTGCGCGCAAAACGGTCCCCGCATCGACGGCCCAGTTCCTGGCCAAGCAAGGGCTCGCGTCTCTCGACTCGCTGGAGGCGGGCACTCTGGATGCGGCGCTGAACGGGCTGAGCCTCGAACAGCGCATCGCCGTAAAGGCGAACTTTCCATGGTGAAGGCTCTGGCCAATGACGTGACGGTGTGCGGCGAGGCAGAGCCCTGCGTTTACGTCACGGAGTTCTTTCAGGGTGACGGAACCGGGGTCCTCTTCGATCTGAGCGAAAAGCCCTGGATGCCTTCAGCGTCGAGCGCGAAACCGCTCACCGACGACTTTCAGGGGCCGACGATCAACTCGCGAATCTGGAATGTCGATGATCCAGGCGCGGCATTCACTTTGACCTCCGCCGGATTAACCTGTGGCGGCGGCGGCAGCATGATCGGCGCTACCGTGCTCTCCGCCATCTCCAGTCTTGAGCTGGGAGGCGGACTAGTGGTGGAGGCGGGCGGGGTCCAGTTCGGCGAGAATACGTCGGGCATCATCAACGGTTTCTTCAATGCCGGTCAGGCCAGCGTGACCACCTGCATCGCAGGATTTTTGATCGGCCAGACGAACGGAGCCACGACCATCTCTCCGCTGGTGAACGGAGCTGTTGCCGGCAGCACTTTCACACCGATTGCCGGACATTTGTACACGCTGCGGTTACGATTCTGCTCCAGCGACGTGCAGCGGGTGCTGCAGGCCTACTACGCGCTCGGATCCGACGATGGCCTGGAGCGGTTCGGCGCAGAACTGCTGATGGGCACGGCCAACATGCTGTTCGAAGTGCAGGACACCACCAATGGCATCGCGGGCACGCCTGTGGTGCTCTACTCGGGCAGCTTCACAGGTTCACCCGCACCCTGGTGTCTGTTTGCTCCGCTCACCGCCGGATACCTGCAATGCAGCCTCGGCTACGTGACCGTGGAACAGCAGGGACCGATCTGGGTTACGAGTACTCCGCTCAACGGCACTCCGGTAGTGCGCAGGCTGGGAACGCCGGCACAGGGGGCGGACTGCACGATCGACCGCTACGGCAGGCTGCAGTTCTATCCGGCCAGCACACCTCTGCCGGGCGAGGTGATCGCTGTTTCATACCGGACGAGCCGGCGCTCGGTGGCTCGCCTGGCCAGCGCCAGCAGTATCGCGACAGAAAGCAACGGAGGCGCCCTGCCCGGAACCGCCGCCTGGATGGGAACGGTAACGCGGCCTGCTCCGCGTAGTTCCGCCGACTGCGAAAATGCGGCGACCGCGATTCTGGCGGTTTCGACAAGCCGCACCGCGGCCTGGAAGGGGAAGTACACGGAGTGGAACGCAGATCAACTGGGCGATGTGTGGCCAGGAGACCTGCTCGCTGTGACTTCGGCTTCCGCGGGATTGAACGCCAGCCTGGTGGTTCGCGAAGTGCAGATCGATATGCTGAGCGGCGCACCAAATCGCACGAAGTATGCCATCTCATTTGCCAATGACTGGGCCGACGAAATTGCGATCACGACCTCCTCCACCGTGCCTGCCGATGCGTGGCTACCGGCACAGCCGGCGGCCGCAACGCCTCTGGCGAATCTGAACTCCCTGGCCGTCACATCGTTGACCGGCAGTGCGATCCAGATCGCAGCGGGCGCAACCCCGCCTGCAGGTGGCGGCTTCGAAGTCCGCCGCCGTGACTGGTCGTTCACACCAGGACCGGGGCCGGATCTCGTTCTGCGCTGTCCCGTGTCGAACTTCACCATTCCGAGACAGGCCCCGATGGAGCGGTACTACATCCGCATGTACGACGGATCGACTCCGCCGAACTACTCGCGCTTCTCGACGGCTGTTTTTGTCAATCTGCCTCTGGCGACTTCGTAACACTCAGCCGGATCACTGGGACACGAGGGTTAATTGCCTTGGCGAAGCATGCGGGCACCACCCGCTGAAACGCAGGAAAGGAAACATGACAGATTTCGAAGCAAAGGTGCTGGCCGATCTTTCGGTTCTCAAGAACCAGATGACGACGCTGGTCGGCGACGGCAATTCGGGACGCATTGGCACCATCGAGCAGCGCGTAACCCAGCACGAAGAGCGTTTCCAGAGCGCGCGCGGATTTGCCATCGCGATCGGCGGGCTCGTCACACTGATTCAATTCGTGCTGGATTTTCTGCGCCGGAAGTGAGACGCCTGGGAGATGCGGCGGGGGATGCTCTAGAATCGACCTCGATGAAGGAGAAGCCACTGGTCGGCGTCGTGATGGGCTCGAAGAGCGACTACGAGACGCTCGCATCGGCGGTTGAGATTCTGCGTGAGTTTGGAGTGCCGCACGAGGCGCGGGTTGTGTCGGCGCATCGCACCCCCGATCTGCTCTTCGAATACGCGTCGCAGGCGGAGTCCCGCGGGCTCCGTGTGATCATTGCCGGAGCCGGCGGTGCTGCGCATCTGCCGGGCATGATGGCGTCGAAGACCCTGGTGCCGGTTCTTGGCGTCCCGATCCCCGCCACGATGCTGCAGGGGGTGGATTCCCTGCTCTCCATTGTGCAGATGCCGAAGGGCGTGCCGGTGGGAACGCTCGCCATCGGCAAGCCTGGCGCGGCGAATGCTGCGTTGCTTGCTGTCGAGATTCTTGCCACGACCGATGCCGAGCTCCGCGAGCGGCTTCGCACGTGGCGTGAGGCCCGCACCAAAGAAGTTCTCGTGCAGGCTCTTCCCGAATGAGTGCGATTCTTCCTGGTGCGACGATCGGTATTCTGGGCGGCGGACAGCTGGGCCGTATGGTGGCCATGGCTGCGCGTTCTCTCGGCTATCGGATTCAGGTGATGGATCCTGATCCCTCCTGCCCTGCCCGGTTCGTGGTCGACGCATGTTTCGAGGGATCGTGGGACGATGCGCGCGCCGCGGCCGATCTGGCCAGAGGCTGCGATGTCGTTACGCTCGAAATTGAGCAGGTTTCCATCGAGTCTCTGGAGGCAGCGGCGAAGTACGCGCCGGTGCGGCCATCGGCGGAATTGCTGCGCGTGATCCAGAACCGTATCCGGCAAAAGCAGTGGCTGCGGGAGCGCGGATTTCCGCAAGGTGCATGGCACCCGGCACGCTCCGAACAGGATGTAGCCGATGCTCTGCTGGAGCTGGGTGGCCGCTGCTTCGTCAAGAGCGCCCATGGAGGATATGACGGTCGCGGTCAGGTGAAGATTGGGTTCGGAGACGAGGCGACTCCCGCGGATGCATGGCTGCTGCTGGGTCGCCAGCCGTGCGTGGTAGAGCAGGCCCTCGACCTCGACCGTGAGATTTCGGTGATGGTTGCGCGTTCGCCGCGCGGCGAGACGAAGAGCTTTCCTTCCGCGACGAATCATCACGAACGCCAGATCCTGGTGTGGAGCGTGATTCCGTCTCTGATCTCGGCTGAGATTGAAGCGCGAGCCCAGAAGCTGGCCTGCGATATTGCCGATTCGTTCACGCTGGAGGGCCTGCTTGCTGTGGAGATGTTTCTGACAACAGATGGCGACTTGCTGGTGAATGAGCTGGCGCCGCGGCCGCATAACAGCTATCACGCCAGCGAGCGCGCGTGCGTCACCAGCCAATTCGAGCAGGATGTGCGCGCGGTCTGCGACCTGCCTCTGGGCGATGTTAGCGTTGTGCAGCCAGCGGCGATTGCGAACCTGCTGGGCGATCTCTGGCTCGACCATCCACCCCATTTTGACCGCGCGCTGGCAGTTCCTGGCACCCGGGTACACCTTTACGAGAAGCATCAGCCGCGGAAAGGCCGCAAGATGGGCCATCTTTCGGCTGTTGGGAAAACGCCGGAGGAAGCTGTGGCGCGCGTACTCGAAGCACAGGCACTCTTATAGGACGGGCCTTGGATCGCCACTACCAATGTTGTCACATTTGTAAATAGAGACAAGCCACGCAGGATCAATTGAGTGCAACTTGTCCCCCCCAGGAAATCAACGACTACGCTAACCGATGTCCTCGTTCCAGCCTTCGAGATACTTCTTGACTTCAGCCATGAACTTGCCCGCGTCGGCGCCGTCGATGATGCGGTGATCGAAGCCGAGCGTGAGGTGCAGGAAGTGGCGGATGGCGATCGAGTCCGTTCCATCTTCGCTGGTCACCACGGCCGGCTCCTTGAATAACCCGCCGACGCCGAGGATCGCACTCTCCGGCTGATTGATGATGGGCATACCGAACTGCTCGCCGAATATGCCGGGGTTGGTGATGGTGAAGGTGCCCGAGCCGACCTCGTCCGGCTTGAGCTTCTTGCCGCGTGCGCGCTCCGCCAGATCGGCGATGGCGCGGGCGATCCCGAGGAAGTTCTTCTCCTCGGCTTCTTTGATCACCGGCACAATGAGACCCCACTCCAGCGCGACTGCGATGCCGATGTTGATGTGCTGGTGATAGCGGATCGCATCGCCTTCCATCGACGCATTGACGATGGGCATTTTGCGCAGTGTGGCGATGATCGCGCGCGTGATGAACGGCATGTAGGTCAGTTTCACGCCGTTGCGCTGCTCGTACTTGTTCTTTTCCTTCTCGCGGATCTTGACGATGCGCGTGAAGTCGATCTTGAAGACGGTGTGGACGTGCGGGCTGGTGCGCTTCGACTCCACCATGCGCTGTGCGATGATCGACCGCATGCGACTCAGCGGGACGAGCTCGCCGGGGATGGGAGCCACGGCAGGAGCAGGTCGGGCTGCCGGTGCAGAAGCTGGCGCCGCCGCAGGAGCGCCGCCCTTTTCGATGTGGGCGAGGATGTCTTCCTTCGTGACGCGTCCGCCGGCTCCGGTTCCCTGCACCGCGCTGAGGTTCACGTTGTTCTCGCGAGCAATTTTCCGAACCAACGGTGAAGAGCGGACATGCTCGGCCTCTGCGTCCGAAGGAGGAGCACTCACTGCCGGAGCAGGAGCGGCTGCGGCTGCCGGGGTGGGAGCCGGAGCGGCTGCTGAGGGAGCCGCCGCCTGGCCCGCACCACCAATCACCGCGACGACGGCATTGACCTGCGCGACCTGGCCGGCAGGGACTTTGATCTCGGTGAGAACGCCGGCGGCGGGCGACGGAATCTCCGCATCAACCTTGTCCGTTGAAATCTCGAAGAGAGGCTCGTCGCGCTGGACCGTGTCACCGACATTCTTCAGCCACTTCGTGATGGTGCCTTCAAAGATCGACTCGCCCATCTGCGGCATGATCACGTCCTGCCGCGGACCGGCGGCGGATTTGGTTTCCGCTGCGGGAGCGGGCGCGGCTGGAGCTTCAGCCTTCGGCGTTTCGGCTTTCGGAGGTGCTGGCGCCGCAGAGGGCGTGTTGGCTGCGGCAGACGCTCCATCGCCGATGACGCCAACAACGGCATTGACCTGCACGGTTGAGCCTTCCTGGGCGCGAATCTCGGTGAGCACACCGGCGGCGGGCGAGGGAATCTCGGCGTCGACCTTGTCCGTCGAGATTTCGAAGAGCGGCTCGTCGCGCTGCACGGTGTCGCCAGGCTTCTTGAGCCACTTCGTGATCGTGCCCTCGAAAATCGACTCGCCCATCTGGGGCATCAGGACTTCAGTTGGCATGGATATTTCTCTCCGCTACGGACAAGGCTTGAAGAGCGCAGATGAACTGCAACGGTTGATACTTAGGCGCAAGAATCGATTATAAATCCGCATCTGTGGCGACCGCGCCGACGGGCACCGCGAGTTCGGGCAACAATTCGTGGGCCGATTCGATCCAGAGGACCTGGGATTGGAACACATGGCCGAACTGCCGTGCGACTGCGTTGCGTACCGTCTCCATCGAAGGCGGCGGATCGACTTCGCGCTCGAGACTGGTGACTTCGCGGTCGGCGATGCCGCAGGGGACGATCAGCTGGAAGTCGCGGAGGTCGGGGTTCACGTTGAACGCGAAGCCGTGCGAGGTGATCCCGCGTGAGATGTGGACGCCGATTGCGGCGATCTTCTTTTCCTGGATCGAACCGCCGGCCATGGTCCAAACGCCGGTACGGCCCGCGACGCGTGTCGTTTTCACGCCAAAATCGCCGCAGGCTCGGATGAGTGCTTCCTCGATGCAGCGCACAAACTCGACCGCTCCCAGACGGGGGGTGAAGCTGCGGAGATCGAAGATCGGATAGCCGACCAGTTGGCCGGGACCGTGATACGTGACATCGCCGCCGCGATTAATCTCATGGATCTCGACCTGGCGATAGGCGAGGAATGCGTCGCTGGCGAGAATGTTGGCGCGGCTCGCATTGCGGCCCAGGGTGAGGACCGGCGGATGCTCGAGGAGAATGAGCGTGTTGCCGATGCGATTCTCGTAACGAGCCTCGATCAGGGATTTCTGCAGGGCCAGGCCCTCAGCGTAGGGAACGCGTCCGAACTGGAGGAGATTGAGGATCATCTCGGATTCATTTGTAACGACGACTGTGACTAGACGTTGATCGCCATTCCCTCAACGCTGCCAAAGCCATCGAGCATTGCTTCTGCCAGCGTGGGGTGCGCGTGGATAGTGAACATCATCTCGTCGACTGTCGCCTCGAGTTCCATGGCCGTGACAGCTTCGGCGATTAACTCCGTTGCCTGGGGACCGATGATGTGGACGCCGAGGATCTCCTCGTACCTGGAGTCGGCGACTACCTTCACGAAGCCTTCGTGTGAGTCGACGATCGATGCCTTGGAGTTCGCTGAGAAGGGGAATTTGCCAACCTTGACGGTATAGCCCTTCTCTTTGGCCTGCGCTTCGGTGAGTCCCACGCTGCCGATCTGCGGCTCGGTATAGGTGCAGGCCGGGATGCGTTCGCGCCGGATGGGCCGCGCGTACTTGCCAGCGATCTTCGCTGCGACCACCATGCCCGCCATCGCGCCCACGTGGGCCAGCTGAGGCAGGCCCGCGACGATGTCCCCGATCGCAAAGATGCCAGGCTCGTCGGTCTGCATCCACTCATTGACCTTGATGAATCCGCGTTCGGGCTTAATCTTTGTCGTCTCGAGGCCGATGCCATCGGTGCGGGGCGCGCGGCCCACCGCGACCAGAACCTTCTCCGCTTCCTTCTCGACCTTCTTGCCGTCGGAGGCGGTGAAGGTCACCTTCGCGCCGGTCTTTGTCTTCTCGACCGTCTCGACTTTTGCGCCGACGTTTATGTCGATGCCACGCTTTTTGAAGACGCGCGACAGCTCCTTACTCACCTCTTCATCTTCATTGGGGACCACGCGCGGCAGGAACTCGATAATGCTGATCTCGGAGCCAAAGCTGCGGAAGATCGATCCAAACTCGACGCCAACGGCGCCCGCGCCGATGATGGCCAGCGATTTCGGAATCTGCTTCAGCGACAGGATTTCGATGTTAGTCAGGATGGTGTCGTCGGCCTTGATTCCGGGGAGCAGTTTCGCGTCGGAGCCGGTGGCCAGGATGACGTTCTTCGCCTGGACGCTCGATGCGCCTTTGCCTTCGACCGCCACCGTCAGCACGCCGTTCTTTGCCGGACCGGTGAGCTTGCCGAATCCGGAGATGACGGTGACCTTGTTCTTCCGCATCAGGAAATCGAGGCCTTTGACGTGCTTTGTGACGATCTGGTTCTTGCGGTCGAGCACGGTCTGCCAGTTGATCTGGCCCTCGCCGAGGCCTTCGATGCCGTACTCCTTAGCGTGCTTCAGGTGATCGTAGACCTCGGCGTTAAAGAGCAGCGACTTGGTGGGAATGCAGCCCACGTGCAGGCAGGTTCCGCCCAGCTTTTCGGACTTCTCAATCAGCGCGACCTTCAGGCCGTACTGGCCGGCGCGGATCGCGGCGGTATATCCGGCGGGACCGCCGCCGAGGATAGCTACGTCGTAGATGGTTTCTGCCAAGAAAGACTCCGTTCAGGGATGTAGAAGGCTCTCGTCGCGCCCAGGGAATGGCACACCGGACTGGCCCCAGAGACTCAATTGTACGCAGAGCATCAACAGTGCAGATGCGCAAGGAGCGTGTCGGGATTCGTGCGGCAGGTGTTAGGCCAAAGCCCTGGCCGCTTCCTGCGCGAAGTATGTCACGATGAAGCCGGCGCCGGCGCGGCGGATCGAGAGCAGCGACTCGAGCATGGCGCGCTGCGGTTCGAGCCAGCCCTTTGCGAAGGCCGCCTGCAGCATGGAGTACTCACCGGAGACCTGGTAAGCGCCGATGGGCACGTCGAAGCGCTCGCGGGCGGCGCGAATGACGTCGAGGTAGGGCATGGCGGGCTTCATCAGGATCATGTCGGCCCCCTCGCCGAGGTCGAGGTCGATCTCTCGCATGGCTTCGCGCAGGTTCGCGCCATCCATCTGGTAGCTGCGACGGTCGCCGAACTGGGGAGCGGAGTCGGCAGCTTCGCGGAAGGGTCCGTAGAAGGCCGAAGCGAACTTCGAGGCATAGGAGAGGATCGGGACCTGGTCGAGCCCCTCCTCGTCCAGCTCGTCGCGAATAGCCGCCACGCGTCCGTCCATCATGTCGCTGGGCGCGACGATGTCGGCTCCAGCGCGGGCGAGCGAGGCACCGGTCTTCGCCAGCAGCTCCAGCGTGGAGTCGTTCTCGATCTCGTAGTCGTCGCCGGACTTCTTCACGATGCCGCAGTGGCCGTGCGAGGTGTACTCGCAGAGGCAGACGTCGGCGATCAGGACGAGCTTCTTCGCGGCGCTCGACTGCTTCAGCGCGCGGAGGCCCTGCTGCACGATGCCGTCGTCGTCCCACGCGCCGGTTCGCCTGCTCGTCTTTGGTCTCGGGCAGTCCGAAGAGCAGCAGGCCGCCGATGCCGAGTGCCGCGGCGGATTCGGCTTCCTTCACGGCCTCGTCGACGGAGAGGTTGAAGACGCCGGGCATCGAGTCGACAGGCTTGCGGACGCCTTCGCCGGGGCAGATAAAGAGCGGCAGAATCAGCGCGTTGGGCTCGAGATGGGTCTCGCGGACCAGGGCGCGCAAAGGCTCGGTACGGCGCAGGCGCCGCATCCGGCTGATGGGGAATTCCATGCCGTTATTGTAGGCTGGGCTCCGCGATCTGGTCGTACTCCTGGCCGGAGGCGCTGGGCAACAGGACCCAGAGCGTGTAGATGGCCAGCGCGCTGCCGAGGAAGGGACGAATGATCGTCAGGAAGGCCGTGACGATGGCCAGGACGCGAGCCCACGAGGCTCGTCGCAGGAGTGCGATGCCGGTAACCAGGCACAGGACAGCGCGACCGGCGAGGACCACGGTGATGATCGGGGACGAGCCAGGGCATGTGCCCGAAGGGGAAGCTGTAGAAGCCGTCCATGCCGTGGCCGAAAGGAATGCCCCGGCTGTGGAAGAAGCCTTCCAGCACGCCGACGGCGAAGAGCCAGCTCATCATGGTGAGGCCGGCGTAAGCGATCCAGAGGATGCCGAGGGTGTGGACGTGGCGATGGACGCGAGTCCAGGCCCAGGGCGGAGGCGTTGCGGTGGCAATGGGGATGACCTGGCGTCCGCATCGCGGGCAGTAGGGCGAGTACGCATCGATGGGCTGGCCACATACGCTGCAGAACATGGTGTGCACCTCCCGCCAGGCAACACTAGACAGTACGCAGGCGGACGGCGTCCGGTTCCGGACAAACGGCGAGCGTTCAGCTGTTGGCAGTCGGCTGTCAGCGGGCGGCGACGGCCGGACCGGATGAGGCGCAGGCGGGCCTGTTAATCTTGTCTTCGGCAGGTTGCTGCCGCTTCGGGAGTCGCGGATGTCCTGGTTCAGGCGTGAAGACAACAAGATCGAGTCGGGCGAGAACCGGGTGCGCACCGAGGGGCTGTGGATCAAGTGCGAGGGGTGCAGCCAGCCGATCTGGAAGGCGGACCTGGAGACGAACCTGCAGGTGTGCCCGAAGTGCGGACGGCACGGGCGGATCAGCGCACAGGCGCGGATCAACAGCCTGCTGGATCCGGGCTATCAGTGGCTCAACGGGGATCTGAAGTCCACCGATCCGCTGAACTTCGTGGACCTGAAGCCTTACAAGGAGCGCCTGAAGAAGGCGCGGAACCAGACGGGGCTGTACGACGCCATTGTGAACGTGCAGGGGCAGCTGGGGCCGCACAACGTGGTGCTGAGCGTGATCGAGTACAACTTCATCGGCGGCAGCATGGGCGCGGTGGTGGGCGAGACGATCGCGCGGGCCATCGACAAGGCGTACGAGGACCGGCAGCCGCTGATCACGGTGGCGGCCTCGGGCGGGGCGCGGATGATGGAAGGCATCGTGAGCCTGATGCAGCTGGCCAAGGTGTCGACGGCGCTGACGCGGCTGGATGAGGCGGGGATCCCGTTCATCTCGGTGTTGACCGATCCGACGACGGGCGGGGTGACGGCGAGCTTTGCGATGCTGGGCGACCTGAACATCGCCGAGCCGGGGGCGTTGATCGGCTTCGCCGGGCCCACGGGTGATCGAGCAGACGATCCGGCAGAAGCTGCCGGAGGGCTTCCAGCGGTCGGAGTTCCTGCTGTCGCACGGCTTCCTGGACGCGATCGTGCCGCGGCACGAGATGAAGGCCTACATGATCCGGGCGCTGGACTTCATGGGCTTGAGGGCAGCCAGTAGCCAGTAGCGTTCCGGATTCCGGTATGGCGGGAGCCCACCCCCCACCCCCCTCCCCCTCGATGCGGGACGTTGATTGATTCTGAAGAAGTTGCGAGGGGCTGACAAGCTCGATAACAGGTATCCGATTGGCGATGGGTCAGTTGGGAGACGAGCGTCTTTGCTTCATTCGCACTCGCTTTTGACTCGCTCGCGCTCGTGAGGGAGCTACTTGATGGACGGCAAGTCACATCGCTGACGCACGGCTCTGCGTCACTGAGAAGCGTGATTGACGGGGTCACGCTCGCGATTGATGCATACACGCTTGTCACTGAGTCACTGGAACGCTCCTGCAGGGTGCGGCGGATGGAGGGCCGGCCGGCGAGAAGCGAGCGGAGAGGCGAGTTCGCAAGGGCGTCGATGAGCGACATGGGCTTTCTCCTTTCCGCAAGGAAAAAGGCTCGCGGGGCGAGCCTTTTCCGGTCCAGGTGGAGTGGGGAAAATTATCTTTCCCCCTATTATCAGGATACCAAGTCCAACGACAAAGCCTGCCAAAGTTTCGGGCATGTTTTGGCGTGGAAGTCTCGTGGAATCAAGAAACATTACCTTGGTTTGGAGGCTGGACTCTTGACAATTTTTCGGCTTGAGAAGCGGGTCAGCAAAGAACTGGTCGAGACAAGACTTTTCGCCGTAGCATCGGCCACCGAGATTTCTTCTGCCACGTAGAAAAATAAGCGAGCGCCATTTGTTAACGTGATCCTCCACTGGAAGAACATTGTAATTACAATGGAAGAACGGTGTTATTATGGGCAACGGCAGGAAGGGGAACGCGGTCGCGAGCCAGAGCTTCACGATCACCCTGTCCGCCGATTCGGTTAGGCTGCTGGATGCGATCGCGAAGAGGGGAATCTGGGGCAAGAATCGTCCCGAAGTGGCTGCCCGATTCATTGATCGCGCACTTGAGGAGTTTGTCGAGCGACCAAAAGCAAGGCTGCCAGAACTCGATCTGACAGCGGGAGACGGTTGAAATGGCGGAGATGATCTTAGCCCGAATCCGGCGGTGCCGATATTGCAGGCGAGAAATGAGCGGGTCGTCTCTGGATTACGAGCAGAATCCGTTCTGCACATCCTGTCTCAAGGAGAGGATCGGGTCTTCCAAACCCAAAGGAACGATCAAGTGGAACAGGCAGGGAAACTACGTCATCGCAGAAGCTTCTCAAACACCTCTTCCAGGTGCGCGTAGGCGTCGCCCTCGCTGAGGCCACCCTTCCAATTGTCAGTCTTGCATTTTGCGCGCCTCGGTTCATGATCGGTCTGCGTAAACGTTTGCACGCCCCACGAGGAACCGTGGTTTTGCAGCTCTACTATCAGAGAGCATTGGCCGACACGATCTGCTCTCCAGCGAAATCCCCCTAACGGCAAAGGCTCCGCCACCCAATCAAGTCCGACATCGACTCTACTCAGGGCGTCTGCCATCGCGGTAGCGGTTTGAAATCGATCAGCCGGATCAACCTTGAGTGCCTTCCTTACCAGAGTCCGCAGACGCGAGGGCACATGGGGCATAAAACGGTGTCGATCAGGAAACCTTCCCTTCTCGATCATCCGCTCCAGCGCGTTACTGTTTGCCGGAATCTGAGCCTCGTAGAATGGATCGCCATTCAACGCCCGATACAGTAGCAGTCCCACTTGATAGATGTCAGCATGAGTTGTCGCCACGCTAGTACGAATAACCTCGGGAGGCCTGGCGGTTTCATACATTGGTGGGACCGTGACTACACCGGTCGGAGAGATTATCCGCGACTGGCCGAAATCCGCCACCAGAGGCTGATTTCTTTTCGAGAAGAGAACATTCGATGGTTTGAGGTCGAAGTGAATGAATCCGATCTGGTGAATGTGCGCGAGCCCAGCTAACACACTTTGTGCGATGCGTTGTACCTCGCTCAACTGCAGCGGGCGATCTCCGATCCGATCCATCAATGATCCATTCGGGTAAAAGGGCATTATTAGCGCAATTATGTCTGGTGTCTCACAAGCCGTTTGAACTTCCACCACGTTGTCGTGTGAGGCCGCGAACATCGCGTTCGCTTCGCTAAAGTAGGCCGCCCGGTTCACGAACTGCGATTTATTGATTTCCTTGGCGACAACTTCTCCTCCGAGCTGAGGGTCGTGAACCAGATAGACCTCCGAGTTCAGGCCTTGTCCGACGCCAATCTGTCGAATCTGCGTGTAGGTAATCGCCCCAATTCGTTTCATGCTGTTCAATCCCCAGGCAGCGCAGCGACGGCAACAAGGACAGCTTCCCTTGCGAAAGGCGCTAGGCCCGTTATGTCAAGTCCGCGAAAATCGCCGGACTCGATATATTTCTTGGCGCGGCGGCTGCCTAGCTTGCTGGAAATCGTCCCCAATGCTCCGAGGCCGACCGGAAGACCCAATTCGTTAAGGGTTTGCAGCAGTACGCCCTCGATTCGTAGGCGTCGCCGCGATCCTTCCTTATTCCCCCCACGCGCAATCTGCTCTGCCGAGCGCACTGCCGCAGTCTGTGGAGAGTGGGTCTGAACTATAAGCTGGATTCTGGTCCGATACCACGACAGGGCAGGCCCGTCAGTCAAATTGACCGGAGCGGCAGCTTTATCGTGCGCAACGAGGACGGGAGATGATCTCGTTCCCTCTACGACCGCCCAATGAATCTGTTGCGCTTCTGCTCTCAGACCAAGCGCACGGTCCATAATGCAATCATGGTAGCAACATTTAGTTGCTTCTATTGAGATCTCGGCAAGTTGGCGCCCCGGCCGAGTCTGACTCGGCCGAGATTCGAGAGGGCTGGTCCAGCGAAGGAGCTGGGCCGTTAGCGCCCTACCAGCTTTTGCAGGGCTTCCGGGTAGCGCTCGCCCTGGACTTCGATTCCGGAGAAGGCCTGGTCGATTTGGGTGAGGTCTTGCGGGGTTAGTTCCACGTTCACTGCGCCGTTGTTTTCTGCCAGGCGGTGCAGCTTGGTGGTGCCTGGGATGGGCGCGATCCAGGGCTTCTGCGCCAGCAGCCAGGCCAAGGCAATCTGGGCGCGGGTGGCTTTTTTCCGATCGGCGATCTGGCCGAGGGCGTCGACGACTTGCTGGTTGGCCTTGCGCGCTTCGGGATTGAATCGCGGGACCGAGTTGCGGAAATCGTTGCTGGCGAAGGTGGTGGTTTCGGTGATGGCGCCGGTGAGAAAGCCTTTGCCCAGCGGGCTGAAGGGAACAAAGCCAATGCCGAGTTCCTCGAGGGTGGGCAGGATTTCCTTCTCGGGTTCGCGCCACCAGAGCGAGTACTCGCTCTGCAGCGCGGTGACGGGCTGTACGGCGTGGGCGCGGCGGATGGTTTTGGCGCCGGCTTCGGACATGCCGAAGTGCCTGACCTTTCCTTCCTGGATGAGCTGCTTCACGGCTCCGGCGGTTTCTTCAATGGGAACCTCGAGGTCGACGCGATGCTGGTAAAAGAGGTCGATGGCGTCGACGCGGAGACGGCGGAGCGAGGCTTCGGCCACTTCGCGGATGTGCTCGGGGCTGCTGTCGAGAGCGCTCCAGCGGTTGGTGTCGCCGGGATTCGCCTTGAAGCCGAACTTGGTGGCGATGACGACCTGACCGCGGAACGGAGCGAGGGCTTCGCCGACCAGCTCTTCGTTGACGAGCGGGCCGTAGACCTCGGCGGTGTCGAAGAAGGTGACGCCCTGCTCGACGGCGGCGCGAATGACACGGATGGCTTCCTGCTTCTCGGTCGGGGGGCCGTAGCTGAAGCTGAGGCCCATGCAGCCAAAGCCGAGTTCTGAAACCTGAAGGCCGCTCTTGCCGAGGGTGCGTTTTTTCATGGGTGGGATTCCTTTTCGGAGGGCTCGTCCGTGAGGAGGACGGCCATAAGTTGATTGTCGGCCCGGAGCGCTTATGAGACAAGTGGGTTGGCATCGCTTGCAGTCATGAATAGAATTCATGAATCATGAAAAACGATCTGGGAGAGCTGGCTGCGTTTGCTGCGGTGGCGGGCGAGAGAAGCTTTACGCGGGCGGCTGGGCGGCTGGGCGTTTCGCAGTCGGCGCTGAGCCACACGGTGCGGGGCCTGGAGAGGCGGCTGGGGCTGCAGTTGCTGGCGCGAACGACGCGCAGTGTTGCGCCCACGGCCGCCGGCGCCGCACTGCTGGAGGATCTGACGCCGGCGCTGGAGCGCATCGAGCGATCGGTGGCCGAGGCGCAGAAGCGGCGGGAGCGGCCGGCGGGGCGGATCCGGCTGATCCTGTCGCGCACGGCCGCGCATCTGGTTCTGCTGCCGAAGCTGGCGCAATTTGCGCGGGCGTATCCGGAGATCGTGCTGGAGGTGACGACGTCGAACGACCCGGCCGATCTGGTGGCGGGGCAGTTCGACGCGGGCGTGCAGATCGGGGAGTTTATCCAGCGCGACATGATCGCGGTGCGGGTGAGCGGGGACGTGCGCCTGGCCGTGGTGGGGTCGCCGGAATACTTCCGCGCGCACAAGGCGCCCCGAACGCCGCGCGACCTGAAGGATCATGCGTGCATCGGATTTCGTTTCAGCAGCGGTTTGTACAGGTGGGAGTTCGAGAAAGGGCGCAGGGCGCTGACGGTGAGTCCGCAGGGGCCGGTGTCGTTCGACGACCCGGATCTGGTGATTCAGGCGGTGCTGCGGGGGATGGGCATCGGCACGGCGATGGAGGCGACGCTGGCGCCGCTGATCGCGAAGGGGCGATTGATTCAGGTGCTCGATGACTGGTGCCCGACGTTTCCTGGATTTTTTCTTTACTATCCGAGCCGGCGGAACCAACCGGCGGCTCTAACGGCGCTGATTGGGGCGCTTAGGCTGAAGGAGTAGCAGCGAGCCGGGCCGAATCGGGGTGGGCAGCGGGTGCCTCCGCCAGGTTCGGCGGCGGGGGCTGCTCTTTCGGTCTGCAACGAACAGGCGGCGTGCGGGTAGCGGCGGCCTGATCGGGGCTCCGGGAGTTTCAGTTCGGGACAGGCCAGGGTACTTCGGTGCAGGCGGGGAGAGTCAGGTGTATTGATTGTTGCCGCGCAAAAGCGTCTTCTGCTTGCTGTGGGGTGAACCTGGCTGAGGGAAAGGGCGGCGCGGGGCGGAGTGAGTTTCAGTTTGGGACCGATACGGTACCCCGGCGTGGGCGTCGGGAGTCAGGTGTATTGATTGTTGCCGCGCAAAAGCGTCTTCTGCTTGCTGTGGGGTGAACCTGGCTGGGGGAAGGGCGGCGCGGGGCTGAGTAAGTTTCGGGGATGGGAGCCCCGCGAGGATGCAGGGGAGTTTGCGAGTTCGAGATCCAGGCAACGGGCGGCTGCAAAGCTCGACTTCAGTCCACGCCGGTTGGGTTTTGGGTCACGTTGCGGGCGTTGGTTACGTTCTCGGGCTCGTCGTTGAAGGTCTTGCCCTCGTGGTATGCGTATTTCTTGAACTGCGTGCCTACCTTGCGGATGCAGTCCTGCCAGCCGTCGTCCCAGGTGACCTGCGCTTCGCCGTTCTTGTACTCCCAGCGGCCGTGCTCGTGCTCGATGCCGTTCATGGTCCGCTGCGCGGTTCCGTCCTCACGCAGCGTGATGTAGAAGTTGTTGCCGGCGCCATCGCCGACCTCCCACTTGCCGAAGAAGCGCGCGCGGGAGGGGCCGGGAGTGCTGATGATGCCGGCCGGCACGGGGCCGGGAAACTCCAGCCGCTCGAGGTCGCTGAGGTTCACGCGCTGGCGGTGGCCGTCCTTGTAGACGAGGACGAGGGTGTTGCCGGTTGGCGCCGCCTGGGCCTGGGAAGCAGGGATCGCGAAGAGGATGGCAAGAGCTGCAGTGGTGAGGCTGAAGAGCTTCCGCATAGCTTTCTCCTTCGGAACGGCAGCGCGGCGGGGAGGGCGTGGAACCGCGCCAACTTCCATTACGCGAGAACGGGTTGAATTGTTCCCGAGTGGGAGAGTACACCGGCCTGGGCTCCGAAGAGTACTACTACCGGGGTCCGGCTGTGGGATATTGTTGGCGGAGAGGATCCGATGGCGAACGCGCCGAAATCCCGAGCCGTGGAGCGCGTGCTGCGCAGTCAGCCCCGGCTTGCGCCCGACCTTGAAACGCCGTTCCTCCGCATCTTCAAATCCAACGTTTACGTTCGGGATATCGACCGCAGCCTGGCCTTCTATGCCGATGTTCTCGGGTTCACAATCCTGGCGGACGCGCGTTTCGAATTCGGGCGCTGGGCCGCGGTGGCTCCGCCGGACGGCAGCGCCATCCTCGCGCTGGTTGCGCCGCGCCGCGGCACGGAAAACTACCGCCTGATCGGCCGCTCGACCAACGTCAGCTTCATTGCGGAGGACATTAACGCGACCTACGAGCGGTGGACCAGCCGCGGGGTGCGCTTCCTGCGGCCGCCGCAGCCGCAACTGTGGGGCGGCACGTTCGCGACCTTCACCGATATCGACGGCAACGTGTTTGAGCTGCTGGCGTCGGACGAGATCAGCCGGGAGATCGAAGCGCAGCGGCGCGCGGCCAGTGAGCGTACTGAGGCCGAGCGGCGCACCGCGCAGGAACTGGAGATTGCCAAACAGGTGCAGGCGCGACTCTTTCCGCAGACCGCGCCGGCGCTGCGGACGCTGGACTACGCCGGCATCTGCGTTCAGGCGCGCCACGTGGGCGGCGATTACTACGATTTTCTTTCTTTCGGGCCGCACCGCATCGGGCTGCTGGTCGCCGATATTTCCGGCAAGGGGATTGCGGCCGCGCTGCTGATGGCGAATCTGCAGGCCAATTTGCGCAGCCAGCTGGCCCTGGCCGGGGAGTGCCCCGCGACGTTTCTGAAGAGCGTGAATCAGACTTTTTTCGACAACACGGTCGACAGCGCGTACTCGACGGTGTTCTTCGCCGAATACGACGACGAGACGCGCGTGATGCGCTATGCGAACTGCGGGCACCTGCCCGGATTGCTACTGCGCGCCGGAGGGGACGTGGAGCATCTGTGCCCGACGGGAACGGTGCTGGGGATGTTCCGCGAATGGGATGGCCATATGGGGGAATGCCGGCTGGCCCCCGGCGATACCGTCGTCCTTTACACGGACGGCGTCACGGAAGCCCGTAATGCCGCGGGCCATGAACTGGGGCAGCGGGGGCTGGTGCGGGCGCTGAAGCGGCGCAGGAAGCTGGGCGCGAAGGCGACGGTCGATGGGGTTCTTGAGGAATTGCAGAAATACAGCGCCGGCGAGCAGGAAGACGACGTTACGCTGATCGTGGCTCGCTGCAGGGATTAGCGGGGCCGGCCGTCCAGGCGGACGCGGGACTGGCCGTCCAGGCACACGCGCCTGCGGCGCAGAAACGGTAACTGGAGGAGAGCATTCTCAACGAGTAAGAGAGTTATGTAACGATTACCGTTACAAATGCGGAGTGTCACGCTCTATAAAGTAACTGCTACTGTTACGAATGGACGTCGATCGGGGCCGGGCAATCACTCCTCCCGATTCCCGGATTGCGCCTCATACCCGATACTGCAGCACCGCCTTCCGGACGCGACCTACCATGGGCTCGAGGACTTTCATCAGCTCGCTGGTGCGGCACACGACCTCCTCGTTTTGCTCGGTCATCGACGCGACTTCGGTGATATTCCGGCTGATCTCGTTCATGGCCTCGGTCTGCTGCGTTGACGAGTTGGCGATCTCGGTCACCCGGCGGACGGCTTCGCTCATCAGGGCGTTGATCCCGTTGAGCGTTTCCTTCGCCGCCTGCACTTTCGTGACGCTTTCGCCGACCTGCGCCTGTCCGATGCGCATGCCGTTGATGGCGCGCTCGCTGTCGCCTTTGATCTTGACGATGAGGGCATCGATGTTGGCGGTCGGCTTCATGGTGCGATCAGCCAGGTTGCGCACCTCGTTGGCGACCACGGCAAACCCGCGCCCGGCCTCGCCTGCGCGCGCCGCCTCGATGGAGGCATTGAGCGCGAGGAGGTTGGTCTGATCGGCGATTTCGCGAATGACGCCCGCAATTTGCCCGACCTACGCCGAGGTCGTCCCCAGCGCCTCCACTTCCGCCGAGGCGCCGACGCCTTCCGCCACCATCGGTCGCGGGAACGGATATAAGTAACAGTTATTGTTACTTATTAATGACGGCAAGAACGTGCGCCAGGAGTGTTGTGTTCCACGTGGAACACCTTAAGAAGGCCGGCCGCGGAAGAGGAAGACGAGTTCGATGAGGAGGATCAGGACCACGATGACTTCGAGAAAGAAAGCCCGGCTCTGATTGAACTGCTCCACCATGTAGTCGTAGAGCTCCTCGGCGGTGCGCAGCTTCTGGGTGACGAGGTTCTTGTAGTCGGGAACGCCGACTTTGCCCGCAGCAAGGCGATAGAGGCGGGCGGCGTACATGTCGCTGAGAAACTTGATGGCGTTGTCGGCGTGTTCGGTCAGCTCGGAGACTTCGAGGAGCACGGCGTGGAGGCGGTTGGCCGAGTGGGCCATCCGCCATCGCGCGATCCGATTGCGTTTTGCGCCGAGGGTGTCGTAAACGGTGTCGAGAACGCCGGTCAGGAACTCGTCGTAGTGGCGGAACTCGAGAAGCTGGGAGTTGGCGTACTCCAGAAGCTGGATCGCAGTTTCGGCGCCGGCGGTGCTGTCGTAGAGGAAGGCGGCGTTCCAGCCAATGACGGCGACATCGGTGGCGTAGTAGGAGATCTGGGAGTTGAGAACTTCGGCGCATTCGCCGTCAGAGAGAGGCTGCGGGTCGCCGCGAACGACCTGGGCGATCTGGCGGCCGGCAGCTCGGGTGAGGTCGGCGGCTAAAGGCTGGCCCGTGGCCTCGCGAACATGGAAGATGAAATAATCCTCACTGAGCCAGCGGCGATAGGGCTTAACCAGGACGGACGCGGCCCGCTCCAGGCGCTGACGGATGATGGGCTCGACCCGAGAGGCGAAATCGATATCCCAAACCCAGCGGCTGGCGAGGCGGACGAGGCTGTCCCAGTCGCCGGCGAAGGGAATCTCGAAAAGGGCACTGACGACGCCGTAATCGTAGTACTTGATCTCGCCGGTGAGGCGCTCGCCGGACTCGAGAACGAGAGGATCCGCGGAGACGACGACCGGGGGGCGTTGATAGCGAACGTAGGCGGGGGCGGCGTGCTTGAGGCTGGGCTGCTGGACGGTTCGGCTGTTGATGATTTGCTGGAGGCGGTCGACACGGATCTCATCGCAGACGTCGAACTGGATCAGGACCCGCACCGAACCGACGAGGGGCGGTGCCGGAGCGGGCAGGGTCGGAACTGGGCTCGTAACCGGACTCATAACCGGGCCCGAAACTGCGGAAACTTCAGGCATGGAGGTGTGGGACGCGGCTGCGGGAGTTTGAAGAGCCGACGGCTGCGCAGGGTTGGTCATGGGGTCTTCCGGATGCGGGAGCGGTGTTCCACGTGGAACACTCAACCGTAGCTCCGCTGGGCATTGGAGATCAACATCCACTCTCGGAAGACTCTGTGTTCCACGTGGAACATCCCCCCTTGAGCGGTGCGAGGGAGCCGTTCGCAGGTGAAGCCTTTTTCCGGGGAAACGACCCGGGTTTTCCACGCAGGCCTCAAATGGTGCAACACCTCTGCAGTCATCGACCCTGGGTTCTATCTTGATGTCGGGTCATTAGTTAGCGGCCAGGCACCGCGATGGGTGCGGACTTCTTCCACAATTGCAGCCCTGTTTCGCACAGCCGCTGTGGATTGCAGTGAGACCCCCATACCGTTACCCTTGCTGAGACATGGGGAAAGTGCTCGCCGTTGTGAATCAGAAGGGCGGGGTGGGCAAGACGACCACCGCCATCAACCTGTCGGCGGCGCTGGCTCTGGAGGGGCTGCAGGTTCTGCTGGTGGACTGCGATCCTCAGGCGAATTCCAGCGGGGGCCTGGGGGTAGCGCGGGACGCAGATCGCCGCTCCTCCTACGATGTACTGATGGGTGAGGCGACGATTCCGGAGGTTGCGCTCCGGACCGAGATTGACACGCTGAAGCTGGTTCCCTCGCACAAGAACCTCACCGGCGCAAATGTGGAGCTGATCCAGATGGAACACCGCGCTTACCGGCTGAAAGAGGCAATCGATAAGGTTCGGGATGATTATGATTTCATCCTGCTGGACTGCCCGCCTGCGCTCGATCTGCTGACGCTGAACTCCCTGGTAGCGGCCGATCGGCTGCTGGTGCCGATGCAGGCCGAATACTTCGCGCTCGAGGGGTTGAGCGAGCTGATGCACACGCTGGGGCGGGTTCGGGAAGCGTTCAATCCGGGGTTGGAGATCGAAGGGGTGCTGCTGACCATGTATGACGACCGGACCAACCTGGCCCAGCAAGTGACGGAGAATCTGCGGGGCTTCTTCAAGGATAAGTTGTTGAAAACAGTGATCCCCCGCAACGTTCGGCTGGCCGAGGCGCCGAGCTACGGGAAGCCGGTACTGCTCTACGATCCGCGGTCGCGGGGGTCGGAGAGCTACCGCGAGCTGGCCGATGAGATTCTGGCTCGGAACGGGATCGAGAGCCCGGCGGCAAAGCAGCGGAAAGCTGCGGCGGTGTACCAGGGGGAGACGAAGGTGAAGTTCTGGCCGTATGCGTAGCCAGTTGCAAGTAGCCAATAGCCAGCGAAAGTCTTTGGCGAGAGAGTTCAGCGGTCAAGTGGGAAAGAAAAGGCAGGCGTGGTTTTGATGTTTTGGCCCCGCGGTTCGCGGGGCGTTGCAGGTCCTGGGTTCTCGAAGAGGACGAGGTGAGGTATTGATGCAGACCATGACAGAAGCTCCGAAACGAAGGGCCCTTGGCAAGGGCCTTGAGTCGCTGCTGCCTCGGGTACAGGCAGCGGCCGAACCGGGTGCGCCGGAAGCGAATGAGGGCAAGCCGCGCGAGATTCCGGTGGGCGAGATCGACCGCAGTCCTTACCAGACGCGATCACGCTTCGATGAGGTGCAACTGGCGGAGCTGGCCGCGTCGATTACGGCGACGGGGGTGGTGCAGCCGATTGTGGTCCGGCCGCTGCCGCATGGGCGCTTCCAGCTGATCGCCGGGGAACGGCGGTGGATGGCGTCGCAGCGGGCCGGCAAGGAGACGATCCCGGCGATCATCCGGCAGGTCTCCGACGAGCAGGCGATGGAGATGACCATCGTCGAGAACCTGCAGCGCAGCGATCTGAACCCGATTGAGCAGGCGCGTGCCTTCGAGCGGCTGGCGCGGGAGTTCCAGCTAACCCAGGAGCAAATGGCGAGGCGGACGGGGAAGGACCGGGCGTCGGTGGGGAACTTCCTTCGCCTGCTCAAGCTACCGGCCGAGGTGCAAGCTCAGGTAGAGGAAGGGGTTCTGACCTTCGGTCACGCCCGGGCGCTGCTGCCGCTGGAGGATCCGCAGACCATCCTGAAGGCGGCGCAGAAGGTAACGGCACTGTCGATGTCGGTTCGGCAGACGGAAACCTATGTGCAGAAGCTACTTAGCCCAGTTACAGCCAACGACGGAAGCGAACATAAAGCGAAACAAATTGACCCTAATGTCCGCGAGGTCCAGGAATCACTGCAGCGTGCGCTCGGGCTGAAAGTGCGGATCGAAGACAAGAAGGGGCGTGGGCGGGTGATCATCGAGTACGGGCAGCTGGAGGAGTTCGACCGACTGCTGGAGCGGTTGAGACGGTAGGGTTAGCGGCCGGGCCAAACGACTCGGTCTGCCTCCTGCATCCATTGGCTCTCCAGCCCGAGAGCCGTCAGGAATCGTGTGGCTACAGCAGCGGGCGCGTAGTTCTGCCGGACAACCGCTGCAGCGGAGGAGTAGTACTCCGGAGCTTTGGGGTGATCGAGGCAGTGACCGATCGCCTCAGCCCATTGGTCCACTGGCGATGAATCCGCGCAGTAGACTGCCTTGCCCAGCGTCACTTCCGGCAGAGAGGTGCCCTCCGTCACCAGGACAGGAACTCCGAAGCCCATCGCCTCGACCGCCGGCATCCCAAAGCCTTCGTAGGAGGAGGCAAGGACAAACAGGCGCGCCTGCCGGTAAAGGCGGCCAAGGTCGGCGTCGGAAATGAAGCCGGAGAGTGTGATCCTTGCCCGGTCCCTTTGCGACAGCTCATTATCTACAAACCTTGTGACATCACCGGCGAGCTTGCCCACCACGATGATTCGTACGTCTTTATAGCGATCCCCCAGGGTCAGAAATGCCTGGATGAGCTTAAGGGTATTCTTGTGCGGATACTGATGGCCGACGCTGAGGATATACGGCTGTTCGGCCATTGCGACAGCCCTGCCCGTCGCCACCCCACGCTCATAGCGATCCCAGTCGATGGAGTTGTAGGTGACGTGGCAGCGCTCGGCGAACGAATCGCCGAAGAAGCGGGCTATCTGGCTGCGCTCAAACTCCGAAATCAGGAAGATATGATCGGCATGCGACAGCGCTCGCGAGAACTGCCGGTCGAGCCACCATCTCTTCTTCGCTGAGAAGTACTGCGGGAAAGAGCGGTATTGGCAATCGTGGATGATGACGGAACGCACCTCATCGCGGACCACCAGCTGAGGCGGAAGGAAGTAGTTGGGATAGAGAACCCGGTTGCTGTCATGCGCCAGATTTGCGTAGATCAGTTCTTCGGCAAACCGAGTGGCCATTCCCCCCGGGATCGCAGGGAATTTGCGGAACCTGATGCGCTGGTGTTGGTCCCGTTGTGCCCAGGAAACGAAGCCGGGGTCAAGACGATCGGCGGTGGTAAACGGCAGGCTGATCGATTTCTGCAGGCTGGTGAAACCCGCGACCAGATTATAGACAGCCGAAGCCAGCCCGGCGGCATTGCCGTGCCGCAGGGAGAACAGCGGGATTTCGAGGTCAGACACTGGAGACTCCGAGCCGATACGACCTGGCACGACAAATCCTGTAGCGACGCACCGGTGCCCCCACTTCTAACCGAAAACGGCATCTATACGGGGCGTTGAAAACCCGCACCTCGTTGCCTTCCCTGGCAGTTGGTTCGGTAAATTTGATGTCTGCTGCGGCTGCGCGGGAACTTCCCCTCAGACGCCACGAGCTGCATTCAGCCAAGTTGCTAAATCATAGCAAGGACGGGTCGGAGCCAGTTCGAGGTCAGCCCCGAAACCGCACCGGAGGCTCTGTGGGAAGGACAGGCTGCGGGCGTGATCCATTCTGAGCCCGCGCATTCGCGCCTGGGCTCTTTGACCCGTCGAAGAACTGCTGAATGGTTTGGGCGCCACTTTGCATCGTGAACCGTGCAGTGAAGCAGGGAAAGGCGCGAGAGGCCATCGCATTCCTTTCTGCTGAGGTTTTGTCGGACCACTTCCGGAGCAGACGCAGGGTACCCTCGAGGGTGTCGTCTTCGATCAAGCCAGCGCCGTCCTCCAGGATCTCGTGCCAGATGTTGACTTTATTTGTGGTCAGGACGGGCCGCCCCGCAGCCAGCGATTCGGCGATGACGAGGCCGAAGTTCTCTTGATGGGGAAGGCAGGATGAAGGCTTCGGCGGAGCGAAGGGCGCCCCACTTCACATCGCCAGTGATCATCCCCGGCCAGTGGACGCGGTAGGCAATGCCCCTGTCGGAACAGGTTCGCTGCAATGGCGCACCTCAACGTTCAGGCCGGCGTGCTCACCGACTTTCTGAACCATCAGCGCCAGATCCTGAACGCTGTACAGTTCGGTGAACTGATTAAAGACACGGAATTCGCCGGCGGTAGCCGGATTGGCAACGGCGATCTCAACGCAGCGCACCGTGTCACGAATATCGAGGAAGCCGCGGGTCTGGCCACCTTTACCGTACACCGTCAGAGGGTGTCCGATGGCTGCCTGAATGCAGAATCGGTTGAGCGCGGTACCGAATACTTCGTCGTAATCGAGGCGATTGACGAGTAAATCATCACGGCCGGTCTGCTCGGTCAGAACGCCATACACGACACCCTGGTTCAGATCGGTGGCGCGAAGTCCCCAAATGCGGCAGACAAACTGGATGTTATGGCTGTCATGCACCTTGCTCAGGTGGTAGAAGGAGCCAGGTTGTTTGGGGTAAGGCAAGCGGTCTTCGCGTCCGTTGTGCTGGATGGTGATGTAGCCCTCTTCAATGTCGATGTTGGGGGTGCCATACTCGCCCATCGTGCCGAGTTTCACGAGATGAATATCTTTGTTGAACTCGTGGATAGCGTAGAGCAGGTTCGAGGTTCCCAACGACATTATTGACCTGGGTCATGACGGCGTGCTCGCGATCGATCATGGAAAACGGGGCGGAGCGCTGTTCGCCGAAATGGACCACGGCTTCCGGCTGAAATTTGCGCATGAACGACTGCACAAATGGGTAGCCGGTGATGTCGCCGATGGTTCCCTCAGTAACGCTCTTTGGAGCGGACAGCGAAGTTCTGTGGGGACACGAGACGCCGATCAATGTACCGCTTCGTGCGCCCGTTCGGCCGCAGTCCGGTGGAGCTGACCACGAGAGCGGATCCGATGAGGCAATGAATTAAGGCTGTCACGGTGGATCAGGTATGTCTGGGCCGCAACCATGGTGCTGCAGGCGGCGTCACAAGAGGCGAGATTGATTCGATAACCTTGCAGGATTCACGCCTAATCGGCTGTATTAGTGGTCAAGCGGCCAACGATGGACAAAAAAGAAACAGCACCGACCTTAATTGTCTGCTCGACCCACGCCGATGACCTCGAGTGATGGTGTCGCATGGTACGCTGGACGACGGACATTAATTTCCAGTGAAGAATCGAACAGACAGCGCATTGAAGCTCCCCCTTCTTTCTCTGGATGACGACGATCCTCTGAGCCTTCGGGGGTTCTATGCCCGGCGTCACGCGGTACCTTCCTACCCGTGGACCACGGCGATCAATGAGCCAATTGGCTCCGTCGTAGCCTATCTTGCCTGCTGGGCGCGGATGAGTCCGAATGCCGTGACATGGACGGGAGGGCTGGTCAGCACCGCGGGGGCGTTCGCGTTCTATGCGGTTTCAAATCCGATAGAAAGCGCGCTGCTGGCATTTGTATTGCTCCAGGCAGGATATTGCCTCGATTGCGCGGATGGACAACTGGCGCGCGGGACGCACCAGGCGACCCCGTTCGGAGGCTGGCTGGATGTGGCGCTCGATTTTTGGATTATCTTCGTGGTCGCCATGGCGGTAGCCACGGTTGCATATCGTGGGGGCTGCCCGGCATGGGAGGCACTTCTCGCCGCACTCCTGGCGGTTTATGGAAGAATCCTTCATCTGCACACGAGCACGCTTCGCCGCAGCCAGGGAGCCAAGCCGGATAGAAAGAACGTGTCTTTTCCGATTCGAATTGGGCGTTTCATCCTGGATCCAGGGGTGTATCTCTTCGCCATCTGTTTATTGCGGCCATCGCCGACACTTCTTCCATGGGCAATCGGTATCCTCGGCACCCTGCACATCCCACTTGCGGTCAAGATGGCGAAGAAGCTTTGAAGTCATCGCCAATTTGAGTTGGCCGAATACCACCGGAGGTTGTACGTGGCTGAGTGTGTCGTCTATGTTGCGGGAATCTTCGATTTGTTTCACCGCGGACACGTAGAACTATTCAGGAAAGCGCGGGGTTTGGGGGATAAGCTGGTTGTGGCCGTCAACACGGATGCGTTTTCTGAACGTTACAAGCGAAAGCCCGTTTTTCCCGAACAGGACCGAATTGAAATCGTAAAGGCATGCCGTTTTGTCGATGAGGCGTTCCTCATCGATGACTATGACAACCGGGACTTCATCCTGAAATATGGGGCGAAGAAGATTGTTCACGGCGACGACTGGACGGGAGACTCGTACCTGGAGCAGTTGTGTCTGACGAAGGAATTCATCGATCGGCACGGGATCGAGATGGTGTATGTGCCGTACTGGGTGGGGATCAGCACGTCGGAGGCGATTGCGACTGTGACGGACAGGAGCCTGGGAGCGAGCCATTCATCAACGCCAGGCGACAGAACTCTCTCTACCGAATCGGTTCGGGAACGGTAGCGGCGACCTTCGAGGGCGCGTGTCGAGCGCGGACCACCTGGGCAATGAGGGAGGGCTCGCTGGCCCGCCATCCGCACAAAAATGTTTGACCCAAGTCCGACCCGCTAGCCCAGGTAGCGCACGTCCATCACGGTGCAATCGTCGTCGGCGGCGAGGGATCCGGCGAAGCGTTCGACCTCGTCAAAGATGTCGTCGAGGCTGAAGTTTTCGAATCCCGGGGCGGTGAGGCGGGGCTCTCCGTAGAAATCGCCGTTGGGAGCAGAGGCTTCTGTGACACCGTCGGTGACAATCAGCACGCGCGCGCCGGGATTGAGCTGCAGGGTCCCGGAAGTGAAGGGGGCACCCTCGATCAGCCCGACGGGAAGGTTGGATTCGGTGAGGCGCGAACAGCCACCTGAATAGAGGAACGGCGGCACATGGCCGCAGTTGATGTATTCCAGATGGCCATTGGGCGAGATGCGAAGGACGGCCATGGTGGCGTACTTCTCGATGTTTTTGCTGCAGATGTAGCGGTTGACGATTTCGGCGATGGTGGCCAGCGGCTGGCGCGCCACCAGAAGCGAATACATAAGCCCCTGGAGCGTGGCGCCGAGGATGGCGGCGGAGATCCCCTTGCCGGAGATGTCGGCAACGACAACGGCCAGAGCTTCGCCGTCTTCGATGATGTCGAAGAAGTCGCCCCCGCATTCGCGGCAGGGCACGGAACGAGCCGCCACTTTGGCCCAGGTGACCGTGGGCGGACGGACGGTCATGAGGCCGCGCTGAATGTCGGCGGCGATGTTCATCTCCTGGCGATAGACGCGCTCGCGTTCTTCGGAGACGGCGAGCTGGGCGTTATCGATGAGGGCGGCGGCGTCAGTGGCGATGGTGCGCAGCAGGTCATTGTCGATCTCGGTGAGCATGCCGGGGCGCAGACGGCTGTCGAGGTAGAGGAGGCCGAGGAGTTCGCTTTCCTTCGCGGCTCCGGGGCGGCGTTTGCGGAGCGGAATGCAGATGACGGAGCGGATGCTGTGGGCCACCATGCTGGCCGAACGGGTCTCGGGATCGGCGCTGAGGGTATCGGTGACGATGAATTCGTTGGAAGTGCTGACGGCCTGGCGCATGGCGCCGTGGGAGAGGGTCGACTGATCGGTGAGGTCCTCGCCTTTGTCGTTGCGGCCAAGCGCGAGCTCCATTTCGCCAGTTTCTTTGCGCAGGAAGACGTAGCCGCGCTCGACCTGAGTGAGCTGCAGGGTGGTGTCGAGGAGGGCGGCGAGGATCTGGTCGACAGCGTCGGAGGTGTTGAGTTTGCGCGCCGATTCGAAGAACCAGCGCAGCTTGTCGAGGGCGTTGCCGGAGGCGTTGACTTCGGGGATCTGGTCGATGATGTTGCGGATGGTCGAGGTGTCGCTGAGGACTTCGAGGCTGCTGTTTTCCGCGCTGATGCGGAGGCTGGGACCATCGAGCGCGCCGAAGTGGACGACGTCGCTACCGCCGATGGCCTGGGGGCTGGTCGCCGGCTGGCCGTTGACGAAAGTGCCGTGGCGGCTGGCCTGATCGGCGATGAAGCAGCGGCCGCCTTCAATGATGAGGTCGGCGTGGCGGCGGGAGACGAACGGGTGGGCGAGGACGAGGTCGTTCTCCGGGAGGCGGCCAATGGTAAAAGGCGAATGCGCGATGGTGATGGTGCGCCGGGTGGCGCCGTCGGTGAGGGTGAAGGAGACGGGGGCCGCGTTCGTGGTGGACATGGTTGGTGGGAATTATAGAGCGAGCTTGGAGCCGGTGGCCTGTAACGCAAACGCGGTTAGCGAAAGGCGAGTAAGAAGCGAGCGGGACAGCGAGCGATGAAGCGGTCAGCGAAAAAGCGAGTAAGAAACGAGCGGAACCACGAGCGAGGCGGCGAGCGATCAGCGACGGGCGATGAGGCGGCGGCAGAAGAGGAGGCAGGCGAGGCTGAGGAGCAACGAGGCGGAGATCCACGTTGCGCCGTTGCCATGATGGGCGAGCACGGGGGCCGCCATGTGCCACGGGATCGCGGCTGCAGGCTGGGAAGCCAGCGACCGCAGAACCGTGGGAATCGCAGCGAGGAGGAGTCCGATGGCGGCCACGACGGCGATGAGGCCCGGGACGGCGCGCTTCCAGGGAAAAGGAATGGGGGCCGGGGCGGCGGCTTCTTCGTGAAAGGCGGCCATGACGCTCAGGGCAAACCCGGAGGAGGGCAGAATGCTGTCGCTGCCGGACGAGAGGGCGCGGTCGAGGTCGGCTTCGGTGAGTTGCGGATAGGTTGGTTTCGGATTCATGGTGTTTGTGCCTCCCTGGGCTGGTCCGGCGCGAGGCTTGCTGATTTCGATGCGCGGCGTGGCCGCGAAAATTTGGAGCGCAGCAATGCACGTCCGCGAAAGAGGCGCGCCTTTACCGTTCCTTCCGGGATCTGTAGGGTGCGCGCGGCTGCAGGCACGTCCTGTTCGTGGAAATAGAAGAGGAGGACGGCGTCGCGGTATTTCGACGGAAGAGCGAGGACGGCGCGGCGAACGGACTCGTCGCGGTTCGACTCCTCGAAAGCCGCGGCTCCGGCGATGCGAGGATCGGGCGGCTCGGCGATTTGGTCCAGCGAAAGCGGCATGGAGGGCATGCGGCGTACTTCGGTCCGGTAGAGGTTGGTTGCCAGAGCGAAGAGCCACGTGGAGAAGGCGGAGTCGCCCCGAAACTGCGCGAGGTTGCGGAAGGCGCGGAGGAAGGCTTCCTGGGCCATCTCCTCGGAGCGGCCGCGATCGCGGCAGAAGCGCCAGGCGAGGTTGACCAGCGGGGACTGCCAGCGGCGGACGATGCCTTCGAACGCGGCGGTATCGCCGGCGACGACGCGAGCCACCAGAGCTGCGTCGGTGGATGGAACTGCGGGTTGGGGTGCAGTGAGTTCCGCGTTCACGCCTGGCCTTCCTGGCCGGTTTGACCTGAAACGATGGTGCTCGGTTTCAATTTTTGTGTCGAGGACTTTCGGCAAAGAATTTTGCAACCGTGTGGGCGGGGAGCTGGTCGTACGGGTTGAAGCGGACGAGATCAGGCCGCAGGAAAAAGGAGATTCACCATGGATGGCATCGCAACGATGGGACCGGAGTCGATGGTTTTCGTGTTTCTGGCGGTGGGGGCGGTGGCCATGTTCTCGATGATTTCGATCGCGACGTGGTCGGGGGCGCGGCAAAAAGAGCGCGAGGCCTACTACAAGAACGACATGCTGAAGAAACTCGCCGACGCGCAGGGGCCAGGAGCCAATTCGGCGCTGGAGCTGATGCGGGAAGAAGCGCGGATTGCCACGGTGCGGATGAAACAGGGCCTGCAGATTGGCGGTCTGATCACCGGAGCGGCGGGGCTGGGCGTGCTGATCTTTCTGCGCGCGCTGCTGGGGGGCGAGCAGGGTGTGTGGCTGTGCGGCATGGTTCCCTTACTGGTGGGCATGGCGCTGTTCGCGAGCTCGTATCTGGTAAAAACGGCGACGGACTGATGCGTCCACCGGCTCCGGGCTGCGCGAGACGAACCTCGTCATGAGCGGCTATCCCTTCGTGCGGAAAACTCGCCAGCGTCTCGCCGCCGATCCCGCGGGTGATCCCACATCAGCCGGGGCGGTAGGTGCGTCAGCCAGTTCGCGAGCGAAACGTGCTGGCAGCGACTGGTTTTGAACAGCTCCGGAAACTCCGGATCCGTATCGCCCGTGTTCCTGGTCGTCCAGCCCTGAGCGGCCGATTTCCGCAGGCGCGCGCAGCGGGTTCCGGAGTGGGAAGATGCGAAGCGCCGGGGCGGGGTTCACGGGCCGCCTTTCCATCATTGCGGTGGGATTTCCGCCGATAAGCAGAACATCCGGAACAGGAGTGGCGGGTGGAGATCGCTCGCCGCTGCGGAAAGAGTGGGGCCGGTTGTTCGCGACAACACAGGAAAATCCATGGGCTGCGGCATGACCCTCGTTGTCGAAGGAGAAGCTGCACGCACGGCTCTGAGCGGAGTTGCGAGCGAGCTGCGCGCGTTGCTGACCGAGTCGGAGACCGAGATGGAACGGCTGGGCCACGATTTCGAGGCTCTGGCGCGGGAGACGAGCGCGATTCTCGAAACGGCAGGGGTGATCGTTGAGCTGCGCAGAGAGCGAGCGTATGGCGTCGGTTCTGCCGGCTGTGCAGAAACTGGCAGCGGCGGCCAAGGCCTTTATTCGCGGCCGGCTGGAGGCGACCGCCGGCGTTCTGGACACCGTCGTTGCCGAAGAGAAGCTGCTGGAACGGCTCACGCAGCTGACACGCGGGCAGAAGGCGATCGTGCGCGAGACGGAAATGCTGCGGGTGCTGACCAACATCGAGGTGGCGCGGCTGGGGGAAGTGGGCGCGGGTTTTCAGTACCTGGCGCACGAGCTGGACGACTTCTCGCAGTCGGTGGCGCGCAGCACCGGCGAGCTGATGGAGCACACCGAGGGGCGGAAAAAGGAGATCGGAGAGACGCGGCGGACGCTGGCGGACGGGCTGCCCGGAATGCGGGAGGAGTTCGCGCGCATCGAGAGGAGCCTGGGCAGTGCGCTCGGCGAGATCGACGCGGCGCTGGGGGAGCTGCGCCGGACGCCGCTGCGTTTCCGGGGGTGCGTGGAAGAGGTTGCGGTGCAGATCGCGGGGGTGGTGGCCGCGATTCAGGGGCATGACATCACGCGTCAGCAGATCGAGCATGTGGAAACGGCTCTGGTGCGGATCGCCGAGGCGCTGAACCGCGGAGACGCGAGCGCGGAGACACGGGCCGGCCTGACGATCCAGAATTATCAGCTGCGCAACGTGCGGCGGACCATCGACGGATGGACGGCGCAGATCCGCAGCTGTCTGGACGGGATCGGGCACATCGCCTCCTCGGAACTTCTGGAACTGGGACCGGTGGTGATGCGCCAGGAGGGTGCGCTTTCCGCGCAGCTGGCGCACATCGACCGGCTGGAGGAGGAGTGCGAGTCGGGGGACGCGAAAGTGCAGGCGTCGTTTGCCGGCATCGGGGGACTGATGCAGCTGGTGAGCGAGCATCTGGAGCGCTCGAAATCGGTGCGCGACCGGCTGCAGCTGCTGATGTTCAACTCCATCGTCGAGGCGAGCCACCTGGGCACGCAGGCGGACGGAATTCTGGAGATTTCGACGAGCATCAAGCGCATCTCGGCGGCCTGGGGAGGGATCACGACGCAATCCGAGGAGGCAACGGGAAGAATCCGGAGGCTGGTCGAGGAGAGCCACGGGACGGTCGAGTCGTTTTCCGAGGGGAGCTACGCGGGCCTGCGCGAGGCGCGCGCCGAGACGATGGGGGGGATGGAGGTTTTGCGCGAGGCGGCCAGCTGTGCGGAGACCCAGGGGCGCGAGGTGGAGATGGCGGTGCGGAGCGTGCAGACGAGGATTGCCGAAATAGGCGCGACCGGCGAACGGCTGGATGCCGGCTTCCTGCGGCTGGAGAGGGCGCTGGAGGCGATGGAAACGGTGCGGCGGCAGCTCGAAGAGGAGGGTGCGGGCGGCGGGAGCGTTTCGATGCACAGGCGGTGGAGCAAGGCTTCTTCGCGGATTACACGACGGAAATGGAGCGCGCCGTGTTGCGGGCCGCGCTCGAAGGAGGGCCATTGCCACCGGTAGAGCAGACCTTTGCCGGGAACAGCGTGGAACTTTTCTGAGCGTTCGGGACAGGGCTCAAGGAGGGACCGGCGGGCCCGTTTTGGGAACGTGAAATCCGTTTCGGGAAAACGCGAAACGGAAGACTTTCGATTCTGGAGAAACCCCTGGTTTTCTCCGATGAGGGGGATATAGGGTCGCAATGAAGCAGGTGCTGGCAGTGGACGATTCGGCGAGCGTGCGGCAGATGGTGAGCTTCACGCTGCGCAACGCGGGCTATGGGGTAACGGAGGCCGTCGACGGGCAGCAGGGCTTGGAAAAAGCGCGTCAGGAGAAGTTCGATCTGGTGATTACGGACCTGAACATGCCGCAGATGGACGGGATCGAGATGATCATGGGGATGCGCAAGCTGACCGCGTACTCCTTCACGCCGATTCTGATGCTGACGACCGAATCCCAGGCGGAAAAGAAGGACGCGGGGCGCAAAGCCGGAGCCACGGGCTGGATTGTCAAACCGTTCCAGACCGAGCAGCTGATCGCCGTGGTGCAGAAGCTGGTTCGCTAGCGCGTTGGAGGTTGAGAGCTTGCCGGTGACATTCGATCCAGGTGCGGAGCCGGGCCTGATCCGGCTGGAGGGAGAGATCGACATCTCTCAGGCCGACGAGCTGAAGCGGGTTCTGCTGGCAGCGCTCCAGGAAAAACGCGAACTCCGCATTGCGCTGGAGTTGGCGAGCGGCATGGACATTACGGCGGTGCAGCTGCTATGGGCGGCCGAGCGCGAGGCCCGGGCAGCGGGCACGGCTCTGGTGTTGCAGGGCACGGTGCCCGAGACGCTGCGCGCGACGGTGCGCGAAGCGGGACTGGATCGCTTCCCGATGGCCGATGAGCCCGAACTGTCCTCCGAGGTGCGGTAGTGGCGGTTGAGAACCAGATCGATCAGTTTCGCCACGGATTCCGCGAGGAAGCCCGGGAGCTGCTGGTGGAACTGGAATCGGTGCTGCTGGAGCTGAATGAGCAGCCCGGCAATGAAGGTCTGATCGGGCGGGCATTTCGCGCGCTGCACACGATTAAGGGCTCCGGCGCGATGTTCGGCTTCGACGCGCTGGCAGCATTCGGCCACAAGTTGGAGAACGCTTTCGATGAGGTCCGCAAGGGGCGTCTGGCGGTGACGCCGGCACTGGTGGATCTGACGCTTTCGGCGCTCGATCAGATCCGCGCCATGGTCGAGGAGGGGGATGGCACGTCGGCCGTCGACCCGCAGGCATGTGAAAAGATTCTGGCGCAGTTGCGCCGGCTGACCGGAGGGGTGGCGGCGGCCGTGGCAGCGAGTCCGCCAGAAACCGGCGGGGAGAAGGAAGGTTTGGGGGAACCGGCAGCGGAGGCTGGCGCCGAGCACGTCTGGCGGATCGGGTTCGCGCCGGGGCCGGATCTGATGCGCTATGGCGCCGATCCGCTGCTGCTGCTGCGCGAGCTGGGCCGCATGGGCCGACTGACGCTGAAGGCGTCGACGGCCGGGATTCCGCCGCTGGCCGACCTGGAGCCGCAACGGTGCTACGTGAGCTGGGAGCTGACGCTGGCGACCACGGCGACGGTGGATACGATCCGCGATGTGTTCATCTTCGTCGAAGACAGCTGCGAGCTGGCAATCGAGCCCGGCGAGGAAGAAGCGGACAGCGGTCCGGAAAAGACCGCAGCCACGGTGGAGGCGAAGTCCGATGCGACAGACGGGGAAAAGCCGGTGTGCGAGGGCGACCGCATCGCGCAGGCGCTGGAGGAGAAACGGCGCAGCCCCGGCCGGCGGGTGACGGATCAGTCCGACACGGGCGCCAGCCTGCGCGTACCGGCGGCGCGGCTGGATCAGCTGGTCGATCTGGTGGGCGAGCTGGTGACGGTGCAGGCGCGGCTGATCGAGGTTGCGGCGCGATCGACGGACGCCGATGTGCAGGAGGTCTCGGAAGAGATCGAGCGGCTGACTTCGGCGCTGCGTGAAAACTCGATGACCCTGCGCATGCTGCCGATCCGTGCGACCTTCGAGAAATTCCGCCGGCTGGTGCACGATCTGGCGCGCGATCTGGGCAAGAGCGTCGAGCTGACTGTGGAGGGCGCGGAGACGGAACTGGACAAGACGGTGATCGATCAGCTGGGCGATCCGCTGATGCACCTGATCCGCAACAGCATGGATCACGGCATCGAATCACCGGAGCGGCGCGCGGCGGCGGGCAAGAAGCCGGCGGCCAGGATTCATCTCTCCGCCCGGCACTCGGGCGCCAGCGTGCTGATTGCGGTCTCGGACGACGGCGCCGGGATTGACGCCGAGGCGGTCCGACAGCGCGCGGTCGAGCGGGGGATGACGACCGCCGAAGCTCCGCTTACCGAGACGGAGATCTTCTCTTTCATTTTCGAAGCGGGCTTTTCGACGGCGAAGCAGGTGACCGACGTCTCCGGGCGCGGTGTGGGCATGGATGTGGTGCGCCAGAAGGTGGAGAGCCTGCGCGGATCCATCGACGTCGCCAGCCAGCGCGGCCAGGGGACGACGGTGACCCTGCGCCTGCCACTGACGCTGGCCATCATCGACGGGCTGCTGGTGCGGGTAGGCAAGGCGTTCTTCGTGCTGCCGCTGACTTCGACGCTGGAGTGTATCGAGCTGACGCGCGACGAGGCCGAACAGGCGAACGGCAAGCAGGTGGCGAATGTGCGCGGGCAGATTGTTCCCTACATCCGGCTGCGGCAGTACTTCGCCGTGGAGACGGCGGCGCCGGAGCGCGAACAGATCATGGTGGTCGAGGCCGAAGAGGGGCGCTGCGGCCTGGTGGTGGACGAGGTGCTGGGAGAATGCCAGACCGTGATCCGGAACCTGGGCCGTTTGTACCGGCATGTGCAGGTCGTTTCCGGGGCGACGATTCTGGGCAACGGCACGGTGGCCCTGATTCTGGATCCGCAGCGGCTGGTGCAGGAAGCGGTGCGGGCAAAGATGCAGCGCGAGCGTGGGCGGGCGACGAGCCCGGCGCGCGAGCGCGAGACCGGGCATGCGCGCGACAACATCGCGCTGCCCAGGAGCGATCGATGGGGTGCCGGAGCGGTAGCCGGCGCTAGTGTTTAACGAAGTTCAGCAGAGAGAAAGGGCAGGAACGATGCCAGGTACAGAGATGATGGAAGGGCAAAAAGGAAACGGCGCGGCGAAGACCAACGGGCACGCGGGGACCCCGCGCGCGAATGGCGCGAAGAGCCATGTGAAGGACGAGGCGACGCAGGTCTCGCAGGAAATCATGCGCCTGGTCGATGCGTCGAAGGAGGGCCGACTCTCGGAGCGCGGCCGGCCGGAGCAGTTCACCGGGATGTATCGCGAGATGGTCGAGGGGATCAACGAGATGCTGGACGCCATCCTGCTGCCGATCGGGGAAGGCAACCGCATCCTCGCGCAGATTTCCGGCGGAAAGATCGATGAATTGATCGCCGCCACGTATAAGGGCGACCACGAGAAGATGAAGCTGGCGGTGAACAACGTCGGCCTGGTCCTGCAGAGCCTGCAGAAAGAGCTCGACCGCCTGACGGACGCCTCGAAAGAGGGCCATCTCCAGGACCGCGGCAAGCCGGAGCAGTTCCAGGGCGCGTATGCGGAGATTGTTCGCGGCATGAACGCCATGCTCGATGCGATCTTGCTGCCGATCGGCGAGGGAAATCGGATTCTGGCACAGGTTGCGTCGGGCAAGATCGACGAGCTGATTGCCCAGACCTACAAGGGCGATCACGAAAAGATGAAGCAGGCGATCAACAACGTCGCCATCGTTCTGCAGGGCCTGCAGAAGGAGCTGGCGCGGCTGATCGAAGCGTCCCGGGATGGGCAACTGTCGGATCGCGGCAAGCCGGAGCAGTTCCAGGGCGCGTTTGCGGAGATTGTGCGCGGCGTGAACACGATGCTGGACGCGATTCTGCTGCCGATCGGGGAGGGCAACCGTATTCTCGGCCAGATTTCCTCGGGCAAGATCGATGAGCTGATCGCGCAGACCTACAAAGGCGATCACGAGAAGATGAAGCAGGCGATCAACAATGTGGGCAGCGTGGTCCAGGGGCTGCACGGGGAGCTGGATCGGCTGATCGAGGCGTCCAAGGCGGGGCAGCTTTCCGAGCGCGGCAAGGTGGATCAGTTCCACGGGGCCTATGCGGAGATTGTGCGCGGCGTGAACGCCATGCTGGATGCGGTGATCGGGCCGCTCAACGTGTCCGCACGCTACGTGGAACAGATCAGCAAGGGCGACATCCCGTCGCGTATCACGGACAACTACAACGGCGACTTCAACACCATCAAGAACAACCTGAACACACTGATCGACGCGATGAACGCGATCACGGCGGCGGCCGAGCAGGTGGCCAAAGGCGATCTGACGGTGAGCCTGAAGGAGCGGTCGGCCCAGGACAAGCTGATGCAGGCTCTGTCGGCCATGGTGGCGGGCCTGACGCAAACGGTGGGCGAGATTCGCGCCATCGCCAGCGAAGTGGCAGCGGCCAGCCAGGCGATCTCGACGGCGTCGGTGCAGGTGTCGAAAGGCGCCAGCTCGCAGGCGGCTGCGGCTGAAGAGGCGTCCTCGTCGATGGAGGAGATGGTTTCCAACATCAAGCAGAACGCCGACAACGCGCAACAAACCGACAAGATCGCCAACAAGAGCGCTCGCGACGCGCAGGAGAGCGGCAAGAGCGTACTGGAAGCGGTGGCGGCGATGAAGGAGATCGCGAACAAGATCTCGATCATCGAGGAGATCGCGCGGCAGACCAATCTGCTGGCGCTGAACGCGGCGATTGAAGCGGCGCGGGCGGGCGAGCACGGCAAGGGGTTTGCCGTGGTGGCGGCCGAAGTGCGCAAGCTGGCCGAGCGCAGCCAGAAGGCAGCCGGAGAGATCAACCAGCTCTCCAGCAGCACGCTGCGTGTGTCGGAGAAGTCGGGCGAGATGCTGGACAAACTGGTGCCCGACATCCAGCGCACGGCGGAGCTGGTGCAGGAGATCACGGCGGCCAGCAAGGAGCAGGACACCGGAGCCGAGCAGATCAACAAGGCGCTGCAGCAGCTGGAGAAGGTGATCCAGCAAAACGCTTCGGCGGCCGAGGAGATGGCGTCGACCACCGAGGAGCTGTCGGGGCAGTCCGAACAGCTGGTAAGCGCGCTGGCCTTCTTCAAAACGGACGACGAAGCCGATGCGCCGCAGCGGGGAGGAAAGCCGCCGCGTCCGGCGCACGCCGCAAAACCCGGGTCTCAGGCAGCGGCGGGGGGGAGCAAAGCGTCGGCGAAAGGCGGAGTCAAGCTGCGCCTCAGCGACAAAAAGGACGAGCTGGACGGCGAGTTCGAGCGCTACTGACCGGTGGCGGCGCGTCGGCTGCAATGCGGCGCGCCGTCCTGCGGCACACAGGAGAGGAGTTGGAGAGATGAGTGTGAGCGAAATTACGGAAACCCGGCAGTACCTGACCTTCCGCCTCCGCAATGAGATCTTCGCCATCGACGTGGCGAAGGTGCGGGAGGTGCTCGATCTAACCACGATTACGGCGATCCCGCGAACGCCGGAATTCATGAGCGGCGTGATCAATCTGCGGGGCAGCGTTGTGCCGGTGGTCGATCTGCGTCTTTGTTTCGAGATGTCGAAGACGGAGAACACGCGCAACACCTGCATCGTGGTGGTGGAGGTGCTTCTGGATAACGAAGCGACGGTGATCGGAGCGCTGGCCGATTCGGTCGAAGAGGTCATCGATCTGGAGCCGGATCAGATCCAGCCGGCGCCGCGCATCGGGACGCAGATTCGCACCGATTTCATCCGCGGCATGGGCAAGCGCGATGCGCAGTTCATCATGATCCTGGACATCGATCGGGTCTTCTCGGCCGATGAGCTGGCCGCGGTGCGGGGGCAGGCGGCGGAGACGGCAGCCTGAGAGAAGGGGCGCCGCGGCGCCCCCTGCTCTTCAGGGTGCACACCATGATGATTCATGAAGATCAACTTGCCAGCCGCGATTTTGCGCAGCTCACGGCATTCATCTACTCGGAGACGGGCATCCGCATCGGCCTCGAGAAGAAGACGATGCTGGAGGGCCGGCTGAAAAAGCGGCTGCGGGAGCTGCACATCGAGTCGTACCGGGATTATTGCGATTACCTATTCGGGCAGGACGGTCTGCGTGAGGAAAAATTCCTCTTCATCGATGTCGTGACCACGAATAAGACGGACTTTTTCCGCGAGCCAAAGCATTTCGAGTACCTCACGGGGAACGCTCTGCCCCGGATGACCGCGCTGGCGGGGAATCAGCCGCTGCTGCTGTGGAGCGCGGGCTGTTCCTCGGGAGAAGAACCCTACACGCTGGCGATGGTGCTGAGCGAATACGCAGAGGCACATCCGGGATTCCGCTTTCGGATTCTGGCCACCGATATTTCGACCCGCATGCTGGCCAAAGCGGAACTGGCAGTCTACGCGGCGGATGTTGTGGAGCCGGTGCCGCCGCTGCTGCGGCGCAAGTATCTGATGCGCAGCCGCGAGCGCGATGCCGATCGGGCGCGTGTCGTACCGGAGCTGCGCCGGCTGGTGGAGTTCCGCCGGCTGAATTTCATGGACTCCGATTACGGACTGAGCGACAAGGCCGAAGGGATCTTCTGCCGCAACGTCATCATTTACTTCGACCGTCCCACGCAGGAGAAGATTCTCAGAAAACTGACACATCAGCTGAAGCCGGGCGGCTATCTTTTCGTCGGGCACTCGGAAACCCTGCACGACATGAACCTGCCAATTGAAGCCCTCGGGCCGGCGCTCTACAGGAGGCTCGATGGCGGGGGATGAGGCGACAACCATGGCGGATATTTACGTGCAGCCGGGCGAGTCCCATCTGGTGCAGGAGCCGACGATTCTGCGCACCGTGCTGGGATCCTGCGTGGGGGTGACCTTCTGGCACCGGCGGCTGCGAATCGGAGCCCTTTGCCATCCGATGCTGCCGAATTGCCCGCGTGACCACGACAGGCTCGGCGTGACGGCGGCGCGGCGATACGTGGACTTCGCGATCCGGGAGTTGGGGAAGCGGCTGGATGCGCTCGGCGCGCCCCGGTGCGAGACCGAGGTGAAGCTGTTCGGCGGCGCCGACGTGCTGAAGGTGGAGCGGGGAAGCACGGATCGTCCCACGGTGGGCCGGATGAACGCCGACCGGGCGCTGCAGATCCTCGCCGAAGAGGGCTACGTGGTCATCGCGCAGCGGCTGGGCGGGCCGCGGGGGTTTCACATCGATTTTCTGACGACCAACGGCGAGGTTCGGCTGCGGAAACTGTAAGAGCGGCCGGAACCGTCGAGGGGCTGCCACACAAGGGGAACGGGCTTGGCAAAGATTCGCGTATTGATCGTCGACGATTCGGCGATGGTTCGCCAGACGCTGACGCGGGTGCTGTCGTCCGATCCGGAGATCGAAGTGATCGGGACGGCGGGCGACCCGTACGTCGCGGCGGAGAAGATCGCGGAACAGGTTCCGGATGTGATCACGCTGGACGTGGAGATGCCGCGCATGGATGGCGTCACCTTCCTGCGGAAGCTGATGTCGCAGCACCCCATCCCGGTGGTCATCTGCTCGAGCCTCGCTGAAGAGGGCGCGCAGACAGCGCTGGATGCGATCGAGAGCGGCGCGGTGGAGATCGTCACCAAGCCGCGTCTGGGGGTGCGGCAGTTTCTGGAAGAATCGCAAACGACGCTCTGCGATGCGGTGAAAGCCGCGGCGGGAGCGCGGCTGCGGCCGATCAGCCCGCGGCGCACCGTGGAACCGAAGCTGACCGCCGATGCGGTGCTGGGGCCGGCGACCGGCGCCATGGCGAAGACCACTGAGAAGGTGGTGATGATTGGCGCTTCGACCGGCGGCACCGAGGCGCTCCGCACACTTTTGGAATCCCTCCCCGCCGACACGCCGGGGATCGTGATCGTGCAGCACATGCCGGAGCTGTTCACCCGCGCCTTCGCGGCCAGGCTCGACGGGCTGTGCGCCATCACGGTGAAGGAAGCTGAAAGCGGCGATACGGTTCTGCGCGGACGAGCGCTGATCGCTCCGGGGAATCATCATCTGCTGCTGCAGCGCAGTGGAGCGCGCTACTACGTCGAGGTCCGCGACGGACCCCTGGTTTGCCGGCATCGGCCTTCGGTTGATGTTCTGTTCCGTTCGGCCGCTCGCTATGCCGGCCCCAACGCCGTGGGAGTGATCCTGACCGGCATGGGCGACGATGGCGCACGCGGGATGCTGGAGATGCACCAGGCGGGAGCCACCACCTTCGCCCAGGACGAGGCCACCTGCATCGTCTTCGGGATGCCGAAGGAAGCGATCAAGCTGAATGGCGTGGACAAGGTGATGCCGCTAGAGAGCATCGCCGGAGGCATCCTGCACACGGCGCGGTGACGCGCCGGTCCGCCTGCGGATATTGCCAAGGCAGTCACTTGCAACGGAGTGGGGAAGGACTATGCTGATGCTGTCCCACTGGCCGTGCGGGTGACGGCGGGAGATTCCGGCTCGTTGCGAAGCCGCCGGAAGCCGCATCCAGCAGTTCGTATCTGCTCCTGGGCTCGGAGATGTGAGGCGATTCCATGTCGCCGCAGGTGGGCTTCGCAGTCGGGGAAACCGTATCCCACTATCGGCTGCTCGATTACATCGGCAGCGGCGGGATGAGTGTCATTTACAAGGCCGAAGATACGGTCTTAGGCCGCCTGGTTGCGCTGAAATTTCTCTCCGACCACCTGAACGGCGACCCCGCCGTGGCGGAGCGCTTCCGGCGCGAAGCGCGCACGGCTTCCGCACTGAATCACCCCAATATCTGCACGATTCACGACGTTGGAGAGCACGACGGCCTCCCCTTCATCGTCATGGAGTATCTGGAAGGAAGCAGCCTGCGCGACGTGATTCGCGGGCACCGGCTCGATACCACACAGCTGCTGAACTACGGGCTGCAGATCGCGAGTGGTCTGGAGGCCGCGCACGCCAACGGCATCGTTCATCGCGACCTGAAGCCGGCAAATATCTTCATCACCACGACGGGCCTGGCGAAGATCCTCGACTTCGGGCTGGCGAAGCTCACGGCGCCCCACGCCGTCGCCGCTTTGCAGTCGACCACCGCCGGCGACGAGCACATCTCCACACCCGGAACCGTGATGGGCACGGTGGCTTACATGTCCCCGGAGCAGGCGCTGGGCAGCGAACTGGATGCGCGCACCGATCTGTTCTCGTTTGGCGTGGTGCTGTACGAAATGGCCACGGGTATCCTGCCGTTCCGCGGGGATACCTCGGCAGCGGTCTTCGACGCGATCCTGCACAACGCGCCCGCGCCGCCGGTGCGGCTGAATCCGGAGCTACCGGAGGAACTGGAAAGGATTATCAAAGCGTGCCTGGAGAAAGACATCGAGACACGCTATCAGAGCGCGACGGAAATCTGTGCGGACCTGAAGCGGCTGAAACGGGAGAGCAGTTCGTCCCACGCGGTTGCGGTGGAAGAGAGACCGAAACGCAGGCGGCGGTGGGTATGGTTCAGCGCCGGAGCGGGGGCGGCCGCGCTGGGCGCGGTGGTCGCGTGGTTGGGATTCTTCGCCGGAGCCGGCGTTCCCGTTGTGACCAGCACAGAGGTGCTGACCCGCGATGGCCTGTACAAGACGATGCCCTTCTCGGACGGAAATCGCGTCTACTTTAGCGAGCTCTGGCACGACAAATTTGTTATCTCGCAGGTTTCCATATCCGGTGGCGAGATCTCAAGGATCGCGTCTCTCTCCGACAACGATTTCGCGATCGATCTGGCTCCCGATCACTCCGGCCTTCTGATCATGGAGCACCCGCAGACCGATCCCACCTCGCCGCTGTGGGAATTGCCGCTGCCAAGCGGAACGCCGCGGCGGCTTGCGGAGGCCGAAGGCCGGGACGGGGCCTGGTCGCCGGACGGCACAAAGCTGATCATGAGCCGGGGCGGCGAACTGTATGTCGCGCGCGCGGACGGCACCGACCAGCGGCGCATTCTCCAGTTGCCGGGAATCGCCTATGCGGCACGGTTCTCGCCGGACGGCCAGCGGATTCGATTTTCGGTCTATAACACCAACACCTTTTCGCTGTGGGAAGCGAATGCCGACGGCTCGAACACTCATCCGCTGTTGCCCGGGTGGCACACGCCGCCCACCGAGTGCTGCGGGCAATGGTCGCCGCGGAGCGAGGTCTATGTCTTTCAGAGCCTGAAAACCGGAGACCTCTGGGCGCTCCCATCGCGCAGCCGGTGGCCGCACTTCCGCAGCGTGAAGCCCGTTCAGCTGACCACCGGCCCGCTGGGGTTTGGCGACTTGTCGTTTAGTCCGGATGGAAAGACGATTTACGCCGTCGGGGCTCAGTCCCGCGGTGAGCTGGTCCGGTACGATGCGACGGCGCATCGGAGCCGATCGTATCTTGGGGGAATCTCAGGCGGACAGGTGGCCTTCAGCCGCGACGGAAACTGGGTAGCGTATGTGAGCTTCCCGGATGAGACGTTGTGGCGAAGCCGCATCGATGGAAGCGAGAAGCTGCAGTTGACCAGCAGCGGCGCAGCCACGTTGCCGCAATGGTCGCCGGACGGAAGCAAAATCGCCTACGTAGCGGCGGTGTGGGGCAAGCCGTGGGAGATCTACGTGATCTCCGCAGAGGGCGGTACACCGCAGGTGGTTTTGCCGGAGAGCACGAATCAGGTCGATCCCACCTGGGCGCCGGATGGCACAAAGATCCTGTTTGGCCGCGCCTCCGGCCAGGCCGATGCGGTGCCGCTGCAGATTGAGATGGTGGATGCGAAGACCCATCAGGTTGAGGAAATTGCTGGATCGCAGGGACTCTTCAGTCCGCGGTGGTCGCCGGATGGGCGCTGGATCGCGGCCCTGTCGTCGGATTCGCGCAGCATCGTGCTGTACGACTTCGAGACCCGCCAGTGGTCCACGTGGTACCAGACCACGAACGGTTTCGCGGGATACCCGGTGTGGTCGACCGACAGCAAGACCCTGTACTTCGCGGCCTTCATGACGGGTAATCCGTCCGAGTGGCGGATCCGGATGGGCAAGCACACGGCGGAGCTGGTAGCCGACCTGGACGGCGAGCGCCGCTACGGAGAGACGTGGGGGGTGTGGACCGGAGTAACGCCGGATGGGGGTGTCCTGTTTGTGCGCGATGCGAGCACGCAGGAGATTTACGCGCTGAATTTGAAGTACAGATAGCGGTTCCGGAGCTGCGCGGAGGGTGTTGCAGTACGATTCCGCAGCCGAAACGCTTCGCCAGCGCGGGATTTCATTGGCATGGACCGTGTGTTTCAAAGATAATCTGAGCGAAACCTGCCGTTGAGCAGTACCCCAGGATTGCGCGCCGGCAGCAAGACCGCAATCGCAATCCGGGCGCGCCGGAGTCGCATGCCGCAGAAGCGTTTTCTCCTGACCCTGATCAAGCCATCGCACTACGACGATCAGGGCTATGTGATCCAGTGGTTCCGTTCGGCGATCCCGTCGAACACGCTTGCGGTGCTGTACGGGCTGGCATTGGACTGTAAGGATCGGCGGGTTCTGGGCGATGAAGTGGGCATTGTCGTCCGGGCCATGGACGAGACCAACACGCGGGTCCCGTTGCAGCAGATTATTCGGGAACATCGGAAGACTCCAGGCCTGGTGGGACTGGTGGGCGTGCAGTCGAATCAGTTTCCGCGCACCATGGACATCGCGCGCCCGCTGCGTGCGGCGGGTATTTCCGTATGCATCGGCGGGTTCCATGTCTCGGGTGTGCTTTCGATGCTGCCTGGCATCACGCCGGAGCTGCAGGAAGCGATGGACCTGGGCGTATCGCTGTTCGCAGGCGAGGCGGAGGGGCGCTTCGAGCAGGTGCTTCGCGACGCTGCAAACGGTGAACTGAAGCCGCTCTACAACTACATGAACGATCTGCCGTCGCTCGACGGCGTGCCGGAGCCAATTCTGCCGGCGACGCGGATCAAGCGCACCGGCGGCAGGATCACGACGTTCGACGCGGGGCGTGGGTGTCCCTTCCAGTGCTCGTTCTGCACGATTATTAATGTGCAGGGGCGGAAGTCGCGGCGGCGCACGGTGGACGACATCGAGCGCATCGTGCGGCGCAATCTCGCGCAGGGCATCAATCGTTTCTTTATCACCGACGATAACTTCGCGCGCAATGGCGACTGGGAGAAGATTTTCGATCGCCTGATTCAAATGCGCGAGCAGGAAAAGTGCAATATCAAGTTCGTCATCCAGGTGGACACGATGTGCCACCGGCTGCCGCACTTTGTGGAGAAGGCCGGCCGCGCAGGCGTGGCGCGGGTGTTCATCGGCATGGAGAGCATCAATCCGGACGCGCTGCTGGGCGCGCGCAAGAAGCAGAACAAGGTGGGCGAGTACCGGAAAATGCTGTTGGCCTGGAAGAAGGCGGGCGCGACGGTCTTTGCGGGATACATCCTGGGTTTTCCGTCGGACACGCCGGAGTCGGTGCTGCATGACATTGAGACGATCCAGCGCGAGCTGCCCGTGGATTTGCTGCAGCCGCATTGCCTGACGCCGCTGCCGGGTTCGGAGGATCACCAAAAACTGTTTAAGGCCGGCGCGTATCTCGATCCGGATCTGAACAAGTACGATCTGGAGCACGTGACGCGCGAGCACGAGCGCATGACGCAGGCGGAATGGCAGAAGCTATACCACGATGCGTGGAGGAGCTTACTATTCGCCTGCGCACATGGAGACGGTGATGCGCCGCTCGGTGGCAACGAACGCGCAACCGGGCAACATGCCGTTCCTGCTGATGTGGTTTTACTACTGCATCGTGCTGGAGGACGTGGATCCGCTGGAGGGCGGCTATCTGCGCCGGAAGTATCGGCGCGACCGGCGTCCCGGCTTCCCGATCGAGAGCCGCATGACCTTCTATCCGCGTTATGCGACGGATTTCCTGAAGAAGCATTGGCTGCTGACGCAACTGGTGTGGCACTACGGACGCCTGCGGCGGAAGCTGAAGCGCGATCCGGCGGCGCGCGACTATATGGATGAGGCGCTGACGCCGGTCGCTGAAGAGATAGCAGAAGAAGTGCTGTCGACCGGCACGCACGAGCATCGAGCTGGCGCGGCGCTGGTGACGATCGGCTCGTAGCTCGGCGCAGAGAATTCGTTACTGATTGAACTTCCACCTACCCACGTCTCAACATCGAGGCGGAGGGCACCCATTTCATGACGGCGCTTGCGAAATCCCTGCGCCGCCGGCTGGGCTTTGACACGGCAAAAGAATTCACCGTAACACCCCAATGGGGGACTGCCGCGCGTGTCCGAATCCGGTACATTCTCCCCGAAAAGTTGTAGATTGCGGCGCCAGTTTGGTGACGGTATTTAGCGGCGCGTTCGCTATAACAGCAGGAGAATGCGTGGCTCAGGGCCTGCGCAGTCGCTGCGCGGTCGTTCTGAGCTCGAATTCCTTCCCTTTTTCGCTGGCCATTTGCCGTCCCGGTCCTGCCCATTCTCAGCAATCGCCGGGTGCGGCCTTGCTGGTCATTCAAGGAGCTGCCGGGTTTGCGCCAATACCCCCGTCCCGTCGATGCGCCACGGTCTCCTGGCGCCACAGGAGCGGAAGCGCGCCCGTCAGGAGCTCAGAAATTGCGGGCTGGACTGCCATGAAGGAACTTCTGTGGGGCTCGAAACCACCTGATCTGGAAGGCGCGGCAATGCCGCCGCCATTTGCCTTCGGCACCTACGATCCGTTCGCGCCGCCGGAGCCCTCCGCCGCACTCGATTTGCGGGGCTTCATTCACATCCTCAGCAAGGCGCGGTATCTGACGCACGTTCGCGAGCGCGTGGACTGGAAATCCGGCATCGCACGCTGGACGCGATCGCGACAAAAGCCGCTGCTTTTTGAAAACGTGAAGGATTATCCGGAGCAGCGGGTCTTCACGAATGGGCTGGCGAATCCCTCCTGCATTGCGCTGGCACTAGGCTTTGATGCGGGCCTGCCGATCGCCAGTGTCATGGCCCGAGCGCGGAGACGGCTGGAGGACCCGATTGCGCCGAAGATGATTCCGACCGGGCCGGTGATCGAGAACGTGGTGCCCGCGAGCATGATCGACTTCTACCAGTTCCCGGTACCGCAGTGGCACGAGCGCGATCGCGGCCGCTATCTGGGAACCTGGCACCTGAACATCAGCCGCGATCCGGAAACGGGCCAGCGCAGCGCCGGGATGTACCGGATGAAGGCGATGGGACCGAACCAGGCGAGCCTGCATGCCTCGCGACGCAGCGCTCTCGCGCGACAGGTTGCGAGGGCGGAGGCAAAAAAGATGGAGCTGCCGATGGCGATCGCGATTGGCGCTCCCGAAGCAACCGTAATCGCAGCCCGGGCGGTATGCCCAAACGGGATGGATGCCTTCGACCTCGCAGGGGCTCTGCAACAAAAGGCAGTGGAGCTGATCCAGTGCGGGCATTCCGAGGCGCCTGCGTATTCGGAAATTGTGATCGAGGGCTTTGTGCACCCTGGGGTGCGGGTGGACGACGGGCCGGCGTTCGATTACCAGGGGAAGCCGCACAGCCATCCGAAGGCCTATCTGTTCGAAGCGACGCGGCTGATGCACCGCGATGAGCCGATCTTCCGCGGCAGCGCGTTAGGCAAACCGGCGGCTGAGGATTATCAGGTGCATGCGTTTCTGGAGGAGCTGAAGCTGCGCAACGCGGGCGGCTCGCGTCTCTGGCAGTTCGTGCAGAGCCTGTTCAGCTAGCCCTGACCGCCTGGCGCTGGTGCCGATCCTGAGAAGGGGTGCGGCTCGCAGGAACGACAGGCCGCACAAATCCGCTATTGCCTCGCAATACGATACAACGTCTCTGCATTGCCGCGCAGAACCAACCTGGCGATTGCATTGGCGCGGTCACGATTCACTTCGCCGTCCCGCAACATGCCGGTGAGTGCGAGGCCGAGTGCCTGGCGCGCATTGCGACTCGCGATCCAGGTGGATTCAGGCCAGCCCATTTCGTCGGAGTACGGATACCCGTCGCTGCCGAACAGAACCTTCTCCGGTTCAAACTCGAGCCACTCGCGCAGCCAGCCGGACTCGGTGTGCGGGGGAATGAAAAGGTCCTGGCCGGAGATGTCGAGCCAGACATTGGGCTTTTGCAGGAGCGATCCAACCTCGCGAACGTACGGCCAGCCGCCGTGCAGCAAGACAAAATTTGTCTTGCGCAGTTGCGGATCGTTGAAGAGCGGCTCGAGGAGGAGTGGGTTCACGCCCGCGATGGAGAAGTAGCTGCCTCCGCCCGCCATAGCATGGAGATGAACCGCCATGCCCAGGCGGCCGCATTCGCCGGCGATGTAGCGGAAGAGAAAATCCTGAAGCAACTTGTAGTCGCCGGGGTCCGGCACTCCACCGCGGGCCCACCGACGATAGACCTTCTCCACCTGCGCGCGCGGCGGATCGCTGAAATCGAAGGAGCGCAGGTAGGCCACCTCGAATTTCTCAGCGACTGCTCCTCCTGTCTTTTGGCGCTCCAGCGTCGCCGTCACCACCTGGCTCAGATAGGCGTCGAGCGTGGGCGGAGGCGCGGACATCCCGACGGCGTTGAGATAATGACGGCGCAAACCGTCTTCGAGCGCGAAAAAGGCTTTCCGATCCGGTGAAGCGGACGCCATGCCGCTGTTGTCCAGCGGAAAGAGCAGCGCATCGATATAGGGCACCCACTGGAAGCGCGGCGGCTCCACGCCGCGGCCCATGGCCACGCGGTTCGCCAGCATGGTGCCGATCTTCGCCTGGTCGAGAACCCAGGCCGGATACTGCTCTCCGCGAGCCTGCTTCACGCGCGCGCGTGCCTCGTTGAGACGGCGCATGCCGGCGGCGTCAAGCGGGGGCTGCAGGTCGACTCCGTAGAGAGCATTCCAGGCCTGGCGGAGGAGCGGAAAATCGAGCCGCAGCGCGGGTGGATCGGATTGCGGCTCGAGGTTCGAAACTGGAAGCGCGTCGAATTCCTTCTCGGTGGCGTCGAGCGGCGGCGCCAGCACCGGATGAGCGTGATTGTCGATGGCCTGAATCGAGTCGATGGTCTTCGCGATTTCCGGATCGATAACCCAACCACTGCGATGACGGCCATCGTGCCTGGAACAAGCAAGGAGTGCGCAGAGCGCGAGAGAAAAAGCGAGGGCCGCGCGGCGGCGGCTGAGCGCGCGGATGCGGCTCACGCTTCGGTGCGGATGCGTGTTCGTGTCAGGGGTTGGTTCACGGGACATGTTCGATGGCGTGGTGACTCCAGCGCGATGATGTGGGCATTATGTCACCCGGAGGCGGGGCTAATACACCACCGGTCAAAAGCGAATCGGGCGCTGGAACGGGCACGTTGTTGTGTTGAAGCGGAGCGGAGAAGGGGCGGCAAATTGGCTTGACACCGGGGACAGGTAAATTTATCGTCACTTCCGGCGGAAAACGTTTACGCGCTAACAGCTCACAGGCCAATCCGCAGTCCTACGTGCCTCCGCCGATCTTTTTCCTTCCTGAAGAGAGGGTGACCGAATGCAATCCGTTTCGAGAAGGCAGTTCCTGAAAAAGGCCGGCCAGACGGGCGCGGCGGCCGGCATCGCCGGAGCCGCGAGCCGGTTTGGATGGGCGCAGAGCCAGGCTTCGACACGCATCGTGATCGATTCCACGCGACAGATCTCCGCCATCGATCCCCACATCTACGGATCCTTCCTCGAACACCTTGGGCGCGCTATCTACGAAGGCATCTACGATCCGAAATCGAAGTTTGCCGATGCCAACGGATTCCGCACCGATGTGATGAACGAAGTGAAGCAGCTGGGAGTGCCCATCATTCGCTATCCCGGCGGGAACTTTGTTTCCGGCTATCACTGGCTCGATGGCGTTGGTCCGAAGAAGAATCGGCCGACGGTGCTCGATCGCGCATGGAACACGCTGGAGCCGAATCAGTTTGGCACCAACGAATTTGTGACGTGGGCGCGCGGGGCAGGAGCGGAGCCGCTGTTCGGGCTCAACTTCGGCACCGGGACCGCGGAGGATGCCGCGGCGCTGGTGGAGTACTGCAACGTCGAGAAGGGAACGAAATGGAGTGAGCTGCGCCGTTCGCATGGCTACGAGCAACCGCACAAGGTGAAGTACTGGTGTGTGGGCAACGAGATGGACGGGCCGTGGCAGATCGGGCACATTCCGGCCCGCGAATACGGCCTGAAGGCGACTGATGCTGCGCGGCAGATGCGGGCGATCGATCCAACGGTGAAGCTGGTTGCGTGCGGATCGAGCGGGCCGTTTATGCCGACGTATATCGAGTGGGACCGCACGGTGCTGGAAGAATGCTATGACGTGGTGGATGGCATTTCGCTGCACCGGTACTGGGGAAATACGGAGGAAACCAACCACGACAGCCAGATCTACCTGGCGATGAACCTGGCGATGGATCGGCAGATCGAGGAGATCATCGCGGTTTGCGATACGGTGCGCGCGCAGAAGCGCTCGGGGAAGCAGCTCTTTCTCTCCTTCGACGAGTGGAACGTGTGGTACCGGGCGCGCAACGGCGACGATGTGGATGGTCACGGCAAATTGGCGCCGCATCTTCTGGAAGAGCCTTACAACCTCGAGGATGCGTTGTTGGTGGGAGGGCTCGCGAACTCATTGATGCGGCATGCCGATCGCGTGAAGCTGGCCTGCCTCGCACAGTTGGTGAACGTGATCGCGCCGATCATGACCAACGAGGACGGCATCCTGCGGCAGACAATCTACTATCCGTACGCGTGGGCGCTGAAGTACGCGCACGGCAATGCGCTCAGCGTCGAGCAAAATGGGCCGGGTTATCCGGTGCCCCACCTCGGGCGGCCGATCGAAGACATCGGCCTTCCGGTGCCGGGTTTTGGCGAGGTGCCCTGGCTCGATGTCACTGCAGTTCACAATCCGGAAAAGCGGACCGCGACCTTGTTTGTGTTCAACCGGGACCTGAACAAGGACCGTGAGCTGGAGATTGTGTGGCGCGACCTGACTCCGGTGAGCGTCGCTACGTTCGAAACCCTGACCGGACCGGACCTGAAGGCGCTGAACACTTTCGCCGATCCGAAACGCGTGGTTCCGCAGACGCTGGAGAAGCCGAAGACCGGTTCGACGATGACGGTAAAGCTGCCGGCGCGGTCGTACTCGGTTTTGTCGGTGAGCGTGTAAGCCTGGTCCTCGGAGAAGAGCAACGCGGTGGTCGTCGCTGTCTTGCGCTAGAACCTCTGCATCGTCACACGCACGACCGCGGGCTTGCTGTAAAAGCAGAGCCCACGATCGGTCTCATCGCCGTTCCATAGCCGGACCGATTTCCAATCGCCATTTTCGTACGTGCCCTGTTCGGCGGTGAGGATCTGGCTGCGAATCCAGGGCAGTTTGCCGGGCAGATGGAAGACCACGCTCGCGTCAACGCCGGTGACCAGGAATTCATCCGGCCCGAGCTGAGCCACGAGTGCAGCACCGTGAGCGTCTTTGGTTCCTGGTGCATGGCGTCCATCGCGTTGCGGAAATCCGAAGGCGACGGTCGCCTGCCACGAGCCGAAGTCGAGCTCCTGCGTTGCCTGGCCTGGCTCTTCGACGGCGGTCTTCAGTTTGCCATCAAACTCGAGCTGCGCGATCTCGCGATCCATCGGACCGATCAGGGCGAAGTTCCCTGCATGCGCGCTCCAGGGCTGGTCGCCGAGAATGTTCCATCCGGATTTGTCGACTCCGAAGGGTGAGAATCCGATGGCGCCGCGGCCCAGCGCATAGAAGAAGAACTTGCCGAAGCTGTCGCTGCGGCCGGTCTCGGGAATCCAGAGCGGATTGTCGGGACGCCGATACGCGTCCATCGTCTCGCGGTAGAACTGTGAGTCGTCGGCGTAGATGTCGGGACCGATCAGGTCGATGGACGGAGCCAGCTTGCGCCACAGTCCAACCAGCTTCTGGACGGCTCCGCCGCTGGGGTACGCGATGCCTGGCTGATCGAGCTGACGCTGGGACAATTCCGCCGCGGGATAGTCGAGCCAGGCATTGATGTAGTACGGAATCGCAAATTCGCTTTTGCCCGCCGTCGCGATTGCATTGACGTACTTCGCCTGGTAATAAGCCTGGAACATCTCGTCGGCGTCGCTGCCAAAGACCTGACGCCAGTTGCCTGGTTGCTTGCCGGCAGCCTGGAGCATCTCGGCGGGAACCGGCCCCGCAAAGAGCTTGTTCGCTTCCGCGGAGAAGTCGCGCACACTGCCGATATTGCCCGATTCGTTCTCCACCTGAATCATGATCACAGTGTGGCGGTCGTCGTCGATCTGTTTCAAATGGCGCATCAATGCCGTGAAGGCCGCCTTGTCTGCATCCCGGGTGTTTGTGGAGATGGGCGAGAGCACATCGATGGGCTGTCCGTCAGGGCGAATGACGCGCGGAAAACGCGAGGTATCTGTTTTGACCCAACCCGGCACGTAGTGCATGTTGCCGTTTTTCCAGGTGCCGAACCACAACAGGACCACCTGCAGGTTGTGCTCGCGAGTGCCGTTCACGACAGCGTCGACGCTGGTGAAGTCGAATTTGCCGGGTTGAGGCTCGAGTTGCTCCCAATAGACGGGGGCCTCGATGGTGTTGGCATGCAATGCGGCCATGGACTCCCACACCTGGGGCAACTCGGCTGGCCAGGCGCTGGAGTTGTGAATCTGGCCGCCGAGAATGAGAAAGGGCTTGCCGTCAACCAGCAAGGCGTAGCGACCGTCCTGCTGCACGAGTCGCGGCGGTTGGGCGGCGAACGAGGGAAGGAAGAAGGCCGCGAGGAGAAGAAGAAGAAGAAGGGCGGTTCGAAGCTGCGAGGAATTAGTCGTGGCGCGGAGACGCATGTCGATCACCTGATGCAGGAATGTAATCGCGTACAACCTTGAATTCAAGCGCTGGTGCGGAACCGCATTCCTGTCGTCACGACCGATCACACCGCACTGCGCCTGGTTTAAAGCAAAACTTGAGCCACGCGAGAACGGCTGGCAGTGCCAGTATCCATGTGGCATGCCGGAACGGGGCTACAATTGTGCTCTGATTCCAGACGCCCTGTACCGGATAGAGACTAAGAGGCACTTCCCTGGGCGCAAGCCCGTTGTTTCTCTGGAGGACGCATGCGGCTCAAGAAATTGTCCTGCGCGCTCGCTTTGTTGCTATGTGGATCTCTCCACGCCCAGCCTGCCAGGCGTATCGCAATCATCGCCGGGAATGGCGCGCTTGAACAGACAATGCCCATCTATAGAGTTGGAGAGAATCGCCTGACGCTCAGCCTTACTGGGAAGCTCGCCACCATGCCTGGGATCACCCTGATTGCGCAGACGGATATCGATTTGCTCCTCAAAACCCAAAACTTCGAGAACAGCGATCGCTCTTCAGCCGCGACGGCGGCGCAAATCGGCAAACTGCTGGGCGCATCGCAGATTGTGCTGGTCAACTTTACCAGCGGAACTCAGAGCCATCACGTCGAAGGCTCGGCGGCATCAACAAAGGACATCGCCACGGTGCAGGCCGATGGAAACGCTCGGCTCGTCGATGTGGCGACGGGCGCGATTCTCGCTCAGCCCTCTTGCACCTTCAAGCAGGAAGCAGTCGCGTCAGAGACCAAAAAGTGGCCGGTCTCAAAGACAACGGGCGAAGGTCTTCAGGCTACGTGGGACGATCTGTGGACAAAAGCAACGGATCTGTTTACGCAAGAGCTCGCGGACAAACTGGCCAGCGCACTGGCTCAGGCGCCGGCGCCGGCGGCTGCGGACATTTTGGTGGCCGGGATCACGAATGGGAGCGTTCTGATCAACAAGGGAACAGTCTCCGGTATCAAGCAGGGAGAACAGTTACAGATTGTCCGCATGGTTTCCACGGGTGTCACCGACCCGGCGACCAACGAGCTGATTAAGCAAAGGCAGCGGGTTTGCGTCCTGACGGTGACCGATGCGGAAGAGACCAGTTCGTCGGGGTCGTGTGTGGGCGGCGTGCCGCAAAGGAACGATATCGCAGAGCCGATTCAGCCTTAACTTGCCAGTCCTGCCGCTATGCGACGGCTACAGGTTTCAATCAATTTCAAGGCACATCAGATCCGCATGGGCATGATGATGTAGCGGTACTTGTACTCGTCGGAGCCTTCTTCGGGGCGGATCTGGCCAGCTGACTGTGCGTCCTTGAACTCAAGGCGCACCTCGCCCTCGTTGCCGATGGCCTTGAGGAACTCGATCAGGTACGACGAGTTGAAGCCCACCACGATGGGATCGAAGCTGTAGGGCGTTTCGATAGTGTCTTCCGACTCGCCAGCTTCGGTTGAGGACGAGGAGATTTTCATCTCGTTCTGCTCGAGGCGCATCTTGATAGCGCCCGAGCGCTCATCGGCGAATTGCGCGACGCGCTGGATCGAGGCGGCGAGATCCGGGCTACGCACGATGACGAACTTGTTGTTGTCGCGGGGCATGACGGCTTCGTAGTTCGGGAACTGCCCGGTGAGCTTACGGCTGGTGAGCACGCGGTGTCCGACGCGGAAGAAGAGCGTCGAGTCGTCGTCGGCAAACTCGATGTGCTCAGCCTCGGTGTTGGAGAGCAGGGACTGCAATTCCTGCAGCGCCTTACGTGGGACCAGGGTCTTCTTCTCAGCGTTGATGCCGGGGAAGTTTTCTCCCGACTTCTCGATGTGCGCGAGGCGATGGCCATCGGTAGCGACCATGGCGATTGACTCGGCTTTGAGGATCAGCAGGGCGCCGTTCAGCGTATAGCGTGACTCCTCGTTGGAGATGGCGAAGATTGTGCGTGCGATGAGGGTTCGCAGTGAGGCAACAGGAATTTTGATCGCGCTGCCGCTGGGGAATTCAGGAACCTGCGGGAAGTTGGCGCGCGCCATGCCCACCATGCGCGTGTTGGAGCGACCAGCGCGAATCTGCACCCAGTGGTTTTCCAGCAGCTTGACCGACATGTCGCCGTCACCGAGGAGGCGAATGTAGTCGTAGAGTTTGCGGGCAGGAATGGTGCAGGATCCAGGCTTCTTCACTTTCGCCGCGCAACTGGTGCGGATGCTCTGGTCCAGATCCGTCGCGGTGATCACGATCCGGTCGCCGTCGGCTTCCAGCAGGAAGTTGGAGAGGATAGGGATGGTGGTTTTGCGCTCGACAACGCTTTGCGTGGCGCTCAGCTCACGCAGAAGATCCTGACGGCTGACGGTGATCTCCATAGTCGCTCCCTGAACCGCTTTCTCCTCTTCGACAGCCGGCATAATGGCTTTCCCCCGAAACGATTGGACTCACTGTACACCAGACAGGGCGACAGACCGCAAGGGTACAGGACCGAAGAATCCATTCTAGAGGCCCATGGCCGAAATGCACCCTCTGGAAAACGAGATGTTTTTGTGAGTCGTTTGACCGCGCTCTCGCTGGTCGCCGGAGACGGCTACGACTAGCTTTTTATTTCTATTCTTCTCTAGTAGTCGTAGTCGTTTGCGCTGGAAAAGTGGAAAGCCGTTCGAAAACTGCCTGGGGAGCGGCGAGCGGTTGGGCCGGAGTTTTAGAAAAGGTGGGTGTGGGAAAGAGAACAACGCGGAAATCGGACCCCGGGAGGCGACAGGCGCACAGGATCTCCACGGGTTTCACAGGTGCGTGGGAAAGCGGGTGTGGAAAGACCTGAGCGTGAGTGGAAAGGGTGACTGAGTGCAGACAGGAAGCGGGTCCGAGGCGAGCCGCTATCCACAAACGGGTCATTCCCAGGATTTTGGAGAGGATTGGAAGGGGGAGGGCTGGGGGAGGAAAACTAGTGTGAAACTCTCCAGCGCGGAGGTTTAGTCCGCGCTGGTTGTGTCGTTATGGCTGATGGTGATGCCGCCGTTGACCGTCTGCACATGCACGGTGGATCCGCCACTGCCCAAGTCGGTGTTGAGGTGGTTTTTGATCGTACCTTGCACGGTTACCGGGAAGTCGACGTTAATGCCACCGTTGACAGTGCCGGTCTCCAGATGGGCGTTGTAGTGCTCAGGAACGCGGAGACTGATTCCGCCGTTGGTTGTATCGGCATGGAGCCCATTGCCCTGCCAGTGATCGCCGGCGAGCGAAACATTGATACCGCCGTTGACGGTGTGGCCGTCGACATCGCCCGAGACCCGATCCAGGGTGACGCCACCATTTGTGGTTGCAAAGCGAAGATTGCCATCGAGGTGAGCGAGATCGATGCCACCGTTCATGGTGTGCAGGTCGGCGGCGAGATGCTGCGGCACGCGCAAGTGATAGTCAACGCTGTAGCCGGTGCGGTTGAGGAAGTGAGAATGCGGGCCGCGGTCCCGAAGCTCGCCGTTTGCGGTGTCGATGACAACCTGGCGCAGCAAATCGTTGGCCTCAGACTCCGAGGGAGCCCATGCGGACACGCGCGCTTCCAGGGCCACGTCGGAGCGATCTTCGCCGATGATTTCAATCCCGCCGTTGACGGTTTCCACGCTAATGCGGCCGGAAGGCAGAGCGAAAGAGGTGCGACGCATCTGGCAAACGTGGGCCTGACCCCAGTGATGGCCGTTGTCGTCGCAGTCGCCATTGTGCCAGTTGCCGGTTTGCGCCTGAGCCGCAGCGTGAACATGGCGATGCGAATGGGGAAGTGAAACGCCCAGCAGCACGACGGCGGTGAAGGCGACGACAAAAAGCGCGAAGCGGCGCATGGCACGAACCTCGCTGGGTGGGTACGCGGATGGAGGCATGGCAGTTCCCTGAGTTTGCGATTGGGGGGCCCGACAGAGGAGAAAGAGCACGTATCGTGCCGAACCTCGCCGCCCAGGAAACCCGCTGAATCATCGACTTACATAAATCAGGAAAGGGGCGCGGCTGTCCGGAAGATGGAATGCCTGTTCAGGAACGGACATTCCACCAGGCCATTCTTGCAGGACAGCCCGCTGCTCAAAAGGGTTTGCAGAGCTACTCGGAGGCTTGCTTTTGCGTCGCGTCGCCACCCTCAAAGATCAGGGTGTTCGATTTCAGCTCAATCTCCTGCAGGATGATCGTTCCGTTTTTCGCGTTTGTCATGATGCTGGGATCGGAGAGGCCGTTCTTCTCATTCACCAACTTCGCATTCACCACGACTGAAGACTCCCCGGAGCGAGCCAGCGTGACTTTCACCGCAGGACCCGTGCCCTCCCACGAGAGCTTGTAGTCGCCGGCGGCAATTTGCGTGGAACCGACCGTTACTGCCTGCGAAATCGTTACTGAATAGGTTTTGTTGGGTTTGGCAAACAAAGGAGTGACCAGGAGAGCGAAGAGAAACGTAGACAACGAAAACTTCAGAAGACCTTTTACCAAGAGATCACCTCATTCTTAGAACTGCGCTAATAAGATGGACGCCATTGGCCTGCCTGAAGATTCCACGCGGTTCGGAGAGCGGTACGCCAGTTATTACCTTCGTACTATTGATGAGCCGCGATGCTCTGTGCGCATTAGCTGATTCATTAACATTGGATTACATCCTGCCCTTCACCGTTTCCGTTCCCAGAACTCCTCGTGACGATCGTCGCGGAAGCGGATCCCGGTGATCCTGCCCTCACTATCGTGTTCAAACGTCAGCCGACGCGTTCCGCCCGTCGGATAGAAGAACGTCGTTGGGCTCTCCGGCAGCAACTCGGTCACGTCGCCGATGCGATCCCGCGAGAACAACCGGTCTCCCTGGCAGAACACCGTAGCAACGACTTCATTCTGGTCCTCGTATTGGCCCGCGTACGCGTTGAAGACATTTGGGTCCACCTTCGCCGGCACCGGATGCACCGGAACCAGGATCTGCTCGGCCAGAGGAGAGAGCTTCGGAATCGCGCTGAGCCGCTGCGCCAGCAGCCAGTGCGGCAGCTGCGGCTCGCCGTAGGCGCGGTCCCACACGTTATGTTTGATTCCCGCGTACTCCCAGAAGCGGACATCGCCGCCGTTCGCCTTCAGGGCCTCGAACTGGAGCAGGGACTGCTTCGGATTCACCACGGGATCGTCGGCGCCATGAAAGATCCATGTCGGTGTACGCCCCACGGCGCGCGCGTATTCGGCCGGCAGGGTGTTCACTTCGCGCCAGCGGTCCGGCTGATATGACCAGAAGACGCCGCCGCAGACCGGCACGATGGCCGCAAACCGGTGCGGGTACGCTTTCGCGATCTCCCAGGCGCCGTATCCGCCCAGCGACAGCCCGGTGAGGTACACGCGGTCGCGATCGCCGTGAAACTCCTTCACCTCCGCATCGAGCGCCGCCATCGCCATGGCCATCATGTCCTGATCGGTCCAGTGATGGTGGCTGAACGGCACCTGCGGCATCACCACGACAAAGGGCCAACGCTCCGGATGCAGGCGGATCGCCTGGGGCAGGCCGATCTGTGTCTCGTCCATGCCCTCCGAGCCGCGCTCGCCGGAACCATGGAGGAAGAGAATCACCGGCCAGGTCTGCTGCCCGTTCCAGCCGTCGGGCAGGTAGACGACATACCTGTGGGGTATGCCATTGACCTCGATGCTGCGGTTCAGGAAACCGGTGTCCTGCCGGTGCGGGGCGGCGTGCGCAGGCAGGAAAAAAAGCAGGCAGCAGGAAAAAGCCAGAACAGAGCGTCGGGACATCGTGGGATGAGGACAGGGTACAGGGTGCAGACCACAGGGTACAGGGGATCGGCGATCCAATCGCGGGGGAGCCAGGCGCGGGTGTCCGGGAACGGACGCCACTGCCGAATTGCGGACAAGCCGGGAGGGACGAGGCAGCGATGATTTGTAACAAGGCGCAGTCTTTTCCTTGCCACCGGCGCTCTGGCAGCTTGGAATCTCAAATGCAGCAATCTTCCGGGGCATTCCGGTCAAAATCGGGGGGAATCAATGTCCGACTTTCTGGGTGATTTGCGAATTGCGGCGCGGCGGCTGCGCCATTCGCCGGGATTCGTTCTGGTCGCGGTCCTGTCGCTGACCATGGCGATTACCGCGAACCTGGTCGTCTTCGGGGTTTTAAACGCGGCGGTCCTGCGGCCGCTCAACGTGGCTGGAGCCGATCGGCTGTGGACCATCGAGCACAAGGAGCATGGCTTCATCAGCCACTCCTACCCCGACTTCCAGGATTTGCGCGCGCAAAATTCCACTTTCAGCGACGTGGCGGCCTTTCGCATTGGCGATGCGGCGGTGAGCAGCGGCGGTCTGGCGACAAAGAGCTGGATGTACGAGGTATCGGGCAGCTACTTCGACCTGCTCGGCGTTCAGCCGGAGGCGGGCCGGCTCTTCCATGCAAGCGACGAGCGCGGAGTGAATTCGGCCCCGTACGTTGTCCTGAGCGATGCGTTCTGGCGGGCGCGTTTCGCGGCCAACCCCCGGATTATTGGCACGACGGTCGACCTCAACAAGCACCCGTTCACCGTCATCGGGGTGGCGGCGCCAGAGTTCCACGGAACGGAGCTGTTCCTGTGGCCGGATTTCTGGGTGCCGATGGAGAACGAAGAACAGCTCGAGGGCTACAACTATCTCACCAAGCGCTACAACCACGGCATTTTCGTGGTCGGCGAACTGAAGCCGGGGGTCACCGTCGAGCAGGCGTCGAACGACCTGAACACCGTCGCCGCACAAATGGAGAAGCAGAACCCGGTGGACGACGATCACATCGGCTTCAGGCTGGTGAAGGCCGGGCTGTTCGGCGATCAGGTGGGTGATGCCGCGCGCAGCTTCCTGGCCGCGCTGTTGCTGCTGGCTCTGCTGGTGCTGGCGGCAGCCTGCGTCAATCTGGCGAGCATCTTTGCCGCGCGCGCCGCCGATCGCGGCCGCGAACTGGCGATCCGTGTGGCGATCGGATCGAGCCGCTGGCGCGTGCTGCGCCAGGTATTGGCGGAGGCCGCGCTGCTGTCGGTGGGCGGCGGAGCCATCGGGACCATGACATCGGTAGCGCTGATGAAAGTACTGAGCCAATGGCATCCGGTTCCCGCGCTGCCGATTCATGTGACGATCCCGGCCGACGGACCGGTTTACGGGATCGCGATCCTGCTGGCGGCGGCCAGCTGCGTTTTACCCGCCGTTCTCACCGCGCGGCAGATCTGGCAGATCGACGCGATGCAGGTGATGAAGGGAACCGCGCAGACCGTGTTCCGGCGCATGACCGTCCGGGACATGCTTCTGGGATTGCAGGTTGCCCTGTGCGCCCTGCTGATCACCTGCGCCCTGGTTGGCCTGCGCGGAATGAGCCGCCAGCTGCACGCGCCGATCGGCTTCCAGGCTGGCGGCGTCGTTTTGGCGCAGACGGAGATGAAGATGGCGGGCTACTCCGACGAGTCGGCGTTTCCGGTGCAGCAGCGCATGCTGCAGGAAGCCGCACAGATCCCGGGCGTAACCACGGTGGGCACCATCGACGAACCGCCGCTCAACGCCGGAGGCAGCAGCACGCCGGTCTATCGGGAGGGCACGCAGGATTTTCGTGAATCGAACAGCGCTTTGACGGCGAAGTTCTTCACCATCTCGCCGGGATATCTCCAGGCGGCAGGCACGCACCTCATCGCGGGGCGCGATTTCACCTGGCACGACGATAATCACACCTCGCACGTGTCGCTCGTAAACGAGACGTTCGCGCGCAGGCTCTTCGGGAGCGCCCAGGCGGCCATTGGCCGGCACTACGCCCAGCCCGGCGCTCACGGCGCGACGCTGTATGAGGTGGTTGGAGTGGTTGAGGACGGGAAATACGATTCGCTCACCGAAGCTCCGCAGGCGGCAATGTTCTGGTCTTTGGCGCAGAACAATGAAAATGACACGACGCTGGTCGTGCGCTCCAATCGTTCCCCGGCCGAGATCGCGGCCGCGCTGGCGACGATGATGGCGAAGATTGATCCGACCCTGCCGGTGACGATCCAGAGCTGGCCCGATGGGCTGGCGCTGGTTTTGCTGCCGGCGCGGGTCGCCACCGTCGCTCTGGGCGTTCTTGGACTTCTCGCTGGCATCCTGGCCGCCACCGGCATCTTCGGTATGGCAAGCTACGCCGTGGCGCGGCGTCTGCGTGAGATGGGGATTCGTGTGGCATTGGGCGCGCAGCGTGTGCAGGTGCTGCGGGCCGCTTTGGGCCGGACGATGCTGCTGCTGGGCCTCGGATCTCTGGCAGGACTGGCGCTGGGCGCACTCGGCAGCCGGGTGCTGGCCAGCATTGTGTATCAGGCGACGGTTTACGATCCGCTCGTCGTTACAGGAGCGGTCGGCGCGATGGTGCTGATCGGCCTGATGGCAGCGGCGGTTCCTGCGCAGCGGGCGGTGAGCGTGGAACCAGCGGTGCTGTTGCGGGAGGAATAGCGGCGAATTAGCGGAAGGGATTCTTCACCGTGGTCGATCCGAAGCGCTGGCCGTGCTGCAGATCCTCGCTGTAGAGGACGGAGCAGTCAGCTTCGGTGGCCGCGGCCACTATCAAAGCATCGTACCAGGACAGGCGGTAGCGCTCTTGCGTCCGTAGTGCGAGAAAGAAAAGGGTCTGCGATGAATGAACAGACAGCAGAGGCTGAAAAATGTTGGTTACGTAGCGTTCAGCGTCCATGCCCGACATGGGCCTGGTGAATCGCTTCAAAGCCAGGTTGATGAATTCCTGCACCACCTGATAGCTGACGACCCCATTCCGGGCCGCGATGGCATCGACAATAAGCCTTTCCGCCCGACGTGCTTTTGTATGGTCACTGCGATTACTGGCATAGACGAAGATATTGGTGTCGAGGAAGACCTTATCGCTCATTCATCTCATCTCGTGTGAAGCGCCGTCCGCCGGAATCGACATGTCGGAGGCTATGCAGAAATTCCTGAGCTCGTCGTGCGCTCGAGCGTCGCGCCGTGAACTGCACCAGCCATTCGCGAAATGCTTCGTTCAGGGTCGTATTTCTCGATCGGGCGACCGACCGGGCCTCTTCGATGAGATCCTCGTCCGCGCTCAGAGTAATGTTCTTCATAATACATAGTGTACACGAAGTCCGTGTACACTGCAGCCGTGTTTTCAAATGCGTGCTGGGCGAGCCATCAGGCTTGGCCGCCACCCCGGGTCTCGTCAACGAAGCCCTACAATGGCCGCGGAGGGATTTCCTGATGAAGCTGAACCGCCGCGATTTTTCGCGCCTGACCGCGATGACTGCCCTTGCCGGGGCGCTGCCGGCCTTGAACGCGCAAACCGGGAGTGACACGCCGGGGAAAAAGTTCCGCTGGTGCATCGTGGCCCTGGGCCGCATCTCGATGGGGCACTTTATGCCGGCGGTGGAGCTGTCGAAGACGGGAAAGATCACGGCGCTGGTCAGCGGTCATCGCGAGAAAGCCGAAAAGCAGGCGGCGATGTACAACGTACCGTCGCCCTCCATCTACGGCTACGACAACTTCGACGACATCGCGCAGAACAAGGAGATCGACGCGGTCTACATCGCGCTGCCCAACTCCATGCACGCCGAGTTCACCATTCGCGCGGCGAAGGCGGGAAAGCACGTGCTGTGCGAGAAGCCGATGGCGACCAGCGTAGCCGACTGCAAGGCGATGATCGAAGCCTGCCACAAACATAATGTGAAGCTGATGATCGCCTACCGGTGCCAGTACAATCCCGTGCACCTGAAGGCGATCGAGCTGATCCGCTCGGGACAGATCGGCCAAGTGCAGGCGATTGAGAGCGCTTTCGGATTTCCGATTCAGGCGGGTGAGTGGCGGCTGAACAAGAAGATGGCCGGCGGCGGACCGCTGATGGACGTTGGTATCTATTCGCTGAACGCCTGCCGCTATCTCACCGGCGAAGAGCCCGGCGACATCAAGGCGAACGCCTCGGTGATCGACCACGATGGCCGCTTCAATGAAGTGGAAGAGAACGACGGCTGGACGATGAAGTTTCCTTCGGGGATTCTGGCAAGCTGCGCCACCACTTATGGCGGCGACACGGGTGGCGGCGGATTCTTCAAGGTACACGGATCGAAGGGCTGGATTGCGATGGAGCCGGCGTTCGGCTACGAAGGGATGCAGCTGACGGGGCGAGTCAGTGGCCAGACGATCTCCGAACCCCAGCCGGACAAGGATCCGTGGGATTTCGTGCGCCAGGCCGATCATCTGGCCGAGTGTGTTTGGGAAAACCGCGAGCCGAAGACTCCGGGCGAGGAAGGCCTGCGCGACATACAGCTCATGTCGCAGATCTACGTGGCGGCGGGATTGAAGGGGCTGTAGCGGACGGACTCTGATGCGCCGCAAAGGCGCGTCCGCCCGTACGGCCAGTACTAGCCGTTCAGTGTTTCCTGCAGTTTGTTCAGGGTGCTGTTCAGGTTCTTATCGTTGCGGCGCTGCTCGTCGATCTTGCCGATGGAGTGCATCACGGTGGTGTGGTGCTTGCCGCCGAACTGGCGTCCGATCTCGGGCAGCGAAGCTTCCGTCATCTGCTTGGCCAGATACATCGCGATCTGGCGCGGCACCACAACGGCGCGCGAGTTGTTGCGCTGCTTCAGTTCCGCAACGCGCATTCCGAACTGCTCGGCCACCGCGCGCTGAATCGACTCAATCGTGATCTTGCGCACCTGTGTGTCGATGAACTGCTTGAGGCACTGCTGCGCGGTTGGCAGCGTGATCTCGAGGCCATTGAGGCCGCACCATGCGATCAGGCGCACCAGCGCACCTTCCAGCTCGCGCACATTGGTCCGCACATTGGATGCGATGAACAGCGCGACATCCATGGGCAGCGGCTGCGGCAGATGCTCGTTTTCAGCCTTCTTCTGCAGGATGGCAACCTTCGTTTCGAGATCGGGCGGCTGAATGTCCGCGATCAGTCCCCATTCGAAACGGCTGCGGAGGCGGTCGTCGACGTCGGCCAGTTCGCGAGGCGGCCGGTCCGAGGCAATCACGATCTGCTTCATGTTTTCGTGCAGAGCGTTGAAGGTGTGGAAGAACTCTTCCTGGGTGCGCTCTTTCTGCGAGAGGAACTGGATGTCGTCGATGAGCAGCACATCCACAGTGCGGAAGCGGTCGCGGAAGCTGGTCATTTTGTCGAAGCGCACCGAGCTGATCATCTCGTTGGTGAACTTCTCGGCGGAGACATAGGAGATGGACGCGCCCGGTTGCCGCAACTTCACCTCGTGGCCGATGGCGTGCATCAGATGCGTCTTTCCCATGCCCACGCCGCCGTAGAGGAAGAGCGGATTGTAGGCTTTGGCGGGCGATTCGGCGACGGCCATGGCGGCAGCGCGCGCGAACTGATTGCCCGGCCCGCAGACGAACGCGTCGAAGGTGTAGCGTGCATTGAGCTGCGCCGCCGTGGACCAGTCGAAGCGCCCTTGCTGCGGTCCCGCAGGCTGCGCGGGACGTGGCATTGCGCCGTTGGCGTGCATGGACGGAATCGGCGTTGAAGAAGAAGGCGCGAAACCACCGTCCTCGCGCACCCGCGGAATCGTCGGGTCCTCATCCGGAGTGATGAACGCGACGTCGTCGAACTCCAGATGCAGATTCTCGATGGCTTCCTGAATCAGATCGCCGTAGCGATCGCCGACATGTTTGAACTCCGGAGTGGGAATGCGCACGTACAACATCCGCTCGCGGGTGTAGCTGTAGCGAGTGGGTTTCAGCCAGGTATCGAAGGATTGCCGGTTAACCTTCTTTTCGAGCGCAGCCAGGATTTGTATCCAGGGATTGAGAACAACAGAAGGCGTGACGGCAAATGACATGCGCAATCCTCTTGATGCAAACACCCGGGAGCGGAAGTGACCGACTGCGCCGCAGGCCGAAATACAGAAATACCCAAGGTGATCCCTGGCGTGTGGAAACAGGGAGAATGCAGGGGCAATTCTGTACTGGCCGGGAGTGGCTCCGATCTGTCACGCATCGGAGCGACGGTCAAAAATTTCTTCCGACAACCGCAGGGCGTCGAAAAAATCTTAAGTGAACGTTGCCGATAGTAGCACAGCCGGAGGCGAAGAGAAGGGGCTTGAGAACAGAAAAATTTCGCACGCACGAAAGTTGCACCGATGCTGGTGAAAAAAGTAAGAGAGCCGCGATTTTTGCGGGCACAAATGCGATGGGATATACTCGATTCTTGCCGCGATGAGGCGTTTTCTCTGCAGTTGCGCGGCCAATCCGAGCCGTTGCGCGTCGGAAGAATCAGCGAAGCGACGCGATGCGCATCCAGCCGAAACCGAAAAAGATCAGGAGAGAAGTTTTTTCATGCCCAAGCGTACTTTTCAACCCAATCGCCGCAGCCGCTCGAAGACGCACGGCTTCCGCAGCCGCATGAAGACCAAGAGCGGCGCCGCGGTGCTCTCGCGCAGGCGTGCCAAAGGCCGCAAGCGTGTCTCGGTCAGCGCGGGCTATCGCGATTAGATCTGCCGTTCCCATCCCCTCAGCCGGGCCGCAGCTTGCGTGGCCGCCATCCCAGGATTGCGACAGAATGGAGATATGCCGGAGGCAAGATTCGACTGGCGCAGCGTCCGTCTGCGGAAACACGCTGACTACCAGCGCGTATATCGCGACAGTCGCCGGTACTCGTCCGCTTCCATGAGCTACTTCTTCCGTGCACGATCGAGAGAGGACACGGCGGGCGCCCAGCCCAGGGTGGGCCTCACCGCGGGACGCGTGCTGGGCGGCGCCGTGGAACGAAACCGCATCCGCCGTCGTATGCGTGAAGCAGTGCGCCTTCATCTGAACGAGCTGCCGCCGCGCGTCGATGTGGTGCTGCATCCGCGAAAGACGGTTCTCGACATCGAGTTCGCGCGCCTCGAGCGCGAAGTTTCAACCGTCTTTGCCAGCATCGCCGTGGGAGCGGAGGGAAAGCAGTGAAGACGAACCGGAACCAACCGCTTCGAATCGCGCGAGCGGTCACGGCACGCGCGCTGCTCGCGTTCTATAAGCACGCCGTCTCTCCGTCTCTCCATGCCCTCGCGCCCGGCGCCTGCCGCTATCAGCCAACGTGTTCCGAATATGCGGCCATTGCGGTCGCTGAACATGGAATGCTGCGGGGTTGCCTCATGGCGTTGGGACGTTTGCTGCGGTGCCATCCCCTGCATCGTGGCGGTTTCGATCCGGTTCCCGCGAAGCGCGGCGTCTCGCACCTCCACAATTCGGGGAACGGAGTTCCCTGCGTTCCGCAGACAGAGAACAGGTAAGGGAAGTCTTGGCAGAGATACAAAATCCCAATTCGCAGGGCGGTGGCAGCTCCGGCGGCGGTGGCGGCGACATGCGGTCGCTCTTCGGCTTCATGGTTGTGTTTTTGATCATGGTGGTCGCGTTCCAGTATTTCGCGCCGAAGAAGCCGGAGCAGATAGCCCAACAGCAAAAGAGCCAAACGCCACAGACCCATCAAGGTGCTCCTGCTCCCGCTCAGCCGGCTGGCCCGGCCGAGAGCCCTGCGTCCGCCCCAGACAAGGGAAAACCTTTGACGGGCGCCGCAGCTGGGGCTCAGGCGAACAACGAATCCGACATCGTCGTCGAAAACGAGCTCTACCGCATTACCTTTACCAATCGCGGTGGAGCCGTGAAGTCCTGGGTTCTAAAGAAATACAAAGACGATACGCAGAAGAACCCGCTCGACCTGGTCAATCACGCCGCCGCAGCGAAATTCGGCCTGCCGCTGTCGCTGTTTACCTACGATGCCGGCCTGAAGAACCGCCTCAACTCCGCTCTTTACGTTCCATCGAAAACCGGGACCATCAGCGTTGCAGGCACCGGCTCGCAGACGCTCACCTTCGATTATTCCTACGGCGGGCTCACCGTCCGCAAGACGTTCCACTTCGACTCCAGCTACGTGATCGGCGCCGACGCTTCCGTCACGCAGGATGGCGCGCCCGTCGCAGCGCTGCTCGCCTGGCCCTCGGGGCTCGGCGACCAGACCACGCTGCAGGGTTACGCCGCAGCAACCATCGCTACGTCGCAGAACGGCAAGACCGACGAGACTGCTGCCAAGAAAGTCATCGGTGGCGATACGCTGCACGGCTCGTTCGACTACGCCGGCGTGAGCGATCTTTACTTCGCGGCCATCTTCATGCCCACGTCGCCTCCCGACACCGTAGTCGTGACGCAGCATGAATCGCTGGCCGTGCCGAAGAACCCGGCGCATCCGGACCCGAACGCCGTGGATCAGATGCCGCTGCTGGGCGCCGCCGTAGGCACGGTCGCCGGAGGCGAATTCAGTACTCGGCTCTTCGTCGGCCCCAAGCTGCTTGACTTGCTCGATTCCGTCCACACCGCCACGGGGGAAAACCTCGAGCATGTGGTGAGCTTCGGCTGGTGGGGCTGGATCGCCAAACCGATGCTCCTGGTGCTGCGCTACTTCGTTACGCACGGCATTCCCAACTGGGGCTGGGCCATCCTGGTTCTTACGCTCATCCTCAATCTCGCGATGCTGCCCACGCGCGTGATGATGATGAAGTCTTCGCTGAAGATGCAGCGCATCCAGCCGCAGATGGACTCCATCAAGGCGAAGTATGCGAAGTACAAGACGACCGACCCGCGCCGCCAGGAAATGAACAAGGAGATGTTCGATCTGCAGCGCAAAGAGGGCGTGAATATGTTCGGCGGCTGCCTGCCGATGCTGCTGCAGTATCCGCTGCTCTTCGGCTTCTACCGCATGCTCATGTACGCCATCGAGCTGCGCCAGGCGCACTGGCTCTGGCTGACCGATCTCTCCGCGCCCGACGCGATGCATATCCTGCCGCTTTCGGTGATCGTCTCCATGTTCCTCTCGCAGTTCTTTACGCCGTCGCCGGGCATGGACCAGAAGCAGCAGCGCATGATGGCTTTCATGATGCCCGCCGTCTTCGGCGTGATGATGTGGAACATCGGTTCCGGCGTGGCCCTCTACTGGGCAGGCAGCAACCTGCTGGGCGTCGCGACGCAGATGGTGATGAATCGTACGGGCATGGGCCAGGAAATGCGGGCCATCGCCGCAAAGAGGGCGGCCAAGCGCGCGCGAAAATCATGAAGGGCCGTGGCGCTAAATCGCGTGACTTACGGAATTAGTGGTCTGAAGTTCGTCAACGTGATCTAATAACTCGGGAACCGGGTCAACTTAATAGTTCAATGCCGATTGACGACTACTCCGCCGCCGCGCAAAAGATCGCAGAATTCCTGAACAGCCTCATCCATCTGGGCCGTCTGCGCCTGAAGTTTCGCATCACTGCCGGGCCGGGCGCGGCCGATCCCGCAGGTCTGGAGGCGCGAGAAATCTATGTGGAGTTAGCCGGCCCGGACGCCGGTCTGCTCACCCAGCGCGGCGGCGAGCTGTTGCGCGCCCTCGAACACGTCGCGGCCAAGGTGCTGCGCCTCGAAAATGAAGAGCACGACAAGGTATCCTTCGACGCCGAAAACTTCAAAGCTCTGCGCGCGCGAGAACTGAAGCTGGCTGCCGAAACAGCTGCGGAGCGTGTCCGCCAAACCGGCCAGCCCTACAGTTTTGCCCCCATGAGTTCACGCGAGCGGCGCATGTTGCACCTCGCCTTCCGCTCCTATACCGACCTCGTGACGGCCTCGTCGGGCGAGGGTCTGCGGCGCTACGTCGTCGCTTACCCCAAGGGATATGAGCGCCGCGACTCCGAGCCCAGAGAGGGCCGCTTCTCCGGGCGGCGCCGTTAGACTGGCCACATCCCGCCGCGCGGCGAGGGAGTTGCCAACCGTGCAGCCTCATCCACAAACGAAGGAACGTGAATCGATCGCGCAGGAAACGATCGTCGCCATCTCCACGCCTCCCGGCCGCGGCGGCATCGGCATCGTTCGCCTCTCCGGTCCCCATGCGCTTTCCATCGGGCAGGGTCTGGTGCGAACCTCCGCAGCGCTGGAACACGCGCGGGCCCGCCTTGCCGAAATCATTGACCCCGAGCAGCAACAGAAAATTGACGAGGCCGTTGTTACATATTTCGCGCGCCCGAACTCCTATAGCGGAGAAGATGTGGTTGAGATCGCCGCCCACGGCTCTCCGGTGGTTCTGGAACTGCTTGTCCGCCTGGCTCTGCGCGCGGGAGCGCGGCTGGCGCGGCCGGGCGAATTCACCGAACGCGCTTTTCTTGCAGGCCGGATCGATCTGACCCAGGCCGAAGCCGTGCGCGACCTCATCGAGGCGCAGACCCTCTACCAGGCGCGCGTCGCCGCCGAGCAAATGGGAGGCGCGCTCTCGCGCCGGATCCAGCCTGGCAAACAAAACCTGGTGGAGCTGATCGCGCTGCTCGAAGCCGGCATCGATTTCGCTGAAGACGACGTAGAGGTCACTCCGGATGTGGAAATTGTCACACGCATCGATACAATTTCCTCCGAACTCGAGGCAATCGCCCGTTCCTTCGAGCACGGCCGTCTGGTGCACAGCGGCCTGCGCCTGGCCATCGTCGGCCGCCCCAACGTCGGCAAGTCCTCCCTTTTTAACCAGCTGCTCGAGCGTGAACGCGCCATCGTAACGGCGCAGCCCGGAACCACTCGCGATCTGGTCTCCGACCGCCTCTCGCTCGGCGGCATTCCTGTGGAACTTGTGGATACCGCCGGCTTGCGCGAGGCCAGGAATGAGGCCGAGGCCATCGGCATCCGCAAATCGCGTGAGATGCTCGCCGACGCTGACATCGTGATGGTCGTGCTCGACGCTTCCGTCCCTCTCCGCGGCGATGAACGCGACCTGATCGCCTCGCTCGAAGGCCGCCGCGCCCTGGTTGTCCGCAACAAATCCGACCTGAACGACGGCGCCGAAGTTGCGCCGGACCTTCCACTCCCCTCGGTCACCACGTCAGCGCTCACCGGTGAAGGCGTCCAGGCGCTGCGCGACGGGCTGGCCGAATCGGTGCGCAACCCCGCCGGCGAAACCGAATCCGGCGTCCTGACCAGCCTCCGCCACTTCGAGGCCGTGAACGGATCGCTGGCCTCGCTCGCCAAAGCCCGCGACGCTGTCGGCCAGAAGATTCCACACGAGATGCTTCTGCTCGACCTTTACGCTGCGCTGCGCCACCTCGACAGTCTCACCGGCGAAACCACGGCCGACGATATCCTGAACCAGATCTTCTCCACCTTCTGCATCGGAAAGTAGCGAGCGTAAAAATGAATTCGCTTCCCTGCCCAAAAGCAATGCTGGCGGCCGTTCTGAGTCTGGCGGCCTTCGTGACCTGCCCATCGAAATGCCTTTCCCAGAAGACAACCCGCGACAACGGAGAGCAGAAGGTCATCCTCGACACTGACATTGGCGACGACATCGACGATGCCTTTGCGCTGGCCCTTGCTGTTTCCAGTCCGAAACTGCAGGTCATTGGCGTCACCACCGCCTGGGGCGACACGGATCTGCGCGCGCGCCTCACCGAGCGTTTTCTTAAGGTCAGCGGCCACGGTGACATCCCGGTCGCTGCGGGGCCAAAGACGCACGCTTCCTCGACCTTCACTCAGGCTCGCTGGGCGCAGCTCGAGCCCGCGCCCGCGAAGGGATTCCCAAACGCGATCGACTTCACGCTCAACGCTGTTCGCCGCAATCCTGGCCAGATCACGCTGATCGCCATCGCCCCCTTCAGCAACATCGGAGCGCTCATCGATCGCGATCCCGCAACGTTCAACCAGCTGAAGCGAATCGTCCTCATGGGCGGGTCCATCCATCGCGGCTATGGCGATCTCGGGTATTTGCCGGACCGCGGCCCCGAGCCCGAGTACAACGTCATGATGGACATCGCATCGTCGAAGAAGCTCTTTGCCTCGGGTGTGCCCATCGAGATGATGCCGCTCGATTCCACCCAGCTGAAGTTCGACGAGACGATGCGCGACACCGTCTTCAGCCAGGCCACGCCCATGACCGATGCGCTGCTGTCGTTATATGAGGAATGGCGCGCCTCGACCGGCAACGCGACCCCAACGCTCTTCGACGCAATGGCAGTAGCTGCGGCCATCGATTCGGACCTGTGCCCAACCCGGCCGATGGACATCGAAATCGACGATAAGGGATTCACGCGGGCCGCCACCGGCGAGCCCAACGTCGATGTCTGCCTGCGGTCGGACTCGGATCAGTTCTTCCACTTCTATATTCCGGCGATCCTCAACGGGCCGCACCGGTGACTGGGCAAATGACGGCAAACCAGACCCACGATCGATTCGACCTCACCGGCCGCGTGGCGCTGGTCATCGGTGGTTCTACCGGCATCGGCCGCACCATCGCTCTCGGGCTCGCCGACGCCGGCGCCGACGTCGTCGCCAGCTCGCGCCGCAGCCGCGAAGTGGCCGAAGTGGCAAAAGAGATCCGCGCCAAAGGCCGCCGCACTCTTGCCCTCACGTCCGATGTGCTGGAACGCGCCACGCTTGAGAATCTGCACGCCGAAACCGTCGCTGCCTTTGGTAGGGTCGACATCCTGGTCAACGCCGCAGGGACGACCAGGCGCATGCCTACCCTGGAGATGCCGGAAAAAGACTGGCGCATGATTTTGCGCACCAACCTCACCGGGGTGTTTCACTCCTGCCAGATCGTCGCGCCCACCATGGTGAAGCAGGGCTGGGGACGCATCATCAACATCGCCTCGCTCGCCACTTTCGTGGCGTTCTTCGAGGTGGCTGCGTATGGCGTCAGCAAGGCCGGCGTCGCAGCGCTCACAAAATCGCTGGCCATTGAGCTGGCGCGTTACGGCGTCTGCGTCAACGCTATCGCGCCCGGCTTCTTTCCTACGGAGTTGAACGAGATGCTGCTGGAGAACACACCCCGTGGGCGCGAGGTCCTTCTGCGCACGCCCATGGCCCGCTACGGACGCCTTGAGGAACTCGTCGGCACCGCCGTCTTTCTGGCGTCCGAGAGCGCTTCTTTTTTGACCGGCCAGGTCCTCGCCGTCGACGGCGGCTTCCTGGCCAGCGGCGTCAATCAGTAGAACTACCCGCTCGCTCGGCGCCGTTCCCCGCACAAATCGCGGCCTTCAGCCCGCCTACCGGCACACTGCAAAATCTCCTCTGGCCTGGCACTGGCCAGCGCAGTGTACATTTGTAGGTTGTCTCGACAAGGCGTCGGGGTTCGAAGGGGAACGTGCGCGGGATTCGCCATATCGATCTGACGGATGTCCAGCTGGCTTCGAGTGAAACGGCGAGGCACATCAATCGCGACATCGTGCTGGAGCTCATTCGCACCAGCCAGCCGATCTCCCGCGCGGATCTTGCCCGCCGCTCCGGCCTTCAGCGTAGTACCGTCTCGCAAATCGTGGAGCAGCTCATCCGGGAAAAGTGGGTGCGCGAAGGTTCCGTCGCATCGGCGCCCCGCGGCCGGCGGCCAACACTGATTGGGCTCAACGAGGACCTGGTGGCCATCGCCATCGACGTTCATCCCAGGCAGGCAATCGTCGCAATCGTCGATCTGAATGGCCGCCTGCTCTCGCGCTCGCTGGTGCCGCTCACTTCCGACCCGGAAGCCTCCACCCGGATGCTCATAGAGTGCATGCAGCGCATGGAACACGTGCCGCGTAAATCGATCGAGGGCATCGGCATCAGCCTGCCCGGCCGCGTCGATCCGGCAACGCAGAAGCTCACTTTTGCCCCCAACCTTCACTGGCCGGACTTTGACATCAAGAAGGTCATCGAGACCAGGATGAACCTTCCCGTGAAGATGGAGAATGCTGCAACCGCGAGCCTGCTGGCTGAACTGACTTTCGCGCGCATGGACGGCACACGCGATGCCGTGCTCGTGACCATCTCGGAAGGCGTCGGCACCGGCGTCTTCGCAAACGGACAGCTGATCACTGGTAAACATGGCCTGGCAGGCGAGTTTGGCCACATCCCGGTCGATCCGGGGGGTCCGCGCTGCGCCTGCGGACAGAACGGATGCTGGGAAATCTTCTCGTCGTGCACCGCCGCGCTGCGCTACTACCGTGAACTACAGCCCAGGGCGCGTCCCATCGATTTTCCCGAGTTGCTCAACCTTGCCGAGGAAGGCAATCCGCATGCCGCGCGGGCGCTCGAAAAGCAGGCTACCTCGATCGGCCGCGGACTACGCATGATCATTGCCGCTCTCTCGCCCAGCACCATTCTCATCACCGGTGATATCTGCCCCGCCTGGCATCGCTTCGGCCCCATCATCGAGAGAGAGGCCGCTCTTCTCACCCTGGCAGGAGAACCCCCGATCATTCGCCCCGGCCATGAAGGAGAGGTCGCCCGCCTGCGGGGGGCTGCCGCCCTGGTCTTCCAGCGTCGAGGGCTCCTCGAGTCGGCAGGAGCCGGCGAAGGCATCCTGGCGGCCGGTTAGTTCTCTCCACCGGCCCTGCCTCCGGTCTTTTGCTCTGGAGCCGAACAGAATCCCCCGGCTTCTGCGAAAATGGCCCTTCGGTCTCCTTGGACCATGACTGGGTGAAAGCTTCGGCGGAGGAGTCGAGGTTCAACAGCGCGGCAGGCAGTTTTTCGTAGCTCGCGGGGATGCCATGGAGATCGGCCGGGGTATCGGAGACGGCGCCGAGTCCGCAGCCATCGACTACGTGGAGATCGCTCCGGAGCCCACTTCCGCGCCACAACGGACGGTCGCCAATAAACGATGAAGCGCTCTGACATTGCGCGACTGCGGCTCGACAATCAGCATCTCGCCCGCAGCTCCTTCACCACTCCGGGCGAAGTCGTCCGCTGGTTCGGTGCCATCCAGTCGCAGGATCTGCCAGGCTCGCTCTTCGCCATCGGCCTGCGCATGCGTCACGCCACCGAAGCGCTGGTCGAGCGTGCCCTGGCTGATCGATCGATCGTGCGCAGTTGGCCCATGCGCCGCACCATCCACTGCATGGCCGCCGAAGATGTTCGCTGGATGATCCGCTTGCTCGCGCCGCGCGGCATCGCGCGCATGCAGCCGTATCACCGGGCCATGCGCATCACCGCCGGCGATCTCACCCGCGCGGGCAAGGTGCTCGAAACCGCCCTCGCACGCGGCCGCCAGCTGACCCGCCCTGAGCTTTACGAACAGCCTCAACGCCGCCGGCGTCGCCACCTCCACGCTCGGCAGGCCCATGCGCGGACTGCATCTTCTCGTTCACTGGGCGCAGGCCGGCCTCATCTGCATCGCCGCGCGCAAAGGCAAGCAGCCCACTTTCGCGCTGCTCGAAGAGTGGACACCCCGCGGCCGCGATCTCTCCGGCGACGAAGCGCTCGCCGAACTCGCAACGATCTATTTCCGCGCGCACGCCCCGGCAACCGTAAAGGACTTTGCCTGGTGGGCCAGCCTGCCCATGGCCGAAGCGAAGCGGGCGCTGCTGCTCGCCGGCGATCTGCTGAAGTCCGCCAAAGTCGAAGGCGTCGAATACTGGCTCCTGCGCGACGCGCCCGCCGCATCCTCCGGCGCGCTGCCCATCCTCCTTCTTCCGCCCTTCGACGAGTACACCGTCGCTTACGCCGACCGCACCCTCGCCGCTGATGAATCCGTTCTGCGCTCCATCGGTCATGGCCTTGCTCCCAACGTCCTCATCGATGGCCGCATCGCCGGGACCTGGAAACGAACGCTGCTCGCAAACGAGACCGTCTCAATCACCCCCAGCCTGTTGCGTATCCTGAATAAGAAGGAACAAGTTGGTTTCACGCAGGCAGCCGAGCGCTACGCCGCGTTCATGGGCAGAAACCTTACCGGCGCACAGAGCACACGCAAACCGCGCATCCGGGTGCAAAAAGGAAAGACGCAACGATGAAGATTACGCGCGCCACTGTCAACGTCTGCTCGCCCGGGCGCAATTTCGTCACGCTGAAGATTGAAACCGACGAAGGCATCTACGGCCTCGGGGACGGCACTCTTAACGGCCGCGAACTCGCCGTCGCCAGCTATCTCACCGACCACGTCATTCCCTGCATTCTCAGCCGCGACCCATTCCAGACCGAAGACATCTGGCAGTACCTCTATCGCGGAGCCTACTGGCGACGCGGCCCCGTCACGATGTCCGCGATTGGGGCCGTGGATATGGCGCTATGGGACATCAAGGGCAAGGCGCTGAACACGCCCGTCTACAATCTGCTCGGCGGACGCAGCCGCGACGCCGTCCTCGTCTACTGCCACGCCCACGGCAACGACATCGAAGAAGCAGTGCGACGATGTCGCGCGTCACCAGGCGATGGGCTACAAAGCCATCCGCGTGCAGAGCGGCATCCCCGGCCTCGACGCGACCTACGGCGTCCCCAAAGGCAGCCAGCCCTACGAGCCTGCCGAGCGCGGCCTGCCTTCGGAAAGCCGCTGGTCAACGGAAAAATATCTGCTCCATGTGCCCAAGCTCTTCGCGCGCGTGCGCGAGCAATTCGGCGACGACCTGCACCTGCTCCACGACTGCCACCATCGCCTCAGCCCCATCGAAGCCGCCCGCCTCGGCAAAGAACTCGAGCCCTTCCACCTTTTCTGGATGGAAGATCCCGTCGCCCGCCGAACTCCAGGAGGGCTTCCGCATCATTCGCGAGCACACCACTACGCCCATAGCAACGGGCGAAGTCCTCAACTCCGTCTGGGACGTACACGACCTGATCCGCAACCAGTGGATCGACTACGTTCGTCTCACGCTCACGCACGCCGGCGGCTTCACCGCGCTCAAAAAGCTCGCCGACTTCGCGGCGCTCTACCACGTCCGCACCGGCTGCCACGGCCCGACGGATTTGTCACCCGTCTGCATGGCCGCCGCGCTGCACTTCGATCTCGCCATCCACAACTTCGGCATCCAGGAACACATGCCGCACAACAAAGAAACCGACGAAGTCTTCCCCCACACCTATAGGTTCAACGACGGAACCATGTACCCGGGCGATGGCCCCGGCCTCGGCGTGGACCTCGACGAAAAGCTCGCCGCAAAGTATCCCTACCAGCGCGCCTACCTGCCCGTCCTGCGCAAACTCGACGGCACCTTATGGGACTGGTAATCGCGATTCTGTCTTTTGAAGGAGTCATGCTGTGACAAAGAGCTCGACGCTCATCTTCTGCGCCATCCTCTGCACCGCCCTCGTCCCCGCAGTCGCGCAATCGGCTCCTGACCACCAAGAACCAAATCTGGTTCGACTCCTCCCAGCCCCTCGACAAGCGCGTCGACGCCCTCGTCCACGCCATGACCCTTGAGGAGAAGGTCGGCCAGATGGAGAACCACGCCGCGGCCATCCCGCGCCTCGGCGTGCCGGAATACGACTACTGGAGCGAAGGTCTCCACGGCATCGCGCGGTCCGGCTACGCCACGCTCTTTCCGCAGGCCATCGGCCTCGCCTCCACCTGGGACGTGCCCCTGCAGCATCAGGTCGCCGACGTCATCTCCATCGAAGCGCGTGCCAAATACGAGCAGGCGATGCGCGACAACCTGCACAGCATCTTCTTCGGCCTCACGATCTGGTCGCCGAACATCAATATCTTTCGTGATCCGCGCTGGGGCCGTGGCCAGGAAACCTACGGCGAAGACCCCTTCCTCACCAGCCGCATGGGCGTCGCTTTCGTCGAAGGACTGCAGGGGGACGATCCGAAATACTACCGAACCATCGCCACGCCGAAGCACTACGCCGTGCACAGCGGACCCGAGCCGCTCCGCCACGAATTCAACGTCGATCCCTCGCCGCACGACCTCGAAGACACTTATCTCCCCGCCTTCCGCGCCACCATCGCCGAGGCGCACGCGGACTCCATCATGTGCTCCTACAACGCTGTCGATGGCGTTCCCGCGTGCGCCAACACGAAGCTCCTGCAGCACTATCTCTACCAGGACTGGGGCTTCCACGGCTTCGTCACGTCGGACTGCGGCGCCATCCGTGACTTCTACTCGTCGACTGGCCATCATTTCTCGCCCGACGCCGCACACGCCAGCGCCGTTGCGGTCAAAGCCGGCACCGACACCACTTGCGGCCAGGAATACAAGGCGCTCGTTCAGGCCGTCCAGGAAAACCTCATCTCCGAGTCCGAAATCGACGCTGCCGTCGAGCGACTCTTCACCGCACGCTTCAGGCTCGGCATGTTCGATCCGCCGTCTGCAGTGAAGTACGCGCAGATCCCCTTTTCCGAAGTTGACTCGCCCGAGCACCGCGCCCTCGCGCTCAAAACCGCGGAGGAGTCCATCGTTCTCCTCAAAAACGATGGAACTCTACCGCTGAAGCCCAGCCTCAAAAAGATCGCCGTCATCGGACCCAATGCCGCCTCCCTCGCCGCCATCGAGGGCAACTACAACGCTATCCCTTCGCACCCCACGCTCCCCATCGATGGTATCGAGGCCGCCCTCCGCGGTAAGGCCACTGTCGCGTACGCGCAGGGATCCACATACGTCGGCGACCTTCCCATCGTCCTGCCGCGCACGGCGCTGCACCCCGCCGCGGGTTCTGAAGAAAACGGCCTTAAAGGCGAATACTTCAGCAACACCGACTTCTCCGGCAAGCCGGCTGCCACGCGAATCGACAAGGAAATTGACTTCGACTGGAACGCCGCTGCCCCAGTCCCCGAACTCGGCAAGACCAACTACAGCGTCCGCTGGACTGGCGTCTTCACGCCGCCCGCGTCCGGCCACTACCAGCTCGCGTTCAAGCGCGGCCGCTGCTACCGCTGCGGCAACGACGAAACCTACGCCCTGTGGCTGGACGGCAAGCAGGTCTACGACAGCACCCAGCATCCTTCCCAGAACCGGCGCGGTGAGCCCGACCCCACCGTCGAGGTCGACCTCACCGATACCAAGCCACATAACATCCGCATTGAATACGTCTTCAAAGCGCAGCTGCTGGGCGCTGCCATCACGCTGGAGTGGAACGGCGCCGCCGAGGCTCTCCGCAACGAAGCCGTCCAGGTCGCAAAAGACTCTGACGTTGTCCTCGCTTTCGTCGGCATCTCTCCGAACCTCGAAGGGGAGGAGATGCCCGTCCACGTCACCGGCTTTGACGGCGGCGACCGCACCGACATCGACCTGCCGAAGACACAGCAGGATCTCCTCAATGCTGTCGCAGGCACCGGCAAGCCCGTCGTCGTTCTCCTGATGAGCGGCAGCGCCATCGCCATGAGCTGGTCGAAGGAACACGCCGCGGCGCTGCTCGAATCCTGGTACCCCGGCGAGGCCGGCGGCGAAGCCATCGCAAATATTCTGACCGGAAAGACGAACCCCTCCGGACGGCTGCCTGTCACCTTCTACGCCTCTGATTCGCAGCTCCCACCCTTCACCGACTACAGCATGAAAGATCGTACTTACCGATACTTCACCGGCGAGCCTCTATATAACTTCGGCTACGGCCTGAGTTACTCGACTTATAGCTTCTCGGATCTGAAGTTATCTTCCGGCTCGCTCGCCGCAGGCGATCCGCTCACCGCCGAGGTCAGAGTTACCAACACGGGCAGCCGCGCTGGTGACGAGGTCGTCGAACTTTACCTCATTCCGCCCACGGGCAGCGGCTATCCGCTGCGCAGTCTCGAAGGCTTTGAGCGGGTACATCTCGCCCCGCACGCGAGCGCCATCGTGCACTTCCGCCTCGATTCCCGCGATCTCAGCGAGGTGGACAGCGCCGGCCATCGTACGGTACGCGCCGGAGAATATCGGATTTTTGTTGCGGGATCTTCGCCGGAAACCACCGCCACCGCAGGCAGCGTCTCGGCGAAGCTCACCATTACCGGTTCAAGAGATCTGCCGGACTAGCCCGGCGCCGTGACGGCCCCTCAGTTTGTCGAAGCGCCCTTGCTCCGCAGGGAGTGGCGCAGCAGGTTGATCTTGCCGCTCGATTCGGGATCCTCTTTCAGCCGCGTCCAGCCAGCCTGCACCAGTGCGGCCAGAATCCCGAGCAGGAGGCCCACTGCGGTGGAAACCAAAATAATGATCGTGCGCTTTGGAGAGGATTTCCGGTCCGGCCGAACCGCGGGATCGACGACCTGGACCAGAGACCCCTCCTTTGCTTCATCCAGCTTCGCAATTTCGAACTGGCGCGCCAGGATGTCAAACATCGTCTCGTAGTACTTCACATCGCGCAGCCTGCGCACGTACTCCAGGCCCGCTTCCGTCAACTTTCCTTTTGGCATGATCAGCGCGTTCGGGTTATCTTCGGCGCCGCCCAGCCTGGCCAGTTGCGCACGCATGCCCTCCAGCTCCCGCTCGGTCTCGATTAGCTGCGCGTTCCCGCCCGATGCGAACGTCTGCATCACCTGGATCTGTACTTCCTTGGCAGCGATCTGCGCTCGCAGGCTCGCCGCTGAGGCAATAAGCGCTCGCGCCTGACTGTCCAGCTCGATCAGCCCCGTCTTCTGCTCCGTCGTCTGCAGCGCTACTTCCGCGTTCGCCAGATTATTCTTGGCCTGCTCCAGCTGCCGCTGGAAGAACAGAGCCCGTTGTTGCGCCTCGGTCATCGCGAGATTCTGCGAAAGGTTGCGGTACTCGTCCACGTAACCGTTCGCCAGCTGCACTGCGCGGTCCGGGCTGCGGGCCTCCACCGAAATATGAATCAGCCCGTCCTTGCCGGCCCCGTCCACCGTAGCGTGCTTCTCAAAGGCTTTCCGTGCATCGGAGAGCAGTTTCTTGTGATACTCCCGTTGCAGGTCGAAGTCGTGCACCATCCCGTCTTCCACCGTCTGGCTGTGGAGCATGCCCACGTACATATCGTTGGGATTCTTCAGGCCGAGGCTGCCGGCGCCCGCGAGCGCCGCCATCGAGCCCAGACTGCCCAGCTGCGAGGCGATCGCCGAGCCCAGCGAAGTATTCTGCTGGGGCGGCATCAGCGTCACATCTGCCGTGTACCAAACGGGCAACAACAGAGATACGACGAGGGACACGACCGCGAAAGCGCCGGTGATATAAAGAATCGTCTTCCTGCGCTCGGCCAGAAGGATGAGAAGATCGAGGAGGGAAAACTCCTGCATGGCCGCGGGAGCCGGATGTCCCGCCGCCAACGGAACACCGCTGCGTTCCTCAAGGTCGGAGTAACGAGTCTCAGTTGCCATCAAAAAACTGCCGAATTCACCGGTTCACCGGCCAGCCCATCAACGTCATCTTACAGGCTTATGAGCCCCGCCCGCTCCGCTACTGAATTACATTAATAGCCGCTGCTCCCAGCGCGAGCTGTGAGAACAACTGCGACCAGTCGAGAATCCCTCGCAGCACCGACGGCTTGAACGTCTTGTTCGGAACCACGATCGTATCGCCCGGATTCATCCGCAGGTTGTCGAACTGGTTGCCCCAGATTCCGTTCTCTGCCTCGCGGCTGATCACTGATCCGTCGGCGCGGATGATAAACATGTGCTTTCGGTCAGAATCCCGATTCGGCCCGCCGGCCAGGTGCATATAAGTCCCGGCCCGCCGTCCGGTCTCATACAGGAACGAATTCTGGTCGTACACCGCGCCCACAACGTTCACGCTGGCCGGTACCGGAGGCACTACGAATCGGTCGCCGTCCTCCAGTGCGATATCCGGCAGGACCTCGATTCCGCTGCTCCCCGCCCGGAATTCCAGAACAATCCGCCCTGTGGCCCGCATCTGTCGCAGCCGGCCCAGCAATTCCTGTTCGCTCGACTGCGCCGCCTGGCCGCTGGCCAGTTCCTGCGAGCTACCCGCTCCCGCGGCGGCCACCGCGAGATTTCCCCGCTGCATTTGCATCTCCAGCTCCTGGACGTATTCATCCATACGGCGCTGTTGAATAGCACGGGTCGATTCGCGCGTGAACTCCGACCCGAACAGGTAGGCAGTCGCTGTAAATCCCCCCGCGCGCTGCACCAGATCGCGCAGGGACTCTCCGGGCTGAACCGTATACACGCCGGCGTGCACGAACTCGCCTTCCAGATGCACAAACTTCGTCTGTTGGGCAATCGGCACCCGGATGTCGTTCTGCGAGAAGATCGAAACCACGTCGCCGGCTTTCAGCGCCAGGTCCTGCGAAGTATCATGCTGCAGCACCAGCTTGCCGAGATCGAACGGAAGCAGGACGGTCTTCAGCGTCGCCGGATCCATCCGTTCGATCACCGCGTAATCCCAGTCGATCTCTGGAGCCATCGGCCCCACTTCCGTGCGCATCGTGACTGGAGCTGTCGTTGCCGGCTGTTCCGCTGCCAACGACGCGCTGCCTGCACGCTGCGCTGCCGTCAGACCGCGTTGTGACGTTGTTGTCTCCTGCGGAGGCGCTCCTGCCTGGCCCGCCAGTGCGTCACCGGGGGAATTCTGATAGTTCCGGTAATTGAGATCGTTCTGGTTGTTCGCAGTCCCGTTAGGCTGACCGGTAGTCGCACCGTTCTCTGTCTGTGGCTGATCGGTCATCGACGGCTCTATCAGTCGCCGCTGCGGCAGGTCCGTCGCTGTAGTCGGCTGTCGCAGGGGCGGCAGACGCTGCAAGGGCTCAAACTCGGGTCCCGGCAGCCCCATCTGCACACGCTTCCACCAGTAATTGCGCGCGATGAGCGAATCCTTATCCGGAATCAGATCGCTCACGTGCATGCCCTCGTGCCAGGCGAAGCGCCCGGGGTTCGCGATGTTCCCGCGCAGCGTGACCGTCTTCTGATATTGCGGAATAATCGAGAAGAGTCGCACCAGATCGCCATCCGCCAAAGGCGTTGCCAGCCCGGCCGCGTCCCATGCGACCTCCATCGTCGAGCGGTCGCGGTGTTCGTCGATGCGCTCGATCGAAACCCGTGCGTGGGAGGCGACCACCGACCCCCCGCCGGCGTCGGTGATGGCATCGCCCAGCGTTTCGCCGGTGCGCAACTCATAAATCGCCGGGGTCCTCACGCTCCCCGTTACCGCCACCTGAGGTCCAGCCGGAGGAATGAACAGAACATCCCCGTTCTGGAGTGCCACGTCTTTCGACTTATCGCCGTGCGCCAGCAGCGAATACAGGTCGAAGTCCGTCACGTCCGCGCCCGCGCGCCGCAGAATGATGTGGCGGAACGATCCGCTCGCCGAAGGTCCTCCGCTGGCGAAAAGAGCGTCCACCAGGGTGCTCAGCGAACTCACCGTGTATACCCCCGGCCGCCGCGCTGCCCCGGCAAGATAAACCTGGATGGCCCGAATCTGGCCCACGTCGGCCGTCAGGTCGAAGTTGCGGTAGACCCGGCTCACCGCCGAGCGCAGATGCCCGTCCACTGCCGAAAATGGCATTCCGGCCACATGAACCTGCCCGATTTGGGGCAGATAGATCTCGCCGGACCGGTCCACCCGCACATCCGCGCTGAAATTGACCTGTCCCCAGACACGGACGCGGAGTTCGTCTCCCGGCCCGATCACGTAGTCGGGAGGGACAGGAACCATGTCCAGGGGCGCGAACGTCGAAGGCACGCGCCGGAACAAATCTGCTCCATAAATCGGAAGTTCCTGTCCGATCGTCGATGCAACAAATTTCTGAAACTCCGTCAGCGCCTCAGGAGGAGGAGGAGGTTCCTGGGCTGGCGGACGCGTCGCCGGCCGCGCGAGATTCTCGTTGTCCCTGTAGTCGAAGAACGCTGGCCGCTGCGGGGTCGTTTGCGTCGCCGGCACCGCCGGGTTCAGGGGCATCTGACTTTGTCCCTGCATCGCACATTGTGACGAGTTCGCCAGGAGCGGATCCGAGCAGTCGACACCCGTCGCAGGGTTCTGCGAGTTGCCGGGAATCTCCTGGGCCCGTGCAGAGACGGCCACCGACAGCCACGCGGCCGCCAGCACCAACGGAAAGAGTCTCATCATACGAAGGTAATGCACGAAGTCAAATAAGGACGCGGTCTGCGTCGCGAAGCGTTTGGTTTCATTGATTCGTGCGAGGAGGATTCCTTGTGACCACAGTCTAGCATGCGCTCCGGCCACGTACCCCCTTGTATACCTTTGGGGGATTGCTGTGCGCCATTGGTGGACGTTATTGTCGTAATGACCCTGGCGTGACATTAGTGCTGGCGTGACCGATTTTGATCCTTGATCTCCGGGCTCCCACGGTATACTGCACCCAGAAACACCAAAGCCTCTTGATTACAATTCAGTAACAACTTAGACGTTGATACATACGCCATCAATAGAACCCGCCGGAACCACTTTTTTTCCTCTGGTTTGCGAAAGTCAGAATCCAAAGACGTTGTGATGGGTGGGAATGAGTTCGCTTTCATTCGAAAATGTGTTTTCCTCCGACACCTCTGATGCGTCAGCAGGTGCCATGCGCCTTGGTTCGGCCGACCGTACTGCAAAACACACCGGTTCCTCCCGTACGACTGCTTCCGGCATGCCTGTGTCTGCCAGTCCCTGGGCTCTTTCCGCTTTCCGCCGTACACTCGAGACCGCCGTCGCTGTCATCGCGCTGATCGCCTTCTCGCCTCTCATGCTCGGCTCCGCACTGTTCGTCCGCTTCGGATCCGAGGGCCCGGTCTTCTTCCGGCAGCGCCGCATGGGACGCAACGGCCGCGAATTCACCCTCTATAAGTTTCGCTCCATGTGCCCCAGGAAGGGCAACAATTCTTCTATTACCGTCAGCGGGGATATCCGCATCACCCCGGTGGGGGCCTTCCTCCGTCGCTACAAGCTCGACGAACTCCCGCAGTTCTGGAACGTGCTCCGTGGCGACATGTCCCTCGTCGGCCCCCGGCCCAAGCTGCCCCATCACGAAGCACTGCGCATGGCCTGCCGCCCGGGCATCACCGGCGCCGCCACCCTGGCCTTCCGCAACGAAGAAGAGTTCCTCTCCGAGATCCCCGAGGATCAGCTCGAAACCTTCTACGAGACCTTCGTCAAACCCGCGAAAGCCCATCTTGATCTCGAATACCTGCGCACCGCGACCCTCGGCAGCGATCTGAATATCCTCTGGCGTACCGCCAGCGCCTGCCTCTTTTCCAGCGATAACGCGATGGCCGAATCCGCCGCGACCATCATGCAATACGAGCGTGCCGCCCGCATCCGCGCAGAGAAGCTTCCCTCCGCCTCGGTCGGCCACTCCATGCCCAAGCCCATCGCCTATCCGGTTGCCGCTGGGGTCAATCAGGAACTCTAAGAGCGCTTCACTCGCCCGTCCCGCAAAGGGGACGTGCGGCTTTTGCTGCGTCTCATCCTGAACTCCGCGTCTGCTTCCCAATTCGAACCGGCCGCAGTACCAACGGCACTTGCCCCGGCAAAAGTAAGCGTCGGCTCCTCCTGTCCAGGCCCGAATATTAGGTTCATCCCGCACGAGTTTTCCTGCGTCCGTTGGCTCATGCGCAGGCGTACTGGTGCGGAAACCTGACTGCAATCGCGGTGAACCTCTGTGGGGAGTTGTACGCAGGCGCTCAATCTTCGGTCGGGCGCCGTTGCCGGGCCCGATCCATCATCGCCGTCCAGGCGGAGCTGGTTCCGCCGCCATCGTCGCGCCTCGGCGCCGCTGCCGGTCCTCCTGCTCTGCGTCGCCCTTCGGAGTCTGACCGCAC
>CAWFXK010000016.1:0-293804 GCA_963819725.1 uncultured Acidobacteriaceae bacterium
GTTGTCCCGGTTCTTGCGCATATAGACTTCGAATTTCTTCGCGGCGCGGCGGCGCTTCCAGCGGTAGTACCGGTTGCGCAGGCCGAAGAGGGTTTCGCTGCCGGCAAAGGCGAAACCGCGGCGCGGAGAAAACTTGATATAGAGGTAGCCGAAAAGCGCGCCGCCCAGCTGCGAGAACGCGACGATCTTTTGCGCCGAAAACAGCATGGCCAGGGCGATGAGCATGTAGACAGCGACCAGGTATTTCGCCTTGATGGTGATCGGCAGCGGGAACATCATGAACGGCGTATCGGCATAGAGCACGCCGATGGCGATGAGCATGCCGAAGATGCCGCCCCAGCAGGCGTAAAGGGGCGCGGCGTACTGCGGCAGGACCAGGGAGAGCAGCAAGGCAGCAAGTCCGGCGCCAATGACTGAAACAAAGAACAACTCGGCGAGCCAGCGCGGGCCGTGGTTCGATTCGAGCAGGCTGCCCAGGAACCACAGCGAGAGCAGTTCGAACGCGGTGCTGAGAATCCCCACGTGAATGACGCAGTAGGTGAGGAGCTGCCAGATCCAGAAGTGGTGCAGGACCATGACCGGGTCGAGGATCAGCAGCCCAGTGACGCCTGCCCAGAGCGTGTGAGCGGCCGCATTGAGGATCAGCAGGAGAAAGAAGGCGGCCAGGTTCCACAGAATCAGAGTGCGTGTAAAGCCGCGGAAGTCGGGGAAGCCGAGGACGCCGCTGGAAAGACGAGGCACGAAGGATATTGTCTCATTCGCTGGAGCGGTGCCCAACTCATGCGCCCCCGGACCGCGAGTCAGGGCGGTCCCAGGCCAATGCGATCAGCGATACACAGCGGGAATAAAGTTCTGCTCGTGCATCGGCGGCCGCGTGTACTTCCTGCGGTCCAGTTCCGGCAGCTTCAGCTTGTCCGGGACCAGTTCCTTGTAGTCGATGCGGTTGAGGAGGTGGTGGATGACGTTGAGACGGGCGCGTTTCTTGTCATCGGCATTCACCACAAACCATGGCGCCTGGCGCGTATCGGTCATGGCGAACATCTCGTCCTTGGCGCGCGAATATTCCGCCCAGTGGCGCCGCGATTCGAGATCCATGGGGCTGAGCTTCCAGCGCTTGGTGGGATTCTCGATGCGCTCACGGAAGCGCCGCTCCTGCTCCTCGTCGCTGACCGAGAACCAGTACTTGACCAGGACGATGCCGGAGCGGATCAGCATACGCTCGAACTCCGGGCAGCTGTGCATGAACTCCAGATACTGGCCCTCGTTGCAGAAGCCCATCACGCGCTCCACACCGGCGCGGTTGTACCAGCTGCGGTCGAAGAGCACCATCTCGCCGGCGGCCGGCAGCTGCGCCACGTAGCGCTGGAAGTACCACTCTGTCTTCTCCCGATCAGTGGGCGTTCCGAGTGCGACGACCCGGCAGATACGGGGGTTGAGCGTCTCGGTGATGCGCTTGATCGCTCCGCCCTTGCCTGCGGCGTCGCGGCCTTCAAAGAGGACAACGACGCGAAGACCTTCGTGGCGGATCCATTCCTGCAGCTTCACCAGCTCGATTTGTAACCGCTGCAGTTCCTTGTCGTAGGAGTACTCCTTCGCCGCTGGGTTGGCTGCGCCGTTGGAGCCATGTCCATTGCTCTTACCGCTCTTTGCCACACATCACCCCGCGAGGCGCGCGCCTGCGCACGCAGATGGTCGCCTGCCCCTCTCCTGTCTTATCGGCAGTTTTCGGGCCGAGTTACAGGAACCGGTCCGAGACTCTGTTACTGAGGTTTCCTCCTCCGCATGGTTCATTCGCGGGATAGTCACCTGGATCCCGTGGGACTAGCATCGGGCCGGGGTCGGCAGATGCTCACGGGGATCAAAGCGAGAGTTGCCGGTGGGACGGTGCTGATCGCGCTGCTCACCACGGCGTGGTTGGTGCGGGCGCGCCAGCCGCAGTTCCTGTGGCTGGCTGCCGGAATTGCGCTGGCCGGAGGAGCAGCGGAACTGCGCACGCGCAGGCTGCTCCGCGATCGCAAACACCTCGCGCTGCTGGTGGCGGAGCGGACGACGCAACTGCGCGAGGAAAAAGCAGCTCTGGCTCAGGCACAGAAGGAGCTACAGCTGCAGGCGACGCACGATTCTCTGACCGGCGTTTGGAACCGCGCCGCGATTCTGGAGCTCATGGAGCGGGAGGTCGTGCGGGCCCAGCGCGAGGTGACGGTGCTCGCGGTGGTGATTGCCGATCTGGACCACTTCAAGCAGATCAACGACGCATGGGGGCATCTGGTTGGCGACCGAGTGCTGCGCACAGCAGCGCAGCGGCTGGGCTTTTGCCTGCGCGAGTACGACAGTATCGGACGCTACGGCGGTGAAGAATTCCTGATGCTGATTCCGGGCTACGATCCGGCTGAGGGCCGCAGTCGACTGGACGAGCTGGTGGCGAGCATTCGCGACTTCCGCTTCCTCGACGACGAGCGCGAGATACGGACGGGCTGTAGTTTCGGCGTGACCGCCTTCCGGCCGGAGGCACGTCTCGCCTCGATCGAGGAACTGCTGGCAGCCGCCGACGCGGCGCTCTACCGCGCGAAGGCGGCGGGACGGAACTGCGCGATCTTTGCAGAGCTGACAGAGCTGCAGGGGATGGTGGGACGCGCCTGATCGCGGGCTCACGAACGCAGGCCGCATCGGTTCCGATCCGCGGAGTGGTAGGCTGGCGGCAATGAGACGCGTCTGGTTATTGGCGATGCTGGTCGCCGCAGCGATGCTGCCATCCGCGCAAACTTCGGGACAGGCGAGCAGCGGTGGACCCACAACCGTACCGCCAGGATTCCAGGGCTATTCCAATCCGGAACTGCACCTGACCTGGCTCTACCCGGGGGAATTGACGCCGGTGGAGGGTGCATTTGGAACGACGGCCGCGCGGCGGATGATCTACGGCGATGCGGAGTCGGACACGGCCAAAGCGGACACCTGCGCGAAGGTCCTGCTCTCGGCTGGCAAGGGCAGTGAGGGACAGGGCGAGTGGACGCGCCTGGCCCTGGTGGAGGTGAACGGGCAGTGCTTCCCGCCGAAGGCGTTGCAGAACAAGAAGAGCACACAGATCTTGTTGCGGAACCTGGTGAGCCAGGGAACGACGGTGATGGGAATGATGCCGGTGGAGCAGCCGGCTTTATACCAGATCGAAGGGCATTGGGCGAGCTTCAGCGCGGCGCAGGGAGAGCCCATTTCGAAGAGCGATCTGCAGACCGGGGAGCAGCAGCTGCTTGGTTTGGCGGCGGTCCACGTGGGGGGGCGCATCCTCGGCTGGGTGATTGAGACCAACGACGAGGCGATGTTCAACCGCCTGCTCGGCAGCGGGGTGGACTTCGGGACGGGTAAGCCGGAGCGACTGTTCGGGGGCGGGGTCCGATAAAACCGTTGCACTGCGGAGGCGACCCGGGAAAAACCGGAAACCCGGGGGTCGCTTGTTCAGGGCAGGCTCTGAAGCCGTGCCCTGACACCAATTCACGGGCCTGCCAGAGGCGATACAATCGCGCGCTGATGGATTCGTGGCGGAACTCGAGTCTTCAGGGTGGGAGAGAGCACAGATGAGCGATGCAAAGCACTACCGTGCATGGACGCGGAACCTGCGGGCCTGGGTTGGGGTCCTGTGCCTGACGGCTCTTACCGGTCTGACCGGTCTGCTACAGGCGCAGACAGCCGCCGGAGCCACGCATGGAGCGCTTGAAGTGACGTCGGGCCTCGGCCGCAAGCTTTATGCCCTGCCCGACGACCAGGCTGTGATCGTTGCGCGCAAGAGTCTTGCTGAAAACCCGAAGAATGTGGAGCGGGTGCTCGCGCTGTCGAAAGCAGAGGCGGCGCGCCGCCAGTATCGAGAGGCGGTGGCGACATCGACCGAGGGGCTGGCCTTCGCGCCGAACAACGCCGACCTGTATCTCGAGCGCGGCCATCGCGAGCTGGGGCTGCGGGAGTTCCGGAAAGCGATGAGCGATCTGGAGCAGTCCACGCGGTTAGCTCCGCGGATGCTCGATGGCTACTATCACCTGGGGTTGTCGCATTACTTCCTGGGGGAGTTCGATCAGGCGGCAGCTTCGTTCGGCAAGGCACGAGACCTGGCGGAGACGAACGACAGCCTGATCGACTGCTCGAACTGGCTGTATGTTTCACTGCGCCGCGCAGGTAAGGAACAGGAGGCGGCCCAGGCGCTGGCGAGAATCACTCCCGAGGTCAAGAACACCGAGCCGCACCTGCTCTTCTATCTCCGCCTTCTGCATTTCTACCAGGGGAAGCTGACGGAGAAAGAAGTCTTGCCGCCTCCGCCTGCGGGACCGGAGGATCTGGAAGGGGAGCTTGCATTCGACACGGTGACTTACGGCGTGGGGAACTGGCGGCTCTATCATGGCGACCGGGCCGGAGCTGCGGAGCTGTTCCGCAGGGTTGTGAAGGGCGGGGCCTGGAATGCCTGGGGGTTTATCGGGGCGGAGAGGGAGCTGGTGGGTGGGAGGAGGTAGTGCGGAGCGTTTTGCAGTTGGGTGCCGGGCTATGTGATTTAGCTCACATTCGGGGCTGGGCGCGGCTCGGATAATGGTTCCTGAGAGCTCGAAGCGCCGGGTTATTTATACTTTCTATACCCCCGGTTTCGCGCTCCCCGCTGAGAACCCCATGTTCCTCCTTTGGTTACGCATCGCGGCAGGCCTGTACGGGGTCGCCAGCATCCTGGCGATTCCGGCGGTGCTGGGGAACCGCCCGAGGGGACACCGGTATTGTTTGCCGGTTGCTATGGGGGGATGGTTCTTCCACCTGGTGGCGACGGTGGAGATGCTGGCGCTGGCCCATCACCTGATCCCGGTGATGGCTACTGAGATTGTCTCGACGCTGGCGCTGGCGATTGTCGGCGTGTTCCTGTTTACGTTCTTCGTCTATCGGACGGTCTCGTTTGGGCTGTTCGCGCTGCCGCTGGCGTTTCTGCTGACGGTGATTCCGGCGATTGGGCCGGAGCGTTACACGTTCAGCTCGCCGATCGTGCGCAACGGATGGATCGCGTTCCACGTGGTGATGCTGCTGGTGGCGTATGCGGCGCTGGCGTTCAGCATCCTGTCGAGCTTCCTGTATCTGATCCAGGAGAAGCGGCTGAAGAACAAGGACTGGGCGAAGGCGGGCGTGACGGCTCGGCCAAAGACCCGGCCGCGCGGGTTCCTGACGTGGCTTCCGCCGCTGGCGACGATGGACCAGGTGACGCAGAGCACGCTGCAGATCGGCTTTGTGTGTATGACCGTGGGTTTGTTCGCCGGATCGGTCGTGGCGCAGGAGCAGGTGGGTGTCGGGTACTTTGCCGATCCGAAGGTCTTGTTGTCGTTCGTGATGTGGGGCCTGTATGTCGTGATCCTGTTCGTGCGGCGCAACGTTGGCCTGCGCGGGCGGCGCGCGGCGTGGGTCACGTCGAGCGTTTTTGTGGTGATGCTGGTTGTGTGGGCAGCGAATCTGCTGAATGGGGTGCATAGTTCCGCCCACAGGTTTGGACTGAAATGAGATTCCAGGTCGCAGGTCTGAACCATAAAACGGCGCCCGTGGAGTTGCGCGAGCGGCTGGCCATCGGGAACGATGCCCTGCCGGAGGCGACGCGCGCCCTGCTGGCGCGCCCGGGCGTGCAGGAGGCGATGATCCTGTCGACCTGCAACCGAGTGGAGTTGCTGGTGACGCACAACGGGCTCGAGCCACAGCTGCCGGAGTTTTTGGCGGAGCATTTCTCACTGGACCGAAGCGTGCTGGAGCCGCACCTGTATCGTTACCAGGATGAAGAGGCGGTGCGGCACATGTTCCGCGTGGCCGCGAGTCTGGACTCGATGGTGGTGGGCGAGGCGCAGATCCTGGGGCAGGTGAAACAGTCGTGGAACCTGGCGCGGGAGCTGGGAGCGGTGAAGGGTCCGCTGGACAAGCTGCTGCAGAGCGCGTTCACGGCTGCGAAACGCGTGCGGTCAGAGACGGAGATTGGGTCGTCGTCGGTGTCGATCGCATCGGTGGCAGTGGATCTGGCGCGGCGGATTTTCGGCTCACTCGAAGGCAAGAAGATTCTGATTGTGGGCGCCGGTAAGATGAGCGAGCTGGCGGCGCGGCACCTGATGCAGCACGGTGCGGACTCGATCATGGTGGCGAATCGCACTTACGATCGAGCGTTGCGGCTGGCGGAACAGTTCCTCGGTGCTGCGATCCCTTTTGAGGATCTGCACGCGCGGGCGCACGAGGCGGACATCGTGATCACATCGACCGGCGCGGGGCACCCGATCATCGGGGTGGAGCAGGCACAGGCGATCCTGCATCGGCGCAAAGGGCAGCCGGTGTTCCTGATCGACATTGCCGTGCCGCGGGATGTGGATCCGCTGGTGAATCGGCTGGAAGGGATGTTTCTGTACGACATCGACGATTTGCAGCAGGTGGCGGCGTCGAACCTGGTGGATCGCGGGCACGAGGCGGAGAAGGCCGAAGCGATTATCGCCGAAGAGACGGAGCGGTTCCGGCGGCGGATTCGCACCATCGACATCGCGCCGGTGCTGGTTGACGTGCAGGGAACCGCGGAGGAGTTGCGTCAGTCGGAACTGCATCGGCAACGGGGGCTGCTGCAGAATCTGACCCGCGAGCAGCAGGAGGCCGTGGAGGCGATAACGCGCGGGCTGATGAACAAGTTCATGCACATGCCGCTGCAGGCATTGAAGACGGCCGCGCGCGAAGGGGATGCAGCGGCGCTGGAAACGATCCGTGCCATGTTTGGGCGCGACTACGGGCACAAGCCGGCTGCGGCTGCGGAGCATGGGTCGGAGAAGGCGGCTGGGCCGGAGTCCGGCGACGAGTCCAGTAAGATGTAGCGGGCGGCGACGCGATACGCTGATTTCGGATCCTGCATGACGAATCCCAACAATAATCCAAAGGCCGGCGTGCTGCGTATTGGTTCGCGAGGTTCGAAACTCGCGCTGTGGCAGACGCATCACATCGCGGACCGGCTGCGCGGGGCGGGGCATGAGGTCGAGATCGAGATCATTAAGACGCTGGGCGACGCGATGCAGCATGTGCCGTTTGCCGAAGTGGGCACGACGGATCGCGATGCAAAGGGGATGTTCACGAAGGAGATCGAAGAGGCGCTGTTCGCGGGGCGTATCGATCTGGCGGTGCACAGCCTGAAGGATCTGCCGACCGAGCTGGCCGCGGCCTTCACGATTGCGGCGATTCCGGAGCGGGTGGATCCGCGGGATGCATTTGTCTCGGTGAACCACGAGAGCTTCGAAGCATTGCCGCAGGGGGCCCGCATCGGAACCAGCAGTTTGCGGCGACAGGCGCAGCTGAAGGCGCAGCGGCCGGATGTGACGTGCGTGGAGTTTCGCGGCAATGTGGACACGCGGCTGCGCAAGCTGGCCGAGGGGCAGGTGGACGCGATCATTCTGGCATCGGCGGGGCTGGAGCGGCTGGGACTGACGGCACATCGGCGGGAATGCTTCTCACCGCTGATCCTCTGTCCGGCGGCGGGGCAGGGCGCGCTGGCGATCGAGGCGCGCGCCAGGGATGAGCGGACACTGGGGGCGCTGGCATTTCTGAATCACGAGGCGACACGGTATGCGGTGACTGCGGAGCGCGTGGCACTCGCGGGCCTGGGCGGTGGCTGCCAGGTGCCGATCGGGGTGCACTGTTTTGCAGGCGATGAGGGGTACACCGTCGTGTCGGCAGTGGCGGCGCCGGATGGGTCAGAGGTGCTGCGGGTGGTGTTGGATCGGCAGAGGGGAATGCTGCCCGAGGCGCTGGGACAGAAGGTGGCGGAGGAGTTGTTGAGCCAGGGAGCGCAGAGACTGCTGTTGCTGGGTGCGCCGGAGAAGCCTGGACCGGAACCGGTCGGAGCGGCGTGAGCGAGCTTCCGCTTGCGGGACGCAGAATCCTGGTGACGCGGGCGCGAGCATCAGGCGGGACAACTATCGGAAAAGCTAAGGGAGCTGGGGGCGGAGGTCGTCGAGATTCCGGCACTTTCGATTGTGCCGCCGGAATCGTACGCCGAGCTGGACGCAGCGCTCCGGAATTTGTCGCAGTATCAGTGGCTAATCGTGACCAGCGCGAACGGCGCGCAGGCGGTGGGCGGACGGATGACGGAGCTGAGGATCCTGCCCGCGGCGTTTGCACAGGTGAAGGTCGCTGCTGTTGGAGCGGCTACGGCGCGGGTGCTGGGGGAGTTGGGGCTACATGTCGCGGTGACGCCGGCAGAGTATGTCGCGGAGTCGCTGGTGGAGGCGGTTGGCGATCAGGTTGCCAGGCAGCGTGTGCTGCTGGCGCGGGCAGTGGTGGCGCGGGATGTGATTCCGGATGCGCTGCGTGCGCGTGGGGCGACGGTCGATGTGGTGGATGCGTACCGGACCGTGATTCCCGAGGAATCTGTAACAGCGGCGCGCACGATTTTCGGGCGGGGCGGGCGAGGTCCGGATGCGGCGACGTTCACGAGCTCTTCCACGGTGACAAATTTCCTGAATTTGCTGCGCGAGGCGGGGGTTGAGGCGCCGAAGACGATGCTGGCGGTGTCCATTGGGCCGATCACGAGCGGGACGCTGCGGGAGAACGGATGGGAGCCGGCTGCGGAGGCGGACCCTCATGATCTGAGTGGGCTGGTGGAGGCGGTGGTGAAGGCGCTGCCTGCCTAGTGCTGCGGCGAGGATGCGTCGACCGGGACGGTGAAGTGTCCCCCGCGCACGGAAGCCAGTTCCGGGTTTGATTTCTGGTCCGGCTTCAGGGGCAGGGGTTTGCCGCCCATGGCGTTGGGATTGGCAGGATCGGACCACAGTGCGCCAACCTGAATCGGTTTCGGCTGCTGGGCGATCAGGTTGTGGTTCATCGTGCGCTGCTTGTCGACATAAGCGGCGATGACGCGTGAGGCGAGTCGGCCTGCCAGCTTGCCGTGTTCTCCGGCCTCGAAGAGAACGCAAACCGCAATGTCGGGATTCCGGCGCGGGGCGAATCCGACAAACCAGGCATTATCCCTAACGGAATGGGCATGGCCGAGCCTTGCGGCGAGGGCGTTGCTCATGGTCTGGGCGCTGCCTGTCTTGCCGGCGAAGTCGATGCCTTCCAGATGAGCACTATTGTCGGTTCCGATGGGCGTGGGCACGAGGGCCATGGCGTCGGTGATGGTTTCCCAGATCGACGGATCCATGTGGAAGGTGGAATCGCCCGAGCCAGGGTAGGAATCGAGGATGGACTTGTAGACGTCGGGGTTCAGCTCATCGGGGAAGACGACATGAGGCCGATGCAGAACACCGCCGGACGCAATTCCGGCGATGGCTCGCACCATTTGCACCGGAGTGGCAGCAACGGCTCCCTGGCCGATGCCGACGGAGGTGACCTCTCCGGGATACCACCTTTGATGGAACGTCTTCATCTTCCACTCGGCGGATGGCATGGTGCCGGAGGCTTCGTCGGGCAGATCGATCCCGGTCTTAAAGCCGAGTCCCACAGTGTGGGCCCAATATGCGATCTTGTCGATGCCGAGGCGCGCGGCGAGGGTATAAAAAAAGACGTCGCAGGACTGGTAGATGGCTTTGTCGATGTTGACCGCGCCGTGGCCGGTTTTGACCCAGCAGCGCTGATAGGTGCCGAAGAGATTCACCCCGCCGGCGCAGTGCACGGTCATGTCCTGAGCGACGCCTTCTTCGAGGCCTGCCAGCGACATGATGATTTTGAAGGTGGAGCCGGGTGCGAGCTGCGCCTGAATAGCCTTATTCATCAGGGGATGGTCGGGATCGGTGATGTACTTGTTCCACTCGCCGCGGCTGATGCGCACCGCAAACTCATTGGGATCGAAGGCTGGGCGACTGACAAGTGCCAGAACCTCTCCGGTGTGGGGGTCGATGGCGATCATGGCGCCATTGCGGTCGCCAAGAGCATTTTCAGCAGCGCGCTGGATGTCGAGATCGATGGTAAGGCGGAGGCTCTGCCCCGGTTTAGCGGGCTCAGTGCCGAGGCGCCCAACCTCGCGGCCATGGCTATCAACGACCACGTCCTCGGAGCCATCGTCGCCGCGCAGGATGCCATCGTAGGCGGCTTCGACGCCGGAACGGCCAACGACGTCGCCTGGCTCATACATGGCATAACGGGGGTCGTTGAGCATCTCTTCGCTGACTTCGCCGACGTAGCCGACGAGCTGAGCGGCGAATCCGTCGCGGGGATAGAGCCGCCGCTGCTCCTCGATGGTGTCGAGTTCGGGAAGCTCGTCCTTATGCGCTTCGATGAATTCTTCTTCGTCCGGGGTAATGTCCTGCTTGAGCGGGAGGGGCTGGTATTTCGGAGCCAGTCGATACTTCTTCAGGATGGCGTCGATCTGGTCGACGGTCATATGCAGACCGCGCGCGATCAGAGGCAGGTCGGGGGTGATGTCGTGGCCCTGCTCGCGGACGAGAAAGCAGGAGACGGAGGGGTAGTTGTCGACGATGAGGCGGCCTTCACGATCGAAGATTTTGCCGCGGGGAGCGAGGATGGGAACTTTGCGGATGCGGTTGGCTTCAGCAAGGGCGTGGTAGTTCTGGCCGCCGACGACCTGAAGCCGCCACAGGCCAAAGACAAGAATGGCCAGGATCGCCGCGATGATGTACTGGATAACGGCGAGGCGGAGCGGCGGGAGTTTTTCGTCGCGGTTGAGCACAGATCAGGCAGACTCCATGGCCCTTAGCGTGCCTTGAAAAAGGGCCATCCTCTTATGCGAAAGGGTGATATAAGGATAGCGCGAATCCAGGCGGTGACGGCAGGAGTGGCATTTTAGTTGTAGATTCCCGCCGGCAACGTTACAACTTGGGAATGGCGGGACGCAGGAAAGCAGCGGCGAAGAAAGTGGGACAGGGACAGGAAGGATCGGGGGAAGCGGCAAAAGGGGAATTCCTGCCGCCGAGACCGATCAGTCTGCGCACGCTTGGGGACTATCTGGACCTCTCCCCGGCGACCATCTCACTGGTTCTGAACAACGCGCCCGGGGTGCGATCGATCCCGCAGGATACGCGGGACCGGGTGATCGCGGCGGCGAAGAAATTCGAATACCGGCCCAGCTTCTTTGCGCGGTCGCTGCGGCGGCGGCAGAGCTTTTCAGTGGGCGTGCTGGTTCCCGAGCTGAGCGACGGCTACTCGGTGCTGGTGATGAGCGGCATCGAGGAAGTGCTGATCGAAGAGGGGTATTTCTACCTGACCGCCAGCCACCGGCGGAAGGCGGACCTGATCGAAGAGTACCCGGGACTACTGATGGACCGTTCGGTGGAGGGGTTTGTAGCTATCGACACGGCACTGCAGCACAGCCTGCCGCTGCCGGTGGTGTCGGTAGCCGGGCACAAGCCGCTGCCGGGGGTGACGCGAATCGTGCTGGATCATGCCCGCGCGGCGGAGCTGACGATGCGTCATCTGTATCAGCTGGGACACCGCCAGATCGCGTTCATGCGTGGGCAGACGTTCAGTTCCGACTCCGATGATCGGTGGAAGAGCCTGATGACGGTGGCAAGGGATCTGGGGATCGAGGTGCCTCCGGAACTGGTGATCCAACTGGAGCAGAACCTCTCGTCGCCGGAGCTGGGATATCCGGTGGTTGCGAAGCTGCTGGCAGCGAAGAAGCCATTCACGGCTCTGGTTTCGTACAACGACATTGCGGCGATTGGGGCGATTCGGTCGCTGCGCGACCACGGCCTGCGGGTGCCTGAGGATGTGTCGGTGATCGGATTCGATGACATTCAGGGGGCGGCGTATCACACGCCGAGCCTGACCACGATCCGGCAACCGCTGACGAGCATGGGCAACACGGCGGCTCGGCTGCTGCTGCAGAGGATTCGGGGACTCAAGGATTTTCCGGAGCAGGTATCGATTGTGCCCGAACTGATCATTCGCGAATCGACGCTGCCGCCGAATCCAGCGCGGGCCAAGAAGAAATAAGAAGGCCGGTAGCCAGTAGCCGGTAGCGGAGCAGAAGTTGGATCGGGGGCGATAGAATCCGGCTTTCGATGACCAACGCGCGCGCTCCGCGGTTTTCCGTCTTGTGTTTCGGATTTGTGGTGTGCGGCATGGTGACCGTGCTGCCGGGACCTTTGCTGCCAGTGATGGCGGCGCGCTGGGGACTGCGCGACGTGCAGTCGGGAGCGTTCTTTGCCGCACTCTTTATGGCCTCGACCGTGGGATCGGTGTTTTCGCCGCACCGGCTGCGGCGGAACTTGCCGCTAGGCTATTCCTCGATGACAGCAGGAGTGCTGCTTCTGATCGCGGCGGGCCGAACGGCGGGCGCCACGCTGGGGCATGCTCTGGCGCTCACCGCCTTTGCACTGGTGGGCCTGGGCATCGGGCTGTCGGTTACGGCGACGAATCTGACCGTCGGGATGACGGCCGCGGACACGGCCGAGAACCGCGCCAACACCAGCGGTGGGAGCCGGGGAGAGCGTGCGCGCCGGATCTCGATCGTGAATCTGTGGTGGGGAATTGGCGCCGTTGCCTGTCCCTGGCTGATCGCGACGGCGGAGCAACGCGGATTGCTGCGGAGTTTGCTGGTGCTGGTCGCAGTGGGGACGGCAGGCATGTTTCTGGCATTGCTGCCGCAGTGGCGTGAGCCGGAGTTCGGATTGGGCGGAGCACCGCGGGCGTCGCTACGATCGGAGGCGGGAATCCTGGTGTTTTTTGCGGTGTTCCTCTTTCTGTACGTAGGCGTGGAGACGGTGGTGGGGGGCTGGATTACGACCTACGCCCATCGCTTCAGCGGGCTGACGGTGGCGCGCGCGAGTCTTATCGTGTCGCTGTACTGGACGGCGCTGCTGGCGGGACGCTGGCTGGGATCGGTGGCGCTGAAGTCGATAGCGGAGCGGGTGGTGCTGTTGCCGGCTCTGGCTCTGTCACTGGCTGCGGTGGTCATTCTCGTGGCGCCGCACTCAACGGCTGTGGTGCTAACGGCGGTGGCGGTGGCGGGAGCGGGGTTCGGGCCGGTGTTTCCAATTGGGGTTTCGCGCATGCTCGCCCGGGTGAACGATCACCGCAACACAGGGTGGGTTTTTGCCATGACCGCGAGTGGCGGCGCGGTGCTCCCTTGGCTCACGGGGCTGGTGTCGACGAGGACAGGGTCGCTGCGGGCCGGATTCCTGGTGGCAGTGGGAGCGCTGGTGGCGATTCTGGCGCTGGCGGCTGGGGAAAAGGCGATCCTGACGGAGTCACATAAGTAAGTCGCGTTTTCGATCGCGGCTGGAGGCACGGCAACATGCGAACATGATGGGATCCGGCCCCGGGGAGGATGATCAGCAAGAGTGCTGGCGGGCGTGGGTTTCGCGAGCACGGAAGCGCCTTCGGGAGCCAAAAGAATAACTTTGCCTAAGGATTTGTTGTTATGGTAAACAATATCGGCATTGGAAGGGCGAGCGACGGGCTGTCGCCGGCAGGGAAGCAGCCGCAAGCGCTGCGACATTTCTGAGCTGGACGAGATTTCTGGCTCCTGAGGGGCGGGCGGAAGGAAAAAGTATGCTGCCAGAACAATGGGAAATATTTAAGCGCGCTGCACGCCGGGAGAAGATGGACAAAATCCCGATGGCGCTGATCGTCGACAGCCCATGGATTCCTGGGTATCTGGGGATTCAGCACCTGGACTATTTTCTCGATCCGGAATTGTGGTTCCAGTCAAATCTGAAAATCATGCGGGAGTTTCCAGACATCATCTTTATTCCGTCGTGGTGGATGGAGTACGGGATGGCGGCGGAGCCGTCGGTGCTGGGGGCGAAGATCAAGTTCTGGCAGGACAACACGCCGAGCGAGTATCACACACTGTACCGGCTGGAGGACATCGACAACTTTCCGGAATATGAGGTGGAGGCCGATGGCTTTGCCGGACTGACCCTGCACCGGATCAAGATGGCGCGGCAGCGGATTCTCGATGCGGGCTACATTCTGCCCATGGTGACGTCACGCGGGCCGCTGTGCACGGCAGGATTCGTGCGGGGCACGACTGAGTTCATGATCGATCTGGTGGAGAACCCGGAGGGCGCGCACAAGCTGATCGATCTGTGCACGCGGGTGATCATCGACTGGCTGAAGGCGCAGCAGAAGGTGATGGGCGACGGGGTCGAGAGCATTTTCATCCTCGACGACATCGTTGGATTCATCAACGAGGAGCACTACCTGGAATTTGCGCATCCTTATTTGAAGAGAATCTGCGACGCGTTCCCGAAGGATTGGGTGAAGCTTTACCACAACGACGCGGAAGTGGATGCGTGCCTCGATCACCTGCCGGACACGGGATTCAACGTGTTGAACTGGGGCAAGCAGCGGCACATCACCGAAGTGAAGCGGCGTGTGGGCGATCGGATGTGCCTGATGGGGAATGTGAATCCGCTGGAGATTGGGGTGCGCGGCACGCCGGAGGAAGTGAAGGACGAGACGCTCGAGGTGCTGGAAGGCTCGGGCGGCGAGGGGATCATTCTTTCGGTCGGCGGGGGGACGAGCCCAGGCATGCCGCGGGAAAACATACTGGCGATGCTGGAAGCTCTGAACGAATTCAACGCTAAACGCGTGGCCGGCGTGGTGGCGAGTGTTCGCTGAGGAAATGGATCGATGCCCGATTATGCGCTGATGAACCAGTATCTGTACGAAGGCAACGCCGATAAGGTGGAGCAGATGACCAGGGACGCGCTCGCCGAAGGCCGGACCGTGCAGGAGGTATTGAACGAGGGGCTGATCGCGGGGATGAGCGTGGTGGGCGAGGACTTCAAGCACAACGTGCTCTACGTGCCGGAGGTACTGATCGCGGCGCGGGCGATGAAGGCGGGGATGGCGGTGCTGAAGCCGCTGCTGACCTCGAAGGACAGCACCACGAAGCCGAAGGGCGTATTGCTGATGGGCACAGTGCGCGGCGATCTGCACGATATCGGCAAGAACCTGGTGGGGATGATGGCCGAGGGTGCGGGCTTTGAATTGCACGACATCGGTGTGGACCAGAGTTTGGAGAAATTCATGGCGGCGGCGGACAAGTGCAAGCCGACGATCATCGGGATGAGTGCTCTGCTGACCACGACGATGATGTACATGAAGACGGTGATCGATGGGTTTAACGCTGCCGGACGGACGGAGATCAAGATGGCGGTGGGCGGCGCGCCGATCAGCCAGATGTTCGCCGACGAGATTGGCGCCGATGGGTACGGGGCCAACGCGTCCGCTGCAGTGGATTTGTTCCTGCGGCTGGCGGAGCAGCAGGCCCCGGTGGCGACGACTTAGGAAACAGCAATGGCTATTTATAAGGTCCTTTACTGGCAGGAAATCCCCACGCAGGTCAAGGCTGAGGACGACGACGAGGACGTCACGGTGATGCTGGACGGGAAGTTCATGGTGCAGGTGGATATCCTTGCCGCAAAGCGCGGTCTGCAGGCCGCCGATGATTATCTGGCGCAGTGGATGTGGAGTGAGGAAGAGGAGCGCGAGGGCTCTGCGCGCGAAGTGGCCGAAGCTGTGAGGGCGGAGCTGGAAGCGAAGGGCTGGCAGGACCAGTAAGGAATGGCGGTTCACCTCACCATCAACGGACAGGCGGTTGAGGCACAGGGCGGGCTCTCGCTGTTCGATCAGGCGGAGGCACTCGGGATCGAAGTGCCCACGTCGTGCCGGAAGCAGGGCAAATGCAAAGAGTGCATGGTGGAGGTGGTGGAGGGGCAGGAACTGCTGTCGCCGATGACGGAGGCGGAGCAACACCTGAAGGGGCGGTTCCGGCTCTCCTGCCAGACTCTGGTGACGGGCGCGAGCGGGGTAGTGCGTTGCCATACGATGCGGAGGGGGAAGATGCGCATCGAGCGTCAGGGGCTAACCCTGACTGCCGGGTTGCCGGAGAGTGGCAGGGCGATGGAACTGGATCCGGCGGTGACGCGGGATGGCGATCGCATCCTGATCGACGGAGTTGAGGTCGATCGCTGCGAGGGACCCATTCATGGCCTTGCGATGGACCTGGGCACGACCACGGTGGTGGTGCGGCTGCTGAACCTCGAGACGGGCGAGCTGATCGCGGATACCTCGTTGGAGAATCCACAGCGGTTTGGCGGGGCCGAGGTGATGTCGCGCATCGCCTACGACACCGATCATCCTGGAAGGCTGCTGATGCGGACGCTGGCAGGGTACCTGAGCCACGCGATTGAGAAGTTTCCGGTCGATCCGAAGACGATCTACGAGATGGTGGTCGTCGGCAACTCGACGATGCGGGATCTGTTTTTCCGCCAGAACGTGTACTCGATCGGGCAGACGCCTTACCGGTCGATTACGGAAATCGAGATGGCCGAAGGCAAGCGGACGACGACGAGCCTCGAGCAGAGCGGGCTGCGCAGTTTACTGCCGATTCATCCCAGGGCGCGGGTTTACGGCGCGCCGATCATCAGCGGTCATGTGGGTGCGGACGCGGCGGCGTGCATGCTGGCCGTCGATCTGGCGCACGAAACGCGGCGGATCGCGATCATGGACATCGGCACGAACACGGAGCTGATTGTCGGCAACAAGGATCGTATTCTGGTGGCCTCGTGCCCGGCGGGTCCGGCGTTTGAGGGCGGCGCAATTGCGTGCGGGATGCCGGCGCTCGAGGGGGCTATCGAGGAAGTCGGGATTGACGACGATGGCAGCTTCCGGCTGAAGGTAATTGGGGACGGCAAGCCAGAGGGGATTTGCGGATCGGGTCTGGTTGACGCGCTCGGCGAATTGCTGCGCACCGAACAGATGAACGATAAGGGCCGCTTCGAAGACGATGTCCATCGCATCACCCTGTGGCGTGGCGCGGAAGAAGATGGGGACGTCTATGTGCTGGAGAGCGACGTGAACGAACTGGCGCAGGCCAAGGGCGCCAATGTCGCGGGTCTGCACGTCGTGTTCTCGACGTACGGCATCGACTTCGACCACATCGACGTTTTCTATCTCGCAGGAGGTTTTGGGCGGCACCTGAAGGTCGAGGCATCCAAGCGGATCGGGCTGGTGCCGTGGATTGACTCGGCGAAGATCGTGCAGGCGGGCAACACTGCGATTGAGGGAGCGACGATTGCACTGCTCTCGAAAACGAAGCGGCGGGAGATGGAAGAGCTGGTGAGGAAAGTGGAGCACTGCCGGCTGGAAACGCATCCCAGCTTTTTCGATTTTTTTGTGGAGGGATGCCAGTTCAAGCCCGTGGAGCCGATGGCATGCGCACGGTAACCGAGAACATCGAGCTGGCCGAAGCGCGCGCCGCGGTGAACGTGCTGCCGGAAGAGTACGTGCGGCTGCTGGGTTATCCGCGAGGCTTCGAGATGGAGGGGCGTGCATTGGAACTGGCGACCTGGGCGCGCGAATGGTACGCGCAGCATGGGCGTCCGTGGGTCTACGCTCGTCAGGCGGAAACGTTTGCGCTGGATACGGCCTCCATCTGCGTCGATGGAGAGCGCTTCACCAGTGCACGCCTGAGGAGCACGCTCGAGCAGGCGGGCGCGCACAGCGCGGTTCTGGTGGCCGTTGGCGCAGGGGCCGAGGCAGAGGAGGAAGCGCGGCGGTTATGGTCGGAGGAAAAGCCGGATGAGTATTTCTTTCTCGAGATGTTTGCTTCGGCGGTGGTGGAATACCTGACGACTACGGCTGGCGCGCGGCTGTGCGACTGGGCGGAGCAGCATGGGATGGCGGTGCTGCCACACTACAGCCCGGGCTATCCGGAGTGGGACGTCGCCGAGCAGCCGCGATTACTGGAGCTGATTCGAAGAACGCGAAACGTCGATTTTCCATCGGAACTGGATGCGATGGAGTCCGGTATGCTGCAGCCCAGGAAATCACAGTTGGCGTTGTTTGGCTTGACGCGGCACACGGATCGGCTGCGCCGGCTGACGAGTCTCGTGCCCTGTGAGAACTGTTCGTTTGGACCGTGCCAGTATCGGAGAGCACCCTATCGCAAGTCGCCGCGCGGAACGGGCGAGCGCGTGTCCACGAGGCCATTGGTCCTGGATCAGGACGCGGCCTACAGCGTAAACCGGAAAGCGCTGCAGCGCTGGGCGCAGGAGCGGCTCACGATGGAGGAGCATCCGGATGGGTCGCTCGATGTTCTGTTTCGCTACGACGGCACGACGTGCACGAACATGGGCCGGCCGCTGGCGTTCCAGTACCGCGTGAAGATCGGGCCGCGCGAGAAGGGTTATCCGATTCGCGAGCAACATTGCGCACCGGCGGAGGGCGATAGCGGGCACATGCATATGTGTGAGTACATCGCCGGTGCGGACGGTGTGATGGGCGCGATCGATCGCGAGAAACCACTCGCCGGAGAGCCTCTGAACGCTGTGTTATCGTGGCGTCGCGAAGCGAGCGGGGCAGGGTGCTTTTGCGAGGCAGCGAGCCGCAATCACAAATGGGGACTGGTACTGGAAACGATTCACTACGCGCTGGCACAAAAAGAGCTGGCGCAGGAAACGGAATGACGATGAAGAAACTTTTGCAGGAGGCGATTCTGGAGCGGCCGCTGTTGTGCGACGGCGCCATGGGGACACAGCTGATGCTGGCCGGGCTGGCGCAGGGCAATTGCGGTGAGGCGTGGAATCTGACACATCCTGAGCGGGTGCTGGGCATTCAGCGGCGGTATGTGGAGGCGGGCTCCGAGTGCCTGCTGACGAATACGTTCGGCGGCTCGCGGATCATGCTGACCCGGCACGGCGAGGGCGACCATGTGGTGGCGATCAACAAAGCCGGCGTGGAGATTGCGCACCGGGCCTTTGGCGAACGCGACGGCTACGTGATCGGCGACATTGGGCCGTTCGGCGGGCTGATGGAGCCGTACGGCGACTTCACGGAAGCCCAGGTGCGCAGCGCGTTTGAGGAGCAGGCGCGGGCCCTGGTCGAGGGAGGAGCGGACGCGATCATCATCGAGACGCAGACCTCGCTCGAGGAATTGCAGATCGGGATCGAGTCGGCGCAGAAGGCGGGTGCAGCATGCATCATCGGTTCGATGGCCTACGACGTTACGCTGGACGGATCGACGTTCCGCACCATGATGGGGATCGAACCGGAGAAGGCGGCGGAGTTCATGGAGCAGCGCGGCGCGCATATCGTCGCGCTGAACTGCGGCACGAGAATGGACATGGTCCGCGCGCTGACGGCGGTGCAACGGTATAAATCCGTGACGAGCCTGCCGGTGATGGTCCAGCCGAATGCCGGCCAGCCGAAGCTGGTGCAGATGCAGGTGGTTTACGACGAGACGCCGGATCAGATGGTGAAGGATCTGCCGCCGATTCTGCAGGCTGGCGCAAACATCGTGGGCGCCTGTTGCGGCAGCACGCCGGAACACATTCGCGCGTTCCGGAAGACGATGGATCAGTATCTGGAAACGAAGGGCATTGCCCTGGAGCGGAGCCGAGCGTGAAAGTGAAAGTTTGCGATGTGAACGCAGCCGCAGCCGAAAAGCTGCCTCCGGGCAGCGACGACAAATCCGGCATCGGTGTCCATTACGTCGACGCGTACATTAAGCCGATGAACGTGAAGCTGGAAGACGGCACGCCGGTGCGGTGCAAGCGGCGCGGCCTGAAGATCACGCTGTCTGCCGGGCCGAAGAAGGGTGAGGGCCTGATGCGCCGCCTCGACGTGAGCCGGGATCCGGTAGTGATGCTGGAGGCGGCGCTCCAGGAAGCCTCCAAAGCCGCAGGGATCGAACTCGCGGTGGAAGGTGGGGCGATCTTCGTTACGATCTGACAAAGCCTGCTGGTAACGCGCGGTGGGCTCTCTGATTGCGAGATGTCATCCTGAGCTGTGCGCGGCATTATCCACCTTTCGGTGGAGGTGCGGCGCGCGCGCATGCAATTAAGATGAACGCGCAACAGGATCCCTGAGCTCCCCAGGCTCGCAAACAAACGTGGACCTACGCCATAGTGGCCGACGGCTTCGTTCTTGCGCGTTGTGCGGGAAAGGCACGAACGATGCGAGACGAACACGCGGCGCGAACGAATCTGCTTCTGTTGTGGCGTCCGTTCGCGTTCATTGCGCTGTTGCTGTTGTTGTGGGAGATCGGCGTTCGTCGTCAGGCAAGTCATTTGCTGCCCGGTCCGTGGGGCGTAGTGGGCGGCATTGTCGATCTGGTGCGCCACGGGCTCCTGCTGAAATATGTGGTTGCGTCGCTGTTCAGGGTGACATGGGGATTCGCGCTGGCGGTGGTGACCGCAATTCCGCTGGGTCTCGCGGTTGGCTGGTACCGCCGCGCGGAGATGGCGCTGAATCCGATTCTCCAGATCCTGCGGCCGATTTCGCCGCTGGCGTGGATTCCGATTGCGATTCTCTGGTTTGGAGTTGGAGACCTCGCCGCCATCTCTCTTATCTTTGTCGGCTGCTTCTTCCCGCTGATGCTGACCGCGATCGATGCGGTACAAAGCATTCCCGCGGTCTACGTGAATGCGGGGCGAAACTTCGGCCTGAGTTCGGCGGCGCTGGTGTACAGGGTGCTGTACCCGGCGGTGGTGCCGAAGCTGATTGTTGGTCTGCGCATCACGCTGGGGATCGCGTGGCTGGTGGTGGTGGCGGCGGAGATGATCGCGGTCAGTTCCGGGCTCGGATTCCTGATTGTGGACGCGCGCAACGCGGGCAATCGCTACGACCTGGTCGTTGCCGGGATGCTGATCATCGGGATCATTGGGCTTCTGCTCGATTGGGGGATGCGGTCGCTGGAGAGGGTGAAGTCATTTCGCTGGGGATATTCGGAGGATTGATACCGAGCATGCAGCCGATTGCCGTGCCACTGCCGTTCACGGTGAAGACCAAACTGTCCGTCGATCGAGTCAGTGTGGTCTTCGAGCGCGATGGCAACCGGACCGAGGTTCTTAACAACATCAATCTGGAAGTAGGCGACGGAGAATTCGTCTGCCTGCTGGGGCCGTCAGGTTGTGGGAAGACCACGCTGCTTAATGCTATGGCTGGATTCCTGTCGCCCACCAGCGGGGAAATCAGGGTTGACGGCGAGCCGGTGCGACGGCCGGACCCGCGGCGCATCTTCGTCTTCCAGGAGCGCGGGGTGTTCCCGTGGCTGACGGTCGAAGGCAACATCGGTTTCGGGTTGTCGAAGCTGCCGAGAACCGAGCGCGAACAGCGAATCGCGCACTACGTGAAGATGGTGGGGCTGCAGGGGTTCGAGAAAACCTACCCGCAGGAGCTTTCCGGCGGCATGAAGCAGCGCCTGGAAGTGGCGCGGGCGCTGGCGGTAAATCCCGACATGCTGCTGCTGGATGAGCCTTTCGGCGCGCTCGATTCGATTACACGGCTGGTCATGCGCGGGGAGCTGCTGCGCATCTGGGAGGCGGAACGGAAGACGGTCATCTTTGTGACGCATGACATCGATGAAGCTGTACAGCTGGCCGATCGCGTCGTGGTCATGAGCGCGCGGCCGGCAACAATTCGGCAGATCGTGAACATCGATATTGCACACCCGCGCGACATCAGTGCGCCTCGCTATCTCGAGCTCCGCGACGGGATCTTCCAGCAGATCGGACTGGCCCACAAGGTATGAACGCCCTGAGCCAACCCGCGAAGTGGGAGCGGTTCTTCTGGCCGGTGGTCGCCACCGGGCTGCTGCTCGCGCTCTGGTACTACTCTGTGCGCTGGACCGGAACGAAAGTGTTTCCGTCGCCTCGCGAAGTGGAAAAAGGCCTGGCAGAACTGCTGCGTCACCACGTTTTGTGGAAGGACATTATCGATTCGCTGCGGCGTGTTGCTGTCGGCTATGGACTTGCTGTGCTCATCGGCATACCGCTCGGGCTAACGCTGGGGTGGTATCCGGCCGCGAACCAGGTGGTGAATCCGACCATGCAGATTCTGCGGCCCATCAGTCCCATCGCGTGGATCCCGGTAGCCATCATCTTCTTCGGAGTCGGCGACAAGGCGGCTATTTTCCTGATCTTTCTCGGGGCATTGTTTCCCATCGTGGTGGCCTGCATCAACGGGGTGGCGAATGTGCCGTCGGTGTATCGTCGCGCTGGGCGCAACTTCGGGCTGACGCCGTCACAACTGCTGGGCAGGGTTTTGTTTCCGGCGGCGCTGCCGCAGATTCTCGTCGGGCTGCGCATCGCGCTCGGCATCGCGTGGCTGGTTGTGGTTGCGGCGGAAATGATCGCCGTGGATTCCGGGCTCGGCTTTCTCATCATTGATTCGCGCAACTCGGGCAAGCGCTACGACCTCGTCGTCGCGGCCATTCTGCTGATTGGTGCGATCGGTCTGATTCTGGATGTGGCGTTCCGGCGGCTGGAGACACTGCGCTCGGTGCGCTGGGGGTTCCGTCATGAGTCCTAAGAAGGCGGTTGTCTTGTGCGTCACCTGGCTCGTGCTGATCACGGGACTCCACGCGTGGCTCAACGTGAACTGGGACGTGGTGCTGAACGATTTTCGTCCGCCCGCCAAACGAAAGATCGTGGTTGCCTACATTCCTGTCACCTGCCAGCTCACGTGTCCGGTGACGGATTACATTTCGAAGTTCTCGGAGAATGGCGAACTGTTTTTGCCGCGGATGTTTCAGGGCTTTCCTGAGATCAAGGAGGCGCTGATTTCCAACAAGGTACAGGCGGCCTTTATCGTTGCGCCGCTGGCCATTGCCCTGGCAGCACAGGGCGTGCCGATCAAGGTGGTGTATCTGGGGCATCGCTATGGCAGTGCGCTGGTGGTGAAGAAGAATGGGCCGGTGAAGAACTTCCGCGACCTGAAAGGGCGCACGGTTGCGATTCCCAGCCGCTTCTCCGACGAGCGCCTGATCCTGTTTCGCGCGATGAAGGTCTGGGGCATGAAGCCGGGCGACATCAGGATGGTGGAGATGGCTCCGCCCGACGTATCCGGAGCGCTGGCGGCGGGCGCCATCGATGGCTTCGTAATGGGCGAACCCTTCCCTTCACAGGCAGAAATGGGCGGTTACGGACGCGTGCTGTTTCAAGCGCGTGACTACTGGCCGGACTACATGTCCTGCATTCTAGTAGTGCGCCAGGATTTGATCGACCAGCGACCCGAGACCGTGCAGGTTCTTGTGGATGGGATCGCGCGCTCCGGATTGTGGCTTGACAAGGGCCGGAGATACCGCGAGGATGCCGCGGATTTTGTCGGCCGCTACTACTACAACCAGAAACCGGCGCTGCTGCGATGGGCACTAACAAAACCGATGGATCGGGTGATCTACAGCCAACTGGAGCCGCGCAAGGCCGATTTCGATATGGTCCGCGATCTGATGATTGAAACTGGCGTGCTCAACAAGAGGATTGAGTTCAGCCAATACACGGATACGCGGTTTTCCGACAAGTCGTTGACTCAAACGGCGTGGAAATACGACCCGGGCCTGGCGGCGGCGAACTGAGATTTTGTGCTCCGGCGCTGGGTGGCCGGATCGAGGAGGTGGGATTATGCAACGCAGACGATTCGTACAGATGATGACACTGGCAGGTGTAGGAACAATGGCAGCGGCCGAACTAGCCCATGCCGGCGAGACGAAGACGGTGACCTGGCACGTGAAGGGTTTTACATGCGTCACATGCGCAGTGGGTCTGGAGACCATGCTGCGTGAACAAAAGGGAGTGAAGCGGGTGAAGGCCACGTATCCGGAGGCGCAGGTGACGATCCAATACGACCCGACCTCGGCGAACGAAGCTCGGCTGCGCGAATTCATTTCCGAACTGGGCTTTATCGCTGAACCCGAAACCCACAGCTAAGGCTTTTCCGAAGCTCGCGAGGGGCAGCATTGTCCGTTTCCATACGAGGAGTGTCATGAGCCATACGGATTTCGCATCGATCGCCAGGAGCCTGGTCGAGTCGCTGTATTTGAAGCAGCCGCCGGTAGCCATCTCGTTTTCCGATTCGAAGCCGGCAGGAGTGCCCGCACATTCCGGCCGCGTTGCCGCAGGATGCCGATTCTGGGAAGATGGAGCCGCGGGGTCATTCGCAACGACGGCGGCCGATCACTATAGCTGCGCCATTGGCGTCCACACGCACAACCTGCAGCCATCGCCCGAGCAGCGAACGGATCTGGTGGATGCGCTGAAGGTCTTCGCCGATTTGGGTTACGTGCGGCCCGAGGATTTGCCGCAGATTCCGGTGCTGCGGTCGCAGCCCAGGTATGTGGTGTATGGACCCCTCGGGCAGGCGGAAGTCGTGCCGGATGTCGTGCTGCTGTTCGTGCAATCGAATCAGACGCTCATCCTTTCCGAAGCCACACAGCAGGTGGAAAATCAGGTGGCGCCTGCGATGGGGCGTCCGGCCTGTGCCGTGGTTCCACAGGTGATGAACACGGGCCGCGCTGCATTGAGTCTGGGTTGTTGTGGCGCGCGCGCTTATCTGGATGTGCTGTCGGACGATGTGGCGATCTTCGCGATTCCCGGCGCGAAGCTCGCGGCCTATGCGGAACGGATTGAGACGCTGTCGAAAGCCAATGCTTTGCTCTCGCAGTTCCATCAGATTCGCCGACGGTCGATCGAAGCAGGCCAGAACCCGAGGGTGAAGGAATCGCTGGCGCATGAGCGCGTAAACTGCTTGCGAGGCGCAGATGGATCATTACGTCGAACGAGTCGTCGACCTGGTCGAAAGTGAATCGAATCACCTTTACAGCCTGAGCGTCGATGAGGCTCGCAGGATTCTTCTGGATAAGCCTGCCGAGGCGGTGCGCGGGATCCAGGGTTCGTTTGCCCTGACGGCGAAGTCGGGCAAAACGGTGCGGATGGCGCGCTCGCTTGACCGGCCGATGCGCTATTTTCTTGCCAAGCGCCAGGAGGGGCCAGCCCTGATCGTAGCCTCGCGAATCGACACGATTCACGAGTGGCTGAAGACAGAGGGTCTCGACGGTCAGTTTCATCCCAGCTATACGCGCATGGTGCCCGCGCACCACGTGGTCGATCTGCAACTGATCGGTTGCCCCGATCCGGATCCGGTTTACACGAGGTTCTTCACGCCGGTGATGGGCTCGCTGCCTGCAGACCCTGACACCATAGGCAGGGCCTACATCGCGGCGCTCGCCGAGGAGATCGCGCAGTGGCTGCGAACGATCCCGGAAAAGGAACCGATAGGAGCGTGCTTTTCCGGAGGGATCGACAGTGGCAGCGTTTTTCTGACTACGTATCACGTGATGCGGAAGATGGGCATGAATCCCAGCCGCCTGAAAGCATTTGTGCTCGACCTGGGGAATGGCCCGGATGTGCAGCAGGCCCGCGCGTTTCTTGAGAGCCGGGGCTTATCGTTGTTTCTTGAGCCGATTCAGGCCGAGGCGGACTCACTCGACGTGGACGAAACGATTCGTATCATCGAAGATTACAAATTGTTGGATGTTGAGTCGGCGACCATGGCGCTGGCGCTGACGCGCGGCATTCGCGCACGCTATCCGGAATGGCGCTATTTAATCGACGGCGACGGCGGCGATGAGAATCTGAAGGACTATCCCATCGAGGAGAATCCTGAGCTGACGATCCGAAGCGTGATCCATAATCCGATGCTGTACCAGGAGGGCTGGGGCGTCGGCAAGATCAAGCACTCACTGACGTACAGTGGCGGATTGAGCCGCTCGTACGTGCGAACGTATGCGACCGCCCACCACTTTGGCTTTGAAGGCTTCAGCCCGTATACCCGGCCCGAGGTGATCGCCGTGGCAGAGGCAATTCCGTTTATCGAGCTGACGCAATACAGTGTGGATCGGCTCTACGAGCTGAAGGGCGAGATCGTCGCGAGAGGAGTGCGGGCCGTTACCGGGCTGGAGATGCCCGTCTTCCCCAAGCGGCGCTTTCAGCACGGCGCGGTGTCCAGGGATTCTCTGCGGGAACGGCTGCCGTATCGGGAGGCGGAGTACCGCGAACAGTTTCTCGCGCTCTACCACTGAGGTCTGTGTTGTCATCGTATCCGGAAGCATTGGCTGAACGGGATGCTTGGATTCTGGCGCGACGCGGGCCGCGCAACGTCGTCGATCCGCAGCGGCCGTGGGCGTTCCTGGTCGAAGAGGAGCGAAGTGCTTCCGGTGAAATCGTTCCGGTCGCGACCGTCTTTTTGACGAATCGGGAATGCCCATGGCGCTGCCTGATGTGCGATCTGTGGCGCAACACCCTGAACAACGAAGTGCCAGCGGGAGCGATCCCGGCGCAGATCGACTATGCGCTGGAGCGGATGCTACCCGCGCGACAGATCAAGCTCTACAACAGCGGCAGCTTCTTCGACCGGAAGGCGATTCCTCTGGAAGATCACGCCGCGATCGCAAGCCGGGTGCGCGGGTTCGAGCGAGTGATCGTCGAGTGCCATCCGGCACTGATCGGCGATGACTGCTTTCGCTTCAGGGACCGGTTGCGCGGCAAACTGGAAGTAGCGATGGGCCTTGAAACCGCACATCCGCAGATTCTCAACCGGCTGAACAAGCGAATGACACTCGACCAGTTCCGCACAGCAGCAGATCAGCTGCGCGAGAACGATATCGATTTGCGCGTGTTCATTCTGGTCCAGCCGCCGTTGATGGGCGAAGGGGAGGCTGTCGAATGGGCGGCTCGGTCGCTGGAGTTCGCCTTTAACTGCGGCGCCACGGTGGCGACCCTCATTCCCACTCGCGCCGGCAACGGTGCGATGGAGGAGCTGGCGGCGAGCGGAGAATTTTCTCCGCCATCGCTTGCCACGGTTGAAGCTGCGACGGAATACGGATTAGCGCTTCGGCGTGGGCGGGTATTTACGGACCTTTGGGGTTTTGGACGGATTGCGGGATGCGCGGCGTGTGGGGACCGGCGGTTGGAGCGGCTGCGGACGATGAATCTGCGGCAGGAGGTTGTGCCGCGGGTCATATGTGAGAAGTGCGGGGGCCAAAGCTGAGCGAAGCATACGACATAGCAGTCGTGGGATCGGGATTCGCCGGGTCGTTGCTGGCGATGATTGTGCGCCAGTTCGGACGCTCGGTCATTTTGATCGAGAAGGGCACGCATCCTCGTGTCGTCATTGGCGAATCGTCCACACCGCTGTCGAATCTGCTTCTTGGGGAGCTGGCAACGCGCTACGATTTGCCGGCGTTGCGACCGCTAACGAAATGGGGTAGCTGGCAGCGATCTTATCCGAAGGTCGCGGTGGGGTTGAAACGCGGGTTCACGTTTCATCATCATGCGCTCGGCTCCGCCAGAATTGCCGATCCGGATCGACAGGACCAGCTGTTGGTGGCCGCAAGCCCGCGCGATGAGATCGCCGATACGCACTGGTATCGCGCGGACTTCGATCACTTCCTGGTGAAAGAAGCGGAAAAGCTGGGCGTGGTATACGTCGATCAGGTCGATCTGCGCCAATTCCAGGGGCAAGCGGACGGAGTCACGCTGCGAGGGGTGCGGAACGATCGCGAGGTTCAGTTCCGGGCAAAATTCGTCATCGATGCGACGGGTCCGCGCGGATTTCTGCATCGCGCGCTCCAGTTGGCAGAGAGAGATTTGGGTATCCCTCCCACGCAAGCGCTCTATTCGCATTTTTCCGGAGTGCTGCGTCTTGGAAACATCGGATTTGACCGAACCGCGGGCGGCGCGCCGCCCTATCCCATCGACGATGCGGCTGTGCATCACGTTTTCGACGGTGGATGGATCTGGGTATTGCAGTTCAACAACGGAATCACGAGCGCTGGCGTGGCCGCGACGGATGTGTGCGCGTCACAGTTACGATTTGTGGAGGGGCAAGCCGCATGGGAGCGGCTCCTGGAAAAGATTCCCGCGCTCAAAGAGCAATTCTCCACGGCCAGAGCGGAGCGCCCGTTTACGCATATCGTCCGGCTGAGTCACCGCTCGGCGCAGAACGTGGGGAGTCGCTGGGCGTTGCTGCCGTCGGCTGCCGGATTTATCGACCCGCTGCTTTCGACAGGGTTTCCGTTAACACTGCTGGGAGTGGCGCGGCTCGCGAAGATTCTGGAAGAGGATTGGGAGAAGCCGGGATTCGCCGCGCGCCTGCACGAATACGCCGAACAGACCGACAGGGAACTGCTCGCAACGGCCCGGTTGATTGGGGCGCTCTATGCGAATATGAACAACTTCCCGGTGTTCATCGCACTCACGCTCCTCTATTTTGCCGCGGCCAGCTTTTCGGAAGCAGCACGAAGGCTGGGCAAACAGCACCTGGCACCGTCATTTCTGTTATGCGACGATCCTGTCTTTGGTCCAGCCAGCCGCAGTTTGATGGAGCATGCGCGAAAGCCGCTGACGCAGGCTGAATCTCAAACACTGATGCGCGACATTCACGCCTCGATTGAGGCCATCAACATCGCAGGACTGGGCCGGGCTGAGCGACGCAACTGGTATCCGGTGCAGGCGCAGGATCTATTCGACGGTGCTGGCAAATTCAAAGTGACGCATGCGGAGATCGAGGCGATGTTGCAGCGTTGCGGGTTCACACTGGATCGCGAGGCAGTTTCGGGTTAGGCGGGCTGCGTTCCTGGCATAGCCGCGGGAAGGGCTCTGGCGCGTTTCGAGTCAAGCCACATTTCAACAAACAATGCCGCCGGCCCCACCCAGAACAGTGCGTACAGCGGGGCGTAGACACTGCTGCCGAGGCGCATAAAGAACTCCACCAGAGCGATGGCGAAAGCAACAATGCACTGACCGCTCCGCGAGCGGACGGTTGTCTTCGGGTCGGTGATCATGAAGAAGATGAAGAGCTGATACATGGGACCGGTGATGGGTGAAATCTCCGACTGCCATGGATCGCCGGTGATCCAGGAGCGCAGGAACGAAAATGCGATGAAGGAGGCGACGTAGGTCGCCGTGATGTTCAACCGGCGCGCGCGCCAGACGATCACTGAGCCGAGAATCCATATAACAAGCAGTGAGGCGAAGTTGTTGCCCCACTGAATGCTGAGACCAGCGACGGAGTCCGACGCCAGGAAGAGCATCGCGCAGATGCCGAAGTTCGATGGATTCCAGATGTGGCGGTTGCGGAAACGCAGCGCGTACTTCGATGTGATGGAGAGCGCGGCGCAAAGTGCGTAGGTCCAGTAGGCGGGCGAGCGGAGCAGAATGCCGACGCTGATGCCGGTGATATAGGCACTGGCGGGGTGCGGCCACTTCTTCAGAAATATGCGGCCGAGGATTAACTCACCTGTGATGCTGGTGAGGATGGCGAGCAGGGTGCGGGTGTAGCTCTCGAGGATTCCGAATGAAAAATTGCCGACGAGCAGGATAAGGGTGATGAAAACCGGCGGCATGAAACGACTGTCGAGTACACGCTTCCAAAGCGGCTGCGGTGGCGCATTTCGAGGCACAACAACCGGCGGATTCATGCGGGCTCCTTCACGTGAACAAGCTGGTTCAGCGTCAGGTGGTCCAGCGTCTGGACAGTTCCGGAAGGCCAGCGGATCACGGCTTTCTCGATCTGCGGATTTCGGCCGAGGCCGAAGTGCAACCGCCGGTCATTCTCCGACGCGAAGCCGTTGCCGCCGGATACGTACTGAATCTGCTTTTGGCCATTCCAAAACAGCGTAACCTGGGCACCAATCGCGCTGCGATTGCTCTTTGTGCCTTCGAGATCGAATTCGATCCAGGCGTTATCGGGCGCGACCGTGTCTTTGTAGATCAGCAACGGGCCACCCTGGTTGGCGACGACCGCATCGAGCACGCCGGTGTTCCACAAGTCTGCGAGCGCCACGGCGCGCCCGTCGTACGTGTCGGTTACGCCAACCGCCTGCGCCACATCTTCGAACTTGCCGGCGCCGTCATTCATCCAGACTTTCTTCTGCTGGTATCCGGATAGGCTGCGGCCATCGAAAGCGGGCCAGTGCGAGGCGTCGCTGATGATGGAGCTGTTGCCGCCCGCGACTTTGGAGAAGTCGTACCAGTAGCTGCGCGAGCGCGCCAGCGAGATGTAGCCGTTCTCGAGAAAGAGGTCGAGGTTGCCGTCGTTGTTCAGGTCGCCGAACTGCGCGCCGAAGCTCCACCCACCGAGTTCGACGCCGAGGTCGCGCGCGAGATTCGCGTAATGGAGACCGTTGCCTTCCTGCGGAACCCAGAGATTGTTGCCCTGAAGCAGGATGCCTTCCTCGGAGATGTTCGAAACGTAGATGGAATATCTGCCCTGGTTAAAGATGTCGCCGAAGGCTGCGTTCATGCCACTCTTGGGCGCGAAGCCGACGCCGGTTTCCTCGCCCGCTTCGTGGAAGTGGCCGTGGTCGTTGAGGTATAACTCCGAGACGCCGTAGTCATTGGCGACGAAGAGGTCGGGGTATCCTGTGCCGCGCAGATCCGCGGCGGCGCAGGCCAGGGCCCAGCGCCGGCTGCCGATGCCAACCTTCGCACTGACTTCCTCAAAATGGCCGTTGCCCAGGTTGTGGAATAGGTATTTGCGGCCGCCGTTCTTTGCGTACTCGAAGCTCTCCGGCATCATGCGGGTGTTCTTCAGATGCCACAGGTCGACATCCTCGGGATAATAGCCGGCGACAAACAGATCGAGCAGTCCGTCGCCGTCATAGTCGAGCCAAACCGCGGTGTTCGCGTTGATCCAGGGCGGCAGACCGGCATCGTCGCTGACGCGCGTGAATCCGTGGCCATGGTCGTTGTGGAACAGCTCCGGCCGACCCCACTTGATGAGGAAGAGATCCTCATAGCCGTCGTTGTCGTAGTCGCCCCACACTGCGCCCATCGATACGCCGGTCCCGGGCTGATTCACGTCGGCGATGCCCAACTGCTGCGCGACGTCGGTGAAGGTGCCGTCGTGGTTGTTGCGGTAGAGATGGTTCAGGCTGCCGGTGCGGCTGTTGGTGACATAGATGTCGGGCCAGCCATCGCGGTCGAAGTCGACGATGGAGACTGCCGCGCCCATCGAAGCCACTTCCGGCATGATGCCGTCGAGTTTGTGATCGAGGATGGGAGCCTGATGCATGAAGTCGATGCCCGCCTGGTGGGCGACTTCCTGGAAGCAGAATCCATAACGAGCCAAAGCGGTTTGACAATCGACCTGAGAGGCGACCGGCCTCGCCTGGGCGTGGGAGAAATGGCGGATCATCCAGGGTGCGACCAGCATGCCAATGAACACGGCAGTGACAACGATGCGAGCGATCGAGATGCGCTTCATCGCGACGGCGGCGCCTCCTGTTTTCGCTGAGATCCATCGTTGAGGGCGTCACGGAAGGGTTCCGGCGTGACATAGCGCGTCTGCCAGATCAGCCAGTCCTCAGGATGCCGGCGATAGACCCACTCGTTCTCGAGCGGTCCCGGCGGCGCATCGTACCAGGATTTTCCGTGATACGGCAACGGCTGCACCGTTGCAGAGTAGGTTGAGTTGTAATCGCCGTCCTTGATCCATCCATCGCCGGCGATCACGTAGTCGCGCACCCAACCGGCCGGTGGCGGCGGCGGAGCGGCGAAACGCAGGGCCAGCTCGTCGCCGGCGTTCATGATTACGTAACGGTCGTCAATCTTATTGAGCAACGGACGCACGTCGCCGAAGCGCGTGTAGTAGCCCTTCAGGTCACGCCAGATCTGTGTGGTCGACGCGATGTGGTTGTAGTCGGGAATCTCCGGCGACGAGGCGTTCGCCTGATGGATGGTCGAGTAGCCGCGATAACGGAGGTCGGCCGTCGATGGATCGATGTGGGTGATTTTCAGGGGCGTGTTAGGCAGGCCGCGCACCCATTGAATCTGGTCCCAGTAGATTTCCAGGTCGGTGCGAAGGCGGAGTTTGTGTGGGGTTCCCGGCCGGAAGACGCCGGTCAGGTCGATGAGGCAAATCTTGTTGCGCCCCGCGGGGAAGCCGAGGTTCGGGCGCGCTACGGTCCATCCGCCGTGGCCGTCGGGGACTTCGAGGCTCAGCGGCATGGGCTGCTCGTGATGACCCTGGCTGAGCGCGACGTTGATGGATGAATCCGATGGATGCAGCCATCCTCGCGCTACGAGATAAAGGGGACCGCTCGCGGCGACGTCATCGCCAAGGTCGATCTCGACGTAGTGATCGCGCGTGATGCCCTGATACTGGCCGCGGCCAAAGGTATCGAGATAGCGTCCATCCAGCGAACGCAATCTGTCTGTTACATCATTTCCTCGGTCGTCAACGGCGTGCGCAATCGGATGCGGCGTTTCTGTCGCCGTGATCGCTAGTTTCACCGGGGGCACGACGAAGCGCTCGTCGGTGAAAACCTCTGTGCCCTGCGGATGATCGACGGTCATCAACTGGAGCCAGTCGTAGTAATACGTCTCCCACAATTCGCCGGTGATCCGCAGATCGTAGATACCATCGCGCGCGACCAGATCATTGCGCGGAATCTTGTACCACTCCTGGGTGGCGGCGATGCGCGCCGGACCGAGCGCGTTGATGCGCAGCCCGATGGCGGAGCCCCAGGGCACCGTGTCCTTGACGAACTTCATCTCGTGCCCGTCCCAGGCGAAGAGGAACGGACATGATCCCTTGAGGCGCTGCTGCGCGAGCACTTCCTGGCCTGCGGTCATCTGAAACTCGGCATTCACGGCGCCGTTGGGCCAGAGGATGCGCGCGATGTCGGTAGTGGTCCACTCGCCGAGTCCGAAGTGTTCTTCGGGACCGGTAATGGCCTGGGCCTGGAGGAGCAGGCCGGAGCGGGCTTGAATTTCGCCGCCGATTCCGAAGGAGTTAATGCGCTGATCGCCCACCGCTGTGACCGCGCGGGTGCGAATCACCTGCCAGTGGTAGTTTTTCGTCCCGCGATTTACGTCTTTCACGGGCTGACCGTTTGCATCGAGAGCCAGCAGATCAAGGCGACCGGAGCGATCGAGGTCCGCTGCAGCGAAAATCCGCTGAGAGCCGATCGCGTGATCCAGAAGCGTGAAGCTCCCATCATCGCTGCCGAGCCAGACGAGCGGTGTTGCTCCGCCAGCATTGGCCAGTAACAGATCGACGGCGCCGTTGTTATCGAGATCAGGAGTGAGCAGGCGCACCGGCTTGCTGAGAGCCGTATCCGCATTCTGGATGTGAGCAATTTCGGCCGATGTCCACGTTCCGCTGTCATCGACAAGACGCACGATGGCGCGGTTGGCCTGGACTGCCAGCAAATCGAGACTGCCACTGTGACGTGTATCTGCGGCCGTGAGCGCCACGATTGTGCCCAGCTTCGGCCCCGAGTCCATCTCGTGGAAGTTCCCGGCGCGGTCGTTATGAAAAATGCGCAGTTGTCCGGAGCCGTCGATCAGGGAAGCATCGGGATTGCCATCGCCATCGAGGTCGGCCCAGACGAATTGCTGAACGCCGGACACGCTCGCGAACGGATGAATCGCGGCAAATGTGCCATCGCCATTGTTGCGCAGGATTGTCGCAGGACCGGACTTGGTGCCCAGTACAACATCCAGGTCGCCGTCGGCCTCGATATCCACGGCCCAGGCACCGGTGTAGCTGGCGTTTAGAATCGCAGGCGGCAATTTCGTCAGCGCCGTCACGTCGGTGAATCTCTGTGGCGAGTCCTGACGCATGAAGCGCACGCCGCCAGCGCCGGCGAGCACCAGGTCGGTTTTGAAATCGTAGTTGAAGTCCACCGGCAGTACCGACTCTGGACCTGGCGCTACGCTCTGCGCGCCACCGGGAAAGGGAAACGAGGGGCCACCCATCAGGCTTACGGTTTTTGCGTTTGCCGTGACGACGATCGGGGGGTGCTGGTCATCGAGCATGACGGCGCCGACCCAGTCCCAGGTTTGGCCCTGCGTTGCAGCCAGCGGTTCGGGCGTGAACTTCAGAGCCAGATCCGGTGGAGCGGGCCGCGAAGACGGCGAGGGCAAGCGCAGGAAGGTGACAAAGGGCTGGGCTTCGTCGCCGGGCTGCGCTTTGATCACGGACAGACTTTGACGGAAGCTCGGCACCTGCATGAGAACGTTGCGCAGGAAGACACTGCGTACGGCAGCGCTCGCGGGCGCGGACTGCGCTGCGTTCTGCAACTCCGTCAGCTGCTGTTGCACGCTCGGCGGCCACCCGGGGGACGCTTGGCGCGCGATCCGGCTGACGGCCGAGCGAAGAGTGGCAGTGTCACCGCGCTTGGCCGCGATACGAGCCAGCTCGATGAGCGCCGCGAGGTTGGTGGGTTGCGCAGCGAGAACCTTCTCAATCAAGTGCTGAAATTCGGTGTCGCTGTCTGGACCTCCCTGTCGTTCCACTTCGACGGCCAGCAGGTAGAGCGCGCGCAGATTGCGGGGGTCCAGATCGACGGCTCTGCGCAGATTGGCGATTGCTTCGGCGGAATTGCCGCGTGTGCTTTCCAGCACGCCGAGGTCGGCGTCAATCTGGCTGTTCCGGGGAGCCAGCGAGTGGGCTCGATCCAGGCGCTGCTTTGCGGGATCGAAATTACGCTGACGCAGAGCGAGAATGCCCCAGTCCGCCCATCCCGCAGGTTCTCCCGGAGCCAGCTGCGTGGCTCGCAACAGCTCGCTTTCGGCGCGCACGTCGTTGCCCACTTCCATGGCACCGAGTCCAACGTAGAACGCCTGCACGAATTGGGTGTACTGCGCCGACTCCGGCTTCGGCAAACCCGAATGGCAGCCGGCGGTGAGAATCGCCGCAGACGCAGCAAGGCAAGCGAGGATGCGGTGAGCTCCCACACTTCTGGTGCAGACGGTAATCGTCCGTAGCGCAACGGCGCGCGAGTTGGGAGCACCGGGGTTGCGAAAGCACTGCAAGGCCTTGCCCAACTTACCGGACTCATTACAAGAGTGTCTTCCACCCAAAGATGGAGGTGCGTTCGGCGATGGTTCGCTCGCGGGCGATTTCTTCAGAACGCCAGTCAGGCCGCGCAGGAATTCCAACTTTAGTTGCTTGACGATGCTCACCGCTGGGGAAGATTCTGGCTCAGTTTACGGTCTGGCATCCCCAGATGGAAAGGACCTGTCCCATGCCTCACATTAAGCTGCCGGAAGGGCTGCCGGGAATCCGCGGCGCGATGGCGTTCCGGCCTGAAACTGCAAAGCCTCTCAACGATTTGGTCGAAATTCTGCTGGTGGGGGCGAATACCCTCACACCCGGCGAGCGAGAACTAATCGCAACCTACGTTTCTTACCTGAACGACTGCCACTATTGCCAGAGCATTCACGGCGCCATCGCCGCCGCTCATTTGAACGGCGACGAGGAGCTGGTGCGGCGCGTGAAGGCCGACTTCCAGTACGCGGCGATCTCCGACAAGCTGAAGGCACTGCTGGTGATCGCTGCGAAGGTTCAGCGCGGCGGAAAGAATGTCACTACCGCGGATGTTGAGCACGCGCGCAGCCTGAGCGCCACTGACCACGAGATTCATGACACAGTGCTCATCGCCGCCGCCTTCTGCATGTTCAACCGCTATGTCGATGGTCTGGCCACAACCCAGCCTCACGACGAAGCGATGTATCGTGAGCGTGGCAAGATGGTGGCACGCGAAGGATATGTTTCGGTGAGCAGGAAATACCTGCCGGCAGAGCCGGTGGGGCGGTGAAGCCTTTCAGCGATTCCAGAAAAAAACAGGCCGCCGGGAGGCAAATGGCGGCCTGTTAAGGTTCGATTGGCACTGCAACCAAATAACGATTTTCACATCCCCGCTAGAAAATGAACTTCACCGCGCCCTGGAAGATACGCGGATCGTGAGCACCGGTAATCACGCCGAAGGTCTTCGTGTTGTTGACCTTCAGATTCCCGCTGCCGGGGTTGTTGAAACTGGGGTGATTGAGGACGTTGAAAGCCTCGATCCGGAAATCCAGCCTGGTCCGCTCCGTGACCGGGAAGAACCGGCTGACTTCCGCGTCGATGTCGAAATAGTTGGGGCCACGGAAGCTATTCCGTCCCAGGCTGCCGAAGGCGCCGTTCGCCGCGTAAGCAAAGGGGCTCAGGTTGATGAAGGTCTGATTCTTTGCGATGTTGTTCCCGGTGTAGCCTCCTGACCCGGAGTAGTTGGGGCGATCATTGCCCACGTCGATACCGGAAACATCGACACCATCGGTCACGGTGAACGGTGCGCCGTCCGTGAAGCGGAGCAGCGGACCGACTTCCCAGTTGTTGACAACCGCGCCTGCGAATCGATTCATGCCGTGGAAGTGGCTGGTGGCCACGCCGTTGGCGTTGAAGATGCTGCGATAGTCAAAGCCACAGTTGGCGCGATCCAGCCGCGGGTTGTAGGGGTTTTCGACGGTGGTACCGGCGAAGTCTCCCTGTGCGTCCTCCACGTCGAGGCAGTGCGACCAGGTGTAGTTGGCGAGGAAGGTGAACGTAGAGGTGCGGTGCTGGATGGTGGCGATCATGCCGTGGTAGCTGGAGGTGACGGAGTCGTCGACGAGGACAGATCCGCCGCCACCGCCGGTAAAGGCGCCGCCCTGGGCAGGGTTCTCCAGAACGAGGCGGAAGCGGCTGCTGTAGTTGGCCGTTGGCGAGCCGCTGGTGTAGACCGCCGGGTCGAGCGGGAATCCCCAGGTCTGGTGGACACCTTCATTGCCGATGTAGTCGACCTGCGCCAACCAGCCCATGCCCAGTTCGCGCTGCATGCTTGCGGTCCACTGGATCACGTAGGGGGGAAGGAAATGCTTCGGCATGAAGATGTACTGGCCGGTCTTGGGAAACACCGCATTGGAAGTCGGGATCTGCGGCTGGGGGAATGGATTGCCGGGGGCGCTGCCGCCATCCCAGGGGTTGGCGAAATCGAGGGGCGCCTTGGTGGGAACGGTTGAGGCGGCGGTTGCAAAGGGCGGATTCTGCTGGTTGCGCTGCGCTGTGAAGAAGTTGGGCTCGTCGTAGATGAGAGCCCCGCCGAGACGCAGGACGGTTTTGCCGGCGCCATCCGGGTTATACGTCAGGCCGAGACGAGGCGAGAACTGCCAGGGCGAGTTCTGGGTGTAGTTCTTCGGTACCCCTTTGTCGCCGTAGAAGAAAACACCCGCCGGAGCATTGGGATACACGCTGCTGCGAGTATTGGCCACAAACGCGGACTCGTCGAACGCCGCCCCGCGGTGGAAGTAATCCGTTGGCATATATTCCGGCTGCCAGCGGACTCCGGCCGTCACTACGATCTTCGGGGAGACTTGCCAGGTGTCCTGGATGTACAGGCTGGGGATGGGCGCACGCAGCGCGTTCTGCTGAGCCTTGCTTTGCTCGAAGGCCTGCAGCGCTCCGGTGAGGAAATCGAGGTTGGCGTCTCCGGCTTTCTGCTTGGCCTGATTCTGGCCGGGTCCGGTTTGGCTGAAGACGCCGCTGAAGGTGAACGCCCCGTTCTCTTCGTAATGATTGCTGGCATTGAACTGGGAGCGGGCGTACTCGCCGCCGAAGACGATCTGGTGCTTGCCGTGCACCAGGTTCACGTCGTCGGAGATGGCGAAGGTATTGACGTTGAAGTGAGACGGAGCGCAGGTACCGCAGTAGAGACTGAATTTGGAGCTGACGGTGAAGCGGAAGAAATCGGGGTCGACCTGAAACAGGGTGACGCCAACGGCATTGGGGCTGACGCCCTGAGCGGCCGGGGAACGGTTGTCGCGGCGGCGGTCGATGGTGGCGTGCACGGTATTCACCAGGTGCGAGTTGAAAACATAGCTGTGACCCAGCGTGAGGGACTGCACGCGCTGATAATTACCCGGCGTGGCGGTGACCAGCGCATCGGTGGGGTTCCACAGGGCCGGCAGGGCGAAGCCATCGAGGAAGTAACGGCCGTACAGATTCTGCTTCTGGGAGAGAGTGGCATCGATCCTGGTCACGAACTCGTTCTCGGTGGAATTGCCGGGCCCCGCATAAAGAACCTTTCCGGCGGGATCGGTGGTCTGGGGCAGGAATTTCTCCAGGGCGAGCGCCTGCTTGGTGAAGTAGGTAGCTGGGTCGATTTTATTGCCGGTCAGCAATGCTCCAGTGATGGGATTGTAGAGAGGGGTGGAGTCGGTGCCCGAGAAGTCGCCGGCCAGATTGGCCTGGTTGGGCACGTAGGCGGTCGAATCGGAGGTCACTGAGTGGATGATGGTTCGCTGGTAGCCGGCAAAGAAGAACAGCTTGTCCCGCAGGATCGGTCCGCCGCCAGTACCGCCAAAATTATTCTGGTGGAGTTGATCGGGCTGGCTGGAGAAAAAGTTGGTGGCGTTGATGATGTTGTTGCGGATGTATTCAAACGCGTCGCCGTGAAAGGCGTTGGTGCCGGAGACCGTGACGACGTTGACCTCGCCGCCGGGATGGAGGCCGCTCTGCGCGCCCATGGCGGTGGTCTCGACGCTGAACTGACTAACGGCGTCGGGGAATGGGAAAGGCAGGTTGACGTTGGTCATGTAGTCGTTGTTGTCGGCGCCGTCGAGGCGGTAATCGGTCTGGTTGCCCTGGCCGCCGGCGACGGAGATGGCGACGGAGCTGTGGAAGTTCTTGCTGCCGGTCATATCGTTGCCGGGCGCCGTCGCGGCGCCGCCGGCAAGCGTGATCAGACTGGTCATCTGGCGGTCGATGAGGGGCAGCTCGTTGACCTCCCGCTGATCGATGGTCTGCTTGAAGGAGGTATCCTGCGTCTGCAAAGCCAGAGCGGTGGCCTGTACATGAACCTCCTGGGTCGCCGCGCCCACCGACAAGTTCACGTTGATGGCGATGTTGCTTCCTACTTCGAGGACAACGCCCGTCTGGCGATACGTCTTGAATCCCGTAGCCTTGACGGAGAGGTCGTAGGTGCCGATGGAGAGGTTGGGGAAGCTGAACACGCCGCCGCCGCTGCTGACCGTCTGATGTTTCACGCTGGTCGCCACATCGGTGACGGTTACCTGGGCACCGGAAATGACGGCGCCGGAGGGATCGCTGATCGTTCCCTGAATGGTGCCGGTACCCGCCAACTGCGCTAACGCGGGCGAAACAATCAGACAGAGTGCGAGGACCCAGAAAAGCGATCGCCCCGAAACAGGAGCCCGCCGGTGCGTCTGCGTCATGTCATATCCTCCGAAATTCGTTCGCTGTGCAGGCCATGATTACGCTATAGAGGTCTGACCTGTCTCAAAAACCCGATTAGTATCGTGGAGGGCCAATAGAGCTGTCAAGGCCTATCATGTCTGCTCGTTCCATTTTTTAAAGCGGACCCGGGGCAGCCGTCATCCAGGGACCCGAACCGGGGTTACCTCTGTTTGGTCAGACCACGCGGTCTTTGTTACCTATGGCGCGGCCGCTCGGCTGTGAATTCTGCTAAAGGGTCTGGTTGTCCGCAGTTTCCAGCTGGGTATCCTTGGCGGCTCGGCTCAGCAGAATGCGCAGGTCCGTCACCTTGTCGAGATGAAACGCCACGACACCTTTGGGCGCGGTGACCGCGATGAAGTCAGCGCGGTCCACACCAGTGAGATAGAAACTGGGGCGCGGATCGGGTGACTCGGCTGCAACCTCAATGTGGCTCATCTCCAGGTTTTTGATGTGGCGGAGGAAGAACCCCTGTGACGGCATCAGGCCGAACATCCCGGGATCGGGATACTTCGCCTCGTTTTCCGGAGGACGGATGGAGAGCGAATCCTGCGATGCGCCGCCCACGTGGTGTTGGTAGATGCTGTCGAGTTTCACGTCCTCGATGGCATAGTCCGGGATGCCGCTGAGGATGGAACAGAGTCGCGATGCGCAGTTGTAACTGGTCAGATTGCCGATCAGGATTCGACGCATGGTGCCGACCTTCGTCGTCTCCTTCGGACCGCGCAGCCGCGCGCCCAGGCGGATGAAAATTGGCGAAGTCGTGATGTTGCGCATCGTGATGTTCGTTACGGCGATATCCTCGCAAAGGGCGCCGTCCTCGCTTTCGAGAGCCAGTCCGTTGCAGGTATCGAAGACACAGTTGGAGATGGTGATGTTTTTGAACCCGCCGTTCGATTCGGTCCCGCACTTGATGCGGCCAGTGCGTCCCACGCGCGCATCGGCGGCGAACCGTTTGAAGGTGCCGTCGAGAACGGTGCCCAGTTCGTAGTCACCGGTCACATAGCAGTTGGTGATGGTTACGTTCTCCGTCGCCCGCGCATAACCGAGGGAATAGCTGCTCTTCGGGCAGATACCATCGTCCCAGGGTGAATTCACGGTGCAGTTAGAGACGTGGACATTGCGGCAGCAGTCAATGTCCATGCCGTCGCGGTCGGTATCGATGGTGAGGTTGTCGATGGTGAGGTTATCGACGCCGGTCAGCAAAAGGCCGAAGTGCCCGCCCTTCAGAATCGAAAAATCGCGCAGCAGCACGTTATGGCAATTCTTGAGCGCGATGCTCTTGTTGCCGACTCCCGCCTGTTCGGCCACATAGATCGGATAATTTCCGCGCGCGTTGCGGTTGGCTCCGAAGCTCAGACCTTTGCCGTAGATCGAGCCCGGGCCCGTGATGCTGATGTCGGTGAGATTCTCGCCCCAGATCAGCGAATTGTGCCAGTGGTTGTGACCATAATCCTGGTAGTCTTCCCAGGGCGTGTTGGGCTCCGCCGCGTCGTAGGTGCCGCCGTTGTAGCCGGTCGTTTGCCCCGGAAGCGGGGATTCGGCGGCGAGGATCGTCGCCGCTTGCGAAAGATAGAGTCCCACGTGGCTCTTCATGTGAATCGAAAAGCTCAGCCAGGTTCCCGGAGGAAACACCACTGTGCCGCCCCCCGCGGCGGCAGCCGCATCAATCGCCTTGTTGATGGCAGACGTGTCAACGGTCTTGCCATCGCCAACGGCGCCGTAGGTGCGCACGTCAAAAACGCCGGGCATGCCGCCTGGCGAAGCCGGCGAGTGGGGAAGTGCGTATGCCTCAGGCAGCGAAGAGCCCACGACGGCTCCCAGTCCCAGAGCACTCATGCGAAGAATTTCTCGACGATTAGAGCGGAAGGAGTTCATAGCGGCACGATCCTCGCAGATGGGATGTCCCGCTGGCAATTGGCGGGTCCCTCATAGTGGTATGACCACTGACCGTCGTCCAGCGTATCATGGGTTTCGCAATTGGAACTATGCCCCCTGAGGAAATTCCCCTGATGCGAATTCGATTTGGCTTAGTCTCTCTCTTCCTCGGATTGGTTGTGCTCGGATTGACCGCCGCGGCGCCTTCGAATGCGCTGGCTGCGTCCACTGTGTGCGATCCGCATTCCTACGGTGCGAAAGTGGACGGCGCGACCAAAGACACGGCGGCGATTCAGGGTGCGATCGATGCCTGCGAGCAGCGCGGAGGCGGCACGGTGCGGCTTTCGGCCGGGACATGGCTCAGCGCGCCGATCGTGCTGAAGAGCAAGATTACGCTGCAACTCGACAAAGGTGCGACGCTGCTTGGGTCACCGAATCACGAGGATTTTCCGGCAAAAAGAGAATTCAACGCGCCTGGCCGGCAGTCGCTGGTGAGCGCGACGAACGCCACCAATGTTTCGATCACCGGGGAGGGAACGATCGACGGCAACGGACAAAGCTGGTGGGACGAGGCTCGTTCGGTGAAGGACCACGGAGTGATGGGGTCTGACCACACACGGCCGCGTCTTGTGGTGTTCGATCACTGCCGGCATGTGCTGGTGGAGGGGATCACTATCCAGAACTCGCCCATGTGGCAACTGGTGCCGTACTACTCCGACGATGTGACGATTCGGAATATAAGGGTTCTGGCCCCGCAGCACTCGCCCAACACCGATGCTATCGATCCCTTCTCATCCTCGAACGTGCGCATCGATCACGTGTTTGCCGACGTTGGCGACGACGATGTCGCGATCAAGTCCGGAATGGCCAACTCGCCGGGCCCGGACGATCCGAGCCGCGACATCACCATCACCGACTGCAATTTTCAGCACGGGCACGGCCTCTCCATCGGCAGCGAGATGGCAGGCGGGGCACAGAATATTCGCGCCGAACGTATCCACTTCGACGGCACCGACAATGGCATCCGCGTAAAGGCCAATCGCGATCGCGGAAATAATGTAGGCAACTTCGTCTTCCGTGACATCGACATGAAGAACGTGAAGAACGCCATCGTCATCAGCGAGTACTATCCGAAGATTCTGCCGCCCGATACCGACCCAGCGCAGCCGGTTACGCGGCTGACCCCGCACTTCCACGACATCACGCTGGAAAATGTAACGGCCACGGATATTGTTTCGGCTGGCGCAATCGCAGGCCTGCCGGAAGCGCCCGTGCGCAACGTGGTGATGAAGAATGTGCACATCCAGGCGCAGCACGGCCTCGCGATCAGCAACGCCGATGTCTCGGGCGAGAATGTCAGCGTTCAGGCCGCCGATGGTTCGGGAATTATCAAAGCAGCGGGTGGCAACATAACCCTGCGCTGAACGCATGCAGCTTCATGGCATACCATCAGGGGCGGCTGGAGATGTTCTTCGATTCATGAATAGTTTTCGAAATCCGATCCTGTGCGCAACTGCGCTCTGTTTCGCGATCGCTGGCCCGATTTTCGCTCAGCAGAGTTCCGCATCCGTCCCGCTTCCCACCGCTCGCGGCGATTCTCTCGCCGCGCTGCGCCAGGGCTTCGCTTCGCCTCCCATGGACGCGCGGCCGATGATGCGCTGGTGGTGGTTCGGCCCGGCGGTCGAGTCAGGCGAGCTGGCGCGCGAATTGCGCACCATGAAGGCCGGAGGAATCGGCGGTGTCGAAATTCAACCGGTTTATCCGCTGGAACTGGACGATCCGCAGAGGGGATTTCGGAACATGAAATTCCTTTCGCCGGATTTCCTGAAGATGGTCGGTTTCGCCGCGGACACCGCGCACGAACTCGGAATGCGGGTCAGCATCACCCTGGGCAGCGGATGGCCCTATGGCGGTGCATGGGTGCCGGTGACGGAATCGGCGGGTCGTCTGCGCGTCGTTGTTGCCCCTGTTCCCTCTGACCAACACTCGGTTGCCGTGCCGTCGCTCGAGAATGGAGAGAAGCTCCTGGCTTCGTTCGTTGCCAGGGGCACCCCCGAACACTACGACGCGGATCACACGCGGCAGGCCGAGGACATCAGGGACGGGCGTCTGCAAATTCCAGTGGGTCCTGGCGATTCCCAGGTTGCGCTGTTCTTCATTTCCAGCCGCACGGGCCAGCAGGTCAAGCGTCCTGCGTACGGAGCTGAAGGGTTCGTCATCGACCACCTCAGCGCCGCCGCTGTGCAGGACCATCTGAAGAACGTCGCTGATCCCCTCGTGCGCGCGTTTGGCGATCATCCACCCTACTCCGTGTTCAGCGATAGTCTCGAGGTTTACGAATCGGACTGGACGCCGGACTTCCTCACGGAATTTCGCAACCGCCGCGGTTACGATTTGACGCCGCATCTGCCCGAGCTCGTTGCAGGAACCGGACCGGAAGCTGTGGATCTGCGCTACGACTGGGGGCGCACGCTGGCGGAGCTGATCGATCGGAATTATCTGGGGGCCATCAACACCTGGGCGCGCGCGCACCACACCGAGTTTCGCTCCCAGAGCTACGGCATTCCCGCCGTTACCCTGTCGAGCAATTCCCAGGTTGATTTGCCCGAGGGCGAAGGATCGCAGTGGCACGGGCCCTTTTCGTTCACGCGCTGGGCCACGTCCGCGAGTCATGTCTACGGACGACCTGTGACTTCGTCCGAAACATGGACCTGGCTGCACTCGCCGGCCTTCCGCGCGACGCCGCTGGATATGAAGGCCGAGGCCGATACCTTCTTCCTGCAGGGCAGCAACCAGCTAATAGGACATGGCTGGCCCTACTCGCCGCCATCGGCCGGCGATCCCGGGTACTCCTTTTACGCAGCGGCAGTTTTCAACGATCACAACCCCTGGTGGATCGTGATGCCGGACGTGACTTCGTACCTTGCGCGCATGAGCTGGCTGCTGCGCCAGGGCAAACCTGCCAATGACGTTGCGGTTCTGCTTCCGGAAGAAGATGCGCAGGGACAATTCCACCCCGGCGAGGCTTCCGTCAGCGACCAGATGGCAAAGCTGCTCGGACCGGACCTCGTCCCGGCGATCCTCGATGCCGGTTATAACTTTGACTTTATCGACTCGGAAGCCATCAACCGCGTCGGCATTCACTACCCGGTTCTTGTGATTCCCAACGTCGACCGGTTGCCGCTCACGACCTACCGAAAGATCGAGGCCTTCGCGCGCGGCGGCGGAATCGTCATCGCAACACAGAAACCACCCTCGCGCGCGCCTGGATTCCTGGAAGGAGCGCGTGACACTGCAGCGGTCCGTCAAATTTCGCAGCAGCTGTTCACGCCGGAGGCGAAAAACGCGAAGGTCGTCGACAAAACTTCCGAACTGGGCTCCGCGATCGCCGCCTTGCTCAAGCCAGACGTCGCGCTCGATCCGCTCGCGCCCGAAGTCGGGTTCATCCATCGCCAGCTGGCGGATGCGGATGTCTATTTCCTCGCCAACACCGGTAATCGTCCGCACGCATTCACCGCGACCTTCCGTACGCAGCGAAAAGAGGCGTCCCTTTTTGACCCGTTCACCGGAAAGATTTCGCCCGCGAGTGACGGTGCCACACTCTCGATGACCCTTGCACCTTACGAATCCCGCGTGGTGGTCTTCACAGATCACTCCATCGCGCAAAAAGCCATAGAGACTGCGACAAATTTCGCACCCATCGATCTCGATCACGACTGGAAGGTCACACTGGACAGGATCGGCTTCAGTGAAACGATGCGAACGCTGCACTCGTGGTCTGACGATCAGGAAGGCAAGTACTACTCCGGCACCGCAAGCTACATCCGCACCCTCGATCTTCCGGCGGACTTCCCGCATGGCGGTGCGGCGATGCTCGATTTCGGGATTGGCTCTGCGGTAGCGCGGACCAAATTAAGTTTGGCTGGCATGCGTGCGTGGTTCGATGCGCCTCTGCGCGACGTAGCCGTTGTGTATGTGAATGGAAAGCGGGCGGGTTCGGTATGGCACCCGCCATTTGCTCTGAATATCGGGCCGTTCCTGCACGCCGGTTCGAACGAATTGAAGATTGTGGTGACGAACACCGCCATCAATGAACTGGCCGGACGCGCACCCACGGACTACCGGCTGCTGTGGATGCGGTACGGAAAGCGCTTCGCGCCTCAGGACATGGATCATCTGGAGTCGCTGCCCTCCGGCATCCTCGGTCCGTTGCGTCTGGTGACTGCGCGCAACGCATCCGACACAAGAGATCCCGCGCCATGATGCGCTGCCAAAGGATGAAACTCGTGACCGTGCGCTTTGCTCTGATCGCAGTACTGCTGGCAACGCCGTTGCTCGCGCAAAAACCGCAGTCTGCTCCGCAATCCGTTCCGCCATCGATCACGCCCCAGGAGCAGCAGGGCATCGATCGCGACATCGCGCGTCACTTCGGCGATGCTCCAGCGAATCCCGGCCCGAAAGCGAATCTCTCCGGAGCGATGCGGGCCGCCGATGTACGCGCCGCGATGCGCAAGGTCGCCGACTGGGAACTCGCCTGGTCGCAGCCGTACTTCGACCGCATTTGGACGTGGAGTGTCCTTTACTCGGGTTTCATGGCGGCCTCACCCGCCCTCGACGACCCGAAGTATCGCGACACAATGCAGGCGATGGCGGAGAAGTTCCGCTGGGAGCTGCGATCCCAGCATCCGAATGCCGACGACCAGAGCGTCGGCCAGACCTATCTTGAGCTGGATCTGCTCCAGCCGTCGCCGGATAAGGTTGCGCCGACCAAAGCCGCGCTCGACGATTTGCTCGCGGGCGGTGCAGCACGCATTCCCGAAGGCCAGGCACAGATTCCGTGGTGGTGGTGCGACGCGCTGTTCATGGCGCCTCCGGTATGGTCGCGCATGTACGCAGCGACGCACGACACAACGTACCTCGACTACCTCGATAAGCACTGGTGGGAGACGTCGAATCTTCTCTACGATCCGCACCGCCACCTCTACTACCGCGACATCACCTTCCTTCATCAGACCGACGATCGTGGGAATCCGCTCTTCTGGTCGCGCGGCAATGGCTGGGTCATGGGTGGCATCGCGCGCACGCTGGATTACATGCCGCAAAACTATCCGTCGCGCGGCAAATATGAGGCGCAACTGCGCGAGATGGCGGAAGCCGTTGCGGCACTGCAAGACAAGCGGACCGGTCTGTGGCATTCCGATTTGCTCGACGCCGCCGACTTTCCCCAGCCCGAAGTATCCGGCTCGGCGCTTATCACGTTTGCGCTGGCGTGGGGCGTGAATCACGGAGTGCTCGACCGCGCGACCTACAAGCCGGTGATCGACAAAGCCTGGCACGGGCTCACCGGCCAGATCTATGCCGATGGGCGCCTGGGCAACATTCAGCAAACCGGCGCGGCGCCCGCACATTATTTGCCGTCGTCGAGCTACACCTATGGCGTGGGGGCATTTCTGCTGGCCGGAGCGCAGGTCGAGGAGCTGGTAGCCCATCACGGACACGCAGAGAAGACTGCGGCCACGGCGGGGGGACAATGAATCCGCAGACCGATCGCCACAACTCTCGCCGCGCTGCCCTGGCAGTGATTGCGCTCGCAGTCAGCTGTTGCGTTGCCGCGCTTGCCCAGACGCCGGCATCCGCTCCATCGACACCCAACCTCACCAGCATCGCGCACGTGGCCGTCCGCGTCGCCGATCTCGAACGTGCGCGCGCCTTCTTTCATAAACTCGGCTTTGAGGAGGCGTTCGCGATGGACACGGGCGGAACGCCGACCGAGGCGTTCTTCAAGATCAACGACCGCCAGTTCATCGAGCTGTATCCCCGGCGCGATGCGTCGTCTGCTGTCGGCTTCATGCACGTTTGCTTCGAGGCCGCCGACCTCAACGCGGTTCATCAGGACTACATCGATCACGGCCTGACGCCCAATCAGGTCCGGCGCGCCGGCGCCGGCAACCTCCTCTTCACGCTCCAGGGGCCCGATCAGCCTGGTCTTCCCTCGGACCTGCGCGGCGCGGCGACGCAGAACATCGAATACACACAGTACATGCCGGGATCGCGACACACACTCGACCGGGGCCAGCATCTTGGTCCGGACCGCATCGCCGAGCGCATCGCGGGGGTGGGCATTCCCTTCGCTGATCCGGCAGCGGCGCGGACTTTCTATATCGACAAGTTGTCGTTCCAGCGCGGCGCTCGTCCGTTACTGGCCGGCTATCCGGCTCTTGCGCTACCCGGAACGGTCGACCAGCAAATCGAATTTCTGCCGCCTGCTTCGGGGAGTTCGGAAAGTGACTTGTCGTTTGACCTCATCTTCTCGGTGGCGAACCTCCGCGATACCGCAGATCGGCTGCGGGCTCTTGGCTTCGCCGCACCGAAACACAGCAAGACGCTGGTCATCCACGATCCCGACGGGGACTCGGTCGTGTTTGTCGAGGCGCACCGGTGAGCATGGAACATGTGGTCCTGGGTATCGAGACTCAGTCGAGATGGAAGACTTCCTCCAGTGGCATCATGCCGGCGTCGGCCGTTCTGCTCCCCAGAGACTCAAAGAACGGCGCCATCTCCGCCTGCCAGCGCGCATTCACCGGGTGCTCCTGCATGCGGGCGCGCGCCTGCTCAAAGTCCAGGGTCTCGAGGTACCCAACGAGAAGCCCGTCCGGTTGCAGAAAGAGCGAGTAGTTGTGCCAGCCGGTCGCCCGCAGCGCATCCAGCATATCCGGCCAAACTTCCTTGTGGCGCCGCCGATACTCGTCGAGCTTGTCGGCGCGAACCTTCAGCAGAAAACAGACACGCGTCACAGCGCACTCCCTTCCCGGTCGATCTTCGTACATGCAGAAACGATAGCCAGTAGGCGTCAAAATTCTTCCTTTGACGCTTCGATTTTCGGGCAGTACCATGGCATTTTAATTGGGAACTTATTTCAAATGGGGAGATGACGACGGTGACGGCACACCTGGAGCAGGTCAACAAAGCTCTTGATTCGCTGCGGATCGAGTTGCCCTCCTGGGGTTTTGCTAATACCGGAACCCGGTTCGGCAAATTCCTGCAGGCCGAGGCAGCGGCCACAATCGAGGAGAAGTTCTCCGACGCCGCTCAGGTGCATGCACTCACCGGATGCACCCCCACCCTGGCACTGCACGTCGCATGGGATTTGCCCGGTGGACTGCGCGACGCGGGCAAGATTCGGGATCTGGAAGCCGAGCATGGGCTCCGAGCCGGGTCGATCAATCCGAACCTGTTTGAGAGCCAGGAATACAAATTTGGATCGATCTGCAATCCGGACTCCGGGATCCGCAGACGGGCGATCGATCATTTGCTGGAGTCCATCGCCATCGCAAAAGCGCTGCGTTCTCGCGATGTTTCGCTGTGGCTGGCAGACGGCTCCAACTATCCGGGCTCCCAGAGCATCCGCCGCCGCATCGACTGGATGGCGGCGGCGCTGGCCGAGATCCACGGTGAACTGGGCGAGGATCAGCGGCTGCTGGTCGAATACAAGCCGTTCGAGCCGGCCTTCTATCACACCGACCTCGCCGACTGGGGCATGTCACTTCTGATCGCGCGGGAAGCGGGCGAGAAGGCCCGCGTGCTGGTCGACACGGGCCACCACTATCAGGCGCAGAATATCGAGCAAATTGTTGTGTGGCTCCTGCGCGAGAAGATGCTGGGCGGTTTCCACTTCAACGACCGCCGCTATGCCGACGACGATCTGACACTGGGCTCCATCGATCCGTACCAGGTGTTCCGCATTTTCCACGAACTGCTCTCCGACAGAGGCGCAATGGAGACGACCGCCTTCATGATCGACCAGAGCCACAATCTGAAGGGCAAGATGGAAGCCATGGTGCAGACCGTTTGCACGGCCCAGGAGATCTTTGCGAAAGCGGCGCTGGTCGATCGCGGGCGGCTCGCGGCCCTGCAGGACCAGTGCCGCCTGGTAGAAGCGGAGGAGTGCCTGCGCCAGGGCTTCTGGTTCGACGTGCGGCCACTGGTGCGCGAATGGCGCAAGGCGCGCGGACTGCCGGAAGATCCTCTGGCGGCGCTCAGAGAAAGCGGGTACGTCGAACGCATTCGCAGCGAGCGAAAGGAACGCAATGCGCGCTCCGTGGCCAGCTACGCCTGAGACCGTTTCAATTCATGCACACGTTTCCGGATTGAAACCCCAGTGATATAACTCCCTTAACGTTCGCCAGAGGCTCCTTGCCCAAATCTTCCACGAAGCGGCTGTACTTCATTCCTATTCTGTCCAAGGCTCTCGATGTTCTGGAGGTGCTCCAGAAAAGCGAGCGGCCCATGTCGCTGGAGGCCATCTACCAGCGCACGCACATCTCCAAAACCACCGTCTACCGTATCCTCAAGACCTTCGTGCATCGCGGCTATCTCGCGCAGTCGCAGGACGGACTTTACCGTCTGGCGGCGCGCCCGCGCAAAGTGCGATTCGGGTTCGGTAAGCAATCCGGTGAGATGCCCTTTTCCGAAGCGGTTACCGCGAGCCTGCGCGATGCCGCCACCCAGGCCGGCGTGGATCTGATGGTGCTGGACAATCGCTACGACGCCGCGACCGCGGTGGAGGTGGCCGAGGAGTTCGTCCGCAGCCGTGTGGACCTGGTGATCGAGTTTCAGATCGACCAGGAAGTCGCTCCCATCATTGCCGACAAAATCGCCGTCGCGGGCATTCCGCTTATCGCCGTCGACATCCCGCACCCGCACGCCACTTATTTCGGCGTCGACAACTACCGCGTCGGCGTCGAAGCCGGCGCGCTGCTGGCCGATCACGTCGCCCAGAAGTGGAGTGGCAACGTGGACTGGATCCTCGGCCTCGATATCGAAAATGCCGGCCCGCTTGTGCAGAGCCGCATCACCGGAGCCTTTCAGGGCATCCGCAATCAGCTGCCGGACGTGCCCATCGAAAAGTTCGTGCGCGTGGATGGTCGCGGCTTGCGTGAGCCCAGCCTCCGCGTCATTGCCGACTTTCTGAAGCGCCATCCCAAAGACCGGCACATCCTCATTGCCGCGGCTACGGATTCAAGCGCCCTGGGCGCGCTCGAAGCGGTTCGCCAGCAGAAGCGAGAGAAGCACGTCGCCATTGTCGGCCAGGACTGCATTCCTGAGGCGATGGAGGAGATGAAGCGCTCGGACACGCCGTGGATTGGCTCGGTCTCCCATGAAGCCGGCACCTACGGCCCGCGCCTGATCCAGTTGGGGCTCTCCATCCTGCGCGGCCTGACCGTGCCGCCGTATAACTATGTGGAACACAAGCTGGTCACGGCGAAGATGGTGCGCGAGGCACCGACAGAGGCGAAGGTTTAAGGCATTCTCGAGCAGCCTCGGGCGATTTTTTGCTGGAACCAGACTCGGGCGTTCAAAATCTGAAACAATTGCCCTATTGATATTTACTGTGGCATCATTTGGGACGGTGAATCGATGAAGACCCTGACCGCACTGCGCTACCTCCAGGATCTGTGGGACGAAAAAACGGCCGCCATCTTGGACGAACCCGAGTTGTTGCGCTACCGCTCCAACCTGCTCGGAGCCGATCTCCGCATCACGAACTTCGGCGGCGGCAACACCAGCTCCAAGGTCCTGCAACCCGACCCGCTCACCGGTCAGCCGGTCGATGTGCTCTGGGTCAAAGGCAGCGGTGGCGATCTGGGCAGCATCAAGCGCGCCGGTCTTGCCACGCTCTACCTCGACAAGTTGCTGGCGATCGAGAAGCAGTACAAAGGCGTGGCGGAGGAAGACGCCGTCGTCGACCTCTACCCTCTGTGCACCTTTGGCGTGAATCCCACCGTTGCCTCCATCGACACGCCGCTGCACGGGTTTCTCCCTTTCCGCCACGTCGATCACCTGCATCCCGACTGGGGCATTGCCATGGCCGCGGCGGCCAACGGCAAGGAGAAGATGGAGGAGTTCAACCGCGAGTACGAGCACAAGCTGGTGTGGGTGCCATGGCAGCGCCCGGGATTTGAGCTGGGGCTGATGATGCGCCGCGCGGTGCGGGACAATCCCGGCTGCGATGGCATCGTCCTTGGCGGCCACGGCTTGTTCACCTGGGGAGAAACGCAGCGCGAGTGCTACCTGAACACGCTGACCATGATCGACCACCTCGGCCAGTTCGTGCAGGATCACATCGAACGCAAAGGCGCCGCGATCTTCGGCGGCGCGGCGCTGCAGTCGCGCCCCGACCGCAAAGAACTCGCCATTGAACTGCTGCCCTTCGTCCGCGGACGCATTTCGCAGCAGCGGCGGTTCATCGGCAGCTGGTCTGACGGCGACGATGTGATGCGCTTTGTCAATTCCAACGATGGCGCGGCGCTCGCGCATCTGGGCACCAGCTGCCCGGATCACTTCATTCGCACCAAGATCCGGCCGATGTTCGTTCCCGCCGCCGAGCATGACGACGCCGCTGCCCTGCAGAAGAAAATCGAAGCCGCGCTCGAGACGTATCGTGCCGAGTACGGCGGGTACTACAAGAAGCACCAGGAGCCGACCTCGCCTGCGATGCGCGATCCGAATCCGACCGTGGTTCTGATCCCAGGCATCGGCATGTTCTCCTTCGGCAAAAGCAAGAGCGAATCCCGCATCGTGGGCGAGTTCTACACGAACGCGATTCACGTCATGGAAGGCGCCACGGGGCTCGCCGGCAAGTCCACAGTCAAAGACGTTCCCCAGGCGGGAGCCGCCGCCCCCTGCGAAGCTTTCGAGGTCTACTCCAACTATGTCGCGCTTCCCGCGGTGGAGGCCTTCCGCATCGAGTACTGGCTGCTTGAAGAAGCCAAGCTCCGCCGCCAGCCGCCGGAAAAAGAACTCAGCCGCCGCATTGCATTGATCGTCGGAGGCGCAAGCGGCATCGGCCGCGCCGCGGCCCTCATCGCCGCCGAGCGTGGGGCCCACCTCATGATCGCCGACCGCGATCTCGCCGGAGCCGAAGCCGTCGCGCAGGAAGCTCGTGTCGCTGCGGGTAAGGAATCGGTAGCGGCTACCGCTGTCGATATTCGCGATCGCTCCTCTATTGCCGGCGCTCTGCGCGAAACCGTCGCGCGCTTTGGTGGGCTCGACATCCTCATCAACACCGCCGCCATCTTTCCCTCGTCGCCGCAGGGCGCCATCAGCGACGCGATGTGGTCGACAACCCTCGACCTCAATGTCACCGCGAATTATCTGCTGGCCGAAGAGGCGGCGAGAATCTTCAACGCGCAGAAGATCGACGGCAGCATCGTCCTCACCAGCTCGGCGAACGCCGTGGTTCCCAAGCGCGGCAGCGAAGCCTACGACGTGAGCAAAGCCGCTCTCAGCCACCTCGTTCGCGAGTTGGCTGTTTCGCTGGCCCCGACTGTCCGGGTCAACGGCATCAGCCCGGCGACCGTTGTCAAAGGTTCGACGATGTTCCCGCGTGACCGCGTCATAAGCTCGCTCACGAAATACAACATCCCGTTCGAGCATTCGATGACCGACGATCAGCTCCGCGACCTGCTCGCCGGTTTCTACGCTCAACGAACGCTGACCCATCAGCCCATTGAGCCGGACGACTGCGCGCGTGCCATTCTCTTCCTCGCCGGTCCCCACACCCGTTGCACTACGGGACACTTGATCCCTGTCGACGGCGGTTTGCCTGAGGCGTTCCTGCGGTGAGCAACGGCCCGGCGCTCGTCGCCATCGATCTGGGCGCGGAGAGCTGCCGGGTTTCCCTGCTGCGCTGGCCGGGTGGTGAGCCGAGCATCACGATGGCGCGCCGCTTCGAGAACGGCCCGCAGGATCACGGCGCCGCCGGCTGGCACTGGAACCTCGACCGCATCTGCGGGGAACTGGAAGCCGGTCTGCGCACGTGCGCCGAGTTGTCGCCGGAAGGGATTGGCGGCATCGGCGTTACCGGTTGGGCCGTCGATTATGTTCGCCTCGACGCTGCCGGCAAACCTCTCGCCCCACCCTTCTGTTACCGCGACGAACGCAACCAACGTGCAATGGATGAAGTCCACGCCATCGTTCCTGCCGAAAAACTCTACGAACGCGCCGGCGTGCAGATCCAGCCCATCAACACGATCTACCAGCTCTTTGCGGATCGTCGCAGCGCTATTCCCGACTTCGCCCCATGGGTGACTCTGCCGGAGTACATTCTGCACTGGCTGGGCGCGCCGCGCGTCGCCGAGTACACCAACGCCACCCACACCGGCCTCATCGACGCGGACGCCCGCCAATGGTCCGGCGAAATCTTCAGCGCACTGGGCCTCGATCGCGCCGCCGCCCCGGAAATTGTCGCATCTGGAACGGCGCTCGGTCCGGTGCGCGACGATTTGCGCCGCCTGCCCGCATTTGCGCATACGCAACTCATCGCCCCTGCCTGCCACGACACCGCCTCGGCCATCGCCGGGATCCCCGAACGCCCCGGCAACTGGGCCTACATCAGCTCCGGCACCTGGTCCCTCGTCGGCATGCCTCTGGAGCAGAGCCTGCGCACGCACGAGTCCTTCAGTCGCGGATTCACTAATCTTGGCGCTGCCGACGGCGGAATCCTCTTCCACCGCGGCCTGCCCGGCATGTGGCTTCTGCGTCAATGCATGAACACCTGGGATCGGGAACGCGGATGGAAACTCGCCGACCTCATCGCTGAGGCGCGCCGCCTGCCTTCGCCCGATCGCCTGCTTGATCTCGATGACCCCGCCCTGCTCCACCCCGGCGACATGATCGCGCGCATCAACGCCCAGCGCAACCGCCAGGGCGCGGCCTCCCTGCCGTCCGGATGCGAGGCCGCGCCGCACTACGCCAGCCTCATCTTTCACAGCCTGGCCGCGCGCTATGGATCGCTGATAACGGAAATCGCAGAGATGACCGGCCGGCGGCCACATCACATCTCCATCGTCGGCGGCGGCAGCCAGAATGAGTACCTCAACGCGCTCACCGCCGTGGCTACAGGCCTGCCGGTGCAGCGCTGCTCCGCAGAAAGCTCCACGCTTGGGAATTTCGCCATACAATCGGCGCGGATCGAGCAATCCTCAGGCTCGCTCCAGCCACAATCGATCGCCGAAAGAGTCGCCGCGCTCGCCGCCATTCAGGTCGCGTAGCGCCGAAAGGAATCCGCATGACCTCTGCCATTCTTGGCGGAATCGGATGGCATATGGTCGGCGCAGCGTCTGCTGCCTCTTTCTATGCGCCGATCGAGAAAGTAAAGAAATGGTCCTGGGAAACCACGTGGGCCGTAGCGGGAATTTTCTCCTGGGTTCTGCTGCCCATCAGCGTCAGCCTCATTTTGCTGCCGGATTTCCATGCTTTCTACGCGGGCATCGCGGGCAGACGTGCTGCTGAAGACTTTCCTCTTCGGCTGCATGTGGGGCGTCGGCAACGTGAGTTACGGCCTCACCATGCGCTATCTCGGTATGTCGCTCGGCATCGGCGTCGCCATCGGCGTCACGCTGGTCGTCGGCACGCTGGTCCCTCCCATCATGCACGGGCAACTCGGCTATCTGATCGCCAGCCGCAGCGGGCACTTCACCATCGCCGGCATCGTGCTGGCGCTGGTCGGCATCGCCGTCGTCTCCTGGGCGGGCCATCAGAAGGAACAGCGCATAGGCGTCCGCGCGGAGGAATTCAATCTGACCAGAGGCCTGCTTCTGGCTGTCATGTGCGGCATCTTCTCGTCGGGCATGTCTTTCGCCATCGACGCTGCGCGCCCCATCGCCGCTGCTGCGCAGAACGTTGGCGTGAACCACCTCTATGCCGCTCTGCCCAGCTACGTCATCATCATGGGCGGGGGCGCACTCATTAATTTCGCCTACTGCTTCTCGCGGCTTGCCTTTCTCAAGGATCTGTCCCTCCGCGCCGACCTTTCGCAAACGAGACGGACGCTCATTCTGAACAGCTCCATGGCCGCGGCCGCCGGCATCATGTGGTATCTGCAGTTTTTCTTTTACGCGTGGGGTGCTGCCAATATCCCGGTGCGCCTCAGCTTCGTCAACTGGATGCTCCACATGAGCCTCTACGTCCTCTTTGGCGGCATTGTCGGTCTGGCTCTCGGCGAGTGGCGCGGCGCTCGCGGCCGCCCCGTACAGCTGCTTTGGTCCGGGATGCTCATCATTATCGCTGCGGCCAACCTCGTCGGGCTGGGAATGGCAACGTAGCTCTGGCGTCTCAGCAGTCACGATTTCTGCATCTGACTATTCGCTGAACCATTCCCTGGCGAGAGTCCTGCATGCATCGAACCCTGCTTCCCGGCAAGCCCTACCCTCTGGGCGCCACCGCAACTCCTATCGGAACCAACTTCGCTCTCTTTTCTGAAAACGCCACCGGCGTCTCTGTCTGCTTCTTCGACGAAAACAGCAACCAGATCGACTGCGTCGCATTGCGCGAGCGCACCGCCTTCGTCTGGCATGGGCTCGTTCGCGGCATTAAGCCCGGACAGCGTTACGGCTATCGCGTGGAAGGCCCGTGGGAGCCGGAGAAGGGCCTGCGCTTCAACTCCAACAAGCTCCTCGTCGATCCCTACGCGAAAGCCATCGCGGGCGACGTGGACTGGAAGGCGCCCATCTTTCCTTACGACGTGGCCACTGGCAACGATCTCGCCCGCGATGACCGCGATTCCGCGGCTGGCGTGCCCAAATCCGTCGTCATCGATCCGCGCTTCGAATGGGAGGGCGACTGCCCTCTCGACATTCCCCTGGCGGACTCAATCATTTACGAAGTGAATGTCCGCGGCTTCTCCAAACTCAACCCGGCCGTGCCGGAGAACCTGCGTGGTACCTACGCGGGCCTGGCCTGTGAATCAAGCATTGAATATCTGAAGAAACTCGGCGTCACTGCTGTCGAGTTGCTGCCCGTCCATCACTTTATCGACGAAGGGCATCTCGTGGATCGCGGCCTGCGCGACTACTGGGGCTACAACACTCTTGGCTATTTCGCGCCGATGTCGCGTTATAGCTCCTCCGGCGACATGGGCCAGCAGGTCGTCGAGTTCAGGCAGATGGTGAAGGCCCTGCACAAGGCCGGCATCGAGGTCATCCTCGACGTGGTCTACAACCACACATGCGAAGGCAACCGCATGGGGCCGATGCTCTCCATGAAAGGCATCGACAATACGACCTACTACCGCCAGGTCGCGCACGATCCCCGCTATTACATGGATTACACCGGAACCGGCAACACGCTGAACGTGATGAATCCCCAGGTGCTGAAGCTGGTGATGGACTCCCTGCGCTACTGGGTGACTGAAATGCACGTTGACGGCTTTCGCTTCGATCTGGCCAGCACGCTGGCGCGAGAGCTGCACGCGGTCTCGAAACTATCCAGCTTCTTCGACACCATTCACCAGGACCCCACCATCGCCGATGTGAAGCTCATCGCCGAGCCGTGGGACGTGGGCGAGGGCGGCTACCAGGTCGGCAATTTTCCCGTGCTCTGGGCTGAGTGGAATGGAAGATATCGCGACACGGTCCGCCGCTTCTGGAAAGGAGACAGCGGGCTGCTCTCCGACTTTGCTTACCGACTTACCGGCTCCTCAGATCTTTATGAGATGGATGGCCGCCGTCCTTACGCTTCCATCAATTTCGTCACCGCGCATGACGGCTTCACTCTTTGTGACCTCGTTAGCTACAACGACAAGCACAACGAAGCCAATGGCGACAACAACAGCGACGGCACCAACGACAACCACTCCTGGAACATGGGCGCCGAAGGCCCGACCGACGATTCTGCTGTGAATGCGCTGCGCGAGCGGCAGATGCGCAACTTCCTTGCGACCGTCATCCTGTCCCAGGGGGTTCCCATGATCTGCGGCGGCGACGAGCTGGCCCGCACGCAGAACGGCAACAATAACACCTACTGCCAGGACAACGAGCTTGCGTGGTTCCATTGGGACCACACCCCGGCGCAGGAACGTCTGCTGGACTTTACTGCGAAGCTGATTCATCTGCGCCGGAATCACCCCAACCTGCATCGCCGCAAATTTTTCCAGGACCGCGTAATTCGCGGATCGGTGGTGCGCGACATCGCCTGGTACAATACCGACGGCAACGAGCTGGCCGAAGAGGCGTGGACCACCGACTGGAACCGCTCGCTGGCGCTCATGCTGAATGGCAAAACCCTTGCCATCACCAATGAGGATGGGGATCCCATCGTCGACGACTGCTTTCTCATCCTGGTGAATGCGGCGGCGGAGGGCGTGGAGTTCAAGCTGCCGGAGCCGCCGGTGGGGAACCCGTGGAGTCAGGTGCTGAATACCGAGAACATCGAGGATCCGTTCGCGGCGGAAGAAATCGGTGAGAAGGTAATTGTGGGCGGCAGAGCCCTGCGCGTCTTTCGTGACGGCGTCCTGTGATCGGGTTCGCCAGGGGCAGGCAGGGAAGGCAAAGTTGTCGCGCCCGGGCGGCTTCCTTAAGATCAAAGATTGATCCCGCTCATGCGCTGCGTCTGCTCAACTAACCCGTGTCCGCTTTGCGCCTTCGCCCACTGGATTCCTTCACGTCGGCAATGCGCGTACAGCGCTCTACAACTGGCTCTTCGCGCGCCATACCGGCGGCGCGTTCCTGTTGCGTATCGAGGATACCGACCTCGACCGCAGCGAGGTGCGTCACGAAACGCAGTTGATGGAGGACCTGCTGTGGCTCGGCATCGACTGGGACGAAGGTCCCGGCGTCGAGGGTCCGCATGCGCCCTATCGTCAGTCCGAGCGCCTCGGCATCTATCGCGAGCACACCGATCGCCTGCTCGCCGAAGGCAAAGCCTACCGCTGCTTCTGTACCGCGGAGCAACTCGATGAGGAGCGTCGCGAAGCGACTGCCGCCCACCAGGCGCAGGTCTACTCCGGACGCTGCCGCAGCGATCAGCGATGCCGATTCCGCGGCTCGCGCGGCCAAAGGCGAGCCATTCGCGGTGCGCCTGCGTATCCCCGATCATCCGCTTGCGCTTCCACGACATCGTCCGCGGCGTCGTCGAATTTCCCAACGAAACCGTCAGCGATCCCATCCTGGTCCGCTCCAGCGGCATGCCGGTTTACAACTACGTTGTTACCCTCGACGATGCGCTGATGGAGATCACGCACGTGATCCGCGGCGATGACCACATCTCGAACACGCCGAAGCAGGTCGCGATTTACGAGGCCTTCGGATGGAAGCCGCCGGAGTTTGCGCACCTCTCCACGATCCTCGGCAGCGACCGCGAGCGGCTCTCGAAGCGGCACGGGGCCACGTCGGTTGCCAGCTTTCGCGAGATGGGAATCCTGCCCGAAGCGCTCGTCAATTATCTGGCGCTGCTCGGATGGGGCGCCGAAGGTGGAACGCGCGAGCTCTTTTCGCGCGAAGAGCTGGTGAAGGAATTTCGCCTCGAGCGCGTCACGGCATCGCCGGCCATCTTTGACTGGGAGAAGCTGCACTGGCTCAACCGCCATTATCTGAAAGCTGCCGATCCCGAGCGCATCGTCGAGCTGGCATGGTCGCACTTTGCGGCAGCGGGCTTTCTTGCGCCGCGCGATGAAGCATCGCCTGCGGCGGCCGTCGATGCATGGTTCGGCAAGCTTCTGGCGCTTTTCCTGCCTTCCGCGAATCAACTCGACGAGCTGCCAGTGAAAGCAGCCTTTGTTTTCCGTTTCGATCCCGCAGCCGCGCGCGCCAACGAGGAAAACGCCGCGCTCCTCACCACGGAGTCCGCGCAGAAGGTACTCGCCGCGTTCGCTGCCCGCGTTGTTGCGCACGCTGAACCGGTCACGCCGGAACAATTCAAGGCCTGGATGAACGAGATCAAATCCGAAACCGGCGCGAAGGGAAAGGACCTGTTTCACCCCGTGCGCATCGCCCTCACCGGCAGCCACTCCGGCCCGGAATTCGACAAGCTGCTCCCGATTCTCGAAGAAGGCAGCCGGCTGGATCTCCCGGTGCACGTGCTCGGCGTGCGCGAGCGCATCGAACAATTCATGAGCGGAGGCCAATGAGGACGGTTCTCTGGATCGGGGAAGCGAACCCATCGCGCCTCGCCATCGTTTTGCGCCCGCGCGGCGGCGACGGCCTGCAGGCCGACCTGCAGGAGGCGCACGCCGAGGGCATCGACACCCTCGTCTCGTTGCTCACGCCGCAGGATAACGAAGAGCTTGGCCTCACCGAGGAGGGCCGCATCGCGCAGCAACTCGGTATGCAGTTCATCTCGTATCCGATTCTGGATCGCTGTACCCCGGCCGACCTCGCCGGCTTTCGCAGCCTGGTGGCCGACCTGCGCGATCAGGTCCGCGCCGGTCGCAGCATCGGCGCGCATTGCCGCGGCTGCATCGGCCGCGCCACGGTCCTGCTCGCCTGCGTCATGATCGCGCTGGGCTGGCGAGCCGGCGACGCTCTGCGGCTTATTGGGCAGGCCCGCGGCTTCCAGGTCCCCGACACGGAGGAACAACTGGAATGGATTCTCAACTTCCGGCCCGAGCCGTGAACCTCGCGTTTCCGCACTCCTGGCAGGCCGAGATCCTTCCCAGGCGCCCGCTCATCAAGCCGCTGCGCTGCTACACCTATCCCCGCGAGGCGGAAGAGGTGGAACGCGGCGCGCTCGAGGTGATGGTGCAGCCGGCGGGCAAAGCGATCAAATTCCTTGCAACCTTCGCGCTTGGCTTCTCCGATCCAAAAGCGCCCACAGGCATCTGGAGTTGTCCCAACGCAGACGAGATGTGTGCCGTGGCGGGCGGCTATGCGTACATCGTGAACAGCATGGAACCCGCGTCCTTCACGCACATTGCCTTTCGACCCGTCTTCCAGCCGCTGCCGTTGCCGGAACGCAACCTGCTCCTGTTTGCCGGTCATCAGGCGCTGCTGGCATGGGGGGCGGACGGCGAGGCCTGGCAGACGCGGAGGCTTTCGTCGGAGGGAATCCGCATCACCGAGATGCGCGGCGACAGAATCTACGGCTTTGGCTGGGATCTTATGACCGATCGTGAAGTCCCGTTCATCGTGGATTTGCGAACGGGTGAGACGTCTCAGCCCGCCTGAGGCTCCGCGCGATAAAAGCTCAGCGCCGCGTCTCCCTGCTTCAGCACTCGATAACGCACGAGCTCCCCGTACCGATCGTCCAGCTCCCGACGCTTCTCATGCTCGGCGATCACCAGCGCGTGCGGCGCCAGGATCGGACGGCATTCGCCCCCCAACAGGTTCAGCGTCGCCGCATATTCGTCCGCACGGGCGTAGGGAGGATCCAGAAACACCAGGTCCGCCTGCCGTCCCGCATTCGGCCAGCCGCCGCAAAGCCGCACCAACACTGCGTGCCTCCAGTGCGTAACCTCCGCGAATTCCGAGGCTCGCCAGGTTTCCACGAATCAGGCGGTTCGCTGTGTCGGCCTGCTCCACAAAGATGGCCTCCCGCGCCCCGCGGCTCAGCGCCTCGATGCCGACTGCGCCGGACCCAGCGTACAGATCGAGGAAGACCGAGCCCTCCAGGCGTGGCGCCAGTACGTTGAACAGCGTCTCGCGCAACCGGTCGCTGGTCGGCCGAGTCTCCAGCCCGCGCGGAGCCTGCAGAACCCGCGACCGATACTTCCCGGCAATCACGCGCATCGCTTCACCCTCTGGAAAATCGGCCGACCCTCTACAATAACGGCAAGGACTCTGGAGAACGCGATGCGCGCCTGGTCATTACCACTCGGACGCTGGTTCGGTGTGCACCTGCGCATCCACTATTTCTTTCTCCTTCTCCTGATCTTCTGCGTGCTCTCCACCAATCTCTCAGGAATCCCGTCGTGGCGCGGTGTCTTCCTCTGGTTCCTGCTCTTCGGCGCTGTAGTGGGACGCGAAGCCGCGCGGGCTCTTACCGCGGCCTGGCACGGCCTCACGGTGCGCAGCATTTTGCTGCTCCCCATCGGCGGCTTGTTCTCCTATTCGAGTCCGGAAATGGCCGAACGCGCCGCTGAGGGTTCCACGCAATGGGCGCTCACCCTTGCCGGTCCCCTCTCCAATCTGGGATTCGCTGCTCTGGTAACCGCGCTCATTGCAGGAGCCAGTTCGCAGGTCCGCATCGCCGCACTGCCCATTGTCACCCCCGCCCATCTGATGCGTTCGACCATCTGGCTCAATGTGGCGCTCGCGGTCATCAACTGCGTTCCTGCCTACCCGCTCGACGCGGGCCGCCTGATGCGCGGCAGTCTCTCGCGCAATCGCGGAGTCGCGCAGGCCACGCGCGCGGCTTCCGGCCTCGGCCAGATGCTCGGCATCGGCGCCGTGGTCGCGGGGCTCGCCCTGTTGGCCATTCCGAACACGCATCTCGCGTCGTCGCTGAGTCCATGGTTCATCATGGGCGGCTTCTTCGTCTTTATCGGCGCGCAGCTGGAAGACCAGGGCGTGCTCTTCCAGTCGGTCGTCGAAACCGTGCGCATGCGCGATGTGATGCTCACCGACTTTGACACGCTCTCGCCGTCGGACACGCTCTCCGACGCGCTCTACAAGGCCATCCACAGCCTGCAGGACGATTTCCCCGTGGTCCGCGGGGCAGCGCTGGTCGGCGTCGTGTCGCGCCAGGGAATCATCCAGGCGCTGCGCCACGGGGGCAACGGCTACATCCAGGCCATCATGTCGCGCGCCTTCCAGGTCGCGCAGCCCGACGATTCCCTCGGCGCGCTGATCCGCCGCATTGGCAGCGGACGCCTGTCTCTCATCCCCGTCGCTGAAAGCGGCCGCATCGTCGGCATTGTCACCTGGCAGAACCTGAGCAGCAGCATGGGCCTGCTGGCCGAGTACCGCCGCCTCGAGCGCGTCGACAGCGAATCGTGAACGACGAACCGCTCGCGCCCGGCCTCTACATCGTCGCCACACCCATCGGCAATCTCGAGGACATCACGCTGCGGGCCCTGCGCGTGCTGCGCTCCGTGGACCGCATCGCCTGTGAGGACACGCGCCAGACGCGCAAGCTTCTCGACCGCTACGGCATCACCACACCCACCATCAGCAGCCATGAGCACAACGAGGCCGAGCGCAGCCGCCAGCTTATCCAGGAGCTGAAGAACGGCGCCCGCATCGCGGTCGTCTCCGACGCGGGCACTCCCGGCATCTCCGACCCCGGCATGATCTTCGCTCAGGCTGCGATCGCCGAGGGCATCCCCGTCTTTCCGATTCCCGGAGCGAACGCCGCTCTCGCTGCGCTGGTCGCCTCAGGCCTGAACACAGATCATTTCTCTTTCATCGGATTTCTTCCGCCGAAGGCGGGCGCCCGCCGCACAGCGCTCGAAGACCTGGCCCGCGCGACTACTGCCCCGTCCACGCTGATCCTCTACGAAGCCCCGCACCGCATCCTTGAAACCCTGGCCGACATCGAGACCGTCTGGGGCTCCGAGTGCCGCATCGTGCTCGGCCGCGAACTCACCAAGATCCATGAAGAATTCCTGCGCGGCCCGGTTCGCGAAATCCGCGAGCAGCTGGCGAGCCGAGACAGCATTCGCGGCGAGATCGTGCTGCTGATCGACGCGCAACCCGCACTCGCGCGATCGGCGGACCGCTCGGCCAGCATCCAGGCGCGCCTCGCCGAATTGGCGCAAGCCGAAGGCCTCAACGAAAAAGACGCCCTGAAACGAATTGCCAGAGAGCGCGGCGTTTCCAAAAGCGACGTCTGGCGCGAGTTGCAGCGCGAACGCGCTCGCCCGAAGTAGAAGCCTCTACGCGCCGGGTACCACGATGCCCGATTGCCGTGTCCACTGGCCGCCGTGCTTCTCCAGATACACCCAGCTGCCGGCTGCGCACAGGTTCGCGCACCACTCGTACATGTACACCAGCGCCGCCCGGTGCTTGCTGTCGAAATACACCTCGCTGAAGTACGTCACTCCTGGATAACCGGCGGTCTTCGCCGTGTCCGGGTCCACCAGTGTGAAGGCGTGCTGCAGATGGAAATCGTCTCTCTTCAGCTGGATGCGGGTGTACTTGTTTCCTTCGTAGTCGCCCACCGCCTCAGTAAACCCACGCGGGTGATCGGGCGGCGGCTTAAGCTGCCCCTGCGGCGCGATTTGTGGGTTGCGTTCCGCCTCGCCGACTGTTACCGCCGCAATCGCCCATGGCGCGCCCTGGGCCGACGGCAGGCTCGCCAGCGTCTTTCCGGGCATCAGCAGCGAGTAGATCGCGTAAGAGTCCTCTGCCCGATCCGCTGGCATCGGGATGATGCTTCCTCGCGCGGACGAAGCCGCGGGGTTGCCCGTTCGCCCCGGCTGGCTGCTCTGCGCAGATGCCGTCATGCAGGCCGCTGCCAACGCTCCGGCTACGATCCAGGATTGTCCCCGCCAGTGCAATCGCATGCTTGCATAGACGCGGCGAATCGCGATTGCGTTCCTGCATTCCTGAACTTTTCCCGGTCTTTCATGTGCGAACCCGCAGGAAAAGCGGCCGCTCGAGGACGGCCACCCTGGATTCGGAGCGGAATTCTACTTCTGCGCAGCCAACTGCCGCAGCACATACTGCAAAATGCCGCCATGCTCGAAGTAGAGGATCTCCTGGGGCGTATCGATGCGCACCGTCGCATTGAACTCCTTCGCCGAGCCATTCGCTGCAGCACGCACTCGGAGCGTCTTGCCATCAGCGAATTTCGTATCGAGCAGAGCCTTAAGTCCGGGGAAGTCGTACGTCTCCTCACCCGTCAGTCCCAGCGACTCGACATTCTTACCGGCTTCAAACTGCAGCGGCAAAATCCCCATCCCCACCAGGTTCGACCGGTGGATGCGTTCGAAGCTCTCCGCGATGACGGCGCGAACCCCGAGCAGCCGCGGCCCTTTTGCCGCCCAGTCCCGCGACGAGCCTGAGCCGTATTCCTTCCCCGCCAGAATGATTAGCGGCGTGCCGCGTTCGGCGTACTTCACCGACGCGTCATAGATCGACATCGGCTCGCCTTCCGGCAGCAGCCGCGTCACGCCGCCTTCCGTGCCGGGCGCGAGTTTGTTCTTCAGCCGTACGTTGGCGAAAGTCCCGCGCACCATGACTTCGTGATTGCCGCGCCGTGATCCGTAGGAGTTGAAATCGCCCGGTTTCACGCCGTGCTCGGTAAGGTACTTTCCCGCCGGGCCATTCAGTTTGATCGATCCCGCCGGCGAGATGTGGTCGGTGGTCACTGAGTCGCCCAGCACCGCCAGCACCCGCACCCCCGTAATCTCCTTCACCGGAGCGGGTTGCGCGGGCATCCCGTCGAAGTATGGCGCCTTGCGGATGTACGTCGAGTCCTGCTCCCACTGGTACACATTGCCGGTGGGGAAGCTCAGCTTCTGCCAGTTCGTGTCGCCCTTCGTGACCGTCGCGTATTCCTTCGTGAAGCTTTCCGAGGTGAGGGCCGAAGCGATCACGCTCGAAACTTCCTGTTGCGTTGGCCAGAGATCGCGCAGGAAGACGGGCTTGCCGGCCTTATCCTTGCCGATCGGATCGTTATCGAAGTCGTGGTCGATGCGCCCGGCGAGCGCGTACGCCACCACCAGCGGCGGCGACATCAGATAGTTCGCGCGGACCTCGGAGTTGATGCGGCCTTCGAAATTACGATTGCCGCTCAGCACCGATACCGCAACCAGGCTGTGATCCTCAATCGCCTTCGAGATGTCTGAGGGCAGCGGGCCGGAGTTGCCGATGCATGTGGTGCATCCGTAGCCAACCGTGTTGAACCGCAGCTTGTCGAGCCACTGCGTCAGCCCGGCCTTATCGTAGTAGTCCGTCACCACGCGCGACCCCGGCGCGAGCGACGTCTTCACCCACGGCGGCACGCTCAGGCCCTTTTCGACGGCTTTCTTTGCCAGCAAGCCGGCGGCCACCATCACCGAGGGGTTCGACGTGTTTGTGCAACTGGTGATGGCGGCGATCACGATCGAGCCGTGATCGAGGTACGGCTCGACATCCACGCCGAAGCGCTCCTTCACAGTTGCCGCGATGTGGCCGTTGCCGTTGGCGACTGGTTCGGGTGACCCGTGGGTGGACTGCACATTGCCGTTCGCTGACGCGTGGCCGCCTTCGCCCTCCCAGCGAATCGCCTGGCGCTGCCCGACCTTGTCGGCGTTGGGTCCGAGCAGCGACGGCAGCTGCTTTTTGAAGTTGGCTCCCGCCTCGCGCAGCAGAACGCGATCCTGCGGCCGCCTGGGTCCGGCCACGCTCGGCTCGACGGTCGCCAGCTCCAGCGCAATCGTCTGCGAGTACTCCGCCTCCGGCGCATCCGGCGTGTGGAAGAGGCCTTGCTCCCTGAAGTACGCCTCGACCAGCGCGATCTGCTCCGCGCTGCGCCCGGTCAGGCGCAGGTAGCGCAGCGTCTCCGCATCCACCGGGAAGAGCCCGCACGTCGCGCCGTACTCCGGCGCCATGTTGCCGATCGTCGCCCGATCCGCCAGCGGCAGCTCCGCGATGCCCGGCCCGTAGAACTCCACAAACTTGCCCACGACGCCGAGTTTGCGCAGCATCTCCGTCACCGTCAGCACCAGATCCGTCGCTGTCGCTCCCTCGCGCAACTTGCCGGTCAGTTTGAAGCCCACCACCTGCGGCACCAGCATGGAAACCGGCTGGCCCAGCATCGCTGCCTCGGCTTCGATGCCTCCCACGCCCCAGCCGAGCACGCCGAGGCCGTTGATCATCGTCGTGTGCGAGTCGGTTCCGACCAGCGTGTCGGGATACGCTTGTAGCTTCGCGCCAGGCGTAGTGAAGACGACGCGCGCCAGGTGTTCCAGATTCACCTGGTGGCAGATGCCCATTCCGGGCGGCACCGCCGAGAAGTTCCGGAACGCCGTTTGCCCCCACTTCAGAAACGCATAACGCTCGCGGTTGCGCTGGAATTCAAGTGCGGCATTCACGGAGTACGCATTGCCCGTGCCGAACTCATCCACCTGCACCGAGTGGTCGATCACCAACTCCGCCGGCTGCAGGGGATTGATCTTCTGCGGATCGCCGCCCAGCACCTTCATCGCATCCCGCATCGCAGCCAGATCGACGACCGCCGGCACGCCGGTGAAATCCTGCATCAGGACGCGCGCCGGCATCCAGGAAATCTCGCGCGAAGGTTCGACCTTCGGGTCCCACTTCGCGAGGAACTCGATATCGTCCGCAGAGACGGACTTGCCGTCCTCGTAGCGGAGAAGGTTCTCGAGCAGGATACGCAGGCTGAAGGGGAGGCGGGAGAGCTTGATGCCACGCTTTTCGAGCGCGCTGAGGCGAAAAATCTCGTACGTCTTGCCGCCGGACTTCAGTTCGGACTGGCTGCCAAAGCTGTTCATGACGTTTTCCTTTCGTGGTGGAGAGGCGCAAGCCAACCGGCGAGCAGGCCGCCGGGTCCCCAGGGCGCGAACAGTCAGCGCGGGGTCGAGTCAGGAAGCAACTGTCAAACGGAAATACGTCGTCCGCGGTCGTGGCGGCCACGCCGGTAGCGCCGGAAAAGCGGCGATAACGAGATGAGAATCCTCATCGTCACCGTTCCATATTTTAGAACGTTTGCGTCCCGCAGGGGAACGCGGAGCCGGCTGAGTTCTCGCAGTGTGCCTCGCAGGCGAGCTTCGGCGAGAGCCGGAGACGGGCCGGAACAGCGAGCCGTTCCAACCGGCCATTGTTTCCGGCAAGGCAGCATCTCTATCATGGAGACCTCGTTGTCCGGAGATCTCCATGATGCTGCGCCGCGTCTTCTTCGTGACTGCCGCACTGGTCCTGGGTGCGGTCTGCCTGGCGCCTTGCCACGGGCAGGACACTCTGCAACGGGAGGCGGACCGGCTGGCCTCGTTGCTCGAGTGGCATCAGGGAAGTGTTGTGGCGGAGATCGGCGCCGGGAACGGCAGGCTTACGACGGCGGCGGCCATGCACGTCGGCCCCTCCGGCAAGGTCTACACTAACGAGATCGATCCGCAGGCGCTCACCCATCTCCAGGACCTGGCTGCGACAGACGCAAATATTGTCGTGATCAAAGGCTCTGCGGCGAGCGTGAATCTCCCCGCGGAGTGCTGCGACTCCATCTTCATGCGGCTGGTCTACCACCACTTCACCCAGGCGAAGGAAATCGACGCTACCCTGCTGCGCTCACTTAAGCCCGGGGGGCAACTGGCCGTCATCGACGAAGAACCGCGTCCGGGAACCACGATTCCGGACGGCGTCCCCGGCAATCGCATCGGGCACGGCATCCCGCAGCCGATTCTTATCGACGAACTCAAAAGCGCCGGGTTTGCGGTGGAGTCTGTCCATAACGACTGGCCCAGCCCCGACGAGTATCACCGCATGTACTGCGTAGTGTTCCGCAAGGCAAATCGCTAGCGCAGCGCGAGGGATGGACGCGGCCGTGGGGTGCGCCTGCCGGTGGATCCCCACCGGTTAAAATCGTGCGCCACTCTTCTGTCGGCCCATATGTGAACTTTTCTTAACACTTCTGTGTTAACTATGGTTTACAAACGCAGCCAAAGCGAAGTACACTCCTGAGAATGGCGCGGCCTCCAGACGCCCACTCCCAGGCCTGGGATGTCGCTGCGCGGTCCATCGAAACAGGAGGAAGTACCCGAGCAGGGATGAGTCCAGCCGCACAACCCGAGCACCGGCTGCGCGTCGTGACTGCGGACGAGGAAGTCGTTGTCACGCACGAGGACATCGACCGCGCGCATGACCGGGCGCGGGTCTCGGCAGCGCGCAGCGGCCGCACTCTGCGTTCCCGCGCCTGGCTCCTGTGGCTGCTCATCGGCCCGGGCATCCTCGTCATGCTGGGCGAAAACGATGGGCCCAGCATGCTCTCCTATGCGGCGACCGGCGCGAAGTTCGGCGTCGGCTTCTTTATCCCGTTTGTCATTCTCACCTTCGGCATGGCTTTCGTGGTGCAGGAGATGACCGTGCGCCTGGGCGCTGCGACCCACCGCGGCCACGCAGAGCTGATCTTCGAGCGCTTCGGTCCGTTCTGGGGCTGGTTCTCGATGATCGACCTCGCCATCGGCAACTTCCTTACGCTGATCACCGAGTTCATTGCCATCCGCGCGGGCCTCGGATTCTTCGGCGTTCCGCCCTGGGCGGCAGTCCTGCTGGCACTGGTGGTGCTGTTCTCCGCGCTGCTCAGCCATCGCTACTGGACCTGGGAGCGTGTGACGCTGGCTGCCGCCGCCTTCAACCTGATCTTCATTCCCGTGGCGCTGATGGCGCACCCGCACTGGGGAGCCGTCGGCCACGCGCTGAGCAGCTGGAAACCCCTGCCCGGATTCAGCAACGACACTCTGATGATCGTGCTCTCCGACATCGGCGCGACCGTCACGCCGTGGATGCTGTTCTTCCAGCAGAGCGCGACCGTGGACAAAGGGATGACGACGAAGGACATCCGCTTCGGGCGCATCGATACGCTGGTGGGCGCGGGGCTGGCGGCAGCGGCGGCGGTGGGCGCGATCCTGGCAACGGCGCCGCTGTTCGGGCACATCAGCGCGGAGAACTTTCAGGCGGCGCAGTTCGCACAGGCGCTGCAGCCGTTCATCGGGCATTTCGGGGCCAGCCTCTTCGCGCTGGGGATGGTCGAGGCCGGCATCGTCGCGTCGATTACCATCTCGACCTCCTCGGCTTATGCGTTCGGTGAGGTCGCGCAGCGGCCGCACAGCCTGAATCTGCCGGTCAAAGAGGGCAAGTCGTTCTACGCGGTGCTGGGGTTGTGCGCGGCGGCAGCGGCGGGCATCGTGCTGATCCCGGGATTGCCGCTGGTCTTCGTGGTGCTGGTGGTGAATGTGGTCGCGGTGCTGGCGATGCCGCCGGCGCTGGTGTTCCTCTACCTGCTGGTGAATGACAAGGAGATCATGGAAGGGGTGAAGAGCCCCGCATGGATGAACGCGCTGGCTGCGGCGGTGGTCGTGCTGCTCACCGCGGCCGGAGTTCTGTATGGCATCAGCGTGGTGGCGCCGAATGCGTTTGCGTGGATAGGAAGGTTGTAGGTGATGGACTCGAAGGCCGAACACGAACACGCGAGCCTGGCGGATACGAGCCTCGTCCTCGAGACGCTGGAGCACGACCAACTCGTGAGCTCGAAGCGCGATCCGGTTCCGCGCCGCCGTTTGAAAGGCGGTGAGCTGACCCTGCTCTGGGCGCTGCGCCTGTATCTGGTCTTCATGCTCGCCGTCGTGTTCTGGCAGGCCTGGATCGCGGTGCGGTAGGACAGGACACAGAACTCAGGTCGCAGGGCATGGGTTTGTTGCCGAGGGCAGCGCTGCGATAGGCTCGGGTGGGGATCAACGACCGATGAAGGTGCTGGTGATTGGGGGCGGCGGGCGCGAGCACGCTCTGTGCTGGGCGATTCGTCGCTCGTCGCGGGTGAGCGATGTCGTCTGCGCGCCGGGCAACGGCGGCATCGCGCAGGTGGCGCGATGCGTGAAAGCCGATCAGAAGGACATCGATGATCTGTTGCGCGTCGTCGGAATCGAGAAGCCGGATCTGACCGTCATTGGGCCCGAGATGCCGCTCTCGCTGGGCCTCGTCGATGCGATGCAGGCGCGCGGTTTCCGGGTCTTTGGGCCGACGCGGGATGCGGCGCTGCTGGAGACGAGCAAGGCGCACGCCAAGCGCTTCATGCAGCGGCACAAGATTCCCACCGCTAACTACGCGGTCTGCGAGTCGCGCCTGGAGGCGCAGCAGGCAATCGAGATGTTCAGGCTGCCGGTAGTCATCAAGGCCGACGGGCTGGCGGCCGGCAAGGGCGTGCTGATCTGCGAGACGAAGGCCGAGGCGGAGCAGGCCATCGCAGACCTGTTCAGCGGGCAGCTGTTGGGGTCGGCGGAGAAGAGCGTCGTCGTCGAAGAGCACCTGACCGGCGAGGAGCTGTCGTTCCTGGTGCTGAGCGATGGCAAGCATGTGGCGCCACTGGTTCCGGCGCAGGATCACAAGCGGATTGGGGAAGGCGACACGGGGCCGAATACGGGCGGCATGGGTGTTTACTCAACTGATAACATGCTCGACGATGCGATGCGGGCGTGGATCCTCGAGCATGTAGCGCAGCAGGCGATCGACGGCATGGCCGCGGAGGAGACGCCTTTCGTCGGCGTCCTGTACTGCGGCTTGATGATGACGGCGACCGGGCCGCAGGTGCTGGAGTTCAACGCGCGCTTCGGCGATCCGGAGACGCAGGCCATCCTGGTGCGAATGGAGAGCGACCTGGTCGAGGCGCTCGAGGCTTGCGTGGAGGGGCGGCTGAGTGACACCGAGTTCCGCTGGAAGCCGGGCGCTTCGGCGTGTGTGGTGGCGGCGTCGCAGGGTTATCCGGGCAGCTACCGGACCGGCGAGGTGATCTCGGGGCTCGAGGAGGCGGCGCAGGTACCGGGCGTTGAGGTTTTTCATGCCGGCACGACGCTGGCCGATGGGGAGTATCGGACGGCTGGCGGGCGCGTGCTGGGCGTGACCGCAGCCGGACCGACGCTCGAAGAGGCGCTGGGATCGGCGTACGAGGCGATGGGCAGGATCTCCTTTGAGGGGATGGTTTTTCGTCGGGACATCGGGCGCCGTGCGCTCGGGAAGTCGTGATTTTTCCGGGGGGCAAATCGGGGTAGTGATGCGCAAGCATTTGATTCCATTGATGCGTGCGAATTGGAGTGGCGCGTATCCATTTGATTCCATGATGGTTTGCGGGTAAGCGTTTTGTTTTCAAATGCGTAGGTCGCGGCTTGAAAACGAGCGGCGCGTATGTATTTGATTCCAAAGTGCAACTTGTCTACGCATATGATTCCACAGTAGTTACAGCTAAGAAGCGGTTGGCTGGTGAAGCGGTTAGCTAAGAGCGGGTCAGCGAAACGCTGTCGCCGGAATCCGCCCGCAAGAAACAGCGATTCCAGAAGCGCAGTCTTTCCGCTGCCGTTATCGCCAACGATGATGTTTATTCTGGTCAGGCCTCTCAGGGTGAGGCTCTGAAATCCTCGGAAATTGCTAATTTCGGGTACAAATATCCCGTTCCTCCGTGTAATGGGCCGGCAGTCCTTTCGGACTGCCGGCCCCTGAGTGCTCCTGCCTGCTATTTGGCGGCGGCGGGAGCGGTCGTGGTCTCCTTTCCTTCGAGGATGGCGAGGGCCTGCTCGACGACGGGCGCCAGCTTCTTGAAGTCGTCGATGAGGGTGACGAAGCCGGAGTAGACCTTCGAGTCCGCGGCGAAGTTCAGGCCGTTAGCATTGAGAGCGCCTTCGGAGGCGGTGATGAGGGCCTCGACGTCGGCAACCACGGTGGAGAGGCCCTGTATAAAGGGCTTCTCCAGCGGCTTCTCGGACTTCAGGATGTGCTCCACACGGAGGGCCAGGCCGACGATCGACTTGATTTCACCGGCGAGCCACTTGCCGAAATCCGCGATTTTGACTCCGACTTTTTTCAGGATGTTCATAGTGTTTGCTTTTTCCTTTGCATGCAAAAACGAGGGGCAAAAGAAAAGGCCCGCCTGGGTCACCCAACGCGGGCGCCCCGATCAGCGAGCCTTCCTTTTAAGAACTTCCCTCTATTATTCAGAATACCAATTTGGGCGGGTAAATCTGCCAACCGTTTGTGTCTATAAGTGTTCTTGATTCAGCGATATGCACTTCGGTAACGGGGCAAAAAACTTGACGAGTTTTCCACATTTGGGGTTTTGCGCCCTGGAGGGCGCGAAGCAGCTGAGAAGCGGTCAGCCAATAAAACGGTTAGCTGAAATCCGGTTAGCTAAAAAGCGGTTAGCGGGCCGCTGCCTCGGCTCCGTTCAAGGCGAGGGTGAGGACGGTGATGTCGTCTTCCTGGCCGTGGGTCTGAGCAGCGCGGGCGATTTGTTCGGCGGATTGGGTGGAGATGGTGGCGGTGCGGTCGAAGCCGTAGAGTTCGCCCTGGGCGTTGCGGGCCTCGACGACGCCGTCAGAGAGGAAGGTGAGCTGCGTGTTGCCGGGAAGGGTCAGCTTTGTTTCCGAGTAGGTGGCTTCGGCGCTGAGGCCGAGGGGCAGGCCGTTGTCGATGCTGAGTTCGGTGCCGCCAAGGTAAGGGGCCAGATGGCCGGCATTGGCCGCGGTGATGGTTCCGTCGGGATCGGCGCGGAGAACGAGGCAGGTGGTGAATCCACCCTGGCCGCGGCCGAGCATGCGCTGGTTCATGGCGGCGAGAATTTCGCCTGGGCTTTGTGTGTAGTGGGCCAGGGTACGCAACGTGCCCACAAGCAGCGAGACGGTCATGGCGGCGGGCATGCCTTTGCCGCTGACATCGCCAATCGCCGAGCAGGACTCCGCCTGCGGGCGTGGGCAGGATCTGGAAGAAGTCGCCGCCGACCTCGCCGGCAGGGTTGGTAGATGCTCTCGATGCGGAATCCGGGGATCTGCGGATTCTCCGCCGGCACGAGGACCTGCTGGACGGTGCGGGCGGCTTCCCGTTCGCTTTTCAGCTGGTCCTCCTCGTGACGCGAGCGGGCAAAACGAAGGACGACGATCGCCATAATCGCAAGCAGCAGGATTGCAATCGAGAGATCGTAGAGGCCGAACGGGAAGGGCCAGCTGAAGGTGTTGTTCCAGAAGTTCCAGTAAGGCTCAATCCGTGGATGGCCCGCGGTGAGGATCGCCCAAAGCGCGTCATTGATCCAGTTCGCCAGTGCGTTCAGTCCCACCGGAACCAGCAGCAAGCGAGCATCGGGATCGCGGCGCCTGACGCCCTGGATCAACATGGCCACAGGGGCGATTGTCTGCGGCAGATTGACTGCGAGAAAGATGAAGTTGCCGACGGAAACCGGCAGATTGCGGAGCGCAGGCACGGTCCACATCACCACGTCCAGCGCCACGGAGACGATGCATAGCGGGATCCAAATCGTGCGCCGAGCCCCGAGCATCATCCAGACGAACATCAGGAAGCTGAGGAATCCTGCAACGGAAAGGCCATCCATCACGGCTTCGCTGGCGAGCGCCGGCACAGCGTGAAAGGCTGCGAAACAGTTCGCCAGGGACCAGCCTCCGAAGAAGAAGCCGGCCAGGGCGTACTAAAGGTACAGGCGTTCCCTGCGCCTCATGAGGAAGAGCGCAAAGCCGGCGATGGCGTAGAGGAAATTGAGCAGGGCCAGGTAGTCCTGGGCGGTGAGCTGCCAGAAGGTGTTCCGGTCCTGGAGCGTCATCCATTCCTTCAGCTGGCCGGCGTCGCCGATGCGTGGCGCGCCCGACAGGCCGCCGCCGAAGTACATGGCCCAGTGCGGCCAGTGCCACACGCGGATGGCAATCTCGATCGCGCCGGCCTGCGTCTGAGGCAGCAGCACCCATTGTGGGATGGATGTGTAGATGGTCCCGTGCGGCGGAAAGCCGCCGAAGGAGCCCACCAGCCTGCCATCGGCAAACACCTGGTAGCTGGTCCTGATGGGGGGAAGGTAGAGGGCAAGCTGCGCGTGCTGGGGCGGGAGGATGACTTTGAAGCGGTACCAGGCGAAGCCGCCGTAGTCCTTGTAGCCTTGCTCGCTCCAGCTGCTTTCCGGAGAGATCGAGCGGCCAGGCGGAGTCGTCGAAGGCCGGGCTGGGACCAGCGGGGATCGTCGCCGGTGTGGAAGCGCATGGGGCCGTCGAGCGGCGTGATCTGCACACGGCCTTGCTCCATGTTGAAGACCTGCGCGCAGGCAGGCAGCGCGAGGGCGGCGAGCGCCAGAAGGAACGAGCTTACGCATGGGCCACCTCGGCTCCGGTGAAGGCGAGGGTGAGGACGGTGATGTCGTCTTCCTGTCCGAAGGCGCGGGCGGCTGCGGCGATTTGGTCGGCGGACTGGGTGGAGATCTGGCGGGTGCGGTCGAAGCCGTAGAGTTCGCCGGTGCCGCTGCCGGCTTCGACGATGCCGTCGGAGAGGAAGGTGAGGGAGTCACCGGGGGCGAGCTGGATTTCGTGCTCGGCGTATGAGATGTTGGCGGCGATGCCGAGGGGCAGGTTGTTGCCGCAGTCGAACTCGAGGCCGTTGCGCCAGGGGGGAATGTGGCCGGCGTTGGCGATTGTCATGCGTCCGCTGGCGGAGAAGTGGGCGGCACAGCAAGTGACGAATCCGCCGGCGAGGTTGCCGGCCAGGCCGCGGTTGAGGGCGGCGAGAATCCGGGCAGGTTGCAGGGGCTCCATGGTGCGCAGGGCTCCGACGATGGCGGAGACGGCCATGGCTGCACGCAGGCCTTTGCCGCTGACGTCGCCGATGACGAGGAGGAGGCCGCTGTTGTCGTCAGGATGGACGTGGTAGAAGTCGCCGCCGACCAGGATGGCGGGAAAGTAGGCGGCCTGCATGCGGAAGCCGGGGACGGCGGGCGGGGGGACGACGAGGCGCTGCTGGACTTCGCGGGCTGCTTCGAATTCGGCGCGGAGGGTATTGCCCTCGCGCCAGGCGGAGAGGGCACGCCGGATGAGCATGGCGGCGATGGCCAGATCGACGAGCATGAAGCCGATCTGGAAGAGGTCGAGGGAAAAAGGCCCGAGGGTGAGGTGCTGGGAATAGCCGAAGATGCCGAGGGCGACGATGATCTCGAAGAGGCTTTGGGCGGCGGCGATGGCGCGATTGCCGCCGGGGCGGATCATCTCGCGAATGCAGACGGGGAAGAGGATGCAGTCGAAGGCGGGAACGCCGGCGACGATGACGATCTGGCAGAAGTGTGTGAGCGCGGGGGAATCGAGGAAGAAGGCCTGAGCCAGCTCGGCGGCCATGAAGGCGACCCAGATGGCGTGCCAGAGGATGCGGAGCCAGCGGGAGCGAAGCCCGAAGAGCGTCCACATGAATTCGATTTCGGCGAGCAGGCCGGCGCTGTAGAGGGCGGCCGTTGCGAGGGTTTGAGCGCGGAAGGAGAGGCTGGCGGTGACCGGGCCGGCGGTGAGGATGGAGGTGCACAGCGGGGTGAGGAGCATGATGGCGGCCCAGAGGTATTCCGGACTGCGGGAGGAGCGCCATATGAGGAGAAGCACGATGCCGACCAGGGCGAGGACCACGCTGAGGAAATACTGGGGGCCGTTGGCGATGAGGGTTTCGGCGGCGTCGACGCGGACGGCCAGGGCGAGCGCGCGGGCGTTGTCGATGACAGGGGTGGGGCGGCTGGTGACGCGGGCTTCGAAGAATGCGGGGGCGTACCACTCGCGCAGCGCGAGCACGGCCGTTGAGCCGGGCGGAGCGACGGACGCAGGCAGATCGATGACCGGCGAAACGGGAGGAGCGGCGGGGTTGGGGTGGGGCGGGAAGGAGCCTTGTCCGCCGAGGGGATGGCCGTTGACGAAGACCTGCCATGCGATGGGCTGGACGCCGAGGTCGGTGAGGTGGAGAGCGAGCGGCGTTTGGAGATCAGGGACGGGCACGCGCATGCGGACCCAGAGAAAGGCATTGTTATCGCTGGAGCGCGAAGGAACGAGACCCTCCCTGGCGATGGACCAGGAGCTGTCGTCGAAGGTGGGGGAAGCCCAGCCTTTGGTTCCGTCGGGTTCGTCGCCGACGTGGTAGCGGACGGTGGTAGCGGAGACGGTGTTCGCAGGCGCTGGAGAGCTGTGCGGGCTGGTGGATTGGGCGGCGGCACACGGGACTGGGGCGATCCACGAAACACACCAGCAGAGCAGCAACACTGGGCGCAATCGTGCGGGCCACCACGGAGACGCGGGCATCTATATGTTCCTGGGGGATGAGGGAAATAGTACAGGGAACGGGGAACGGCGTCCGTTGGTGGACAGCGAGATCGGACGGTGGACGGTGGCGCGTCAAGCCGAGGAGAGGCGGTTCTTTGGTTTCAGTGCTTTGTGTCGCGCGACGATGGAAGGCGATTTGCAGGTCAATTCCGAGGGCCGTGGAACGAATCCAATGGAAGTGGCCTGAGGATTGAGCGGCCTGAAAATTCGCCCCAGGAGTTTCTCCGACGTGTCTGCCGACCTGAAAACTGTCCTGCGTCAATTGCGGAAGTCGCCCGGGTTTACGATCACCGCCGTTCTGACCCTGGCGCTGGGTATCGGCGCGACGACGGCCATCTTCACGCTGGTGGATCAGGTGCTGCTGAAGTCGCTGCCGGTGAAGGACCCGGGGCAGCTGGTGCGGGTGGGCGACATCGAGCAGTGCTGCAACAACTCCGGGATTCCGGAGTACACCGATCATCCGTATGACTGGTCGCTGTTCTCCTGGGAGCAGTACAAGGAGTTCCGCGACCATACGCCGGGGTTTGAGAGTCTGGCGGCGTTCCAGTCGACGGCGTATCAGATGGGCGTGCGGCACGAGGGGAGCGATGCGCCGGCCGAGCCGACGTGGACCGAGCTGGTTTCCGGCAACGCTTTCGACACGCTGGGGCTGCAGCCGTACGCGGGGCGGCTGATTCGTCCTTCGGACGATATGCAGGGCGCGGCGCCGGTGGCGGTGATGAGCTTTGCGGCGTGGCAGCAGAAGTTCGGTGGAAACCGCGCGCTGATCGGGTCGACGCTCAACGTTAACGGGCAGCCGGTAACGGTAGTGGGTATTGGGCCGCCGGGATTCTTCGGGGAGCGTCTGACGGCAGAGCCTCCAGCGCTGTGGATGCCGATCAACACGATGCCGCTGATTGCGCCGGAGCGGCACCAGCTGGATCATCCCGAGGCGCAGTTCCTGAATCTGATCGGGAGGCTGGCGCCAGGAGCGAGTGTGGCGGCGGTCCAGGCCGAGATGCAGGTGGAGCTGCAGCAGTTTCTGCGCAGCCCGCTGAGCCGGATCATTCTGCCGGAGGGGCGGGCGCTGATTCCGAAGCAGTATCTGCGCCTGACACCGGGAGGCAACGGCGTGCAGCGCATGCAGGAGGACTACAAGAGCGACCTGCATCTGCTGATGTGGATCTCGAGCTTCGTGCTGCTGATTGCGTGCGCGAATCTGGCGAACCTGATGCTGGCGCGCGCGGCGACGCGGCGGCAGCAGACTGCGGTGCGGACGGCTCTGGGGGCGACGCGGCGGCGGCTGGTGGAGAGCACGCTGGTCGAGTGCCTGGTGCTGGCGATGATTGGCGGGGTGGCAGGCGTGGTCTTTGCCTGGGGCGGAGCGAAGCTGATCCTGCACCTGGCATTTCATAGCAATGCGGTGAGCATCAGTCCCAGCCCATCGCTGCTGGTGCTGGGCTTTGCGTTTCTGGCGTCGCTGGTGACGGGATTGCTGTTTGGCCTGGCTCCGGCATGGCTGGCGGCGCAAGCGGATCCGATTGAGGCATTGCGAGGAGCGAACCGCTCGACCGGGCGGCATGAGACCTTCGCGCAGAAGGTGCTGGTGGTGGCCCAGGCGGCCGTGTCGGTGGTGCTGCTGTGTGCGGCGGGCTTTCTGATCCTGAGCATGCAGCGGATGAAGCACGAGCACTTCGGGTTCGAGACGACCCACCGGACAGTGGTGCAGATTGCGCCGGAGACTGCGGGCTACCGGCCCGATCAGCTGAACCAGCTCTACCGCCAGCTGCACGATACGCTGGCTGCGATTCCCGGCGTGGAGAGCGTGGCCGAGTCGCTGTACAGCCCGATGGATGGCGACAACTGGAGCGAGACGGCATTCGTGGAGGGCGAGCCGGAGACGACGTTCATCGAGCAGAACGCTTCGTGGGCGCGCGTGAGCCCCGGATATTTTGCGACCATCGGGACGAAGCTGATACAGGGGCGCGCGTTTGCGGAGAGCGACAACGCGAGCGGGCGTCCGGTGGCGGTGGTGAATCAGGCTTTTGTGAAGCAGAAGCTGCACGGGAAGAATGCGATCGGGGTGCACTTTGGCGACTGGGAGCCGGGAATTCGCGGTACGTACGAGATTGTGGGCGTGGTGGAGGACGCGCAGTACTGGGATCCTTCGGAACCGGTACGGCCGATGTACTATCTGCCGGAAGGGCAATGGACAACGTTGCCGCCCAGCAATCCGCTCGTAGCCGACTATGCGAACTACATCGCGCACTCGCACTATTTGCACGCGGTGGTGATTGAAACGCGGGGCAATGTGCCGGAGCTGGAGGTGCAGGTGCGGCGCGCGCTGGCCGGGATCAATCCGAACCTGATGGTGCTGAGCTACCAAAGCATGGACCAGCAGGTCCAGCTGAGCCTGAGCCAGCAAAACATGATCGCTTCGCTTACATCGCTGTTTGGCGCGCTGGCGCTGGTGTTGGCAGCGATCGGGCTGTACGGTGTGACGGCCTATGCGGTAGCGCAGCGCACCAGCGAGATCGGCATCCGGATGGCGCTGGGCGCCAATCGGCGGGACGTGCAGAAGATGGTGCTGCGGGGTGCGTTCCTGCAGGTGGGACTGGGGTTGGCGATCGGCATCCCTGGGGCCATGCTCGCCGGACGAGCCATGGCGGCGGAGCTGTATGGTGTGAAGGTCTACGACCCGATGGTGCTGGGGATCACGGTCGCAGTGCTGGGAACGGCGGCACTGGCGGCGGCGGCGATCCCGGCCGCACGCGCGGCGGGCGTGGAGCCGATGGAAGCGCTGCGCGGGGAGTAGAAACAGGGTGCAGGGTGCAGGGGCGGGGCACCGGGCACCGAGCACCGGCCATTCGCTGGGACGAACCGTCGCACCTCTGTGACGAACGGGCGCAATATTTCTCTTCTCCCTGGAACCAGCATTCCATCCGGCCCGTATAGGCTCCTGTGGGTGTACCACAGATAGGAGTGGTATGGCTTGCTGTGGGCGTAACACAGGGGGCGGACACCTCCTCCATCCGCTATCGCGATTTTCCTGCTAACCGCATCTGCCAGCCACAATCTAATGCGGTGGACGCTGGTGGTTCATTGCTTCTGTGGTCATAACACAGGGGGCGGGATGGGTGACGAGAAACTCGATCTGCTGCAGGGGACGCTGGATCTGATGGTGCTGCAGACGCTGGCGGCGATGGGCGAGCAACACGGCTACGGCATCGCGCGGCGCATCGAGCAGGTGAGCGGCGACGAGGTTTTGCTGAACCAGGGGACGATCTACGCCTCACTGGTGCGCCTGCAGCAGCGGGGATGGATCGACGCCGAATGGGGCATCTCCGACAACAATCGCAAGGCGAAGTTTTACTCAATCACAAAGCGCGGAAGGAAACAGCTGAAAGAGGACGCAGAGTACTGGCAGCGGCTGGCGGCGGTGATGGGGAGAGTGCTGGAGCAGGATGGCCAATAGCCAATAGCCAATAGCGAAAGCTGCAAGCAGGGGTGTCAACGCGATGAAAGATGGTTGGCTGCATAGGTTGGCGCAACGAGTCAGGGCTTTCTTTCGCAAGGACGCGCTGGATGCCGATCTGGACGCGGAGATGGCGTCGCATCTGGAGATGGCAGTGGAAGACAACGTGCGGCGCGGGATGCCGCCGGAAGAGGCAAGGAGGATGGCGATGGTGCGATTTGGCGGCGTACAGCAGGCACGGGAGAAGCAGCGGGCATCACGGGGATTGCCGTTTCTCGATGTGCTGGGGCAGGATGCGCGGTACACGCTGCGCACGCTGGGGCGCGATGCCGGGTTCACCGTGGTCGCGATACTGATTCTGGCGCTGGGGATCGGCGCGAACGTCGCGGTGTTCAGCGTGGTGAATACGATTCTGCTGCGGCCGCTGCCTTTTCCGGAGTCACAGCAACTGGTGTGGATCGCTCCGCCGCCGCAGAAGTGCGGCCTGTCGTGCGCGACGTATTCGTCCGATGCGTATGAGGAGTTCGTCGCGCAGACGAAGTCGTATGAGGGCGTGACCGGGTACATGGCGTTCACCGGCCCGGATAACTACCGTCTGACCGGGCGGGGCGAGCCAGTGCCGGCGACAGGGATTGAAGTGCTTTCGAATTTCTTTCAGGTGCTGGGCGTGCAGCCGCTGATGGGCCGCCTGTTCACGCCGCAGGAATCGCGGGCCGGTGCGCATCCGGTGGCGCTGCTCGAGTATGCGTACTGGAAGCGGCAGTTTGCCGGGGACCGGGGAATCGTGGGGAAGGACATCGATCTGAACGGCACTCCCACGACGGTCGTTGGCGTGCTGCCGGCGAGTTTCGATTTCGGTGCGTTCTTTTCACCGGGCGAGCGTGTGGACCTGCTGGTGCCGCTCGATCGGGACAAGGAACGGATGTGGGGCAACATCATCGCCATGACGGCGCGAATGAAGCCCGGCGTTGTGCTGGGCCAGGCGCAGGCGGAGGCAAACATGGTGGTGGGGAAACTGTGCTGGAACATCAAGTATCCGCAGTCGTGCGGATCGTACGTGAATAAGCATGGCGCCTCGATCGAGCTGCGCACGCTGAAGGATTACGTAAGCGGGCGGCTGCGGCGGTCGCTGATCGTGCTGTGGTCGGCGGTGGGGATGATTCTGCTGATCGCGTGCGTGAATTTGTCGAACCTGTTGCTGGCGCGAGCGGCGGCGCGCGAGCAAGGAGTTCGCGATGCGCAGCGCGCTGGGCGCGAGCCGCGGACGTATGGTGCGGCAGCTGATGACGGAGAGCCTGATTTTGTCGACGGGCGGCGCGGTTCTTGGATTTGGCCTGGCGTGGGGGCTGGTGTTGTGGCTGGCGCATCAGGGATCGCTGGCGCTGCCGCTGCTGAGCATGCTGCACATCGACGCGCAGGCGCTGGGGTGGACGGTGCTGATCGCGTTCGCTGCGGCCGTGCTGTTCGGGCTGATGCCGGGATTGCGCATGGCGGCCGGTAATCTGCTGGAATCGCTGAAGGATTCCGGACACGGTTCGAGTGCGGGGCGCAAACATGAAAGCGTGCGCAGCGCGCTGGTGATTGCGGAAGTGGCGCTGGCCTGCGTGTTGCTGGTGGGCGCAGGTCTACTGCTGAGGAGTTTCCTGAAAGTGCTGGACATCGATCTGGGGTTCCAGCCGGATCAGGCCGCGTCGATGCGCGTGGAGTATGACGACAGCGCGCCGACCGCTGAAGCCGGCGAAGCGAAGCTATCGCAGATCTTTCAGCAGGTGATCGCGCGGGTGAGCGCGCTGCCCGGCGTGGAGGCGGCGGGCATCGCAGACTATCTGCCGCTGGGTCCGAACCGCGCATGGGGAACGCCGGTGCCGCAGGGCAAGACGTTTCCCGAGGGGGCGCTCCCGGCTCCGCTGGTATACGTGTGCTCGCCGGGCTATTTCCGCGCCATGGGCATGCGCGTGCACGGACGTGACTTTACGTGGGAGGACAACCTGAAAAGCCAGGAGGTGGTGTTGATCAACGCGGCGGCCGCGCGAGTTTACTGGCCCGGCCAGGATGCCGTCGGCAAGGTGCTGGTGAGCGGCAACGAGCAACTGCACGTGATCGGCGTGGTGGACGATGTGCATGCCTCGAGCGTGGAAGACGAGAAGGGATGGCAGATTTACTATTCGACGCTGCAGAAGGGGCCGAACGACGCGCAGCTGGTGATCCGCAGCCGGGTAGCGCCGGCCTCGCTGGCCGGGAGCGTGTTGCGAGCGCTGCGCGAACTGAATCCCCATCAGCCGGCGGTGGAGTTCCAGCCCATACGCACGATCGTCGATCGGGCAGTATCGCCGCGACGTTTCTTCATGCTGTTGGTGGGGATCTTTGCCGGGCTCGGGCTGCTGCTTGCGTCGCTGGGCATCTATGGCGTGATCGCATACGGCGTGACGCGGCAGACGCAGGAGATCGGCATCCGCATGGCGCTGGGCGCGACGCGAGGGCGGGTGCAGCGCACCGTGCTGGGCAGGACGCTGGGCCTGGTACTGCTGGGAATCGTGGTGGGAACGGCGGCGTCGTTCGCTGCGGCGCGCATGATTGCGTCGCTGCTGTTTGGGACGGAGCCGACCGATCCGATGACGTATGTGGGAATGATGGTGCTGCTGATCGCGGTTGCGCTGCTGGCGGGTTATTTGCCGGCGAGGCGAGCGTCGCGGATTGATCCGCTGGTGGCGTTGAGAACGAACTGAAAAGCAGCGGATAGCGGATAGCGGTTAGCGTTCAGAAGAAACTCACTCTTCGCGCAGGACCTGAACGGGTTCCACGCGAGCGGCGCGCCATGCGGGCAGAAACGACGCCGTCGTCGCGACGAGGAGGATAAGGACGAGCACGCCGGCGTAGGTAGCGAAATCGAGCGGCGAGATGCCGTAGAGCATGCCGGCGACGACGCGGCCCGTGGCGAGCGAGAGCGCGAGACCGGCGATGCAGCCCACGACGGTCACGCGGAGTCCCTGGATCAGAAACAGCGAGACGATGCGGCCGCGCGCGGCACCGAGTGCGAGGCGGACGCCGACTTCCCGGCGGCGCATGCGGCCGAGATAATTCAGCGTGCCGTACAGGCCGATGCAGGCCAGGGTGACCGCTGTGGCGGCGAAGAGCGCGAGCAGGATGGTGCGCAGGCGATTGCCGGCGGAGACTTCGTCGAGGTGATCCTGCAGCGGCATGATCGCGTAGACGGAACGGCCCGGATCGAGCTGATAGATGCTGCGGCGGATTGTCTCCGCCATGGCCATGGGATCGCCGTGCGTTCGCACCAGCATGTTGGGGAACGGGTCGGGCGCGCTGATGCAGGTGTAGACGGTAGGCGTGGGCGCGAGGTTGATGCCTTCTTCGCGCGCGTCGGCGACGACACCGCGCACCTGGCCGCCGGCGGCTAAGTCATTGCCGGCGGCGGCTGCAATCTGGTGACCGAGCGCGGGAGAGCCGCCGAGATAGCGATCCACAAAGCTGCGGTTGACCAACAGGTCGGTGGAGGGGCGGCCTTCTTTGCAGGCCTCGCCCTGCAGCAGAGGAATGGCGAGGGTGTTGAAGTAACCCTGGGAGACCCAGCGGCTGTTGCCGAGTATTTTGCGGTTGGGGTCGAGGCTGCCGTCGAGCTTGAACTCGATGGGATAGGCAAAGAGCGTGCCCGGCACGGAGTCGGCAGTGGCAGCGTCTTCGATGCCGGGAATGGCGCGGATGGCGTCGAGGGTGCGATCGATGCGGCGATTGAGCGCAGGCATGTCCGCGGTTTCGCGCCAGGAGCCGCTGATCTGAAAAGTGAGGACGCGGCTGGGGTCGAATCCGGGTGAAACGCGGTTGAGCTGTTGCAGGCTGCGCAGCAGTAATCCTGCACCGGTGAGAAGTGTAACCGCCAAGGTTACTTGTAGGCCGACGAGGAACCACTGCATGGGATGGCGGCCGGAGGCCTGTGTGCGGCCGCCCTGCGCGAGGAAGTGGGCGAGCCCGCGGCGGGTTCCGCGCAGAGCGGGAACCAGCCCACAGAGCAGCGTGGTCGCCAACGCGCACAGGAGCGAGTAGAGCACGATGGTCCAGCTGAGGCTGATCTCCGTAGCGCGGGGCAGGGTATTGGCGAGGAGATGAAAGCCGCGCGCGGCGCCGGCAGCGATGGCCAGCCCGAACAGCGAGCCGAGGAGCGCGAGGAAGAAAACTTCCGTCAGCAATTGGCCGATGATGGCGCGCCGTGAGGCTCCAAGAGAGAAGCGGATGGAGATTTCGTGCTCGCGGTCGGCGGTGCGCGCCAACAGCAACGCGGCGATGTTGGAGCAGGCGATGAGCAACAGCAAGGTGACGGATCCGTAGAGAAGCCAGAGCGAATCGCGCACGTTGCCGACAATGGTTTCTTTCAGCGGGGTGGTCTGCACACGCAGGTCGGCGTCGGGTTTGGGAAATTGCTTTCCGAGGCGAGCCTGGACGGTGGCGAGGTCGGCCTGCGCCTGAGCGAGCGTCACGCCAGCCTTCATGCGGCCGATGACAGAGAACCAGGTCGAGTCGCGGCGCTGCGCGTAAGGCGCGTCGAGTGGGCTGGGCGCCCAGAGATCGACGTCGCGGTTCGGGAACGCGAAGGTGGGCGGCATGACGCCGACGATGGAATACGAATTTTGCCCGAAGCGCAGTTTCTGCCTCAGCACCTCGGGATCGCCGTGGAAGCGGCGCTGCCACAGCCGATAGCTGAGGATGACCGCGTTGGGTCCGCCGAAGTGTTCTTCTTCGCGCGCGAAGTCGCGGCCGAGGAGCGGATCGATGCGCAAGACCTCAAGGAAGCGTGGCGCGACGAGGCTCATGGTCAGCTTCTCCGGCAGCGAGCCGGAGATTTCGGAGAGATCGTCGGTGTAGTAGCCGCTTACGGCTGAGAAGGTGGAGTTCATGCGGCTCCAGTCTTCGAGGCGGGTGGCGGCGGCGAAACGATTGGCGTCGCGATTGCTGACGTCGTGCTGATCGATCTGGAGGAGCTGGTCGCCGTCGGGGTAGGGCAGCGGGCGCAGCACGACGGCGTCAATGGCGGAGAAGACGGCACTGTTGGCGCCGATGCCGAGCGCGAGTGTGAGAATGACCGCGGCGGAGAATGACGGCGAACGGCGCAGAAAACGCATCGCCGCGCGGCAGTTGAAGGCGAAGGTTTCGAGCAGCTGCGAAGTGTGGACTTCGCGAATCTGCTGGCGAACCTGCTCGCGGCCGCCGAACTCGAGGATGGCGCGGCGGCGGGCTTCCTGCGGAGAGAGGCCGAGCGCGATGCCGTCCTGGGTGAGCTGTTCGATGTGGAAGGCGATCTCGCGATCGAATTCAGGATCGGGTGATGGGCGACGGAAAAGGTTCCAGGGCATCTCAGGCCTCCTGCGCGGCGTCGAGAATCAACTCGACGGCCTGGGAGAGGCGGTTCCACGTGGCTTCTTCAGCGGCGAGCTGGCGGCGGCCTTTTGCGGAGAGCTTGTAGAACTTCGCCTCGCGTCCGTTTTCCGAGTCGCCCCACTCGGCCGAGAGCCAGCCGCGTTTTTCCAGGCGATGCAGTGCCGGGTAGAGCGAGCCCTGCTGCACGATGAGGACTTCTTTCGAGATTTGGCGGATACGCTGGGCGATGCCGTAGCCGTGCACGGGGCCGAGGGCGACGATTTTCAGGATGAGCATGTCGAGGGTGCCCTGCAGCAGGTCGGTGCGTTCGATGGGAGTCACGGTGCCTCTCTCCAAGACGTTCTACATATTGTGAAGGCGATAGGTAGATTGTCAAGGAGAGAGTGACGAAAGGACAGGAGCCAGCATTCAGAGGCCCCGCGAATGCCTGCGACCCGGCCGCAGGCATTGCCGGGCGCTCGGGAGGTCACCGTTCGACGCGCTGCCTTCGGCGGCTTGCTCAGGCCAGGCTATTCGACTGCGTTCGGATCGTGGTGCGAACCGAACTTCGCTCGGGAAGACGCTTCGTCACAAAGCCATTGATTCCCTATCCATAGATAGTCTATGGTTCTGCATCATGGCCGAGAAACCGGAACTGATGCCTGGAACGCTGGACCTGCTGATTCTGCAAACGCTCAAACGCGCGCCCCTGCATGGGTACGGCATCGCGCAGTCGATTAAGCGCATGTCGGACGATGTGCTGACGGTGGAAGAGGGCTCGCTGTATCCGGCGCTGCAGCGGCTGCTGCTGCAGGGATGGGTGAAGGCGGAATGGAAGAGGACCGAGACGAATCGTCGGGCACGCTTCTACACCCTGACGGCGGCGGGGCGAAAGCAACTGGGCATCGAGCTGTCGAAGTTTGAGCGGATGGTGGGGGCGATGGGGCGCGTGTTGCGCGACGCCGAGGAGGCGGGATGAAAGGCGTGGGATATTTATGGCGAAAAGTGAAGCTGCTCTTCAGCCGCGACAAGTTTGCCAGTGAACTGGATGAAGAGATGCGGTTCCATCGAGAGCAGGTGGCGAAGGAACTGGAAGAGGGCGGGATGACTCCGGAGGCCGCGCGCATGGCGGCGATGCGGCAATTTGGCAACGCAACACGGATGCGCGAGCGAAGCCATGAGGTGGTGGGTTTCCGCGCGGAGACGGTGGCGCAGGATCTGCGTTACGCGATGCGGCAGCTGAGGAAGAATCCTGGATTCGCGATTACCGCGATCCTGATGCTGACGCTGGGCATTGGCGCGAGCACGGCCATTTTCGGGTTTGTGGATGCGGCGCTGATCCAGCCGCTGCCGTATGCGCAGCAGAGCCGGCTGGTGGATGTGGACGAGAGCGCAGCGGCGTTTCCGCGATCGAATATTTCGCGAGAGGATTACGAAGACTGGAAGCGCATGAACACGACGCTGCAGTCGCTGGATGTTTATAACGGCAGCGGCTTCCTGCTGCGGACCGGATCGACTGCGGAGCCGGTGCCGGCGGCGCGCGTGAGCGACGGGTTCTTCCACACGCTGGGTGTGCAGCCGATGCTGGGCCGCGATTTTCGGGCAGGCGAGGACAAGCCGGGAGGCGCGAAAGTTGTGATCCTGAGCTACGGCACATGGATGACGCGCTTCGGCGGGCGACGCGATGTGGTTGGAGAGAAGATCAGCCTGAGCGGCGATCCTTACACGATCGTGGGCGTGCTGCCGCGCAACTTTGCCTTCGCTCCGCGCGGGGGAGCGGAGTTGTGGGTTCCGCTGCTGGATAAGCCTCCCTGCGAGCAGCGCCGCAGCTGCCACGATCTGGACGGGGTGGCACGGCTGAGGGACGGCATCACGATCGCGGAGGCGCGAGCGGATTTGCAGAAGATTGCGGCGCAGCTGGCCATTCAATTTCCGACGTCGAATAGCGGCCAGGGCGCGAGCGTGCAACCGCTGTCGGAAGCCATAGTGGGGAAGGTTCGGCCGATTCTGCTGACGCTGCTGGCGGGCGCGGGATTGCTGTTGCTGATCGCGTGCGTGAATGTGGCAAGCCTGCTGCTGGTGCGGTCGGAGAGCAGGAGGCGCGAGATCGCGGTGCGGGGCGCGCTGGGGGCCACGCCGGCGCGACTGCTGCGGCAGTTCATCACCGAGGCGGTGCTTCTGGCTGCCGCTGGCTGTGGCGGGGGAATTCTGGCTGCGGCGGGCATGATGTCGCTGCTGCGTAACCTGTTCCCGAAACAAATTGCGCAGGGTGCGCCGTTCCTGGAGAACGTCGGGCTCAATGCGCACACCTGGATATTTGCGGGTGCCGTGGCGCTGCTGGCGATGCTGCTGATGGCGCTGACGCCGGCGATGCGGCTGGCGGTTCGCGACATTCACGAAGCGCTGAGCGAAGGCGGCCGGACGGCGGCAGGGCGGTTCTGGCGGCGGATGGGCGCGAACCTTGTGGTGGTGGAGCTGACCATCGCGATGGTGCTGCTGGCCGGAGCGGGGTTGTTGGGGAAGAGCCTGTATCGTTTGCTGCACGTCGATCTGGGGTTCGACCCTGCGCATCTGGCAACGGCGCAGCTGATGATGACGGATCTCGCGAGCCAGAAGCCGGAGCCGTTGAAGGAACTGTATCGAGCGATCGATGCGCGAGTTTCGAGCCTGCCTGGAGTTGAGTCGCTGGGGCTAAGCACTGATCTGCCGGTGCAGTGTTTCTGCAATACGGACTGGATCCGCATTCCCGGCAAGCCCTTCCACGGTGAGCACAACGACGTGATGGAGCGCGATATCAACGGGGACTATCTGAGGACGATTCGGGCCAGGTTGGTCGAAGGCCGCTTGTTCACGACGGCGGACGACGAGAATCACCCGAAGGTGACGATCATCAACCAGACGCTGGCGCGGAGATATTTTCCCGGCGAGGATGCGGTGGGGAAGATGATCGGCGACATCAAGTTGTCGCCGAAGTCGATGCGTCAGGTGGTGGGCGTTGTGGCCGACGTGCGCGACGCCGAGCTGGACAGCGAACCTCTGCCAACGGAATATTTCTCGATCTACGATGGGCCGGACGCGTTCTTTGCCGTGGCGGTGCGCACGCGCGGCGACGAGAAAGCCTTTTTGCCGGAGCTGGTGAAGACGCTGCGCGCGATCAACCCCAGCCTGGGGGTGTACGGCGAGGTCACGATGGAGCAGCAGATTGACCAGTCGCCGACAGCGGTGATGCATCAGCTGTCGGCGTATCTGGTGGGCGGATTCGCGGTGCTGGCGCTGGTGCTGGGCGTGGTCGGGCTCTACGGGGTCGTCGCGTATTCGGTGAGCCAGCGCACGCGCGAGATTGGAGTGCGCATGGCGCTGGGCGCGCAGCGGAGCGCGGTGCACAGGCTGATTCTTAAAGAGGCGGGCCTGCTCGGTGGGAATCGGGATTGCAGTGGGGCTCGGCTTATCGATCGGCGCATCGATGGCGATGAAGAGCGTGCTGTTCGGCGTGCGCGCGTGGGATGTATCGACGCTGGCTGGCGTTGCGGCGGTGCTGGGGAGCTTCGCGCTGCTGGCGAGCTTCATCCCGGCAAGAAGGGCAGCGCGGGTGAATCCGGTGGAAGCGCTGAGAAGCGAGTGAACCGGGCACAGGGCACAGGGCACCTGGTGACGCGGATAGCTCGGCCGGTAGGGAACTCCTGGACAGGAAGCGGCGTAATGGATAGCAGCCCCAGGAGGGCTCATCGATGCCCAACCGCTTCCATGTCTGGTGCGTGGCCGCCGCGTTGACCGCCTGCGGGGCGACGGCTTTCGCGCAGAATTCGGACTTTGAAACTCGACGTTCATGCGAACAGCCACGCCACGGCGGCGAAGATCGGGCTGCCCGTTTATCCCGGAGCGGAGATTTATCAGGACAAGGACAACTCTTCGGCGGACCTCGGGCTGGTGCTGAATAGCTTTCACTTCGATTTGATGGCGGTGAACTACATCACGCCGGATTCGCCGGAGAAGGTCCTGGACTTTTATCGGAAGCCGCTGTCGCGTTATGGGGAGGTGCTGGAGTGTCTCCACGGCAAAGCGGTGGGAGAGAGGACACGGACCAGCAGCGGGCTGACGTGCTCCGACGAGCAGGGTGGCCATGTGGATGTGAATGGCAGCGCCGATTCGTCGAAGGACCGTGAACTGCGCGCCGGTGCGCCGAAGAAATTCCGCATTGTCGCCATCAATGACGAGGCGTCTGGAGGCAAGACTCGTTTCGGACTCGTCTATCTGGAATTGCCGAAGGACGAGTAGGGCGCTCTGTCACTCGATGCGCAGCGCTCGTTGCGGATCGAGGCGGGAGGCGCGGCTGGCCGGCATCCAGACCGCGAGCAGCGCGACTGCGGATAAGATGACCGGGACGGTTACAAATACGAAGGGATCCCAGGTTTTGACGCCGAAGAGGAAGCTGGCGATGAAGCGCGTGAGCCCGAACGCCGCGCCGATGCCGATGACGACGCCGACGATGGCCAGCCGCATGCCATGCCAGACGACCAGCGAGCGGATGCGGGAGCGGTCTGCGCCGAGCGCCATGCGGATGCCAATCTCCTGGGTGCGCTGCTGGACGGAGTAAGCCATGAGGCCGTAGATGCCGATCGCGGCGAGGATGAGCGCAGAGGCTCCGAAGATGGTCAACAGCAGCATGTTGAAGTCCTCGCGCGCGGTGGAGTTGATAACGACTTCGGTCATGGGCCGCACGCGGGCGACGGGGAAGCCGCCGCTGGCCTGACGGAGCTGTTCCGTCACAGCAGAAATATATTGATGCGGGTCGCCGTGGGTGCGGACGATCCACGCGACCGGGCCGATGCCGGCGTTGAGGGCGGTCATGCCGTCGGTGACCTGGGCCTGGGGCACGATCATCAGCTCACGCGGATCGCGGTTGAGGCCACCGTCGCGGATGTCGCCGGCGATGCCGATGATCTGGCGCGGGCCTTCGGCAAACTGCGGGCCGACGTTCTTGCCGATGACGATCTGCTCGCCGATGGGATCCTGCTTCGGCCACCACTTCTTCGCCATCGTCTCGTTAATGATGACGACCAGCGGCGCCGAGCCGGTGTCCTGATCGGTGAAGTCGCGGCCGCGCAGCGGAATGTGGAAGGTCGCGAAGTAGCCAGGCGAGGTGTTCATCCAGCCGGCGCCGCCGGTGTTGGGATCTTTGCCGTGCGGCCGGCCGACGATATCGAAGGGCAGGCCGAAGCCACCTTCGAGCGGCAGGCAGCAGGTGGAGGCAGAGGATTCGACGCCAGGGATGGCGTTGACGCGCTGCCGGCCTTCGAGAACGAGCTGCGCGACGTTGGCAGGTCTTCTGGAAGCGGTCGCCGGTGAGCGACATCTCCATGGTGAGAACGTTGTGCGCGTCGAAGCCGGGATTGACGTGGCGCAGAGCGACGAAGGTGCGGATGAGCAGCGCGGCTCCGATGAGGAGCACGAGCGCAAGCGAGACTTCGCTGATGACGAGCAGCGAGCGCGTGATGTTGTGGCGGAACGCGGTCCCGGCACGGTTGCTGCTTTCCTTGAGCGTGGTGTTCAGGTCGGGTCGGGAGGCGCCGATAGCCGGTGCGAGGCCAAAGAGAATGCCGGTGAGCAGCGAGACGCCGACCGTGAAGAGCAGCACGCGCCAGTCGAGCCCGACGGCGGATCCGTCTTTCCCAACCAGGGGCAGATTCGCCGTGCCAATGGTGAACAGAGCGCGGACGCCGACGTAGCCGACAATGAGCCCAAGGATGCCGCCGGTGAAAGCGAGGACGAGGCTTTCTGTGAGCAGCTGGCGAACGATGCGGATGCGTCCCGCGCCCATGGCGGCGCGGATGGCGAACTCGCGCTTGCGGCCGGTGGCGCGTACCAGCAGCAGGTTGGCCACGTTGGCGCAGGCGATGAGCAGGACGAAGCCCACGGCTCCGAGCAGCACGAGCAGTGAGGAGCGCGCGTCGGCCACGATGGAGTCGCGCAGCGGCTGCACGCCAAAGCTGGCTTTGGGATCGGCAAGCGTCCAGCGGCGGCGGAATTCCTGGTAGGCGAGCTTCATCTGCGCGTTGGCCTGCGCCAGGCGTGACGCCGGGTTTGAGCCTCGCCGCGGTCAGGAAGAAGTGGCCCTGGTTGGTGCTGTTGGGGTCGATCTGGAAGGGCAGCCAGATGTCGGCCACGGGGTCGGAGCGAAACTGCTGGCCGACGACGCCGAGGATGGTGTACGGCTCATTGCCGAGCGAAAGCGCGGTGCCGACAATCTTCGGATTGCCGCCGAATTTGCGCTGCCACAGGCCATAGCTGATGACGACGACGTGGCCGCCGTTGGGCGAGTCTTCCTGCGGCGTGAAGGTGCGGCCGAGGATCACCGGTGCGCCGAAGAGGCGGAAGTACGCCTCGCTCACGTGGATGCCGTGGACCTGCTCGGGCACTTCGCCGGTGAGGTTGAAGCCGGGGCCGCCGAAGTCGTACGCGGAGACGTCCTGCAGCACGCTGGTTTGCGTGCGCCAGTTGTTGAACTTGGTGGGAGAAGCGACGCCAAAGTTGCCATCCGGCGATGTGTTCATCAGCTGCACGATGCGGTCCGGATCGGGATAGGCGAGCGGCTTGAGCAGCACCGTGTTGACCACGGTGAAGATGGCGGTGTTGGCTCCGATGCCGAGGGCGAGGGCGGCAATTGCGGTGATGGTGAAAGCGGGATTGCCGACGAGTACGCGCAGGGAATAGCGGAGGTCGCTGAGGAAGTCGCCCATGATATTTGCCGCCTTCGGATCTGAGGTTCAGGTGGCCGGGGAAGATGGATTATGTGACATTCTACATAGCCTCCCGGGAGATCGGGCGGCTATGAATGTTACGAATTGTAACACTTAGACGCAGGAGGGGTAAGAAGCGTGAGCCAGTCTCAGAACGAAGAGCGGAGATTCAGCCCAGCGTGCCTGTAGGCAGCGGCACCGGCACCGGGATCGGGCCCGCCGCGGCGCCGGCGTTGATCTTGTCCAGCCAGGCGAGCGAGGGGAAGTAGACCTGCGGGTTCTGCTCCATCACGTCGAAGTAGCCGTGCAGGAATTCCTCGGCGATGGTCTGCGGGTTCTGTTCCATATCGGCCGTGAGTACCTGGCGCGCGACGTCGAGCAGCAGCCCATCGACCTTCTCGCCGAGCCCCTCGGCCTGGCGGATCTCCCGGCGGTCGATGTAACTAAACGAGCCGCGGTTGGAGAGAACGATCATCTCGGTTTCCTCGCCCACCGTCGTGTCGTACTTGCGTGCGAGGTAGAGCAGATACGTCATGCGCAGGACCGTGGAGCGCAGGCTGATGCCATGGTTTTGCGGCGGCGCAAGCATCCTGAGCCATGGAGTGATGGGACCGGCCGCGCCGACTACACACGGCCCGAAGGTTTCCATCACCGTGGAGGGCGGCTCGCACAGCAGGATGCGCCCGGCGTTGTCGTCGGTGGAGTTGCTGGCGACGAGAAACTGCAGCGATGGAATTTGCGCCACGCCGTAGGAGCGGAACCAGTCGCCCATCACGCGCTTGATGCCAGGCACGATGTCCTGACGCATCGCGGCGCTGCACGCCACGGTGGCGATGTCGGAGGCCAGCATCCGCCCCGCACGGGCATCCTTGGCAGCGTAGGTGATAGCAAAGATGCGTTTGCCCGAGGTGACGGACATCAGCGCGGCTTCGGCCTCTGTCGCCGAGGGGTCGTTCGTCTCGAGCCGGGAATCGGTGCAGAGGATGGATCCGCCTGGAAAAGGGACCGCGATCCCTAAGGTCATGCCTGCGGGCCTTTCGCAACCACGTGCGTTGGCAGGACAAAGCAGGCCGCTGGGTGCGGCTCTATCTTTGTCCGGTTGTCAGTTTGGCTCCCGCAAAAAAGACTGGCAAAGTCAGGGTCGTGTTGCGAGCCGTCTTCCGAGTGACGACAGTAAGACCCTCCTTCATTCGATACGTCAGGGGAGACCGGGTCAATGGAGCGGCGGCCTATATTTGGGCTTGAGAATCAACGCGTTCAACATTGGACGGCGGCGACAAGGGCGCTCTTCGCTCTCCGGCCGGAGATGATGCCGAGGGCGAAAGTGCGAAAGGACAGGGAACCAGGCATCGGTATACGGCGTATACATCGTTGTGGTATACACCGTATACATGGCAAAGACCTCGACAGCCGAAAAAATCACGGCGGCGGCCGGCAGGCTTCTGGACCGGTCGGGTGCCGAGGCGGTGACGATGCGGCACGTGGCGAAGGCGGTGGGGATCACGCCCATGGCGCTTTACCGGCACTTCGCCAACCGCGAAGGCCTGTTGAATGCGCTGGCCGACGCGGGATTCACAGAGCTGGCGGCACGGCTGGAGGCGGCTGTTCCGCAGGGCAGTCCCGAGCGGCGGCTGAGGCCAATCTCGACGTCTTCCTCGACTTCGCCCTCGAGAAGCCACGGCTCTTTGAGCTGATGTTCCTCCATCGGCGCGAGGGAGCCAGGCAATTTCCGGGAGACTTTCGCGCGGGGCGGTCGCCGACGGCAAAGTTCTCCGCGGCGGCTCTGGAAGCCGGCATGAAGGACGGAATCTTTCGCAAAGACGATGTGTGGGAGATCGCGTTTGAAACCGGAGCCATGCTGCAGGGGCTGGTGATGCTGTATGTGGGCGGCCGCGTGGGCATGCCGGAAGAAGAATTTCGCGCCCTGTGTCATCGGGCATTTCGGAGGTACTTCCATGGAATTCGGCGGTAAGTTGCGGGCAGTGACAATGGCGTTGCTGGCGATCGCGGCACGGCGCTGCTGGTGTTCTTCGGGAACGGCCTCGATCCGCGCTGGCCGCTGATGTGGCTGGCGCCGCTGCCGGTACTGCTGTACGCGCTGCGGAGTTCGTGCGTGGCGTGCGGGTCTGGTGGCGTTTGCGGGCAATGCTGATCGGATGTCTGAATTTCTGGAGCTACTTTCGCGCGCTGGGAGCGCCGCCGGTGGTGTGGTTCGGAGATATGGGCCTGACCGCGCTGATGTTTGCTTTGGGCGTGCTGCTGATGCGCGCGCTCGCCCGCCGCGGAGCGGTGTGGAGTGCATGGCTGGCGCTGCCGGCGTTGTGGGTGACGTTTGAATTCGTGCGGAACTTGCTCTGGCCGCACGGCAGCGGCGGGTCGATCGCGTACTCGCAGCTGAACTTTCTGCCGTTTCTGCAACTGGCGTCGCTGGCCGGGCCGTGGGGTATGGGATTTGTGCTGATGCTGTTTCCTGCGGGGCTGGCGCTGGCGATTCATCTGTGGGGATCGGAACGGTCGCGGGCCGGGCGCGTGCTCGGAGCCACGCTGGGCGTGGTTGCTGCGGTTCTGATCTTTGGTGCCGTGCGCCTGGGCGGCCGACAGCCGGGATCCGAGGTGCGCGTAGGACTGGTTGCATCGGATGTAAGCCAGGGCGTGACCGATCCGGGCGCGCCGGCAGAACAGCTCTTCGGGCAATACGCGGAGCAGGCGCAGGGGCTGATCGCGCGCGGGGCTCAGGTGGTCGTTATGCCCGAAGATCTGGCCGTCATCGTCGATCCGAACACCGCAGGCGCCGACGCCATCTTTCAAAAGAGTCGCCGACAGCACCGGCGCGGTGCTGGTGATCGGCATGAACCACGTCTCGGCGCCAATCCGGCACAACGAAGCACGCATCTACGCGCCCCACGGTCCGGTCCGCAGCTACGACAAGGAGCACTTGCTCCCGCCGTTCGAGAACGTCTTCACGCCCGGCACTTCGCGGACGTCGTTCGATCACGCCGGGCAAACGTGGGGCGTCGCCATCTGCAAGGACCTCGACTTCACCAATCCGGCCCGCAGCTACGGACGCGCGGGCGTCGGACTGCTCCTCGCTCCTGCCTGGGATTTCCAGGTGGACGCTTTCTGGCACGGTCACATCGCCGTGATGCGCGCGGTGGAAGACGGCTTCAGCCTGGTGCGCTCGGCGCGCGGCGGCTTTCTTACCGTCGCCGACGATCGTGGGCGCATTCTGGCAGAGACGCGAAGCAACTCTGCTCCTTTTGCGACGCTGATGGCGACGGTTCCGGCTGGTCACGACGCGACGTTGTTTCAGATGTGGGGCGACTGGTTCGGCTGGTGCTCCGTGGCGTTGCTGGTCTTCGTGCTCGTCCGGCTTGCGCTGGCGCCGCGACGGCTGACCGGCGCCTGAGCGGCTCAACCCGCTGCCGCCATATATGATCGAGAATTGGCCTCAGGGCCAAAATTCTTTTCGGAATCGATCATGAAAACCGGCATTATCGGCCTGCCCCAGGTGGGCAAGACTTCGCTGTTCAGGATTTTGACGCGGGTCAAAGTCGAAGGCGGCTATACACGAGACGCGCATCTGGGCGTGGCGACGGTCCCCGATGACCGGCTGGACCGGCTGGCCGCGCTCTACAACCCGAAGAAGCTCATCCACGCCACCGTGGAGTACGCTGACGTGGCCGCGATCGGGCAGGAGGCGCTGAAGGAGACGGCGTTTCTGACCAGCTTGCGGAATGTGGATGCGCTGATCCACGTGTTGCGCGCCTTTGAGGACGATTCGATCCCGCACGTCGGCGCGATCGATCCGCTGCGTGACGCGAAGAGCGTGGAGTTCGACCTGATGCTGAGCGACCTGACGCAGGTGGAGAAGCGCCTGGAGCGCCTGGAAAAAGACCTGAAGAAGATGAGGACGGCGGAGCTCGAGAAAGAGAACGCGCTGCTGATCCGCTGCAAGGCGTCGCTCGAGGCGGAGAAGCCGCTGCGCGAGCTGGAGATGAGCGCGGAGGAGAAGAAGCTGATCCGCGGTTTCATGTTCCTTTCGCAGAAGCCGATTCTGTACGCGGTGAATGTGGGCGAGAGCACGAAGCTGGGTGCGGATCTTGAAGCGGCGGCGGCGAAATACGGGCTGACGGAGCTGGCCTCGCGCCCCAACGCGGGCGCCACCGCGTTCTGCGGCAAGGTGGAAGCCGAGCTGTCCGAAATGGACGATGAGGAGGCGACGGAATTTCTGGCGTCGTATGGATTGAAGGAGAGCGGTCTGGTGCGGCTCATCCGGCGGAGCTACGAATTGCTGGGGCTGGTCAGCTTCTTCACGGTCGGCGAGGACGAGTGCCGCGCGTGGACGGTGCCGGCGAATTCGCGCGCGCAGGAGGCGGCGGGCGCGATCCACACGGACCTTGAAAAGCACTTCATCCGCGCCGAGACCATCCACTGGGACACGCTGCTGGCTGCCGGGTCGGAAGCGGTTGCGCGTTCGCAGGGAACCCTGCGGCTCGAAGGCAAAGATTATCTGGTGCAGGATGGCGACGTGCTGCACATTCGGCACTCTGGGTAATCGCAGGCAACGGCACGAACGTATGCTTCTGTCACTCATTCTCGGAAGCCTCGCCGCGGTCGCTGACATCGTCGGCGGCGTGCTGCTGGTGCAGCGCAACTGGACGGCGCGCTATCTGCGCTACGCCATCGCGCTGGGTGCGGGCTTCATGATGGCGGTGGCCATCCTGGACATGGTGCCGGAGAGCGTCCGCTTTTCGCCGGTGTGGGGGCCGGCGCTGGTGCTCGCCGGTTATTGCGCCATCCACCTGCTGGAGCACACCATCACGCCGCACTTCCACTTCGGCGAGGAGACGCACGGACACGAGTTCCTGCACCGGCGCACGGGCTGGTCGGTGCTGTGCGGGCTCGCGGCGCATTCGTTTTTCGACGGCGTGGCCATTGCCTCGGGCTTCGTGTTGTCGCGCGCGCTGGGCTGGATGATCTTCGTGGCCATCATCCTGCACAAGGTGCCGGAGGGGTTCACGATTGCGTCGGTGATGCTGGCGTCGGGGCAGACGCGGCGTACGGCCGTCATTTCAGCGACGGCACTGGCTTTGGCGACCATCGCCGGCGTGCTGATCATCGGTCTGCTGCCGCGATGGGTGGAGGCAGGGCTGCCGCTGTCGGCGGGCGTCGCGATCTATGTGGCTGCTACCGATCTGGTCCCGGAGGTCAACCGCGAGCCCGGCGTGCGCATGGCGCTGGTGTTTTTCCTGGGCGTCGCGATCTTTGTGCTGGTGCGCATCCTGGCGCCGGTCTAAGACAGCCTGAAGCCTTAGGCTGGAAGCACGCTATTTGTGCAGGAACAAGCTGTAGAGCAGGATCAGCAGCACGATTGTGCTGACGACGGTGTAGAGGCGGTCGCGCTCGAAGAGAAAACCGACAATGCACATGCCGACGCGGGCGACCGGCGTCGCGACGAGAACCAGCAGGCCAAACATGATGATGCTTTCGGGGTCGAGCGCGGTGACCCCATGCATGATGCCCGAAAACGCGATTAGATGCGCCGGTTCGGGGACAAAGTGCGAGTAGTCCGGCCGGGGCCCGCGGCTGTGCGCTAAATAAAGGATGCCGCCGAATAGTACGATGGCCGCGGCCAGCATCACGCCGGTACGCAGCATGATGCCGACCCAGTTCTCGATGCGCTGGTCGGACCATTGTCCTGGAGGGGGTGGCGGCTGCTGCTGCGGGGCGGGTTCCGTCGGCCAGCTCACAGAGCACCTCGCAGGCTGTTGATGATCATCTCGACGCCGAGCGCGACGATCACCAGCGCGAACACAATCTTGAGTGTTCGTACGTGAACGCGGACGAGCAGCCGCGATCCGATCAGCGAGCCGAGCAGCACGCCCAGCATGACCGGCATGGCGAGCGCGGGCGCGAGATAGCCGCTGCGCAGGTAGAGTCCGGCGCTGGCTGCCGCCGTTACGCCGATCATGAAGTTGCTGGTGGTGGTGGAAACCTTGAAGGGCAGGCGCATCGCCTGATCCATGGCAATCACTTTCACCGCACCCGAGCCGATGCCGAGCAGCCCGGAGAGAATGCCGGCCAGCGTCATCAGGCTGAAGCCCGCCGGCACGCGCTGCGCGACGTAGGCTTGGTGTGTGTCGGGACCCGTGGGGAGGCTGCCCCGGAGACGCAGCCGCAAAGCGAGCGCGTCGGGCCGCTGCGTAATGATTTCGTGATGCTGTTGCAGCGCCGTATACGCGGAGTAGAGCAGCACCAGGCCGAAGACGATTCCGATGGCGTGCGTGGGCACGCGCGTGGTGAGCCACGCGCCGACGAGGGCACCGAGCGTGGTCGCGATTTCCAGAAACATGCCGACGCGGATGTTCGAGAAGCCCTCGCGCACATACGCGGCTGCCGCGCCGGATGAGGTCGCAATCACCGAAACCAGCGACGCGCCGATGGCGTAGTGAATATCGACGTGAAAGATGACCGTGAGCAGTGGAACGATGACAACGCCGCCGCCGAGCCCACTGAGCGCGCCGAGCAGTCCGGCGGCCAGCGAACTGACGAGGAGGATCAGAGAGAATTCCAGCGCACTCATCGAAGAGACAGGGTACAGGGTGCAGGGCACAGCGTACAGCAGTGGCGCGACCGTCCGGTTTCGTCGAGCTGTTGCGATCATCGGTCAGCAGGGCTTCACTCGGTCTTCAGGACGGCGACGGAATCCGGCGGCAATGTGAGTTTGGCTGCGTCCAACTGAACATCGGGCGATGACGCGAGCAGGATCTTCGACCCGGGTCGCACTTCGATCTGCGTAAGACTACCCGCCAGCGAAAAAGCTACGGTCACCGTGCCTCGTTCCATCACAAGCCACTTTTCCTTTTCGCTGAAGCCCAGGTGAACGTGGCCGAGGTCGGGATCGTTCAGGTCCGCGGTGCCGCGGCGCAGCGCGATCAGCCGCCTGTACCACTCCAGCATCTCCGCGTGCGGTGGCTGGCTGCGTTCCTCCCAATTCAGCTTCGACCGCTCAAAGGTCGCCGGCGATTGCGGATCGGGAATCTCATCCGGGTTCCAGCCGAACGCCGCGAACTCCTTCTTCCGGCCTTCGGAAATCAGCTTGCCCAGTTCTTCATCGTGATCGGTGAAGAACTGAAAGGGAGCCGATGCAGCCCACTCCTCGCCCTGAAACAGCATCGGCACAAACGGCGCAGTGAGCACGAGCGCGGCGGCGATCTTCGCGCGCCCCGGGTTCACAATCTGCGCCAGCCGTTCGCCGGTGGCGCGGTTGCCCACCTGATCGTGATTCTGCGCATAACCCAGAAACCGGGTGCCGGGCAGATTCACCACCGGCCGCCCGTGGATGCGGTCGCGATATCGCGAGTAGCGGCCGTCGTACACGAAAACTTCGCGCAGAGCTTTCGCGATATCCGCGAGCGATCCAAAATCGGCATAGTAGCCCGAGTGCTGCCCGGTAAGCGCCGTGACCAGCGCGTGGTGGAAGTCGTCGCTCCACTGCGCATCGAGCCCGTAGCCACCGGCTTCGCGCGCGGTCACCAGGCGGGGATCGTTCAGGTCGCTCTCAGCGATCACGACGTAGTTACGGCCGGTCTGCGCCTCGAGCGCGTGGACTTCGGCGCCAAGCTGCTCCATAAAGTTGATCGCGGAGCGATCGGTGTACGCGTGCACCGCATCCAGACGCAGGCCGTCGAAGTGATAGTCGCGCAGCCACATCAGCGCGTTATCGCAGAAGAAGCGCCGGACCTCGTGGCTCCCGCGATCCTCGAGGTTGACCGCGTCACCCCACGGCGTATGGTGCGCGGCAGTGAAGTACGGGCCGAATTTGCCCAGATAATTGCCCGCCGGCCCGAGATGGTTGTAAACCACATCCAGTAAAACCGCGAGGCCCTTCGCGTGGCACGCGTCGACGAAGCGCTTCAGCGCGTCCGGCCCGCCATACGGCTGGTGCGGAGCGAAGAGATCCACGCCGTCGTAGCCCCATCCCTGCACCCCGGGGAAGGCATTCACCGGCATCAGCTCGACATGGGTGATGCCGAGATCGCGCAGATAGTCGAGCCTGGTCTGCGCCGCATCGAGAGTGCCTTCCGGCGTGAAGGTGCCGATGTGGAGCTCATAGACGATTGCGCTCGACAGCGGCGGCGCCTCCCAGCCGGCGTCCGTCCATGGAAACGCGCTGTGGTCGAAGATGCGCGACGGTCCGTTGACGCCCCTCGGTTGCCATGGCGAGCGCGGGTCGGGCAGCGCGAGGTCCTCATCGTCGAGAAAATACGAGTAATCCATGCCGGGCTGCGCGGCATCGACGTCCGCTAGCCACCAGCCGCCGTCGTGTTTCTCCAGCGCGTGTTTTGCGCCGGCCACTTCGACACCGACTTTGCCGGCGCTGGGCGCCCACACGCGAAAGCGATGCATTCCGACGAATTCTCCTCGAAGTGAGTGTACTGATGACGTACGAGAACGGGGCGAAGGGGCTCAGTGGTGCGGAGCCAGCTCCGCGTGATTGTGGTAGCGCGCGCGATGATGCGTTTCTTCTTCGCCGTGCTCCAGATCGAAGGCAGCGTTGATGAGGGCGATGTGCGAGAATGCCTGGGGAAAATTGCCGACCAGCCGTTTGCGCGCAACGTCGTATTCCTCCGACAACAGGCCAAGATCGTTGCGCAGGGCGAGCAGGCGATGGAAGAGCGCGCGTGCGTCTTCGCGGCGGCCGATGGCCTTCAGCGCGCTCACCATCCAGAAGCTGCAGGCCAGAAAGACGCCTTCCCCTGGCGGCAGGCCGTCGTCGACCAGCGCGGTGTCGTACCGCAGCACAAGGCCGTCGGCCATGAGAGTGCGCTCAATCGCCTCAATCGTGGCGCGCATGCGCGGGTCGGTCGCGGGCAGGAAGCCGACGATCGGCATCAGCAGCAGCGACGCATCGGTGTGCTTTCCCCCATAGAACTGCACGAAGCTGTTCTTCTCACTGTTGAAAGCCTTCTGGCAGATCTCGTGGTGGATGGTGTCGCGAAGCTCTTCCCATTTTTCGATGGGGGCTTTGCAGCGCAGCTTCTTCGCGATGAGGATGGCGCGATCGAAGGCCACCCACGCCATCACCTTCGAGTAAGTGAACTGCTCGCGACCGCCACGCGTTTCCCAGATGCCCTGGTCGGGGCGCTGCCAGATGTCCTCGAGGTGCTCGAGCAGCAGCATCAGCAAGCGGAATTCGTCGACAGCATGGCGGCCCATGCCGTGCAACGCGTGGAAGAAGGTGTCGAGCAACTCGCCGTAAATGTCGATCTGCAGTTGCTCCGCCGCGGCATTGCCGATGCGCACGGGGCGCGAGCCCTCGTAGCCGGGCAGCCAGTGGGCCTCCCACTCGGGCACCTGCCGCTCGCCGCGCAGGCCGTAGAGGATCTGCACCTGATCGGGACTGCCGGCGATGGCGCGCAGCAGCCAGTCCTGCCAGGCGGTGGCCTCGTCGTAGTAGCCGGCGGTAGTCATGGCCAGCAGGGTGAAGGTGGTGTCGCGCAGCCAGCAGTAGCGGTAGTCCCAGTTGCGCTCGCCGCCGATGGCTTCCGGCAACGACGTGGTGATGGCCGCCACGTGCCCACCGGTCGGCCGGAAGGTCATCGCCTTGAGCGTGATGGCGGAGCGCTCCACCGCCTCGGCGTAATTGCCCTCGTATTGCAGTTGCGAGGCCCAGCGCGTCCAGAAGCGCTCCGTGTCTTTGAGAGCGTATTCGGCGTGGATGGGCTTAGGATCGGGCTGGAACGAATGGCCCCACGTGAGCGTGAACCAGACTCGTTCCCCTTCTTTCACGGTGAATTCCGCCGCGGTATGCAGATTCTCGCCGTGCACAGGGACCGAGGCGTGCAGCATGGCAAGGTTGGGGCCGGCCACCGCGCGAATGCCATCATCGATCGCCGTCACCCAGGGAACCGTTCGTCCGTAGTCGAAGCGCAGCGCCAGCGCCATGGTCAGGTCCACTTTTCCACGAACGCCCTCGACGATCCGCACCACGTCGGAGTTGCGCTCGCGGATGGGCATGAAATCGACCAGACGCACCGCACCGTCGTCGTTTTCGAAAATGGTTTCGAGGATGAGGGTGTGCGCGCGGTACTGGCGCGAGCATTTCCAGCCCTCGCCTGCCGGGCAGATCTGCCAGTAGCCGTTCTTTTGCGATCCCAGCAGCGTGGCGAAGCAGGCCGGCGAGGAAAAATCCGGCCAGCACAGCCAGTCAATCGAGCCTTCCCGGCTGACCAAAGCAGCAGTCTCGCAATCGCCGATCAGGGCATAGTCTTCGATCTTCGAGGCCATAGGGGAACTTGCTTCTTACTGTTCGTGATAATCGCGCATCAGGCCGCCATCGATCAGTAACGTGGCGCCCGAAACATAAGATGCTTCATCGGAGGCAAGCCAGGCCACCATTCCGGCCACATCGTCCGTCGAGCCCAGCCGGCCCAGCGGAATTTTCTGCAGCAGGGCATCGAGTTTTGTCTTGTCCTCGAGCAGCGCTTTATTGATCGGCGTGACAATGGCTCCCGGTGCGATGTTATTGATCGTGATGCCCAGCGGTCCCAGCTCGACCGTGAGGTTGCGCATCATCATGCGCAGGCCGCCCTTGCTGCAGCAGTACGCGGTGAAGCCTGGAAAGGCCATGTCTTCGTGGACCGAGCTGATGTTGATGATGCGGCCTGGCTTTTTTGCCGCGCGCAGACGCCGCACGAATGCCTGCGCCAGGAAAAACGGTCCCTTCAGGTTCACCGCCATCTGGCTGTCGTATTCCTCCTCCGGCGTATCCCAGAAATCGGACCTCTTCTCCATGCCCGCGTTGTTCACCAGAATGTCGGCAGAGCCAAATTTTTCCCACGCCGTGTCCACCAGCTTGCGGAGGTCGTCCATCTTTGTGACATCGGCGCGCACCACCACCCCCTGGCCGCCGCAGGCCTCGATGGTGCGGCGTGTCTCGTCGGCGCCCGCTTCGCTGCCCCTGTAGTTGATGATGACTTTGGCGCCCTCGCAGCCCAGGCGCTTGGCGATGCCCTGGCCGATGCCAGAGCCCCCTCCGGTCACGATGGCCACTTTTCCCTGCAAACGCATGAATTCCTCTTCCTTTCTGAGGTTGACACTGTGTTGGATGCCGAAAAGGCGCGGAGCCAGTCCGGGAGCCGGGGTTGACGGATAGGGAACCGACAGGGGCCTCGGCGCGTATTTCTCACTGTACGCTGGAGTCGTGGTGACCCGTAAACCCCCAGGGCTGCCGGAATCGCCACCCTCAGGCGTTATGCTGGTTTTTTGGATCGGAGCCGCGGGCGCACGTGCAGCGGCTTCGCAGGAGGATGAGCCATGGCTGTATTTTGCAGGAATTGCGGAAAGAGTCTCGCCGACGATGCCCGGTTCTGCCCGGGATGCGGCGCGCAGATGCAGCCGCCCGTGGTCCCGCCGCCGTATTATCCAACCACTTCAGTGACCCGGCTCGTGCGCCCGCGGATGGGCCGCATGATTGCCGGCGTCTGCCAGGGGCTGGCCAACGCTTACGCCTGGGATGTGGTCTGGGTGCGCGTGATCACCGTTCTGCTGACCGTGTTCGGCGGCGGATCGGGCCTGCTGGCCTACATCATCTTCTGGATCGTCATGCCGGAGGAGCCGCTCATGCTGCCGCCCATGCCTCCTATGCCGCCGATGCCGCCGCCGCCTTCGTACACGCCGCCGAGCCAGTAGGCACGAAGCGGACAGCGGATAGCGGATAGCGTTCAAAATGCTGTTCGTTATTCGCTATACGCTATCCGCTGCTTCTCGCAGCGTATCCTCGTAATCGATGTTCTATTACTCCGACGGATCGAAGCTCTTCTACGCCACCCTCGGTGGCGGGCCCGCCGTCATCCTCCTCCACCCCACCCCGGTCGATCACCGCTTCTGGATGCCCGTTGCCGAGATTCTCGCCGGCAAGTACCGCCTGATCGTCCCCGACCTGCGCGGCCACGGGCAGTCGGAGCTGGGCGAGGGCCCGATCACCGTCGAAAAGCTGGGCGCCGATGTGGGTCGGCTGCTCGATCATCTGCAACTGGAGAAAGCGCTCTTCGCCGGCTGCTCGATCGGCGGCTATACGCTGTTCGAAGTTTGGCGGACCATGCCCGCGCGGGTTGAAGGCTTTGCCTTCTGCTGCTCCAAACCCCAGGCCGACACGGAAGCGCAGCGCGCGAAACGCGCCGAGACGATCGCGAAGATCCAGGAGCGCGGCACGGCGGAATTCATCGAGGGCAATCTCGAGACGCTTATCGGCTCAGCCGCGCGGCGACGCTGGCCCGAGAAGGTCGCCGAGGCGCGCGAGATGATGCAGGCCGTTCCCGCCGAGAATATCGTCGCAGTGCAGCAGGGTCTGGCCGCACGGCCCGACTCTGTCGTCACCGCCCGCACCATGCGCATTCCCTGCTGCGTCATCGCCGGTGGCGAAGACCCCGGCAGCACTCCCGCCGACATGCGCCTGCTCGCCGAACAGATCCGCAATGGTGGTTACGGCGCCGAGTACAACGAGATTCCCGACGCAGGCCACTTCGCACCCTTCGAGCAGCCCGAACTGGTTGCCCGGATCCTCCGCCGATTCTTCGATTCCGTAATATAAACATGGGCGGTTCTGGCCGCCGTTCGCGCAACTTAAATGCGCGCTTTGGTTTCCCATAGGCTGAGCAGGCCATTTCCCGGGCCGCTCTGGATAAGGGAAGGCCCGCAAGGGCTGAAAGGGACCTTCGATGAAAGAACTTTCCGAGTTTCGACCCACGGCCGGTTCAAAGAGCACATGTGCGTGGACGCGCCGGCTCGCCGCAATCCCCCACAAAATGTCCAAACGCGGCATCGCGGTGGCTCTGGCCGGACTCCTGATTCCGATCGGGTTTGCCCAGGTTTCTGCGTTCGCTCAGGACGCGCCGCCTCCGCCGCCGGATCAGCAGGGTCAGTATGACCAGGGGCCTCCGCCGCCCGATGACAACGCTGCTCCGCCACAGCAGTGGAACGCCATCAGCCCGGATCAGATGAACCAGCTGGTCGCGCCCATCGCGCTCTACCCGGATTCGCTGGTTGCCCAGGTGCTCGCCGCTGCGACGTATCCGACGCAGATAGTCGAGGCTGACCGCTTCGTGCAGGCTCAGGGCGGCGCGCCTCCGGATGAGATTGCTCAGATGGTGAACGGCCAGCCGTGGGATCCCAGCGTGAAAGCGCTGTGCGCGTTTCCCTCGGTTCTCTCCAATATGGACCGCAACCTCGACTGGACCACGCAGCTGGGCAATGCCTACTACAACCAGCCCCAGGACGTGATGGGCGCCGTGCAGGCCATGCGCCAGCAGGCGTACGACCGCGGCGATCTGCGCTCCAGCGCGCAGCTGAACGTCGCCTATGAGCCCGGCGACATTGTCATCGAGCCTTCTAATCCCGCGGTCGTCTATGTGCCCTACTACGATCCCTGGGCGATCTATGGCTTCCGTCCGTGGTACCGCTGGTATGCGCCTCCTCCGCCTCCGGGATGGGGGGTTGGCGTCCGCTTCGGCTTTGGTGTCGGCGTCGTCGTGGGTGGTGGCTGGGGGCACTACGGCTGGGGATATGGACACTGGGGTTTCGCGTGGGGTCCGCACCCTTACGTCGCCTTTAACCGTGTGACTTACGTCTCGCGCAGCGTCACCGTCGTCAACCACGGCTACTACGGCCGCTTCGACCGCGCGCCGGAAGCGCGCCACTACAACGTGCAGGCAGCCCACAGCGCCTACGCCGCCGGGGAGCGCAACGGCTACAACCGCGGTGAGGCGAACGGCTTCAATCGCGGCGAACGCAACGGCTATAACAACGGCTTCAGGAGCGGTTCTGACCGCGGTACGCCGAACAACAACAACTACCGCGCGCCGAACAATAACAACTACAACCGCCCGAATAACAACATAGCTCGTCCGCCGATCAATCAGGGCCGGCCCGAGAACAATAACAACTACAACCGGCCAAATACGCCGAACAATAACAACAACCGCCCGGAGAACCGCAACTTCAATCGGCCGGACAACAACAATATGAACCGGCCGAACAATAATGTGGCCCGGCCGCCCATGAATCAGAGCCGTCCGGAGACACCGCACAACGAAGGCAGGCCTTCCGGCGGTGGCAATCACCCGCAGGGCGGCGGCGATCATCCGCACGGCGGTGGTGGCGACAAGGGCGACAAGGGCGGTCACCCGCACGGCCGTTAATGATTCACGAGGAGTGATCTTCAGAGGGATGGCAAACCGCCATCCCTCTTCCTTTTGTGCAGCACATTTCGCGGGATGCCGGTGCAACCCGCGTCGCGCGGTGGTAAAACGGTTTGTTAGCCGTCAAGGAGGAATCTCGCCATGGCAACGAACCGGCCCCGCAACCAGGATCGCCGCGCCTTTCTGAAGGGAACCACCGCCGCCGCAGCCGCAGTGCTCACCGGAGCCGCTCTGCCGCGCGCCGCCAGCGCCGGAACGTTGCCCGCACTGCCCAACAACCCTCGCACCCAGGACGCAATGCCCACGCGCAACCTGGGCCGCACCGGCTACAAGGTCGGCGTCTTCTCACTCGGCGGCCAGGCCGCCCTCGAGCACGCCAACAACGCCGACGTCGCAGTACCGCTCATCAACAAAGCCCTCGACCTCGGCGTGAATTACATCGACACGTCGTCGATCTACGGCGGCCCGCAGCGCTGGAGCGAGCAGTACGTCGGCGCAGTGATGAAGACCCGCCGCAACGAAGCCTTCCTCGCCACCAAAACCAAAGAGCGCACCCGCGAAGGCTCCATGCGCATGATCGACAAGTCGCTCCAGCTGCTCCAAACCGACCACGTCGACCTCTGGCAGCTCCACGACATCGGCACCATGAAGGACATCAACGCCATCTTCGCGCCCGGCGGCGCCATGGAAGCGCTGCTCGAGATGCAGCAGCAGAAGGTGGTGCGCTACCTCGGCGTCACCGGCCACTACCGCCCCGATGCGCTGATGGAAGCGCTGCATCGCCACGACTTCGACTGCATCCTGATGGCGCTGAACGCCGCCGACCCGCACCACTTCAGCTTCCAGGAGCAGCTGCTGCCGCTCGCCGTCGAGAAGCAGATGGGCATCATCGGCATGAAGATCCCCGGGCGCAGCCGTCTGCTTTCCAGCTGGACGCCGCCGCCGGTCGAGCAGCAGCAGCATTCGTGGGAAGGCATGGTGATCACGACCACACCCGGCACGCTCACCATGAAGGAAGCCATCGGCTACACGCTGTCCAGGCCGGTCAGCACCATCATCGTCGGCTGCGATTCGATCGCACAGCTGGAGGAGAACGTCGCCATCGCCCGCGAGTTCACGCCGTATAACGAGCAGCAGTTGGCGGCGCTGAGCGCGAAAGCCGAGCCGGTCTCAAAGCCGGGACTGTTCTTCCGCTTCTACGATCACGACGCGGTGTGATACAGGAGCGGGGTCTCTATTCGAAGACCGCGGTGCTCCAGTAGAAAAGCATCCCGAGCGAACAGAACGTCGCGTGCCAGCGAAGGGGACTTTTGCGCCATATGCCGGCCATGGCCAGGACTGCGGCGATCAACGAAATACGAAAGCCCCAGGCGACGATGCGGAAAAAGGAGGGAAGATAATAGGCCAGTCCACCGGTCTTCAGCGCATAGGCGACGGAAGAAACCGCCAGAAGTGCCGAAGCGGTTGCCAGCCAGAAACCAACATAGGAAAGTCCCGGCGACGATGCTGCGAGGCAGTCTTTTCTTTCCTCCAGCGAAACCAGCCCCACACAGTCACAATCGGCATGCCAACATAGATCACCGGGATAGCGATGGGGATCGCAGAGTCGAAAAGCTTCCACAATACGTGTCCCATTCTTTCGCCGCCTGTTCGAACTAATCCCTAAACTCTAATCCCTAATTCCTGTTTTTAGCTGATGTACTCGCGAATGAACGCATCGCTGGAGTGCACCAGCTCCTTCGTCGTCCCGTCGAACACCAGGTGTCCCTGATGCAGTATCAGGAAGCTGGTGTTGGGATCGGTCTGGTGGGCGGGGAGCGCCTCCATCTGATTCGTCGTCCGATTGAAGCGGTGTTTCACCAGAATGAATGCGTCCTGGATGCGATGCGTCACCACCAGCGAGCTGGTGTGCGAGACGTCGCGCTGCTTCATGACCAGTTCGATGATGGTTGTCGAGGTGATCGGGTCCAGCCCGCCCGTCGGCGAGTCGTACAGAATCAGCTTCGGATTCGTCACAATCGCCCGCGCAATCGCCACGCGGCGCCGCATGCCTCCCGACAACTCCGAGGGAAACTTCTCCAGCGTATGCTCGAGTTCCACGAAGCGCAGCGCCTCTTCGGCGCGGGCATCGATCTCGTCGTCGGGCAGCCTCTCCTCGATCAGCCGGTAGCCGACGTTGTCGCGCACGTTGAGCGAGTCGAACAGCGCGCCCTCCTGAAAAACCGTGCCGATGGAGCCGCGCAGCTCGAAGAGGTCCGCTTCGCGCATGGCCGTGATTTCCTTGCCGAACACAAAAATCCGGCCGGAATCAGGCCGCAGCAGGCCGTTCACCAGCTTGAGCAGCACGCTCTTGCCCACGCCGGCCGGCCCCAGCAGGATGCGCATCTCGCCGGCGCGCACCTGGAAGGAGATGTTCTCCAGCACCGGCTTCTGTTCGAAGCCGATGGAGACATCTTCAAAGATCACGACCGGTTCGGCGCCCGCGGCGGCGGCTGACGCGGGGGTTGCTCCGTTGCCGCCTGTTCCGTTGCCGGCGTCATTCATGCCTGCATTTCTGCTCACCTGTTTTACCGCCCGAAGATGCCGATCATGAAGCGGCTGATCATGAAGTCGCAGACGATGATCAGAATCGACGACCAGACCACGGCCTGGGTGGTGGAGCGGCCGACGCCCTGCGTTCCGCCGCGCGTCCTCATGCCGTAGAAGCAGCCGATGGTGGCGATGATGAAGCCGAAGAAAATCGGCTTGACCAGGCCCTGCAGGACGTCGGGATATTCGAGCGACTGATAGGAGGTGTGGAAGTACTGCGAGCCGTCCTGGCCGAGCATGAAGACGGAGACGAAGCCGCCGCCGGAGATGCCCACCGCGTCAGAGAGGATGACCAGGAAGAACAGCATCACGACCGTCGCGACAATACGCGGCATCACCAGCTTCTTCAGCGGATCGGTGCCCAGCGCGCGCATCGCGTCGATCTGCTCGGTCACCATCATCGAGCCCAGCTCGCTGGCCATGCCGGAAGCGTTGCGGCCGGAGACCATCAGCGCCGTCACGACCGGGCCGATCTCCTTGATCATGGAGAAGCTGACCAGCTGACCGGTGAACGCGGCCGCGCCGAACTGCGTCAGCGTGGCTGCGGACTGCAGCGCGAGCACGCCGCCCAGGAAGAATCCGGTGAGGATGACGATGGGCAGCGATCCGACGCCGATGATGTCGGCCTGCATATAAATGTCGGAACGATAAAAAGGCCGCCGGAAGAGGTCTCCGACGGCGCGCGCTGAGAGCAGCGCGTAGTCCTGGATGGCGAGGACGCCTCGTTTGGCGGCAGCGTCGATGGTCTCAAGGGCCATAGCCTGGTTTATATCAATCCGCTACGCGAATCCGTGACGGATTGGATGCCGAACAAGGACGATCCGCTCCGAAACTTGAGCGTAGCACAGGGCAGAGGACGAGCTGATCGCCGTGCCGGTTAAGATGGCGGGTTCGATGCGTCTCGGACGATCTCCTACGCCAGCAACTGATGCAGCGTGATCGCGAGGCGGAGCAGAGCTTATCGTAGCGTTGGTGGAGTTCGGGTATCGAAGTGCGCGTCGCGCGCACACAGCGTGAGCGAATGCTGCAGCACCAACGCCGCAATCCACATGTCATTGGTCGGGATCGGTGTTCCTTGCCTGCGCAGTTGCCGGTACACGCTCGCGTAGTGATGCGCGGTTTGCTCGTCGGCATAGAGGATCTCGACTCCCGGTTTGAAGAGAAACCGCCTTAGGGCCGCTTCGTTTTGCGCACCTTTGCTGCCGAGAGAAAACCCGGCGCGCAACTCGGCCAGCACGATAAACGGCAGCCAGACCTCATCGGCTGATTCAACAGCCTCGGCTACATGCGGGTCGCCCTGGATAAGGTCGGTGTAGCAATTCGTGTCGAGCGCCAGCCTCAACGCCACATTTCCTCGTCTACGGTGTCCTGCGCGGCAATGGCCTCGTCGAATGCTGGATCGTGCTGCCAGGTACCTATGACGTCACGCAGGTCTCGCTTCCGGATACGCTCACCGCTGATTCCGGTGCCACGTGCCAGCGCCTCGATCGCGACTTCGTTCAGGCTCTTGCCCTGCTCCTGCGCGCGACGGCGCAATGCGGCATCCAGGGAACTTGGCACATTTCGAATCGTGTACTGCATGCATCGATTGTAGGCAATGCAGGCGTGACATGCAAGCAGTCGCTGATTCTGAATCGGTTCGGCTAATCGCCTCATTGCTAACAGCTTCTCCGCCGACCCGCTTTTTGCTAACCGCTCCATAGCTGTCTGTGCAAATCCCTACTTGCTCCGTCTGCGTCGCATAGGCGAAGATAAGGCGAAAGTGCTGCTGCATGCCTTCCGCTGCCCACCTCCGCCTTCAGATTGAAGCCGCTCTCGCCGAGCGGATCCCCTCCGCGCTCACCCCGCCTCCGCGTGTCATCCGTCCGACAGCCCCCACCGGCATCTCTAGCCCTCGATGACGCTCTCCAGGGCGGCCTCCCTATCGGCGCCATCACCGAACTCACCGGTCCCGAGTGCTCCGGTCGGACATCGCTGGCCCTCTCCTTCCTCGCGTGTCTGACAAATGACAACCGCGTCTGCGCCTGGGTCGACGTGTCGGACACGCTCCACCCCGAGTCCGCCGCTGCGGCGGGCATCGACCTCAACCGCCTGCTCTGGATCCGCTGCGGCCCCGAAGCCGTGCAGCTCCCTCTGCCCGGAATGTCCGACAAAACACAGCCTGATCCGCAACTGGCCCCGAGCCCGGAGCCCGGTGCCCGGAGCCCGGTCGGTGCGCCGCCCATCCGTCACGACTATCTGGCCCCCCGCTGTTGCGAGCCGGTGCCAAAAGTCCGACGCCAAAGCAGGGAAGCCATCCTGCAACCTGTAACCTGTAACCCGCAACCTGCTTCGAGCCCTGTGCCCGGTGTTTCAAACTCTAAACTCCAAACTCTAAACTCTGCTTACCGGCACCCCCGCAAACCGTACTCCAGGTTGGATCAGGCCCTCCGCGCCACCGACCTCCTCCTGCAGGGTGGAGGATTCAGCGCCATCGTCCTCGACCTCGGCTCCATCGCGCCCGAATTCGCCCTCCGCGTTCCCCTCGCCACCTGGTTCCGCTACCGCGCCGCCGCCGAACGAACCCACGCCAGCGTTCTCCTCCTCACTCAGCACCCCTGCTCAAAATCGAGCGCCGGCCTGGTCCTTCACTGCAAGCCCAGCCAGGTCGATCCAGACGCGACTACCGTCTTCACCGGCGCCGAACACCGCATCGAAATCGCGCGCGACCGCTTTGCCCGCGTCAGCAACATCGTCGACTTCGACCGCCGCAAGCCACCGCAAAGCGACCACACCATCCTCTGGACCAGCCGCACGCCCTGGTCGACAACCTACCCCGCAACCCCAACCAAAGCAGGCCGTCGATGACATTCCCCCCGCTCTACGCCTGCCTCTACGTTCGCGAATTTCCCGCTCACGCCATGCTCCGACTCCGCCCTCATCTCAAAAACACACCCGTCGTCATCCTCGAAGGAACGCCGCCGCGTCAGACGGTTTGCGCGTGCAACGCCCGCGCCCGCGACATTGGAATCGAAACCGGCCTCACCCGCGCCGAACTTGACGTCTTCCCGGGGATCACCCATCTCCCGCGCTCCCTCTCCGAAGAATCCAGTGCCCGCGCCGCCCTCCTCCAGTGCGCCGGCCGATTCTCCCCCCGTGTCGAATGTCTGACGCCGGTCATCCCGAGGGAATCGCATCCGAGTCCGAAAGACCGGTACCGATGTCGGACACGCCCTCCCGCGTCCGACACGTACTCCTTCGCCGCGATCCTCGACATCGCCGGCACCGAAAAGCTCCTCGGCCCTCCCCCACAGCTCGCCAAAAAACTCCTCGCCACCGTCCGCGCCCTCGGCCTCCACGCTGCCATCGTCGTCAGCGCCAACATCGACGCAGCCCTCTGCCTTGCCCGCAGCCTCACCCCCCGCACCGCCGCGTCCGCCACCTCCTCACCACTCTCGGGATGGTCCACCGCCGTCATTCCCACAGGTGAGGAAGCCACCGCCCTCGCCCCGCTCCCGCTCTCCGTCCTCCCCCTCACGTCCGAATCCGCCGAAACCCTCACTCGCTGGGGCATCTTCACCCTCGGCGCCCTCGCAGCGCTGCCCGAAAAAGAACTCATCGCGCGCCTCGGCCAGCAAGGCCGCCGCCTCCGCCAACTTGCTCGCGGAGAAGCCCCGCACCTCCTCGTCCCCGCCGCCCCGCCCCTCCTCCTCGAAGAACGTACCGAACTCGACGCTCCCGTCGAACTCCTCGACTCGCTCCTCTTCGTCCTCGGCGTCCTCCTCGACCACCTCATCGCCCGCGCCACCGCGCAAATCCTCGCCCTCGCCTCCGTCACCGTCGCCCTCGCCCTCGACGGCGGAAAGCACTCATACGCGCACCGTCCGTCCCGCCCTTCCCGGCAACGACCGCCGCCTCTGGCTCCGCCTCCTCCACCTCGATCTGCAGGCGCACCCGCCCTCCGCTCCCATCCTCGCTGTCACTCTCACCGCCGACCCCGGCTCCATCAGCAAAATTCAGCTCGGCCTCTTCACCCCGCAGCTTCCCGAGCCCGACCGCCTCGACGTCAGCCTCGCCCGCATCCGCTCCCTCGTCGGTGACACCCGCGTCGGACGCGCCGTCCTCGAAGACACCCACCGGCCTGATTCATTCCGAATGGAACCCTTCACGATCCCAGAGACCACCACCGCAACCCTCCCCGTCCCACAATCTCAGGCCCACGCCGCGCGCCGACGTCTCCGCCCGCCCGAACCCATCGCCATCACCCTGCGCGAGCGCCGCCCGGTCGCCTTCGTCTTCCGCAACCAGCGCTACACCGTCGAACGCGCCTGGGGGCCCTGGTTTTTCTCCGGCAACTGGTGGGGCATCGAATGCTGGTCCATCGAAAAGTGGGACCTCGTCGCCCGCTCCGACTCGGGCGCGATGATCAGCTGCGCCATCGCCCGCAATCCTCTTCGCCCCGCCACCCTCAACGACTGGCGCTTGGAAGAACTCTATGACTAATTCCTACGTCGAGCTCCACGCCGCCTCCGCCTTCTCTTTCCTCGAAGGAGCCTCCCAGCCCGAAGACCTCATCGAGCGCGCGATGGAACTCGAAATCCCCGCCGTCGCCCTCCTCGACCGCAACGGCTTCTACGGCTCCGCGCGCATGCACACTTCCGGCGAGCGCAACAGCATCCGCGCCCATGTCGGAGCAGAAATCTCCACCTCCGCATTCGGCGCCCGACTTACCCCCGCGCCCTGGCTCCCGCACCCAAAGCATCCCAACCAACCCACCACCCCCGAACCCGCACGCCTTCCCCTTCTCTGCACCATCCCGCACCGGCTACCAAAACCTCTGCCAGCTCATCACGCAGTTCAAAATGCGCGAGCCCACCAAGGCCGAAGGCGCCGCCACCCTCGACGACCTCGCCCAATATTCCGAAGGACTCCTCTGCCTCACCGGCGGCGACGAAGGCCCGCTCGCCTCCGCCCTCACAGCAGGAGGCGAACCCGCCGCCCGCGCCCTGCTCGACCAACTCATCGACCTCTACGGCCGCGACAACGTCGTCGTCGAGCTCCAGCGCCACCAACTCCCCGACCAGGAAGCCCGCAACCAGGCCGCCCTCCGCCTCGCCCGCTCCATGCAGCCTCCCCATCGTCGCCACCAACGGCGTCCGCTACGCCACGCCGCACGACCGCGAAGTCCTCGACGTCTTCACAGCAATACGCAACCACGTCGACCTCGACCACGCCGGCCGCCTCCTCGCCACCAACAACCACCGCTACCTCCGCTCCTCCGCGGAAATGTCCGCCCTCTTCCGCGACCTCCCCGAAGCCATCGCCAACACGCGCGAAATCTCCCAGCGCCTGGCCTTCCAGCTCACCGACCTCGGCTACGAGTTCCCCCACTACCCCGTCCCCGACGGCGACACCATGGACACCTTCCTCCGCAAGCGCGTCGATGAAGGCGTCCGCCTCCGCTACGGCGCAAAAACAAACCCGAACTCCTCGCCCGCGCGCGTAAACAGATCGACCGCGAGCTCGCCCTCATCGCCAGCCTCGGCTTCGCCGGCTACTTCCTCATCGTTTGGGACATCGTCCGCTACTGCAAACAGCACGACATCCTCATCCAGGGCCGCGGTTCCGCAGCCAACTCCGCTGTTTGCTATGCCCTCGAAATCACCGCCGTCGATCCCATCGAGATGGACCTCCTCTTCGAGCGCTTCCTCAGCGAGAACCGCGGCGAGTGGCCCGACATCGACCTCGACCTCCCCTCCGAAGAAAAACGCGAGCAGGCCATCCAGTACGTCTACCAGCGCTACGGCGAGCTCGGCGCCGCCATGACCGCCAACGTCATCACCTACCGCGGCAAGTCCGCCGCGCGCGAAGTCGGCAAAGCCCTCGGCTTCGACCAGGAATCCCTCGGCCGCCTCACCTCGCTCGTCAGCCAATGGGAGTGGCGCGGCGAGAACGACACCATGGCCAACTCCTTCCACCACGCCGGCTTCGACGTCGAGCACCCGCGCATCGCCAAATACCTCCAGCTCTGCGTCCGCCTGCAGGACCTCCCGCGCCACCTCGGCCAGCACTCCGGCGGCATGGTCATCTGCCAGGGCCAGCTCAACCACGTCGTTCCGCTCGAGCGCGCCTCCATGCCCGGCCGCACCGTCATCCAGTGGGACAAGGAAGACTGCGCCGACCTCGGCATCGTCAAAGTCGACCTCCTCGGCCTCGGCATGATGGCCGTCCTCAAAGATTGCCTCACCCTCATCCCACAGCATTACGGTGAACCCATCGACCTCGCGCACCTCCCCGAAGATCCCGGCAGTCTACCAGGTCCTGCAGCGCGCCGACACCGTCGGCATGTTCCAGATCGAAAGCCGCGCGCAGATGGCCTCCCTCCCGCGCAATTGTCCCGACCACTTCTACGACCTCGTCGTCCAGGTCGCCATCATCCGCCCCGGCCCCATCGTCGGAAAAATGATGCACCCCTACATGCGCCGCCGCCAGGGCAGGGAAGCGGTCACCTACCCGCACCCTTCACTCGAGCCCGTGCTCCAGCGCACCCTCGGCGTGCCGCTCTTTCAGGAACAGCTTTTACGCATTGCTATGACCGTCGCCAACTTCTCCGGAGCCGAAGCAGAAGAACTCCGCCGCGCCGTCGGCATGCGCCGCTCATGGCAACGCATGAAGGACCTCGAAGTCAAACTCCGCGCGGGCATGACCGCCAACAACATCCCCGCAAAAACGCAGGACGAAATCGTCCAGGCCATCAGCTCCTTCGCGCTCTACGGATTCCCCGAGTCCCACGCCGCCAGCTTCGCGCTCATCGCCTACGCATCGGCGTACTTCAAGGTCAAATACCTGGCCGCCTTCACCGCCGCCATCCTCAACAACCAGCCCATGGGCTTCTACGCGCCCGCAGTATTGGTCAAAGACGCCCAACGCCACGGATTGAAGGTCCGCCCCATCGACATCCAGATCTCCGACTGGCCCTGCACCGTGGAACACAAAGAACCGGCATCTTCGCAATCTGTATTTGTCACAAATAATGTGACAAATAAAGATTTGTCATCCCGACCGGAGCGTGAGCGAGCGCAAGCGAGTGAAGGCGGAGCGGAGAGACCTGCTTTTCTATCCGCTCAACGCTATCCGCTAAACGCGGCCCTGCACCCTGCACCCTGTACCCTGCACCCTGAATTGCGCCTGGGCCTCGGCTACGCCCGCGGTCTCCGCCAGCAAGTCGGCGAAGCCATCGTCGCCGCGCGCAAAAACGACGGCCCCTTCACCTCCGTCGACGACCTCGTCCTCCGCGTTCCCTCCATCAACAAAAAAGAGATCACCCTCCTCGCCAACATCGGAGCACTCAACAACGTCGCCGGCATCGGCCATCGACGCGACGCGCTCTGGCAGGTCGAACGCGCAGGCAAACCCGAAGGCCCGCTCCTCACCCACACCGGCGCACTGTTAGCCGACGAACCCGACCCCTCACCCCTCCAGCAAATGACCCCCGAAGAGCGCCTCGTCGCCGATTACTCCGGCACCGGCCTCACCACCGGCCGCCATCCCATGAGCTACCGCCGCGCCGAGCTCCGCGCGCAGAAGGTCCTCACCGCCGAAGACCTCCGCACCTGCCGCGACGGAGAATGGGTTCGCGCCGCCGGCTGCATCATCGCCCGCCAGCGGCCGGGCACAGCAAAGGGCTTCGTCTTTCTCTCCATGGAAGACGAGACCGGCATCGCCAACATCATCGTCACGCCGCAGATGTACGAACAGAACCAGGTCACCGTCACCCGCGCCCGCTTCTTATTGGTCGAAGGCCCGCTCCAGAACCAGGACAACGTAGTCCACGTAAAAGCCGCCCGCCTAATCCCCCTCGACGACCGAGCCGTACAAGTAAGCTCCCATGACTTCCACTGACGATCACAGTTCTCAAACGGATTAGACTCCGGGTGCCCCATTCTGATTGCGCCCGGTGTTGGCGCAATCAGGGTGGGAATCGCGCGCCGCGCGATCAAACCACCACGAATGTCATTCTGAGCGCAGCATTCGAGATCGTTGCGCCTGCTCTTTACGCAACAAACAATTCAATAGCGAAGTCGAAGGATCTGCGGTTACGTCGCCCATTTGAGCTGGTCGCCCTCTTCCGTCGCGGAGATTGCAGTACATCGGATTACTCGGTGGTTCGGCAGACCGTAGTTGGTGTGCCCGTTATCGCACGAGGTTCCGACCAAACGTAATTGCGCGGCAAGATTAGCCGCTTCCGCTTCGCGCGAACCGAGGGGCATTACCGCAAGGATGTGCAGCAGGCCTGGGCACATTTCTACGCTGCATGGAATGTCGATTTGATAGATTTCCATAGCTTTCGAGCTATCGGGCTGGTCCGCGTTTTGACCGCGATCCCAGCGGCAATCTTCGGCCCAATAGAGACTCGGATGCATACATGACTGACATAGAAAGGATCCAGAAAGAGCGCCCCACGGAAACGCTATTTGACGAGGATCTGACTCACTGTGGAAGGGTAGCGGAAGCGAAATATGGCTCGGGCAAGATTTGCAGAGAAGGTATGGAAGGAAAATCACGCAACCCTCGCGATCCTAACGAAATTCATCGTCGTCCTCAGGAAATTCGATGAGCCCGACCGGGAGTAGGGGCCTTCCCTCTTGGGATCTCAAGATTCGCGCGAGCGCTTTCGCAGCTTTCTCGTTCGGCGCTGAACAGCAGTAGGGCAGATTCTGGTTCTCGAACTTTCCACTGAAGGAGACGCAATTCCCCGACGCGTCGCTCTCGCCTACGACGACCTCCTCTGCATTCGTCGGAAAATGTACTCCCCGGTCGTAGGATCCGCCAGTGAGACTTGGCGGCCACTCAAACACATCTTGAACAGTTTTCACATGATCTCCTTTGGCCCGCCTTGGGGCCGAAGCGACCGCCACAGACGGTCAATTCACAGGGAACGCCTAGAAGCAACAAAAAACATCAGGAATATTTCTGGAATCGGGAATACAATCTGCCATCCGTAACGTCCGCGGCAATCCATGTTCGGGAAGGATTCGAAACGTAAGGAAAAGAAGACGCCCCTCAGCGATGCTGAAAAGCAGGCGACAGCGGACTGGCTCGCCAAAATGCTGGCGATACAGATGGCATTAGTTCCTCCCAGCAATGTCGAGGTTACGGAGGTGGAGACCAGGCGTGGGGAAATCAACGGTAAGGCCTTGGGTTATCTATATGGCTTTGTCGATGCCGCTCTGCAGAGTATGGGCCAGGATATTGCAGATGTGCCCGTTGGTATTCCAGTCCTCTACCACGTGCTACGGCAGCTTTTCCCTGGACATGAAGGCGCCTATATGGAGTTCTTCGCATCCCATGACCGCGATAAGTCGGTTACGCTCGGAATGATGGAAGGCGGCCAGCAATTCATTGACTACGTCGCAAATCCTCATCCACCCGGACATCCGATGGGTTTCGCTCGGTCTATCTCCGAAGGACAGCGTATAGGGAACCGCGAACCGTGAGCAAACCCAAAACCAAACCCTTCGACCCCGCCGAATACCGCGACGACAAAGCCTCCATCGCCGCCTACAGGACCGAACCCCTCTCGTCTTCGCCCGGCACGGAAAAGTGAAGGGGCATGGCTTCAGCCATGCCAAAAAACAGTCGGCGCGTCAGCGCCTTCCCCTGCCTTTCGCTTCCAGCTTCTTCCTTCTCGCTTCAAGCTCCCTATGACCTTCGTACCGTCCCACCTCACGATTCTCCTTGCCTCCCAACCTGCCTGCCAGCTAACCTGAAAACAATAGGAGAAGTGTCCGAAAAGCCCGCCATCAACGCGGGCTTTTCCATTGGTACGAATTGTTCTCTGTAACCTGCAACCTGTCTCCTGTAACCTCGATCCGGCTCAGGCCGGATCCAACGGCGGATCTTTGAAAACCTGGCCTCCGACCGATGTGCGTTCGCCGTCGCCTCCGTCCTGCTCGCGACTCTTGTGTGACATTCGCAACCGTCGCTGTGACACAAGCGACCGCAGGTGTTACACAGACGGCCGTCTCCGTCACCACCAACGGCCGCTTCGAAGTGCTCTCTTTCGAGGAACTTAGCATGTTGTCAAATCTCTAAACATCGCATAACTCCCGAAGAATCAAACAAGTGCAACCTTGTCCCACCCCCAAAAAGGACAACTTCGAAAACTAGCCCAAAGCCTGCCCGCTCCTCACCACTCCTACCCCAACCTTCGCGAACTCGGCCTCCATCGTCGCCACCGATCCCTCCACATCAATGGCCCGGCAAGCATCCCGAACTACAACCGCCTCAAACCCGCACGCCCGAGCATCGAGCGCTGAGAACCCAACGCAAAAGTCATACGCGAGTCCGACGAAAAACATCCGCTCCAGCCCCCGCTCCCGGCAATAGCCCGCCAATCCCGTTGGGGTCGTGTGGTCGTTCTCGAAAAACGCCGAGTACGAGTCGATCTCCTTGCGAAACCCCTTCCGCAAAATCAACTCCGCCCGATCCAGTCGCAAATCCGGATGCAACTCCGCCCCCCGCGTCCCCTGCACGCAGTGCTCCGGCCACAAACGCTGCTCCAGCCCCGCGACCAGAACCACATCGCCCGGCTTCTTCCCCGGATAACTCGACGCAAACGAGCAATGCCCCCTCGGATGCCAATCCTGGGTCAGCATAATGTGTTCAAAAGCAGGCGCGATCCGCTGAATGACCGGAATGACCGCATCACCCCCCGGAACCGCGAGCGCCCCGCCCGGACAGAAATCGTTCTGCACATCGACCACAATGAGTGCATCTCGACTTCTCACTCTGAGCGCGTCGCGACCGGTAAGCTCCATCCAGCGATTATCGCCCGCGCCTGGTTCTGGAAACCCGTCCTGGGACTTAGTGCTACAACGGAAGGCAAACGCTATGCCCCTCCGAACCCGCATCTCGACTGCGCTCCTGCTTGTCTGCTGCGCCGTGCTTGCGCAGAACCCGACGCCCCAGCAAAAACCAGCCCCCAAATCAACTGCACCAAAAGGGGTGCAATCGCCTGCGAGCTCCCCCCAGCCGCCCTTGCCCGAGTACACCGACCCCTGCGCCGCCCACGCCATGACCGTCGACTTCGACACCTGCTACGCCGACCAGTTCAAGCTCACCGACCAGGACCTGAACCATCTCTACCGCAACACCCTGCTCGCCTTTGAAGCCGACATCGCCGACGCCAGCAAGAGGGGCGATCAGGGCCAGATCAGCTACGACGCGACAGCCATCGCCAACCTCAAGACCGCCCAGGCGGCCTGGACGAAATACCGCGACCTGCACTGCAGCGCCGCCGGTCAACAGCTGCAGGGCGGATCGATCCAGCCCATCGTCATCCACAAGTGCATGATCCTGGTCACGCGCCACCGCATCGACGAGATCCGCGCCGCCTACGAAATCGGTGGCCGCAACCTCGAGTAGCTGACCTAAGGCAACCCGCGCAGCTTCCGGTTGAAGAAGTCCGCCGTCAGCCCGTACGCCGTGATCCACGACCGGTGCAGCAGGAACCCGTGAATCTCATCCGGGAACACGTGCTCCTCAAACGGTGTTCCCTGCGCGCGTAGCGCCGCCGCCAGCCGCACCGTCTGCGAGAATTGCACATTGCGATCGTCGTCGCCCTGGATCAGCAGCACCGGCGACCGCCAATCCTTCACCGTTGCCAGCGGCGAAGACTCCCACGCGATGCGTGCCGCCTGCTGGTCCGCATTCGGGTCATACTTCGGCGCCCAATTCTCCAGTTCAAGATTCCAGTCGTGCACGCCGTGAAAGTCCACGCCCGCCGCAAACAGATCCGACGCCCGCGAGAGCGCCAACGCCGTCAGATACCCGCCATAGCTCCCGCCCCACACGCCGATCTTCCCGCCATCCACATCCGGCCGGTTGCGCAGATAGAGGCCCGCGCCCAGCACATCGTTGAACTCGCTTGCACCGGCCGCGCCGTAATTCAGCGCCTCGCGAAAGTTCAGGCCATATCCGATCCCGCTCCGATAGTTGACCGACAGCACGATGTACCCCAGGCTCGCGAGGTACTGGTTCATGCCGTACGCGTCGGAGTAGTAGTCCATGTAGTGCCAGCCCAGCAGCATCTGCCGCCGCGACCCGCCGTGAAAAAAGATCAGCGCCGGATGCTTCTTTCCATCCTCGGCCGATGCCGGCAGAAAAAGCTGCCCATGAATCTTCATCCCATCCGCCGCCGACAGAATCACCTGCTGTGGCGTGATCATCTTCGCCGCCGGAAACTCCGCCGGGATCATCTGCGGCGCGAGGTCCTGCATCTCGCCGCCACTCTTGACCACCGCCGGCCGGATCGGCACCTTCGCATCGGCCCGCAACACCGCCACCGTCCCATCCGGCGCAATCACCGGCACCACTTCCAGACCCTCTCCATGCGTCAGTGCATGAGGCGTTCCACCATCCGCACTCACTTCCCACAAATGCCGCCGGTCGATATCGAGCGGATCGCCGGCGCTTTGGTTCGACGAGTAGACCAGCTTCTTCCGGTCCTTGCCGAAGGCAACGTAGTCCACCTCGAACTCGCCCGGCGTCAGATCGTGCGCCGTGCCGCCGCTGGCCGCAACCGAATACAAGTGCAGCCAACCGCTCCCCTCCCAGGGAAACGCAATGTGCCCATCCGCGCTCCAGTACAGTTGCTGATCTTCCGATTCCGTTCCGTGAAACACGCTGCCCGGTCCCTCGTGCGCGCGCCAGATCTCGTGCCCCTGTCCGGTCTTCACATCCGCAACATGCAGCGACCACGGCTGCGCACTGCGCCGCGGCTTAAAGTCGATGCCCGAGGTGTCCGGCGGAATCTGCACGAAAGCAATCTGCCGGCTATCCGGCGACCACACCGGCTCGCGATCGATCTCGGTCGATGGATCCAGATACCGCAGCGCTTTTTCGTCGAACGAGTACACGCCCACAAACCCGTGATCCCCGCGCCCGCTCACAAACGCCAGCCACTTTCCATCTGGCGACCACAACAGCGACCCGAGCCGACCGCGCCCATGAAACAGCTGCACCGGCTTCGCCGCCGCATCCCGCAAATCCAGCGTCCAGATCTGATCGTCCTTCAGATACGCCAGCGTCGCGCCGTCCGGCGATACGGCCGGCGATCGGCCCGCCGCCAGCTTGTGCGCATCGCCACCATGAACGCCGACCATCCATAGCTCTTCCTCCATCCCCGCGGTCAGCATCGCCGGATTCGCCGCCGGCTTCTCAGGAAATTCCAAGTCGCCACCGCTGACATAAATGATGTGTTCGCCATCCGGCGTCCAGACGATATCTCCCAGGTCCACCCCGTCGTCGGCATCGTCGTTCGTGACGCGGTGGACGGTGTAGGCCGCGCCGCTTGGTTCCGCAACCCAGATGTTGCGCTTGCCTTCCTGGTTCGCGATCCACAGAAGCGCGCCGCCTTTCGGCGCAGCCTGCAGCGCCGAGCAAAACGGCGCGCTCAGCACCTGTTCCAGCGTGAAGGTTTGCGCGCTGGCAACAAGAGCAAACACAAACATGCAAACAACGACGGCAAGCCGTTTCATGATCGGCAATCCTCGGGTGTTCAAGATTCGCCCATTATCCAGATCGATCCCTCTGATTTCAAATCCACGCGGTTCTATACTCAGCAGTTGTGAACTCTCCGCCCAGCACGCCGCAGAAGCCAGAACACCAGCTTGGCTTCTCCTTTGAGTCGGCCCCAGCGGCAATCACGCGCCATATCTGGAAGGTCGGCGACCTCGTCGGCGAAGTTCGCCTCCACGTTGAACGCGAATATGGCGACCTGTGGGTCGAAGGCGAAATCTCGAACCTGCGCCCAGCGCCTTCGGGTCACGTCTACTTCACGCTCAAAGATGGAGACGCGCAGCTGCCTGCCGTTCTTTTCCGCAAACAGGCCTCGCTGCTCCGCTTCAAACCAGCCGACGGACTCCACGTCCTGCTTCGCGGCAAGATTTCGATCTATGAGCAGCGCGGACAAATGCAGCTGGTTGCAGAGTTCCTTGAACCCGCCGGCGCCGGCTCCCTGCAAATCGCGTTTGAGCAGCTCAAACAGCGACTGGAAGCGCGCGGCCTCTTCGATCCCGCGGGCAAGAAGCCTCTCCCGCCATTTCCGCATTGCGTCGGCATTGTCACCTCGCCGACCGGCGCCGTTATCCGCGACTTCATCAACATCGTCAGTCGCCGCCATGCCGGCCTGCACGTGCTGCTCTATCCCGCGCTCGTTCAGGGCGAAGTCGCCGCCGCTGAAGTCGCCGCCGGCATCGCGTACTTTAACCGCTCCCGTAGCGTAGACGTCATCGTGATTGCGCGCGGGGGTGGCTCCCTCGAAGATCTCGCCCCCTTCAACTCCGAGTTCCTTGCTGAAGCCATCTTTCGATCCGAAATTCCCGTTATCTCCGCCGTCGGTCACGAGACCGACTTCACCATCGCCGATTTCGTCGCCGATCTGCGCGCTCCCACGCCTTCCGCGGCGGCAGAGCTTGTTACGTCCGCCCTGCACAATGTGGCGGACCGGGTTTATACCCTCGATCAGCGCCTTCTTCGCGCCATCCGCTATCGCGTGATGCAGGCTTCGCAGGCTGTGGGCCATGTTCGCGTCGATTCGATCGTTATTCGTGAGCGCGATCATCTGCGCCGTCGTCAACAGCGCGTCGACGACCTCGCGCTCCGTCTGGAATCGCAGTGGCATTTCCGCCATCGCCGTCTCTCAGAAAAACTGTACGATCTCTCCGCGCGCCTCCTGCGCCAGGATGTTGTCGCTCGCAGCGGCGTTGCGCGCGAGCGTCTCGCTGCCCTCGATGGGCGTATGATCCGTGCTCAGCGCAATCGCCTCCGCGCTTTGCTCGAGCGCGAGTCGGGCGTGGTCCGCCAGCTCAAGAGTCTTTCTCCGCTTGCCGTTCTCAGCCGCGGCTATGCTTTGGTGTACGACGAACGCGGCATGCTGATAAAAGATACAGAGAACATTACACAAGGTCAGTCGATCGTTGCCCGGCTCGCTCGCGGTCGCATCCGCAGCCGGGTCACCGGGGTCGAGAAAGAAACGCAGGGCTCATGAGAAAGCTGTTCGGGACAGACGGCATCCGCGCGGTGGCCGGCGAAGCACCGCTCGATAGAAAGACCATCTACGCAGTCGGGCTCGCCCTCGCCCATCAGCTCAACGGCGCGCATACGCAGCCGAAAGTTCTTCTGGGCATGGACACGCGCGAGTCCTCCGACTGGATTAGGGCGATCATTTCTGCGGGACTGAGAGAAGGCGGCGCCCACGTTGAAAACGCCGGAGTCGTAACGACGCCCGCCATCGCATACCTGGCGCGCCAGCACGGGTTCTCCGCCGGTATTGTTATCTCCGCCTCGCACAATCCCTGGCAGGACAACGGCATTAAAGTTTTCGGTGGCGACGGTTACAAATTACCCGATGAAACCGAGCTGCGCATCGAGTCAGAGATATTTAAACGCCTCGAGAGCCTCGAGACGCCGCGCGTAGCCACCGCGCCAGGCGTAAACGACAAATACCGCAAGGACTACGAGAAGTTCCTGCGCTCCGCTTTTCCAGGGCTGAACCTCAACGGTCTTCGCGTTGTCCTGGATTGCGCCAACGGCGCGGCATCCGTGATCGCTCCCGAACTCTTCGCTCACCTCGGTGGAAGCACCCACCTGACACACGCCTCACCGGACGGCCGCAACATCAACGCGGACTGCGGTGCTTTGCATCCGGAGGTCGTCGCCGCCGAAACGAAGAACCTCAGCGCCGATCTTGGCGTGACCTTTGACGGCGATGCGGACCGCGCCATGTTCGCCGACGCTCACGGCAACGTCGTCAACGGCGACGCCATCATGCTTTTGGCCGCACGTGACATGAAAGAGCGTGGAATTCTGCGCAACGACACCGTTGTGGCCACCACCATGTCCAACATGGGCCTGGAAGCAGCGCTGCGCCGCGATGCCATCCGCATGCTTCGCGCGCCGGTAGGCGACAAATATGTCCTTGAGCGTATGCAGCAGGAACAGGCTTCTCTCGGCGGCGAACAATCGGGTCACATTCTTTTCCCGCATCTCGCCACCACCGGCGATGGCCTGCTGACCTCGCTCGTCGTCCTCGAGGTGATCCGGCGCTCGGGCAGCTCCCTCCATGAGCTCGTCGCCGACCTCACGGTCTTTCCGCAAGTGATTGTCAATGTCCGCGTGCGTGAAAAGAAGCCCTTCGACCAAATTGCAACCGTCACGGATACAATTCGCGCCGCCGAAACCGAGCTCGCCGAGACCGGTCGCGTTGTCGTTCGCTATTCGGGAACCGAGGCCCTCGCCCGCGTCATGATCGAAGCCGAATCGGAGGAAGCTATGCGCCGCCACGCGGACCGTATCGCCGATGCGATTCGGGCTGAACTGGGGGCCTAACTACTCCAGATCTCTCCAGTTTTTCCCGACGGCGACATCCGCGACCAGCGGCACACTTAGCTCGACGACGCGCTCCATCTCGTGTTGGACGAGGTTTTTAATCGACTCAATCTCGTCCTCCGGAACATCGAACACCAACTCGTCGTGCACTTGCAGAGTCATGCGCGACTTGAGCTTCTCCTTTGCCAGCCGCTGGTCGATCCGAATCATCGCGAGCTTGATCAGATCCGCCGCCGTGCCCTGCAGCGGCGTGTTGATCGCCGTCCGTTCTGCGAAGCCGCGCTGGTTCGCGTTGCGGCTTTGAATATCCGGAATCGGCCGCACGCGCCCGAACATCGTCCGCACCTTCTGCTCGCGCCGTGTCTCCTCCAGCATCCGGTCGATATAGGTCCGAACTCCCGCATAGCGCTCGAAATAGGTCTCGATGTACAGCCGCGCCTCATGCTGATCGATGCCGAGCTGCGCCGCCAGACCGAACGGCGAAATCCCGTAGACAATCCCGAAGTTCACGGCCTTCGCGCGATTGCGCGTCTCTTTGCTCATCGTTTCAGCCGGAACACCGAACACCTCCGCCGCGGTCAGCGTATGAATGTCTTGCCCGGTTCGATAGGCCTTCACCAGCAACGGATCTGCCGAGAAGTGAGCCAACAGCCGCAGCTCAATCTGCGAATAATCGGCCGACAGCAACACGCATCCCGGCGCCGCGATAAACGCCGCGCGAATTTCGCGACCCAGCTCCGTCCGAATCGGAATGTTCTGCAGATTCGGATTCGTTGACGAAAGCCGCCCCGTTGCCGTTCCCACCTGATTGAATGTCGTATGCACGCGCCCGTCCGCATCGGCCAGCAGGGGAAGGGAATCGGCGTAGTTCGACTTCAGCTTCGCCAGTTGCCGGTACTCCAGCACCAGCCGCGGTACATCATTGTGGACCGCCAGCTCCTCCAGCACATCCTGCGCCGTCGAAATCACCTTGCCCTTGCCGTATTTCAGCGGACGCGGCAGCCCCATCTTGTTGAACAGCACGTCGCCGAGTTGCTTCGGAGAATTGATGTTGAAGCGGTGTCCAGCGAGCGAAAAAATCTCCTCGCTCAGACGGTCCATCTCCTTCGACAATCCCGCCGACATCTTCGACAGCTCAGCGGAATCGATCCGCACACCTTCCTTCTCCATCGCCAGCAGCACAGGCACCAGCGGCAGATCGATCTCGTCGTACACGCGCCGCTCTTTCAGCACATCCACTTCCTCGCGCAACATCTTCGTCAGCGCCTCGGTCAGAAACGCCGCTTCCGCCACTGCGCGTTCCCCGGTCTCGTGGGGCGGGCCGCCGCCAAAACGAGCTGCCACGTCGCCCAACCGGTGCGTCGCATGCGTCGGATTGATCAGATAGGAGTACAGCATCACATCATCCGTCGCGCCGCGCAGCGCCACACCGTGCGCATCGCAAACCCGCAGCGCCGCCTTCAGATCGTGCACGTGCTTCGGAACCCTCACGTCCTCCAGCAGGTCCTTCACCGCATCCAGCGGAACCAGGAGCGCTCCATCCGTTCCCGCGGCCACGCCAACCCGGCATTCTGTCGCAGCCGAAGCGGTCTCGCAGTGTGCCTCGGCCGCCTCTGCCAGATCGAGCAGCGACATGGTCTTCAGCTCGGGCTCGCGCTCCTCCAGCGCTTCGGCTTCCTGTTCGCTCACCTGCTCGGCCGCGGCCTCCAGCTCCGAAGCCGGCAGCGCCAGCGCGAATCCTTCCCTTCTCGCTTGCTGGACGAACGTCGCAATCTGCTCCGCCGTCGGCTCCAGCACATACTCCACGGCTTTGGCTGGAACCGCCGGAGCCAGTTCGCGCAGCAGCGTTGTGAACTCCAGTTCCGTAAACAGCGCCCGGCACGCCGCCACATCCGGCTCCTGCGTCCGCATCGCATCGGGATCGAACTCCAGCGGCACTTCGCAGTGGATCGTCACCAGCTCCTTGCTCAGCAGCACCGCCTCACGGTTGTTTTGTAACGACTCCCGATACGTTTTCCGTTTGATCTCTTCCGCCCGATCGAGCGCCGCCTCCACGCTGCCGAACTGCTGGATCAGCTCCACCGATCCCTTGTCCCCGATTCCCGGCGCTCCCGGAATGTTGTCGATCGAATCGCCCCGCAGCGCCATCACGTCGATCACCTTCTCCGGCGGCACTCCCAAAGTCTCGATCACTTTCTCGCGATCGAGCACCAGGTTGTCCTTTACCGGATTCAGAATCCTCACGTGCTCGTTCACCAGCTGCATCATGTCCTTGTCGTTCGACACGACAAGGACCGGATGACCCGCCTTCGCCGCTTTGGCTGCGAGCGTCCCGATCACGTCGTCGGCCTCGAAACCCTGCGCTTCGAGAATCGGAATCCGGAATGCCTCCAGCGCTCGCCGCACATACGGCAGCTGCTGCGCCAGATCCGGCGGCATTGCTTCGCGCCTGGCCTTGTACCCACCCGTCTCTACAGCCTCAAATTTCTGCGTCTCCGCGCTGAACTTGTTCACGGTCATCCCGCGTGCCCGCTCGTCACGAAACACCGGACCCGACACGTCGAACACCGCGGCGAAATACTCGGGCTCGAAATCGTTGCGCAGTTTGTTCAGCATGTTGATGAACACATACGTCGCCGCCGTCGGCACGCCGGTCCGCGTCGACATGGGCCGCGACCGCTGCATCGCGTGATACGCGCGAAAGATGAACGACATCGCGTCCAGCAGAAAAACTGTGGGTTGGGTCGCTTCTTTTGCCACGAATTCGAGTGTATCCCTCGTCCGTCGCAGCCTGCGGCAACGCCGGCAGACCAGCCGCTATAATGCCCGCACGGAGAACCCTGCATGACCTATCGCTTGTTGCCACTGGCTCTTGCTGCAGTCTTTTTTCCCTCCTGCCTCGCGCAATCCGTTCCTGCTTCCGCTCCCGCCGAGCATCCACTTGCCGCCATTCCCTATTCGCCCTCGCTCGACCTCGCTGACATGGATCGCACCGCCAACCCGTGCGTCGATTTCTACCAATACGTGTGTGGCGGCTGGATCAAAAACAACCCCATCCCTCCCGACCAGGCCGCGTGGGATGTCTACGCCAAGCTCGAAGACGAGAACCAGCAGTTCCTGTGGGGCATTCTGGAGGAGGACGCGAAGCGGACCCAGCGCACCCCCGAGCAGCAGAAAATCGGCGACTACTACGCCGCCTGCATGGACACCAGCGCGATCGAGGCCCGCAGTCTCACGCCGCTCCAGCCGGAACTGGACCGCATCGCCGCCATTCAGGATCGCAAACAGATCGCCGCATTCCTCCGTGAAGGCGCAGACCAGCACGGTTTCTACTTCCTCAATGCCGGCTCCGAGCCTGACCCCAAGAACGCCGGCATGACGATCGTCGGCATCGGGGCAGGAGGACTCGGCTTGCCTGACCGCGACTACTATTCGAAAACCGACCCTCGCAGCCAGGACATCCGTCAGCACTTCGTTGCCTACATGGCGCACCTGCTCGTGCTCGCCGGCGAGCCGCAGGCTCAGGCCGATTCGGATGCCGCCGCCGTTATGAAGATCGAAACCGCCCTCGCCGACGCCTCGCTCACCCGCGTCGAGCGCCGCGATCCTTACAACGTCTATCACCCGATGAAGAGTGACGCTGTCGATGCGCTGGTTCCGGCTCTCCAGCTCAGCGTCTACCTGAAACACGAGCAGGTCCCCGACTCGGTCCTCTCCAACGTCGACGTCGAACAGCCTAAATTCCTCGCGGCTCTCCAGTCCGAGCTCGCCAACGAGCCCCTCGACAGTCTCAAAGCCTACCTGCGCGTCCATGCCCTCAACGTCGCCGCGGGCAGCCTCTCCAGCAACTTCGAAGATGCCCGCTTCGACTTTTACTCGAAATATCTGCGCGGCATTCCCCAAATAGAAGCTCGCTGGAAGCGCTGCGCCGGTCAGGTGGACCGCCGCCTCGGCGAAGCTCTCGGCCAGGAATTTGTCGCCCGCACCTTCGCGCCCGACACCAAACAAAAGGTCGTCGTCATGACCCAGCAGATCGAGCAGGCCATGCAGGGCGAAATCCAGAACCTCGATTGGATGAGCCCCGCCACCAAACAGGCCGCCGTTGCCAAGCTGCATCAGGTGGATAACAAGATCGGCTACCCCGACAAGTGGCGCGACTACTCTTCACTCACCATCGAGCGCGGTGACTATTACGGCAACGTCCTCCGCGCCCACGTCTTCGACGAGAAGCGAGACTGGGCGAAAGTCGGCAAGCCGGTCGACAAAAGCGAGTGGGACATGTCGCCGCCCACGGTCAACGCCTACTACGCGCCGCAGATGAACAACATCAACTTCCCCGCGGGTGTTCTGCAGCCGCCCTTGTACGACCCGAAAGAGGATGATGCGCCCAACTACGGAAACACCGGCGCCACCATCGGCCACGAACTTACCCACGGCTTCGACGACGAAGGCCGCCAGTTCGACGGCCAGGGCAATCTCAAAGACTGGTGGACCGCGGCCGACGCGAAGGGCTTCGAGGATCACATCAACTGCCTTCGCGATCAGTATGCGAGCTACATCATCGTCGACGACATCCACATCAACTCGAAGCTCACCAGCGGCGAAGACACCGCCGATCTCGGCGGCACACGGCTCGCCTATCTCGCCTGGAAGAAGCAGACCGCCGGCATGCATCTGCAGAACAAGGACGGCTTCACGCCCGACCAGCGCTTCTTCGTCGGCATGGGCCAGTGGGCCTGCGAAAACCAGCGTCCCGAGAACCTCCGCGTCAGCGCGATCACGAACCCGCACTCGCCCGGCAGGTACCGCATCAACGGCATCGTCTCCGATCTGCCGCAATTCGCGCAGGCCTTCGGCTGCAAAGCGGGCCAGCCCATGGTCAGCGCGAAGGTTTGCAAAATCTGGTGAGCGAAACCTGGTGGGGATGCTCGACTAGCTGTGAGGTTTCAACAGGTTGTCCATCGGATCAAGAACTGGGAAGCTGGGTTTGCGAAGACTCAGAGATCCAGGAGACCCGATGGACTACCACCAGAATGCCCGACTGACGATTCACAGTCGAGAGCAGTTAGCCAGAAGAGTTGTGATGGAGGGATGCACGCTGAAGCAGGCCGCGGCCTGTTTCAGCGTGAGCGCGAAGACGGCGGCTCAAGTGGGTGCGCGGCAGGCCTGGGCGAAGGCATGGGAGCGATAGGCCGGTCCGTTGTCGGTGAGCACGGCGCGGAAGCGGATGCCGAAGCGGGCATAGTAAGCCAGCGCATCGGCCAGGAAGGCCAGCACCGAAGTCTGCTTCTCATCCGGATAAAGAGCGGAGAAGGCGATGCGGGAGTGGTCATCGACGGCTACCTGCAGATACTCCCAGCCGATGCCGGAAACGGAGTCGCGACGATCACCGGTTACGCGGTGCGAAGGCCGCGCAATGCGCCCCAGCTTCTTGATATCCAGGTGGAGCAGATCCCCGGCCTCAGCGTGCTCATAACGCCTGACCACGGGCTTCGGCTCCAGATCGCGCATGCGGCTGAGCCTCAGCCGGCGCAGGATGCGGCTGACCGTGGCCCGGCTTAACCCAGTCTGCTGCGCGATGCGCAGCCCGGTCCAGCGCTGGCGGCGCAGTTGTTCGACCCGTTCCACCAGCTCGGCCGACGTCGGACGATGCAGCCGATGCGGACGCGAGCGGCGATCGCGCAGGCCCGGCTGAACCCTGTTCGCGAAAACGCCGCACCCACTTGGCCGCCGTCTTCGCGCTCACGCCGAAGCAGGCCGCCGCCTGCTTCAGCGTGCATCCCTCCATCACAACTCTTCTGGCTAACTGCTCTCGACTGTGAATCGTCAGTCGGGCATTCTGGTGGTAGTCCATCGGGTCTCCTGGATCTCTGAGTCTTCGCAAACCCAGCTTCCCAGTTCTCGATCGGATGGACAACCTGTTGAGACTCCACAACTAGCTCCGCATCCCCGCCTCCACGCTGCGGATCAGACTCTCCATCCATCGCCGCAGCTGGGCATTGCTGCGCGCCAGCAGCAGCGAACGCGCCATGATCCGGTAGACACCGCTGCGCGTGATTTTCGAAGCCTTCCCCGGGTCCAGCCACGCCTCGTTCCGCACCAGCAGCCCCATCGTTTCCAGCCCAATCAGCACCGGCCACAGACAAGCCAGGCGCAGCCGGAGCCATGAGGGCCGCAGCGCCAGCGTGTAATCGATTGCCGCACGATAGTGGTCAAGGTCCCGGCGCACCAGCTCGAACAGCAGCGGCCGTGCGCGCTGTGCATTCACCGGGTGCAGCAGCTCCTCCGGCGCCAGCCCGTACCTTGCGAGGATGGATGACGGCAAATAGCATCGCCCGATCCGCAGGTCTTTGCCACAGTCTCGCAGGATATTGGTCAGCTGCAGCGCCTTGCCGAACCGAACTCCACGCGCCAGCATCACCTCCGGCTCTCCCGCCAGGCTGCCTGGCGCGTGCGCCCAGGTCATGTTCGTCCAGAACTCGCCCACGCACCCCGCCACCAAATATGTATAGCGGTCCAGGTCCGCGTACTCGTGCAGCGCGACCAGCTGCCCCGAAGACTCAGCGGGAAACGCTCGCAGGTCGAACTCCATGCCCTGCGTGAGCGTCGTAACAATCCCGCGGACCGCCTCGCGATCCGCCGCGTCCAGATGCGACAGCACCGCCAGCGCCGCCTTCAGCGACTCGAGCAGCGTCTTCTCGTCGAGATCGCGCTGCTCCCTACCGACCTCGACCGCGATCCGGTCCAATGCAGCCTCGTCGCCTTCCCCGTTCACACACGCACGAAAGGCAAGCAGGAACTCCAGCCTCTGTTCCGGCGGAAGCAGGGAGGTGTCTGCAATGGTGTCAGCGGCGCGCGCCAGCAGATACGCCAGCCCCACCGGATCGCGCATCCCCGCCGGCAGAACGCGCAGCGTCAGGTAGAACGAGCGCGAAACACCTTTCAGTAGTGGACCGAGAAGAACGGGACGAGAATTGGCAGGCATGAATGCAGGCGTTCCGGGCAGGCGTTCGTGGATGGTTCTGATTCTATCGGTCAGGTACGGATCCGCCGTCCGGCCATCACGCAATCAGCATGCAATCGCCATAGGAGAAAAACCGATATCCCGATTCCACCGCATGCCGATATGCCGCGAGGACTTTCTCCCGTCCCGCGAACGTGCTCACCAGCATGAGTAACGTCGACTGTGGCAAATGAAAATTCGTCAGCAGCGCGCCAACCACGCGAAACTCAAACCCCGGCGAGATAAAGATGCTCGTTGAGCCCGAGTGCGCCTCGAACTCGTCACTCTTCTGCGCACAATATTCCAGAGTCCGCACCGTCGTCGTGCCTGCTGCCACCACCCGCCGCCCCTCGCGCCGCGCCGCATTCAGCGCCGCTGCCGTTTCTTCGGAAATCGTATACCGCTCCGCATGCAGCTTCACATCTTCGACGCGCTCCACCCGCACCGGCTGAAACGTCCCCAGCCCCACATGCAGCGTCACCGTCGCCACCTCAACGCCGCGCGCGCGAATCTCAGCCAGAATCTCAGGCGTGAAGTGCAGCCCCGCCGTCGGAGCTGCCACCGACCCCCGCTCCCGCGCATACACCGTCTGATACCGCTCGCGATCTCCGGCTCGATCCTCGCGATGGATATACGGCGGCAGCGGCATGTGCCCCAGCCGCTCCACCGCCCCGAAAAAATCCGGCACAGGCTCAAAGCGCAGCGTGCGCTCGCCAAACTCTCCGTGCGCGATCACCTCCGCCCGCAGCGCCCCGTCGCCGAAATCGAGATGTTCGCCGGTCAGCACCTTGCGCCCCGGCCGCACCAGCGCCGTCCACTCCCACTCCGAGAGCTGCTCTGCCAGCAGCACCTGCACCCGCCCTGTGACTTCGTGAGTCGCCTGGGTGTGCAGTCCTGCCCGATGCGCGAACAGCCGCGCCGGAATCACGCGGCTGTCGTTCAGCACCAGCAAATCGCCGGGCCGCAGCAAACCCGGCAATTCGCGAAACCAGCGATCCTCCCACGTTCCGGTCGTCCGGTCGAGCGTCAGCATCCGTGAACCCGCGCGATCCGCGGCAGGCTCCTGCGCGATGAGTTGTTCGGGAAGATCGAAATCGAAATCCGAAACCAGCATCCGAAGCCGATTCTACTTTGCGCGCCTCTGAGCGATGTGTTCCTCAGCGCGCAACCGCGCCCGCTCCAGCGCCTCATTCAGCTCCGCGCGCTTCGCCTCCAGCACCGCCGCGTCCCCATCCGCCGCCGGGGCCTGCACAGCCCGTGCCCAGCTGACCACCACCCGGGAGAAGGGAAGCGGCATCAGGAACCGGTCCCACGACTGCATCGCCCAGGCGCGTTCGGGCAACAGATAGAAGCAGCCCATCGCCTCGCCGGTCATTGCCGCGAGCTTTACCGGGCCAATCTTGGTCTGGTAAAGCGGCCCCCGCGGTCCATCCGCCGTGAACACCACCGGCTCGCCCCGTGCCACCACATCGCGCATCGCCATCAGTCCCGCCGCGCCGCCTCGCGAACTGGATCCGCGCACACTGCTGTACCCCAGCAACGCCAGCGTCCGCGCGATCAGCTCTCCATCGAAGCTCCGGCTGATCAGAATCGAGCAGCGAAATTTCCTGAAGTACCATCCCGCCGGAAGCGTGCATCGATGCCAGAAGCAGAAGATTCCCCGCGCCGGCGGCGTCGCCGGCGTGACGCCTTCCTCCGCGATGGTTTCAAATCGCAGCGTCGCGCCTACCACCGCCAGCAGCAGCGCCGTCAGCTTTGGAACCACACCCAGCGCCACGCGCTGCCCGAAGCTGAAGCCCCCGCTGCTGCTCTCGCTCACGCTACCGATTGTAGCCACTGGACCGAGCGGCCCCTCATTGACACCGCCGGCTCCGAACGCTCCCACTACAGTCATGCCTGCGAGGCACCAACGTCGCCTGCGCTCCCACCATCGTGCTACAGCGTGCGTCTGCGAACCGGCCGATGATTCTTCTATCGGGCCAATCTCTCGACCGAGTCGTTCGCGATGAAACGCCTTGTCATTACGCTGCTGCTCCTTGCGTGCGCCCTCTGCGCCATGACGTAGCTGCTAACCCCGCCCGATTCGCCTACTCTCCCGACGTGGTCACTGGCACCGGCGCATTCTTGGGCGTGGCAATGTATCCCTTGATCTGGCTCTTCGAGATGTCGTTGACCACCAGCTCGTAGAGGAGATGATCCTTCCCTGTGTAGAACTGGATCGGCTCATCCAGGTTCCGGTCCTTCTTCTGGATCTCCTTGTCGTCTGCATAGACCACCAGCGTGAACTTGCTGCGCTTCGGATCGGTCTTCTTCAGCTCCAGCGCCACCGTCGCCACCGCCTGCTTCTGGTTCTTGCCCAGCGTGAATTCGTAGTAGTTGCGGTCGCCCCTGTGCTTCAGGATGTCCAGTTCCTTCGCATTCGTCGCGATGAGTCCGCTCTGTAGTCCCAGATCGCCCTTCATCGCCGTCATCGCCGCTTCGTCGCTTTGCAGCTGAGTTTTGGTGTTGCCGAGGTCGGTCTTCACGCCGCCCACGTCGGTTTTCACACCCGAAACGTCGTTCGACACCGAGCTGATCTGCCGCTGCGCAGCCTGCAACTGCTTTGCGCTGGCCTGCTGCCGGGCCAGCAAATCCTCCGCTTTTTGTTCCAGCTGCTTCTGCGTCATGCCCAGGGATTGCCCCAGGGTTTCGGTGGTCACCTTCAGCCGCGCATTCGTCTCTTCCAGGGCCGATGCCAATTTTGCGTTCTGTTGCTGCGCCGACGCCACCTGCGCCTCCGCGGTTGTCAGCCGGGTTGCCAGCCTGTAACTCCATACCAGCCCCGCGATCGCGCAAATCACCGCGACCGCCAGCGCCCCCATAAACAGCCCCGAGTAGCTCCTCTGCACCGGCACTTCAGGCGTTTCGTCCATAGTCGTCCCTTGTCCTTTCAGCACCACTTGTGCGCACTGTACCCCAGGAGCGCCAGCCCCCGCAATCACGTTTATGACCGCGTTCCTCCTTCTGCAACCTGCGCAGGCGGCGGATAATCTATGACGTATGCCACGCTATCAATACCGCGAGATCGAGCCCACCCGCGAAGCCAAAGAAGTCTTTAACCGCTGGGTCGACTACCTCGACGACGAGTTCTCCCGCCATACCAACGTCGTGCTCCGCGGTGAGATCGTCCGCGACAATCTCCACCAGCTACTGCTCGGCCGGCCCCACGGCGGCCGCCTCAACTTCACCCTCGCCACCGAGCTGCCCTTCAACGTCCTCCAGCTCTCGCTGGACCCGCCAACGTCACCCTCGAGCCGGAGTATTACGGTGACATCGACGCGGACCGTTACGCCCCCATCAAGCCGTTGGTCTGGTTCTGGCGCATGTTCGACCGTTCGCCTGTCGCTCTCAACCACTGGCTCGGCTTCCGCCTCCGCTCCATGCTCGGCAAGCACATCTTCAAATCCATCGGCAGCAACGTGAAGATCTACCACGGCGTCGAGTTCACCTTCGGCTACAATCTCACCCTCGAAGACGACGTCATCATCCACAACCACGTCCTGCTCGATGACCGCGGCGAACTCGTCATTCGCAAAGGTACGTCCGTCTCCGACCACGCCGCCGTGTTCTCTCACGCGCATGATCCGGTGGAGGCCTGCATCATCGAACATCGCCGCACTGAAGTTGGACCCAGTGCCCGCGTGACGTACCGCTCCCTCGTCATGCCTGGGGTCTGCGTCGGCGAAGATTCCATGCTTGGCGCTCAGGCGGTCGCGACCCATGACCTCGAACCGCACTCCATCGTCGGCGGCGTGCCCGGCCGCAAAATCATGGGCAAGAGCGAAGCGACCCGGCTCGGCGAAAAAGACCCCGCGGATCCCTGCGCCGAACTTCCGCCTCACGATTAGACCGCTAACAGCTTCATCGTTAACAGCTAACGCCATTCGCTTTCCGCTGACCTGTTACCATCGACTCGTCTTCCGATGGATCCCAATAAGCTCATCATCGCGATCTTCGAGTTCGCGGTGCTCCTCTTTTCGCTCAGCCTGCACGAAGCCGCTCACGCATGGACCGCCTCCCGCCTGGGCGATCCCACCGCGCGCATGCTCGGCCGGGTTACTCTCAACCCGATCAAACACATCGATCTGTGGGGCACAATCATCCTGCCCGCCATCATGCTTCTGGTGAATCCCGGCTTCCTCTTCGGATGGGCCAAGCCAACCCCCGTCACGCCCTCCAATTTCAAAAACATTACGCGCGACGACATTCTCACCACCGTCGCCGGTCCCGGCAGCAATGTTCTCGCCGCCATCGGCGCCATGCTCGTGCTGCTCATCCTCTCGCACGCCAGCCCTGCCGGCTCGGCCCTCGTGCATCAGATGGCTGGCTCCGGCGGCTTCGATCCCGCCCTCATGCAGTCCAGCCCGGTACTCGTCCCCCTGGTCATCCTCTTTTTTCTGGGCATGGAGTTGAACCTCATTCTGGCTGCCTTCAACCTTCTTCCGCTGCCTCCCCTCGACGGCTCCCACGTCTTCCGCCACTTCCTTCCTTACAAAGCGCTCCGCATTTACGACTCCCTCGGCATCATCAGCCTCTTCGTTATCTTCATCTGGGGTGGCCCCGTCATTGGTTTTCTGATCCGCCCAGCTCTCGGCCTCCTCACGCGCGTTCTTTTGGCTTTCTAATCCCCGACTGCCGGAACGCGCCGGCTGGCTCGCGAAATATAATCCGTGACGGTCGGTAAAATCATGCGTCTCAAATCATTTCCTCTTCGGCTCGCCCTCGCTGCCACTGGCCTGCTTCTTCTCGCCCTCGTCACCTCTCGCCCGGCGCGCAGCCAGCAACCCTCCTTCCGCGCCGCCGACGGCAAATTCCTCCTCAACGGCAAGCCCTTCCAGGTCATCGCCGGCGAGATGCACTACGCCCGCATCCCCCGTGCGTACTGGCGCGATCGCCTGCGCATGGCCAAAGCCATGGGCCTGAACACCATTACTACCTACGTCTTCTGGAATACACACGAGCCTCGCCCCGGCGTCTTCGATTTCTCCGGCAATCTCGACATCGCTGAGTTCATCCGCGAAGCCCAGCAGGAAGGGCTCTACGTCAACCTCCGGCCCGGCCCCTACTCCTGCGCCGAGTGGGAATTCGGCGGCTTTCCTTCCTGGCTCCTCAAAGATCCGAACATGGTCGTGCGCTCCCGCGACCCGCAGTTCCTCGCCGCCGCTCGCACCTGGCTGCTGCGTCTCGGCAGGGAAGTCGCGCCCCTCCAGATCGGCAACGGTGGTCCAGTCATCCTCGTGCAGGTCGAAAACGAATACGGCTCCTACGGCGACGACCACGCCTACATGGAAGCCATCCACCACGACCTCGTCGATGCCGGCTTTACCCAAGCGCAGCTCTACACCGCCGACGGCCCGGAGGAAGTGCCGCGCGGCAGCCTGCCCGAACTGCCCGTCGGCATCAACTTCGGACCCGGCGAATCGCAAAAAGGCTTCGCCACCCTGAAGCAACTCCGCCCCAATGGCCCCTTCTTCAACAGTGAATACTGGGACGGCTGGTTCGATCACTGGGGCGCGCCGCACGCCCACACCAACACGCAGCAGCAGGCCAGCGATCTCGACTGGACCCTTCGTCAGGGCTACTCCATCAGCATTTATATGTTCCACGGCGGCACCAGCTTCGGCTGGATGAACGGCGCCAACTCCAATGGCAAAAACTACGAGCCCGACGTCACCAGCTACGACTACGACTCCGCGCTCGACGAAAGTGGCCACCCGACGCCGAAGTACTACGCCTTCCGCGACGTCATCGCCCGCGACACCGGCGCCCAACTGCCGCTCGTCCCGACGCCGCCACCCGTCAGCATCGTCCCCGCCTTCACGCTCGACCGCTCTGCCTCTCTGTGGGACAACCTGCCCAGGCCCGTCCACTCCGACCAGCCCCTCACAATGGAGCAGCTCGATCAGGACTACGGCTACCTCCTCTACCGCACCATCGTCTCCGGTCCCGTCTCCGGCGACCTCGCTATCGGCGCCCTGCATGACTACGCCCAGGTCTACGTCGATGGCAAACTCGCCGGCACCATCGACCGCCGCCTCAACCAGGACTCTCTGCCGCTACAGATCCAAACCACTCACGCCCGCCTCGACATTCTCCTCGAGAACACCGGCCGCGTGAATTTCGGCCCGGCGCTCCCCGGCGAACGCGTGGGTCTGCTCAAAGGCGTCATTCTTGCCGGCAAGCCGCTCACCGGGTGGGACAACTTTTCTCTGCCCATGCTCCAGCCCGGTGCGCTCCCCTTCGCTGACAAGTCCTGCACCGGTGCATGCTTCTACACTGCTACGTTCAACGTCTCCCACCCCGCCGACACCTTTCTCGCCACCGGCGCTCTCGGCAAAGGCGAGGTCTGGATCAACGGCAAGCCCCTCGGCCGTTTCTGGCACATTGGCCCACAGAAAGCGCTCTACCTTCCCGCCCCCTGGCTCAAAGCAGGCACGAACCATGTGGTCGTCTTCGATCTCGAAGGAGAACCCAACCGTCAGCTTCAGGGCCTCGACCATCCCGTCCTCAACGCGCCCATCGAAAAACCCGTGACGCGGGACGAAGGTGAAGCGGGAAGCTCGGCGCGATAATCTAATCCCGTAGGCAGAACCTCACCGCAGGATCCCCCTCACCCTTCATCCTCACGAACGAAGGAGCCATCATGACGCAGTCCCACGGCTACGCGGCACAGAGCGCCACCACTCCGCTCGCGCCTTTTAAGTTCACCCGCCGCGAACTCCACGACCATGACGTCCACGTCGAAATTCAGTGGTGCGGTGTCTGCCACTCCGACATCCACTCGGTGCGCAATGAATGGGGAAACGCCGTCTACCCCATGGTCCCCGGTCACGAAATCATCGGCACTGTCAAAGCCGTCGGCTCCGCCGTCCAAAAATTCAAAGTGGGCGATTTGGTCGGTGTCGGCGTCATCGTGGACTCCTGCCGCACTTGTCCCAGTTGCAAGACCGGCGAAGAACAGTACTGCGAAGTTGGCATCACCCTCACCTACGGCCAAAAAGACAAGTACGGCGACCTCACCCAGGGCGGCTACTCCAACAACATTGTCACCGACGAGCACTTCGTCCACCGCGTCTCGCCGAAGCTCAACCCCGCCGGCGTCGCGCCCCTGCTCTGCGCCGGCATCACCACCTACTCGCCGCTGCGCCACTGGAAGGTTGGTCCTAACAAGAAGGTCGGGGTCATCGGCCTCGGCGGCCTCGGCCATATGGCACTCAAGTTCGCCCACGCCTTCGGCGCGCACGTCGTGCAGTTCACCACCTCGGAATCGAAAGTCGCAGACGCCAAACGTCTCGGCGCCGACGAGGTCGTCATCTCCAAGGACGCTGCCGCGATGAAGAAGCAGGCCAACTCCTTCGACTTCATCATCGACACCGTCTCCGCGCCCCACGACATCAACCCTTACCTCGAAGCATTGAAGCGCGACGCCACCTACGCGCAGGTCGGCCTGCCGGACAAGCCGCCCGTCATCTTTCCCGGCAACCTCATCTTCAAGCGCCGCAGCTGGTCCGGCTCGATCATCGGCGGCATGCTCGAAACCCAGGAGATGCTCGACTACTGCGCAGAGAAGGGAATCACCGCCGACGTCGAGGTCATCAAAATCCAGCAGATCAACGAAGCCTTCGAACGGGTGGTCAAAGCCGACGTGAAGTACCGCTTCGTGATCGACATGGCCTCGCTGGGCGCATAAGCCACACGGGAGGAGCCGCCAGCTCCTCCCGCTTCCATCTGGCCCGGGCCCCACAAAATCCACAACAGGAGGCACCGCATGAGTCTGCCTGACGCGCCGATTGCACACGAAGGCTTCTTCGCAGCTCACTTCCTTACCGTTAGCGACCAGGAAAAATCGAAGGATTTCTATGTCCGCGTTCTTGGCGGGAAAATGATCAAGCCAAAGGATCCCTGCTACATCAAACTGGCGAATACGTGGATCATTCTCAATTCCGGCGGTGGCCCGACTCCCGACAAGCCGCAGGTCATTCTTGAAACACCGTCGAATCTGAACAGAGTCAGCAGCTTCCTTAATTTGCGTGTCGCCGACATCTGGGCCTGCTACAAGGAATGGGGCGACAAAGGAGCGTTCTTTCTTACCCAGCCATGGGCCAATGACGACGGCTGGGAATGGCGCTGCTACATGCGTGATCCCGACGGCTACATCATCGAGGTCGGCCAATACACTCAGGTCGCCCTCGACTGGTTCAACAGCCACAGTTAACTTAGCGGCAGTAGCGACTTATTTTTCTCAAAGATCCAGAGTGACCCCCGTACCGGCTGCCGGCTGGCCATGCCTACCGCACCTTGAACGGGTGCCCCATCCGGTACACCACCCCGACCGAGATGGCGAATTGCTCCTTGAGTCCCGCGCTCCCAAAGTTGGTCAGAGTCGCATCCGGAGCGATCCGGAAGACCAGCCGCGGCGACCGGTTCAGATCGATCGACCCTCCGAACGCGCCGCCAAACGCAACCTGGTTCGAGAAGAACCCGACGTTCTGCGGTGGCACACCGTTCAGGCCGCCGGTGAAGTATCCATAGGCGCCACCCACGAAGGCATGGAGCATCATCGCCGCGTGCTCGTTGGCCTTCAGCCGGTACTCCGGCCCAGCCAGGAACATGTGTTCGCTCACGAAGGGCCCTTCAATCGATCCCGCATTCGGCCCGCTCCCGGTGCAGCTGCCGCAATTCGGCTCCGCGCCGCTCGTCCCGTAGTAGCCGCGCACGTTCACGCCCACGCCCCACCGCGTGCCCAGCTCGCGGATCGCCCGCGCGTCAAATCCGCCCAGATTCGCGCCCTGGAACGTCTGCGGCCCAGCATCGAAGTGCGAGTACGCGAAGCCGCCGTAAATTTCCCAAGGGTAGTTGTACTTCACGCCGGCCAGCGGCGCCGGAGGCGGCAACTGCGGGTTCGGCGGCGGGCTCACCACCTGTCCCTCGGCCATCATTCCCAAAAGGCAGAACGCGGCGGCCATCGCCACCACGCCAGGACGCACACTCCACTTCCTCATCAACCGGCCATTCCTCCAGCAAATCCCCGACAACCCTCAAGACTGTGTCGTGAACATCCAGGATACATGGGCAGGCCGCCTTCTGTCCTACCTGGGAGCACGCCCCGAGGCTCGTGTAGTCTGATACGGATGGCCGCCGCCCTTCCTCTTTCCCAACAATCCTTCGACTCGCTCGACGCCATGATGGAAGCGTACGCGCAGGAAGCTGTGCGCGTGGCTGATGCCGATCACGGTATGGCCCTCGACTACACGCCCGAGTCGATCGTGCGGCTTGAAACCGTCCTCGCCGCGCGCAGCCCGGTGCCGGAGTCCGAACAGGAAGAGGCCACCCGCCTCTGGGGTGCTTATTATGGCGAAGTCTTTCGCAGAAAGTACCCGGCCGAATGGATCATGGCGGTCTATCCCGGCCAGCTGAATTCAGGACGAGCCGATGCCGAGACCGAGGTAGCCATGCCGGCTCTCGACATCCGCGGATCCCAGGTCTATCCGTTGCTGAAGGTCTTCCGCCGCATGACCATCGGCCCCTCGGAAGATTTGGCTGGTTTCTATGCAAAGGTCGCGGCGGCGCTGGACGCAAAGCCGAAATAGGGAAGAGCGAGGAAGGCCCGCCTCACTGCTCGCTTTTCCGCTCGTCTCTCCGCTTGCCTTTCAGCTCGCTTCTCGCTCGTTCGCGGCGCAAGCCTCACACCCGCAATGGCGCCGCAGATAATCCCACGAGAATATCCCGCTCGCGTGCCCGTCGTTCCACTGGAAGCTGATCGCGTAATTGCCCACCGGGCTTGCGGAGTTCGGCCGGGCCGGTGCCTCATACATCGGCAGCAGCGTCGCCGGTTTCCCCTTCGGCTCTCCCGGCTTCCGTCCCTGCCCCTCGCGTTCTTCATGACACGTCGCGCACGGACACGCGTTCCTCAGCCAGACAAAACTCCAGTGGCTGCGGTGCCCATCTTTCCACTCGATATCGAGGCCTTCACCAGTCGACTGCTGCACGCGCACTTTAGCGGGCGTCACCGCCTCGCGCGGCAACTCCTGCTCCGGCGCGCGCTGCGCCTCTTCCGCGCTCACCAGGCGAATCCCTTCGTGACTCATAAATCTGCTGACCGGACCTCAGCTGACCGCACTTGTGCTGACCGCTTCTTCGCTGATCGGCTTTCAGCTCTCGCTACGCCGACTGCAAAAACGCCACCGACTGCAGGCTCGTCACTTCGAACCGCTTCCGGCACCGGATATTCTTGCAGGCCACCATGTCGTCCTGCCGCACCATGTAGGACTGGGCCTTGGCAAACCGCGCACGGTCCCGCTCGTCAGCATGCTTAGGTAACTGTGCCTTCCGCGTCCGCACCAGCCAGCGGACCTCGTACTCACCCGGCTGCCCGCAGTGCGGACAGGTCAGCGTGTGCTTCCTCTGCTCGGACTTCTCATCGAAGAATTCGCGTTCTTCCATCGGCTACAGCTCCAATAAAAGATTCCATGGGAAGTATTTCACATTGCATGGCCGCCGGATGCGGTTTTGTAGGACAATCGGGATCACGCGCCATCCCGCCATCGGGCACGCGGTCGTATCTGTGTAGACAGAATTCGGGGTCCCCGGCGCGCCCGCGGTCGGCGCGTTGGGGGTGAAAGAAATGCCGAAGAAACGCGCCAAAAAGCGAGTCTTCTCCGCGGTCAAGGCGGTCAAAGCCAACGCCCGCGAGCGTGTCGGCCAGCCCAAACCCGAGCGCGTTATTCCAGACACCTCGCGCGAGACCCAACGCGGTCAAAAGCACCCCAAGACCCTCACCAAACTTCTTTCGGAGCACGAATAGAATGGCTCAGGCTACCGGCATCGGCGGCGTCTTCCTTCGCGCACGCGACCCCAAAGCTCTTTACGCGTGGTACGAAAAGCACCTCGGCCTCCCGATGGGCCAAGGCAGCTTCTCCATCCCGGCAGAGCATGAGCGCGCCATGATCGCTTTCGCCTTTTTCTCCGAGAAGAGCGCCTACTTCCCAACCACGCAGCCCGCGATGATCAACTTCCAGGTCGACAACCTCGACAAGCTCCTCGATCAGCTCTCCGCCGCCGGTGTCCCGGTCGATCCCAAACCCGAGAGCGCCGACTACGGTAAGTTCGGCTGGATCACCGATCCGGAAGGCAACCGCGTGGAACTGTGGCAACCGGCCGACGAGAAGCGATAGCTATTGCCTGTTCTAATGCCTGTTGCCTGAGTTCATCAGCCCCACCGCCTCCATCAGCTTGAGCGCGTTGCTGGTCTGCACAATCCCCGGGCGCAGCCGATAGTCGAACTTCAGCTGCCCATCCTCGATCGTGTCCTCGAAATGGCAGTTCGTCGCTGCGCTGTTCATCGTCTCGGGAATCGCCGTCAGCGCCAGATCGTGCGTCGTCACCAGACCGATCGCGCCCCGCCGTACCAACTCCTGCACAACAAACTGTGTCCCTTCGAACCGGTCGTGAGAATTCGTCCCCGACAGCAACTCATCCAGCAGGAACAGCAACGGCCTCGGCCCCGCTGCCAGATCCGACAGCACCTTCAGGCGCTGAATCTCCGCATAGAACCGCGACACTCCCCCGGCCAGCGAATCGAGCACGCAGATCGATGCGCCCACCGTCAGCGGCGACATCCGCAGCCGTTTCGCTCGCACCGGAGCCCCGCACTGCGCCAGCACCGCATTCAGCCCCACTCCGCGAAGAAACGTACTCTTGCCGGCCATGTTGGGACCGCTGATCACAATCAGCTGCGGTGCTGTGCCGAGGTGCAGATCATTCCCAACCGCCTTCGCCCGCGGCAGCAGCGGATGCGCCAGATCTTCCGCATCGAAACACGGTGTCTCGGCACAGACCTCCGGCAGCACGTCTGCCGGGTGCTCATACGCATACCCCGCCATTGCCGCCAGCGCCTCAAACTCCCCCGCTGCCTCCAGCCAGCCGCGAATCCCCGGTCCAAACTGCGCCCTCCACCGCTCGGCCGCCATGGTCAGCTGCGCTGTATAAAACACAAAGGGATTGAAGATCGCCACAAATCCGTTACGCTGATCCTCCAGCCAGTCGTAAATCCGCTCCAGCTTTGCCACGGCTCGCGATGCCGGAACATGATGCGTATCCAGCCGAGCCCGCAGTCCTGTCAGCCGCTCCGCCAGGAATGGCTCCCCCTCGATGATCTCCAGCACCTCGGCCAACAACTTCAGATCCGGAGCCGCCTTCTCTACCGCGCCCGCTGACTCGCTCACCTGCCGCTGCAGCCAATAACTCACCGCGTAGTTGATCAGCGACATCAGCATCGCCAGGTCCCAGTTCCGCGTCAGCACCCAGACCACGATCGACGCAACCCACCCAGCCGCGAGCACTATCAGCGCCCACGGCAGAACTCGGGATTGCAGCAGCGGCTCGCGATCGCCCCAGCCGGCGAGCGGTTCCGGATGCACTCCCGCCCGCACGTCCTCGCCTGCCGCAAACAAATGCTCTCGCAGGGCGACTCGGTCCTTGAGTTCGGCCACCGCAGCTTGCCGCGCTCGCACCTCTTCCGGAGCCGCGGCTGCCAGCAGCCATCGTGCCAGCGTTTCTTCGCCAATGCGCGTGCGCGCCGTGCACAGCAGCTCGAACAGCGACCCCTTCCCAAACAAATCCAGATCGCGCGCGTACGGATGCGCCGCGTCGAAGAAACGCTCGCCCGTCTCGCCCGTCCCCGTCCATTTGTCTTCGATTCGGGCCAGCCCGCGCGCGTAGAACTCCGTCACGCGGGCATATTTTGCAAGCCGCCGGATCACCCGGTCGTGCGCAATAACCAGAGCCACAAAGATCAGAAGAGGTATCAGGAGCAGGCCAGGCGGCCCGTGCATGCGAATCAGCACCGCTGCGGCAATCACACCCACAAGAAAATCCGCCAGCTTCGCGTAACCCAGCCCGATGTGCCATCGGCGCACGCCTTCCACGCGCGCCTTGTGCTCGGCGACCGACCGGCGATAGACCGACTCAACAGATTCCACGTTTCAAGAATCGCACGCCGTCGAGTGCGCTGCTCAGGCTTGTATCAATCCGCACAATCCAATCGCTATCGGCTGTGGGCTATCGGCTATCCGCTATTCCTTCTTCGGCTCTCCCACCGCTGCGTCGCTCTTCACCTGTGGCGGGTTGCCGCCCTGCAGGAACGTCCGGTACTGCGTGTCGATGATGCCCAGATTGCGCGCCAGACCCAGCCGCGCCTCGTTCAGCTGATACACGCTGTTCACGTACTGCGACTGCGCCGACGCCAGCGTCGACTGCGCTTCGGATACCGGCAGGTTGTCACTCACGCCGGCCGAAAACCTCTGCTGGGTCTGGTCGAGCGCCGTCGTCGCCAGATCCACATTGCTCTTCGCCACATCGACCGTCTCGGTCGCCGTTTGCAGATCCAGCAGGCTGTCGCGGAGCTGCTGGTCGATCTTCTGCTTCAGATCCTCCAGCCGCGACTGGATCTCCTCCAGCTGCGCCTCCGCCACATCGCGATCGCCGCGAAACTCCGCTTCTTTAAAGATGGGAATGCTCAGCGTTCCCACCGCCGCGAAGGTCTCGTGATACACCCCGCCGGAAACGCCGGTCACGCCCCAGTTGCCGCCGAACGTTAGGGTAGGGAAGCGCTCATGACGCGTTGCCGCTCGCTCCCGGTCCGCCACAATCAGCTCCTGCTTCAGCGCCAGGTAATCCTGCCGGTTGGCGTAGGCCTCGTTGCGCGCGTCCACCAGGTCCATCGGGTGCAGCTCGGCGTACGGGCTGGATTCGGTCAGCACGATCGGCTGTTCCGGCCTCAATCCAATCTCGCGGTTCAGTGCGATCTTCGCTTTCTCGAAATCGTCCTGCGCCGCGATCACGGCCTGCTGCTGGCTTTGCAGCTGCACCTTCGCGCGCAGTTCCTCCAGATTCGCCACCACGCCCGCCAGGTGCTCCTCGTGCGCCTGGTTGAAGGCGGTTTCGTCGGTCTTCAGCAGCGCCTGCGCGTAGTCCAGCCGCGCCTTGGCCGCCAGCGCCTGCAGATACGTGTTGCCCACGTTCAGCACCACCAGCCCGCGCGACGACTGCGCGTTGTACCAGGCCGCTTTCGTGAAGGCCTGCGACGCCCGCCACACGTCGTACCCCGCCCAGTTAAACAGTGCCTGCGAGAAATTCACCTGCCCGATCGTCGTGTCGACCTTCGTCACCAGCGGAAACGAGCCGCTCGCTCCGGCCTGGCAGATGCGACGCGAAGTCCCCCAGCGACGCCGGATGGAATCCCGCCGCCTCCAGGTTGTACTGGTGTACGCCCGTCTCGCCATGCAGCGTGATGTTCGGCAGCAGCACGGTCACCAGCTCCAGCTTCGTGGCGTCCGCGGTCTTCTGCTGCTCGCGCGCCAGCGTCAGCGCCAGATTGTTCTGGATCCCCAGTTTGATCGCATCGTCCAGCGACAGCGCCTTCGGCTGCGCCGAAAACGCCACCGCCTGCACGCTGCCCATATAAGGATTCGCGGCCGAATTGCCCGGATTGCTCTGCGCCTGCGCCGCTGCCCCCAGCAGCAGCACATTCCCCAGGATCGTGCCCACGACCCGCGTCTTCATCGCGTCTGAATTCATGCGGATTCTTCTGTTTAGATCAGAATACCTGCTCCGCGTTGCCAGAAAAATCGCCCGGGACAGGACGTTCGTCATCTCGGGCTGCGGACATATCCCGCTAATAACCACAAATTCCACATTTCCCCTCAAACCCCTTGCAGAGGTCAAGCAACGCTCCCTGCCGCCCTCACATCGAATTTTCTAGCAAGTTGCGGGCTCCATCACGCCAACTTCCGCCTGGTCGGTCTTTTCCGGTTCAATTGGCCGCGTCTTTGCATCGGGAACACCGGGGAACTTGTGGGAGGCTCGTATGAGATCGATGGAAGCCGAGAGGCTTCCCGTAAGAAACGTACACGTTGAGGCGAAGATCCACGCACCGAATCGCCCCGGCGCTTGTGTGATTGATCATGACAGGCCCCTCCATCCCGGCAGTCCTGATGCTGCGGTGCGCCGCAGTGTCGCACCATGCGGTGCGAGCGGCGGCCCGGCACGCGGGGCTCAGGGTAACCCTTGAGTTTGCTGAGAATCGCCGTGAATTCCTCGAGGAACTGAGTCGTGGCTCGACCGACCTGATCATCGCCGGCACCGAGGGTCTCACCGACATTGACACCCGCGAGGTCATCGACCGGGCCCGCTCCGCCGACAGCCCTATTCCCGTCCTGCTGGCCGGAGGCCGTATCGGTGAAACGGGGGCCATTCGCATGCTCCGCGAAGGAGCCACGGAGATCGTGCAGTCGGGCGAAATGGAGCGGCTGCCTTCCGCCATCGCCCGCGCTCTCAAAGTGCGCCAGTCTGCCATTGTGCAGAGCCATGCCCAGCACGAGCTCGACCGTTCCGCAGTCATGCTCCGCGAAAACCAGAAGCTTATCACCATCGGCCGCCTTGCGGCCTCCATCGCGCACGAGATCAACAATCCCCTGGAATCGGTGATGAACCTGCTCTATCTGCTCGGGGAAGAGAAGAATCTGTCGTCCACCGTGGCAGGCTACCTCGCTCTGGCGCAGCGTGAACTCGATCGTGTTGCCCAGATCAGCCGGCAGACGCTGAAGTTCTCGCGCGAGACAACGGGTCCGGTCCCCGTCCACATTGAGGAACTCCTGGAAGAGGTGCTGTCGCTTTATGGGCGGCGCATGATGGAGAAGAACCTCCGGGTCGAACGCCAGTACGATTGCGGCGAGGAGGCGATTGTCTATCCAGGCGAGATGCGCCAGGTTCTCTCCAATCTCGTCACCAATGCCATCGAGGCCTCTTCTCTTCGCGGACGGCTGCGGCTTCGCGTTCGCTGCACGCGCAGCTGGAGCGATCCCGGGGTCCACGGCATTCGCGTCTCGGTCGCGGACAACGGCAGCGGCATCCCGCCCGAGGTGCGGCATCGCCTCGGCGAGCCCTTCTTCACCACCAAGGGTCAGCGCGGAACGGGCCTCGGCCTTTGGGTGACCCGCTCCATCATCCAGCGGTATGGCGGTGAAATGCAGCTGCGTTCCTCGGTCCTTCCCGATCGCCACGGCACGGTCTTCACCATCTTCCTGCCCACGAACCTTCGGCCGCAGGTTGTGGATCGCCCGCCCCCCCAGGGGTCGGGAAGCGAGAACAACGGTTCAGGATCCGTCACGCCCTTCCCCAATCCCGGCTCCAGTGCTGCTGACGTTGCGCGCGGGGGCGCAAAGGGACGCCATTTGCGCGGCGCCTGAGCGCGCCAGCTTGCTTATCCGCTGTTTCCAGCTTGCTTATCCGCTGTTTTCTGTTGCCTGCTCCTTGCTGCCTGCCGCAAAATAGCTTCCTCCCCAAAACTGAACACCGAAAAGAGTGCCCATGAGGAAGCCCGCCCTGTCACTTGTTTGTTCCGGAATTGCCCTTTCCACAGCCACCGCGATGGCTCAAAACGACGATGCCTCAGCGGCTGCCGGCGCCGCCGGCTGCGGCATCTGCGGCTCCTTTTTCATTTTCTTCTTTCTCGCGATCGTCGCCCTCAACATCGCCATCCTGGTCTGGGTGGCTCGCGATGCCAAAGCCCGCGGCCTCGACAATGGCGTCCTCTGGATGCTGCTTGTGCTGTTCACCGGCATCGTCGGCCTCATCGTTTATCTCCTGGCGCGCCCGCAGGGCAACCTCATCGTCTGCCCCAACTGCGGCAATAAGCGCCTGCAGGCAGCCGTGAAATGCCCCAGTTGCGGAGCGTGAAAGAACGGAGCCGGAACGCGGTGGGGAAAGTCCTCCGGAGCCCGGCGGCCTGGCTCGCGCTGTTACTGCTTCTCGGTGCGCTGGGGATGGCCGATTCTCTCCGTCCGCCCTCGCGCCAGGTGAGCGTGCGCCTCTTTATCGCGGCCGTCGCCGGCTATCACCACTACCTGCATCCGGTCACGGACCGCTGGATCCATTGCCGCTTCCAGCCCACCTGCTCCCGTTATTCAGTGGAAGCGGTTCAGAAATACGGGATCGCCAAAGGGCTCGCCCTCAGCTTCCGCCGTATCCGCTCGTGCCGGCGGTCGGTGCCCATGGGCACCCGCGACCCGGTGCCGTGAGCACCACTCATCGTCCCCTCGGTCGGCTACCGGCTACAGGCTCAATTCAGCTGTACCTTATCCAGCGCATCATCTCCGGCAGCGTCGCCCTCTTCCCGTACATGAGCACGCCGACCCGGTAGATCCGCGCCGCCAGCCACACCATGGCCCAGACAGAAGCAGCGAGCAGCGCCACTGACAGCCACACCTGCCATGCCGGCGGCATCTGCGCGCAGATCCGCATGTACATAATGATGGGCGTAAACGGAGGCAGCAGCGACAGCACCACGGCCCCAGTCGAGTTTGGATTCCCGAGCACGTACGGCAGCAGAACCACGCTGACCACCAGCGGCGAAATCAGGATGAAGCTGAACTGCTGCACCTCCTGCTCGCCGCTCACGCTCGATCCCAGCGCCGCCGCCAGCGCGCTGTACAGGTAAAAGCCGCCCAGGAAGAAAATCGCGAAGAATCCCAGCTCCGCCTTCGTGATCCCCAGCGACGCCAGCCCATGAATACCCTGACCAGCCGCCATGGCCGAGCCCGCATAGAACACCACCAGCCCGATCCAGATTCCCATTTGCGTCAGCCCCACCGCGCCCACGCCCAGCAGCTTGCCCAGCATCAGCGAGTCGGCTGAGGCGGTCGACAGCAGCACCTCGAAGATGCGCGACGTTTTCTCCTCGACCACCGACCGCGCCACATTGATCCCGTAGATCAGCACCGACGCGTACAGCACGATGATCAGCCCATAGGCGCCCAGAAAGCTTCGCTCCGAATCCGACGCCACCACCGCGCCGTTCTTCAGCTGCTTGGTCTCCAGCTTCACTTCCTTCATCAAGCCGTGGACCTGGTCCTCCGGCAAGGCCGCGCTCTGCCAGTTGCTCGCGGATCAGCGCGGACCGCACCGCCGACTCCATCTGCGCCTTGCCCACCAGGTTGATCGACGCGCCCGAGATCCACGTCGTCTCCGGCTCCGCTTCTCCCGGACTCGTCTCCAGCGTCAGATAGCCGGCGATCTGATGAGAGGCCACCTGCTCCTTGACCTGCGCGACATCCGCATCCGTCGGCGGTGCGTACACCTCCACCAGCTTCGGCGGAAACGCCCCGTCGTCCAGCGCCGCTTTTACCTGGTGTGCCAGCCCGGCGTTGTTCGACACGATCGCCAGGTTCTGCACGCCCTCCAGCTTTTTGCCGCTCATGCTGCCCAGCAGCGCCAGCCCACCCATGCCCACCGGCACCAGCAGCGTCGTGATGCGGAATACTTTGCTTCGCACCCGCTCCAGGTACTCGCGCTTCGCAATCAGCAGCGTGTTCCGCAACAGTCCGTCACGCATCGCTGCGCCCTCCCACCGTCTCGATGAAGATCTCCTCGAGCGACGGTTCCACCAGCTCGAATTTCGTGATCGTCGCGGTCGCCGCGGCGGTCCGCAGCAGATCCTGCGCGTCCGCGTGCGGCTTCAGCTTGATCTCCGCATGGCCCGCGTAGCTCTTTGCCTCGGCAATCGCCGGATGCTGCAAAAACTCATCGCTGCCCTCAAACTGCACGATCACCCGATTGCGCTCATAGCGCGACTTCACCTCGCGCATCCCGCCGGCGAGCACCGCCTCGCCGCGATTGATGAGGCAAATCGAGTCGCACAGCTTTTCCACCTGATCCATGCGGTGCGTCGAGAACAGCACAGCGTTGCCGTTCTTCTTCAGTTCGATGAGCACGTCCTGCAGCAGCACCGCGTTCACCGGATCGAGCCCCGAGAACGGCTCGTCCATGATGATCAGCTCCGGGTCGTGCAGCAGCGTGGAGATGAACTGGATCTTCTGCTGCATGCCCTTCGACAGCTCCTCGGTCCTCTTGTCCATCGACTCGGCGATCTGCAGCTTCTCGCACCACTGCGTCGCGCGGCGCTTCGCTTCCAGCGACCCCAGACCGCGCAGCTCGGCCAGGAACACCAGCTGGTCGATCACCTTCATCTTCTTGTAGAGCCCGCGCTCTTCCGGCAGGTACCCGACACGCTTCAGGGCGCCATTGCCGAAAGGCTTGCCGAAGAGCGAAACCTTGCCCGCGTCCGGCATCGTGATGCCGATCATCATGCGGATCGTCGAGGTCTTGCCCGCTCCGTTCGGTCCCAGCAACCCGAACATGGTGCCGGCTTCGATCTTCAGGCTCAGATCGTGAACTGCGGCTTTTTCTTCGTAGGATTTTGAGACGTGGTCCAGCTCGACTAAGGCTTCCATCCTTTGTGGGTGCTCCCCAGAGTGTCACCAGTGGCAGAGGTGAGAATGCAGCCAGCATATCAGCACCGTTCGGGCGTCGTGCCCGCAATCACTGACATCCCGCCGGCCCTGGGTGTAAACGATTCCCTGCTCCGCGCCAGATCCTTGCCATGAACGCTCCGCGAACCCGTCTCAGCGATACAACCCTCCTGATCCTGTTCGGCCTCGCCGTCGTCCTGCTCCATATCGCCGTCAACGTCCGTTACGGCTTCCATCGCGATGAACTTCTCACATACGACAACGCCCACCACCTCGCCTGGGGTTACGTCGTCTATCCGCCCCTCACGCCGTTCCTCGCCCGCGTCGAGCTGCTCCTGTTCGGGCCCTCGCTGCGCGGCTTCCGCTGCTTCGTCGCCCTGGCTCAGGGTCTGGCGATGATTCTCACCGGCCTCTCCGCCCGCGCCATCGGCGGCCGGCGCTGGGCCCAGCTTGTCGCCGCCGCCGCCATCGCTGTCAGCGGCTTCAGCCTCTTCAACGGCGGCTTCATGTCCTACTCGTCGTTCGACTATTTCTGGTGGGTCCTCGCGGGATACTCCGTCGCGCGCGTCCTCGGCTCCCAGGACCCGAGCTGGTGGCTCGGCGTGGGCGCCGCCATCGGCCTCGGCCTCATGACCCGCTACACCATCGGCGTTCTCGTCCTCGGCATCCTCGGCGGTCTCCTTCTTCACACCCGCGCGGCGCTACTTCAGATACGCCTGGTTCTGGGTAGGCGCGGCTCTCGCCTTGCTCATCTGCCTGCCCAATTTTCTCTGGCAGATGCACCACCACTTCATCTGGCTCCGATGGTTCCACAGCATTCATGCCCGCGACATCAGAGGCGGATCGACCGATTACTTCCTCCTCAACCAGCTCTGGAAGACCACAAATCCCGTCACGGTCCCGCTGTGGGTCGCCGGCCTCTGGTATCTCTTCCGCAAACCGGAAGGCAAATCCTGGCGCCTGCTCGGCTGGATGTTCGTCATCCCGGCCTTCTTGCTTCTCGCACTGCGCGGTCGTGACTATTACCTCGCCCCCGCCTATCCTGTGCTGTTCGCCGCCGGAGCCGTCCAGTCCGAGCGCTGGCTCGGGACTCTGCGGCCGCGTGCTGCCCTCGCCGTTCGTCGCGCCACCTGGCAGGCCTTCGCGGTCGGCGGCACTTTCCTCGCCGCCATTGCCCTCCCCATCGCTCCCATCAATTCCGCCTGGTGGCACTTCGCCGACGCAGCCACCGGCGGGAACTTCAATTCTCAAATCGGCTGGCCCGACATGGTCGCCACGGTCGCGCGCATCCGCGATTCACTCCCGGCGCAGGATCAATCTCACCTGGCGATCGCGACCGGCGATGACGGCGAAACCGGCGCCATCGACCTCTACGGACCCGCGTACCACCTTCCCCCCGCCATCAGCGGCATGAACTCTGCCTGGGCCCGCGGCTACGGCGATCCACCACCGCGGACCATCATCGTCATCGGAGGGGACCCCGACTTTCTGTATCGACATTTCGATTCCTGTGAGATCGCCGGTCATGTCACGAATCCCTGGGCCGTCGACAATGGCTCCCTGGGGACTGATGCCATCTACGTCTGCCGCGGCCTGCGCCAGCCCTGGCCGGAATTCTGGGCGCACTTTCAGTACTTCGGTTGAGTGCCGACAAGTTCTTGGCCCTCGGGCGGCACGGATGAGGCTGCATTCCCCAACAGAAAAGGCCGCCTGGGGGGCGGCCCTTCGCCTGAGCTGGCTTCACTTATTTTTTCAGTCCGTCGCGGTAGGCCATCGCTTCCAGTTCCACACGAATGGCGTCGGCGACGGGTACCACGGGCCGAGCCTCGAACGTGAAAGCAGGCAACATCGAACAGAACTTGTGCACTTCGAGCGGGTCATCGCATTCCATCAACATATAGCCGCCCCAATCGCCGACGCGGATGACGAACGCGTGGATCTTGAAATTGGCCGGCGCCTTCCACGGGCTAAAGACCTCCAGGATTCGCTTCTGTGCATTTTCGTACTCGATCGGGGAGCCCTGCTGCCGTTCATTCCAGGTGATCATGTATTGCATTCGCTTAACCCTCCTCATTCACCCGGGATCCTGGTTGCGGTCTCCGTGGTGGGCAAGGTATACACCAACGGCATACGTGCGTCGAGCGATATTACCGAGAATCCCGCTGACATCCTGGGGAACCATTCTTCGTGTGAATAGGCGTTAGACCGGCATCCATGTAAGTCATTGTCAACAGAAAAGCACGAGTCATCCGTTCGCGCTCTGGAGAGCGCGTTGTTAGTCCGATCAGGAGCTGCCGCTGCGCACGTTTGCCTCTCGGCGGTTGGTTCCTGCACTCTGCAGAACCGGACATCCATTTGCTGCCTCGGGCTCCCTGGAGCCGTCGCAGAAGATTGAGTTTGGATTCTCTGCCAGTCCCGAAACAATACGAAGAGAGCCTCGGGAGTCGCCTCCGTCGCCCAGCCGGTCATCTGCGGGACCTGGCAGCCTGCGCATCGATTGATCCTGATGTTTTTCCTTCTCAGGAAGGTTTTACGCTGCCGCGGTTCGTCGGAACTCAGCGGCAGGCACGTAATCCGTATTGCGTCTTTCCACGGCCAGCATCAGTGCGACCATCTTCCTGGCCACTGCGAGTGTGGCCCGATTGCCGTTCCCGCGCTGCCGTTCCTTTTCGTGCAGCAGGGCCAGTTCGTCGCTGTAGCGCGGAGCCAGCCTGGCCGCTTCCACCAGCACCTGCTGGATATGCTTGTTGCGCTGCTTCGAGATCGGCGTGCGCATCACCTTGTCGGCTGAGCTCTTCTCGGCGCTGCACAGGCCGCAGTAGCTGATGGCCTGCTTGATGGAACGGAAGCGCGAAGTGTCGCCGACCTCAAGCGCCCAGGTCAGTGCCGTAATCGGACCCACTCCGGGGATCGTCCTCAGCCGCCTCAGTCTGTCGCTCAGCAGCGGATCCTGTTCCAGCGATCGCAGCAGTGTTGTGTCCAGCCTGATCGATCGGTCGATGTGCTCCCGGCATAGCCGGAGCAGAGGACGAATGCTCTCGCTGACCTCTTCGTTGGTCGACATCAACTCAGCGAAGTAGCCCATCCGGTGCAGCCGCAGCTTGTTGTAACTCACGCCAGTCTCCATCAACAGTCCCGACACCCGATTCTTCATCTGCACTGCCTGCCGCAGCACCAGGCCCCGGTAGCGCAGGATCCGGCGCCGGTTCCGGATCTCGGTCGATGCCATGTGGCACTCGGGCAGGAAATCGCAGCGCAGGCAGTCGGCGATCTTGCCGGCATCGATCCTGTCGTTCTTCCGCTTCGCCGCTGCAATGGCCCGCAGCATCAGAGGGTGCGCAACCTTCACCTTCTCCGCATGCGGAAGCAGGTGATCGTAAATCCAGCCCGTGAAGATCGTCGCTTCCATGGCGATCATCCGGGGTTGAGGAAGGGTTCTGATCCAGGCGTCCAGCTCGTGCCGTGTCGAACCGATTTTCCCTTCCCCATGCACACAACCAGCCGCGTCCTTCACGCAAAAACTGATCGTCTTCTTGTGAACATCCAGTCCGATGTAATACATATCGTCTCTGAGGAGCCTCCGAGGTCGTTCTCTGAATCAGCTTGCCGCTGAGTTCAGCTTATGCAACACCTCGCGCTCCTCCTCGACTTAGCATTCAAACAATGCGAAAGTTTCGAACCGGCTCTGAGAGGCCGCCAGAGAGCCTAAACAGCTGTTGGCACCGGCGCCCCTTCGAGGGCGACAAAGCGGGTGGGCTGGCAGCAGGCGCGGCTGAGACGTTCGCGGTCGGCCTGAAGCTGCGAGTTCTGGCGCAGGGTGTCGAGCACGGTGGCGAGAATCGAAGCCGCAGCCTCGCCGCGCGGCGTGGCCAGGCGGTAGTGCATCCACTTGCCGTCGCGGCGCGCGGCCACGATGCCGGCGCGGCGCAGGTAGGCGAGGTGACGCGAGATTTTCGGCTGGCCCTGGCGGAGGACTTCGACCAGGTAGCAGACGCATACCTCGCGGCCGGCGATGAGATTAAGCAGGCGCAGGCGGGTGGGGTCGGCAAAGGCAGCGAACAGGGGGACGAGATCGGCCGGGGCGGCGGGTCTGGTCATGCTCCCAATTATATACGCCTTGACAAATATGTGTCCGCCGGAATAGATTCGCTTTAGCAAATATGAGGAGGGCCCGATGGCCAGCGGCAGTCAGGTAAGGGAGCAAGTCCGGCAGAAATACGGGAGCGCAGCGCAATCGGTGACGGAGACAGGGAGCGCGGCCTGTTGCGGGCCGAGTCTGCGGTGCTGCGATCCGATCACGGCGAACCTGTACAGCGACGAGGAGCGGGGGCTGCTGCCGGAGAACGCGGCGCTGGCGTCGCTGGGCTGCGGCAATCCCACGGCGCTTACCGAACTCAGGGCGGGCGAGGTGGTTCTGGACCTGGGCTCGGGTGGCGGCATCGACGTGTTGCTGTCGGCGCGGCGGGTGGGTCCGGCTGGCAAGGCGTACGGCCTCGACATGACGGACGAGATGCTGGCGCTGGCGCGCGAGAACCAGCGGCAGGCGGGGGCGGAGAACGTGGAGTTCCTGAAAGGCGAGATCGAGAACATCCCGCTGCCGGACGAGTCGGTTGACGTCATCATTTCGAACTGCGTGATCAACCTGAGCGCGGACAAGGATCGTGTGCTGCGCGAGGCGTTTCGCGTGCTGAAGCCTGGCGGGCGGCTGGCGGTGTCGGATGTGGTGGTGCGGGGTGAGGTCCCGGCGGCGGTGCGCGAGAGCATGTTGCTGTGGGCAGGCTGCGTCGCGGGCGCGCTGGAGGAGAGCGATTATCGGGCGCGTCTGAAAGCGGCGTGTTTCGAGAACGTCGAGATGGAGCCGACGCGGACGTACAGCATCGAGGACGCGCGGCAGTTCCTGACCGGCGCGGGCGTGGATGTGGACTCAATCGCTCCGCAGGTGGAGGGGAAGTTCATGAGTGCCTTCATTCGGGCGACGAAGCCGGCGCCTTCGTGCTGTGGGACGGAATGCTGCGGTGGAGCGCGGGCGGGAGCGAAGGGTTAAACGATGGCCGATCATTACAACGTCCTCTTTCTCTGCACCGGCAACTCGGCGCGGTCGATCATGGCCGAGGCGATTCTCAACCACAAAGGCAAGGGCAAGTTCACGGCGTACAGCGCGGGCAGCCATCCCACCGGGCAGCCGAGGCCGGAAGCGCTGCGGCAGATCGAGTCCGCCCGGTTGCCCACGACTGGACTGCGCAGCAAGTCGTGGAATGAGTTCTCCGGCCCGGATGCGCCCAGGCTGGACTTCGTCTTCACTGTCTGCGACAACGCGGCGAAGGAGCAGTGCCCTTACTGGCCAGGGCAGCCGATGACGGCGCACTGGGGCATTCCTGACCCCGCCGCGGTGCAGGGAACGGAAGAGGCAGTGGCTCGCGCGTTCCGCGAGGCCTTCGTAGTGCTCGATCGCAGAATCGGGCTGTTCCTCTCGCTGCCTCTGAGCACGCTGGAACAACTCGCCATCAAGCACGAGATCGATAAGATCGGCCGCTCGTAAGGGCGCGACTGCGCGGAGACCCGAAGGATGAAGAAGAGCCGGCTTTCGTTTCTCGATCGTTACCTCACCGCCTGGATCTTTGCTGCGATGCTGTTCGGCGTGGCGCTGGGCTGGCTTGCGCCCGGGGTGGTTCCATTTCTGAACCGCTTCAGCGTGGGCACCACCTCGATCCCCATCGCAGCGGGCTTGATCCTGATGATGTATCCGCCGTTTACGCGGGTGCGTTACGAGGAACTGCACGAAGTGTTCCGCAACAAGCGCGTGCTGGGGCTCTCACTGGTGCAGAACTGGGTGATCGGGCCGGTGCTGATGTTTCTGCTGGCCATCTTGTTCCTGCGCGGCTATCCCGAGTACATGGCCGGCCTGATCATGATCGGGCTGGCCCGCTGCATCGCGATGGTGATTGTGTGGAACGAGCTGGCGAAGGGCGACACCCAGTACGCAGCCGGACTGGTGGCGTTCAATTCGCTGTTCCAGGTCTTCTTCTATTCGGTCTATTCGTGGGTGTTCATCACTGTGCTGCCCCGCTGGTTTGGCCTGCGCGGTGCGGTCGTGCATGTGTCGATCGGGGCGATTGCGCAGAGCGTCTTCATCTACCTGGGTATTCCGTTTCTTGCAGGATTCCTGACGCGGACGGTGCTGGTGAAGGCGAAGGGACGCGCATGGTACGACCGCAACTTTGTGCCGCGCGTGGCGCCCCTGACGCTGATCGCGCTGCTGTTCACCATTGTGGTGATGTTCTCGCTGAAGGGCGGCGCCATGGTCCGGCTGCCGCTGGATGTGCTCCGGATCGCGGTACCGCTGCTCATCTACTTTGTCGTGATGTTCCTGGTCTCGTTCTACATGGGGCGGAGGCTGGGCGCGGACTACTCGAAGACGACGACGCTCTCGTTCACGGCGGCTTCGAACAACTTTGAGCTGGCGATCGCGGTGGCGGTCTCCGTGTTCGGGATCAACTCCGGAGCGGCGTTTGCAGCGGTAATTGGGCCGCTGGTGGAAGTGCCGGTGATGATTGCGCTGGTGAACCTGGCCCTCTATTTCCAGCGGAGATACTTCCCGGCTGCCGAGGCGCTGGATGTGGAGGCGCCGTGCGCGCCTCAGGGCTTCGCGTAAGAGCAGAGCAGCCAGATTCCGTACCCCAGCAGCGCCGCGATGGTGCACAGGTTGAGCAGCACGTACAGGCGCAGCAGCACGGCCAGCACGCGTCCCAGGAGTACCGGCAGAATGGTGACGCCGATCAGAAAGCCGGCGGCTACCAGAACCGCCACGCCATGCCCGTCGAACACCGGCTGCAACGTGATCGACTGGAGCCGGTACAGCGGCGCCCAGTCCAGCGACAGCAGGGTTGCCAGCAGCGCGGCCACGACGCACCCCAGAAGGATGCGGCTCGCCGCCGAGCCCTCCTCCAGCCACCTGCACTGCTCATCCAGAAACGCCAGCGGCCACGTCTTCGCCGTCACCCATTCCAGCAGGCGCATCAACTGCCGATTGCCAGTCTCATAGCGATGATGGACCGGCGCGATCCACGGCGCGGCATAGTACTGCAGAGCTGACGCCGTACTTTTCCCGGCCTCTCCGTTTGGTCGTTGTATGCTGCTGCGATTCATAGACTCCATTTCCTCATCTCTGGCTAAGTGCGGATAACTGCGCACCGCTGCCTTCCGCGCTTCAGCCTGTGTGCAGCCTGTGCTGCAGGTCATGCTGCACTTCGGAACTAACTGCCTCACACATAAGTTAGAGTTACATACTTCCACGGTGATTCGCGCAGATCATAAGTAATGGGAGACGCATGACTATTGGCTTTCACCGATCCTGTCTGTTTTTTTGTATCGCTCTGCTCATTTATGGAACTTGCGGATCAATCCTGTGTGACTGCGGTCTGGCCTGGCGAAGTACGGGAGCGCAGCGCAATCGGTGACGGAGACAGGGAGCGCGGCCTGTTGCGGGCCGAGTCTGCGGTGCCGCGATCCGATCACGGCGAACCTGTACAGCGACGAGGAGCGGGGGCTGCTGCCGGAGAACGCGGCGCTGGCGTCGCTGGGCTGCGGCAATCCCACGGCGCTTACCGAACTCAGGGCGGGCGAGGTGGTTCTGGACCTGGGCTCGGGTGGCGGCATCGACGTGTTGCTGTCGGCGCGGCGGGTGGGTCCGGCGGGCAAGGCGTACGGCCTCGACATGACGGACGAGATGCTGGCGCTGGCGCGCGAGAACCAGCGGCAGGCGGGGGCGGAGAACGTGGAGTTCCTGAAAGGCGAGATCGAGAACATCCCGCTGCCGGACGAGTCGGTTGACGTCATCATTTCGAACTGCGTGATCAACCTGAGCGCGGATAAGGATCGTGTGCTGCGCGAGGCGTTTCGCGTGCTGAAGCCTGGCGGGCGGCTGGCGGTGTCGGATGTGGTGGTGCGGGGTGAGGTCCCGGCGGCGGTGCGCGAGAGCATGTTGCTGTGGGCAGGCTGCGTCGCGGGCGCGCTGGAGGAGAGCGATTATCGGGCGCGTCTGAAAGCGGCGTGTTTCGAGAACGTGGAGATGGAGCCGACGCGGACGTACAGCATCGAGGACGCGCGGCAGTTTCTGACCGGGGCGGGCGTGGATGTGGACGCAATCGCGCCGCAGGTGGAAGGGAAGTTCATGAGTGCGTTCATCCGGGCGACGAAGCCGGCGCCTTCGTGCTGTGGGGCGGAATGCTGCGGTGGAGCGCGGGCGGGAGCGAAGGGTTAAACGATGGCCGATCATTACAACGTCCTCTTTCTCTGCACCGGCAACTCGGCGCGGTCGATCATGGCCGAGGCGATTCTCAACCACAAAGGCAAGGGCAAGTTCACGGCGTACAGCGCGGGCAGCCATCCCACCGGGCAGCCGAGGCCGGAAGCGCTGCGGCAGATCGAGTCCGCCCGGTTGCCCACGACTGGACTGCGCAGCAAGTCGTGGAATGAGTTCTCCGGCCCGGATGCGCCCAGGCTGGATTTCGTCTTCACTGTCTGCGACAACGCGGCGAAGGAGCAGTGCCCTTACTGGCCAGGGCAGCCGATGACGGCGCACTGGGGCATTCCTGACCCCGCCGCGGTGCAGGGAACGGAAGAGGCAGTGGCTCGCGCGTTCCGCGAGGCCTTCGTAGTGCTCGATCGCAGAATCGGGCTGTTCCTCTCGCTGCCTCTGAGCACGCTGGAACAACTCGCCATCAAGCACGAGATCGATAAGATCGGCCGCTCGTAAGGGCGCGACTGCGCGGAGACCCGAAGGATGAAGAAGAGCCGGCTTTCGTTTCTCGATCGTTACCTCACCGCCTGGATCTTTGCTGCGATGCTGTTCGGCGTGGCGCTGGGCTGGCTTGCGCCCGGGGTGGTTCCATTTCTGAACCGCTTCAGCGTGGGCACCACCTCGATCCCCATCGCAGCGGGCTTGATCCTGATGATGTATCCGCCGTTTACGCGGGTGCGTTACGAGGAACTGCACGAAGTGTTCCGCAACAAGCGCGTGCTGGGGCTCTCACTGGTGCAGAACTGGGTGATCGGGCCGGTGCTGATGTTTCTGCTGGCCATCTTGTTCCTGCGCGGCTATCCCGAGTACATGGCCGGCCTGATCATGATCGGGCTGGCCCGCTGCATCGCGATGGTGATTGTGTGGAACGAGCTGGCGAAGGGCGACACCCAGTACGCAGCCGGACTGGTGGCGTTCAATTCGCTGTTCCAGGTCTTCTTCTATTCGGTCTATTCGTGGGTGTTCATCACTGTGCTGCCCCGCTGGTTTGGCCTGCGCGGTGCGGTCGTGCATGTGTCGATCGGGGCGATTGCGCAGAGCGTCTTCATCTACCTGGGTATTCCGTTTCTTGCAGGATTCCTGACGCGGACGGTGCTGGTGAAGGCGAAGGGACGCGCATGGTACGACCGCAACTTTGTGCCGCGCGTGGCGCCCCTGACGCTGATCGCGCTGCTGTTCACCATTGTGGTGATGTTCTCGCTGAAGGGCGGCGCCATGGTCCGGCTGCCGCTGGATGTGCTCCGGATCGCGGTACCGCTGCTCATCTACTTTGTCGTGATGTTCCTGGTCTCGTTCTACATGGGGCGGAGGTTGGGCGCGGACTACTCGAAGACGACGACGCTCTCGTTCACGGCGGCTTCGAACAACTTTGAGCTGGCGATCGCGGTGGCGGTCTCCGTGTTCGGGATCAACTCCGGAGCGGCGTTTGCAGCGGTAATTGGGCCGCTGGTGGAAGTGCCGGTGATGATTGCGCTGGTGAACCTGGCCCTCTATTTCCAGCGGAGATACTTCCCGGCTGCCGAGGCGCTGGATGTGGAGGCGCCGTGCGCGCCTCAGGGCTTCGCGTAAGAGCAGAGCAGCCAGATTCCGTACCCCAGCAGCGCCGCGATGGTGCACAGGTTGAGCAGTACGTACAGGCGCAGCAGCACGGCCAGCACGCGTCCCAGGAGTACCGGCAGAATGGTGAAGCCGATGAGAAAGGCAGCTGCTACCAGAACCGCCACGCCATGCCCGTCGAACACCGGCTGCAACGTGATCGACTGGAGCCTGTACAGCGGCGCCCAGTCCAGCGACAGCAGGGTTGCCAGCAGCGCGGCCACGACGCATCCCAGAAGGGTGCGGCTCCCCGCCGAGCCCTCCTCCAGCCACCTGCACTGCTCATCGAGAAACGCCAGCGGCCACGTCTTCGCCGTCACCCGTTCCAGCAGGCCCATCAACTGCCGATTGCCAGTCTCATAGCGGTGATGAACCGGCGCGATCCACGGCGCGGCATAGTACTGCAGCACCGACGCCGTACCTTTGCCGGCCTCTCCGTTTCGTTGTTGTACGATCCTGCGATCCAAGGTCTCCTCATCTCTGGCTAAGTGCGATCACCACGCACCTCTGCCTTCCGCTCTTCAGTCTGTGTGCGGCCTGTGCTGCAGGTCATGCTGCCACTTCGGAGCTAACTGCCTCACTCATAAGTTAGAGTTACATACTTCCCGGTTATTCGTGCAGATCATAAGTAATGGCAGATGCATGACCATTGGCTTTCTCCGCCCTTTCTATTCCTCAGCACCGCTCTGCCTATCCACCGAACTTGCGGATACATTGTGTGTGACTGCGGTCCGACCCAGCGAAGTACTTTCAGGGGACTTTCGCTGTTCAGGCACCAGGAGTTCCTGGCACCGGGCACCGGGCACTGGGTGTCTGGCACCGAGCGGCACGTTTTCAAATTTTCGGACTTGCATGATACTGTTGTCCTGTTTTCAATGACTTACGCCGTGTTGACAAACTTGACAACACGGTAAATTGTTGATGCGGCGTCAGATCGCTGGCAGTTGTGAATGCTGCATTCGATGTTGTGAATGCAGCATTCGTGTTTGCGAACGGGCCAGATGATAGAGGGCAGGGCAGTTGGTTCGTGTGTGGGAATGCAGCATTCCTGAGCGCGAGTGCCGCGTTCGTGTGCGGGAGTGCTGCATTCGCGAGTGTGAGTGCTGCATTCATCGCTGTGAGGACCTTGTGCCCTAGGGCAGCGGGGCCGGGGAACCGACGCCGTATTTGCCGAGGGAAGCGATGAGGGCGTCGATGGACTCGGGATCGGTCCTGTCATGGACGGCATCGAGCGCCGCCTGGATGTTGGGCGAGAGGGCCGCTGGAGCCTGGACGGGGCGAGGCTGAGGAGCACGTGCATCAAAGGTCGGTCGCGCGAAGGGGACGTGGCCGAGGCGGGAGAGCAGGATGCGCAGGTAGCGTCCGGCGACCAGGTCGGAGTGATGGGTGGAGGGGTGCTGGCTGGTGAGGGAGTCGAGGATCTGGTAGATGGAGAACGGAATTTCGGAGGGCCCGAGTAAATGGAGGTCTCGTCCGAAGGCGCGCCACTGGGCGAGCGGGGTGAAGATGTCGCGTTTGGCGATGCGCGGCGGGGCGTAGGCAGAGCTGGAGGCGTGATGGCGGCAGAATTCCTGGTGGTGAAGGGCGGCGCCGCGGCATTTTTGGCCGTTGCGCAGGGTGAAGGTGCATTCGGGAGTCATGGTGGTCCCTCCGGGACGGCTGGTAAAGCGGTCGGCTGATGAAGCGGTCAGCTAAAAGGCGGTTGGCGAAGAAGCGGTTAGCGAAAAGCGGTTGGCCGATCGCAAGGCAATGGAAAAGGCCGCCTGGTGGCGGCCTTGCGGCGTTACGGAACGTTAGTTGAAGGGGGCGGAATTTCTTTCTAACCCCTATTATTAGGATACCAACCTGGGGGGGTAAGTCGGCCAATTTTGTTGGGTGGTTTGGTTGGGGAAGTGGTTTGTTTTGTTGGGTCGTTACTTTGGTGGGGAGGTCGGGGGGTTGACAGTTTTGAGGAAGAAGCCGGTTAGCTGATGAAGCGGTTAGCCAAGGTCCGGATCACCGCAGGTTTCGGCCCTCGAGAGATGGGCGTTTGCGGGCGAAAGATCCGTATCGCCGACTTTACAGACGTTACGACACACCAGCCCGTTTCCCGATATCCATCCCTCTCGTTGCGGCCAGAACGCGTGTTTCGTCGCATTCGAAGGGCGGGTTGATTCCCATCCGCACGATGAGGTCATCTTCGCCCGTTAATCTCTCTCCCGCGGCTCTGGCTATACTGCTATGGCCGAAGACAATCAGGCGTGGGCATCGGCCTCCGGGAGGGTCAATGAAATTGCGTCCAGGATGGCGTCTTGCTATCGGCGTTGTGCGGCGCTGCGGTGCGTGGTGGCCAGCCGCTGGGTTGTTCCTCTTTGCAGTTGGCGCAGCTGTAGATTCCGGAGCCAGAGCGCAGACCACGGCGCCGGTGCGGCAATCCATGCCGGTGTTGATGGTGAGCGACGTCCACTTCGATCCCTTCATGGGAATGGACTCGAATGCGGTTGCCGAGCTCGCCCAGGCGCAGCCGGCAGATTGGGACAAAATCTTCGCGCAGCACTTTGTCGGCCAAGCGAACTGGGGCGGCCGGTTCGACACCTCGTACCAGCTGTGGCAAACCAGCCTCAAAGCCATGAAGACCAATGCGGCCGGCGTGCGCTTCGTGACGCTGAGCGGCGATCTGCTGGCGCACGATTTCGATACACAGTTTTTCACCAGCTGCGGCAACGGGAACTGCGGCGCGCTCGCGGACTTTGCGGAGAAGACCATCGATTACGTGCTGCAGGAACTGCGCAATACCCTGGGCGCACCGGTCTATGCGGCGCTGGGCAACAACGATTCGCCTTGTCACGACTACGAGCTAACTCCCGGCAGCGATTTTCTGCACTCGGTGGGAGAGACGATCACAAAGGATGTGCCGGCGAAGGAGCGTAACCAGGCCGAGATCGACTTCAGTGGCGAGGGCTACTACAGCGTGACGCTCCCGGCTCCGATGGAGAACACGCGGCTGCTGGTGGTGGACGATATCTTCCTGGCCAGCAGTTATGGGCCATGCCCGAGCGGGCCGCAACCGCCGGCGGGCAAGCCGGTGCCGCTGGTCGGGGGGCCCTGGATACCGTGGCTCGAAAAGCAGCTCGCGGCGGTGCGCGCGGACAAGAAAGACGACGCCAAGGCATGGGTGATGGGCCACATTCCGTCGGGAGTCGATCCCTACGACACGGTTAAGAAAAAACTGAAGGTGTGCGGGACCGGGGCAAAGCCGCCGAAGATGTTTCTGCCCACCCCGGATCCCGGGGATTCGGATCAGCTGGAAGCGGCATTATCGCAATTCGGGGACGTCATCCCGCTGGCCATCTTCGCTCACTCGCACATGGACGAACTGCGCCTGCTCTCGGGGGCGCAGACAGGCGATCCGGCGGTGGCGATAAAAATGGTTCCTTCCATCTCGCCCTTCAACGGCAATAACCCGTCGATCACGATTGCTATGATCGATCCCACAACCGCGACGCTGGCGGATTATCGCGTGATCGCGGCGCCTGACAAGACCGGCGTGAATCCGAAGTGGACCACGGAGTACGACTTTGGGGAGAAGTACGGGATGCCGGCGGGGAAACCGGCGCTCTCCGCGGCTGCGCTGGGGCAACTGATCGACAAGTTTGGCGCGGGCACCGATCCAGACCTGGACGCGCTTTACTGGAAGTATTACCAGACGGGCGTCCGAGGATATCTGGATGCGGGCAACTGGCATGAGTACGTTTGCCTGATGGATCACTTCGCGCCGAGCGACTTCACGAACTGCACGTGCGCAACCACACATTGAGCCGCCGACTGCAGGCAACCGAGTAGTCCCCACCCTTCTCCGTCAGATACGCGGAGCGAACGGAGAGCCAGTTTCGATCAGGACCGCCTCGCTCAGGCCTGCCTGTGGCTTTTACCGTCGTGCCGCTGCCGCGGCACTGAAATGATGAACGAGGGGTGAGGGGGTTTGGAGGGTGCAGGCGCTCCGCTCAGGCATTTGTGTTGGGTTGAGAGCCCGGCGCGCTCAGCCCCTTAGGGGTGGCTTGGCCGGAAGGACTGGAACATCAGGATCACTGACAGGATGCTGACGATCACTGCCGTCGCCCATGCCACTCCGTTAAACCAGTGGGAGTTGACCATGTCGCCCATGAGGTCTTTGCGGTTGATGAGCAGGAGCATGAGGACGATGACCACTGGAAGCAAAATCCCGTTGAGCGCCTGGGACTCGATGGCCCACTTGATGAGCGGGAAGTTGGGGATGAGCACGACGGCCGCTCCGCCGGCGATGAGCAGGGTGTAGAGCCAGTAGAAGATGGGGGCTTCGTGGAAGCGCTTGTCGACGCCGGATTCGAGGCCGAGGCCTTCGCAGACCACGTAGGCGGTCGAGAGCGGGAGGACGGAGGCGGCGAAGAAGCCGGCGTTGAAGAGTCCGAAGGAGAAGAGGATGAAGGCGTAGGAGCCGGCCAGGGGCTTCATGGCTTCGGCGGCGTCGGCGGGCTCCTGAATGGAGCCCATGCCGTGAACCCAGAGGGTGGCGGCGCAGGCGACGACGATGAACCAGGCAACGACGTCGGTGAAGATGGAGCCGACGATGACGTCGACGCGCGAGCCGGCGTAGCTGTCTTTGCGTCACGCCTTTCTCGACGATGGAGGACTGCAGGTAGAACTGCATCCACGGGGCGATGGTGGTGCCGATGACGCTGACCACCATGAAGACGTAGCTGGAATCGCGCAGCACCGCCATTTTGGGCAGCTTGATGGTGGCGATGGCCGCCTCGCGCCAGCCGGGATGCGCGAGCACGCCGGCGATGATGTAGGAGAAGTAGATCATCGAGGCGAAGAGGAAGACTTTCTCGACGCTCTTGTAATCGCCGCGGACGGCGAGCAGCCAGACGAGAAAGGCGCAGACGGGGACGGAGATGTATTTGGAGACGTGGAAGAGCTGGAGGCTGCCGGCGATGCCGGAGAATTCGCCGATGATGTTGCCGAAGTTCACCAGCACCAGCAGCAGCATGACGATGATGGTGAGGCGGAGGCCGAATTCCTCGCGGATGAGGTCGGAGAGGCCTTTGCCGGTGACGGCGCCCATGCGCGCGCACATTTCCTGGACGACGATGAGGGCGAGGGTGACGGGGAGCATGGTCCACAGCAAGGCGTAGCCGAACTGCGCGCCGGCCTGGGAGTAGGTGAAGATGCCGTTGGGATCGTTGTCGACGTTGGCGGTGATGAACCCCGGGCCGAGCACGGCGAGGAAGAGCAGAATCCGGGTTCTCCAGCGTTTCAGCATGTAGGCTCGGCGGGTCGGTTCGTTCAGTTCGCGGGATTCCGAGCCGGCGGGCCCGGGATGCAGAGGGAGCGGCGAATGATCAGTGTAGGCGAGGGAACGCGATTTGTGGCGAGCGATTTAGGGTGGGACAGAGCTCAGAGCGCAGGGCGCAGAGCTCAGGGTCCGCACCACGTTCGGCGTTCGCAGCCTGAGGCTTCCGGGACCGGGCGGGAGGCTTTCTGTAGACTGAAATTCAGCATGAAATCACGCCGGTTTCCGGTATATTTTGCGGGGCTGCCACTTTTCGCAGCCTGTCTCATTCTGATGCACGCTTCGGCGTTCGCCCAGGGAACGCGGCTGTGGAACGAGTCGCGCTTTGAGGATCTGGAGCGCGGAACGCCGAACGGCGTGGCCGTGACCAGCGATGGATATCTGGTGCCGGGACCGGAGAGCAAGCTGGTGTTCGCGACGCCGTCGACGTATGTGTGGGCGGTGGCGACGGACAAGGAAGGCAACGCGTATCTGGCGACGGGGACGCCGGCGACGGTGGAGCGGGTGACGCCGGAGGGCAAGTCGACGACGCTGTTTACGACGCGCGAGATGAGCGTGCAGACGGTGCGGATGGGGCCGGACGGGATGGTGTATGCGGCGACGCTGCCGTCGGGGAAGGTGTACAAGCTCGATCCGCATGCGGAGGGCAAGACGGACGACACGGCGACGCTGGTGTTCGATCCGGAGGCGACGCAGGAGAAGCCGAAGTATGTGTGGGACCTGGCGTTCGACGCGAAGGGGCGGCTGTATGTCGCGACGGGCGCGCCGGCGGCGGTGTATCGGGTGATTCCTGGCGGCGAAGCCGGAGGTGTTCTACAAGAGCGACGAGGAGCACATCCGGACGCTGGCGTTCGATAAGGCGGGCAATCTGATTGCGGGTTCGGACGGGACGGGGCTGGTGTACCGGATCGATCCGCAGGGGAAGGCGTTTGTGCTGTTCGACGCGCCGAAGAAGGAGATCACGTCGGTGGTGGTAGCGCCGGATGGGACGATTTACGCGGCGGGCGTTGGCGAGAAGGGGCGGAACAATCTGCCGCCGCTGCCGGTGACGGGACAGGTAACGGCGACCATCACGATTATTCAGCCCGGCTCGGTGCAGGCGTTCAGCGGGAATTCGCTGATCCCGGATGGATCGGAGCTGTACGCGATTCCGAAGGGGGATGGGCCGCCCAGGAAGATCTGGGGCGGGAAAGACGACATCCTTTATTCGTTGCAATGGACGCCGGAGGGGGTGCTGGCGGCGACGGGAAATCGCGGGCGGATTTACCGGATCCGTGATGACGGGACGTGGGCGGATGTGGCGCATCTGGAGGCGTCGCAGGTGACGGGCTTTGCGGATTCGCCGCGCGGGATTTATGTGAGCACGGCGAATTCGGGGAAGGTGTTTCTGCTGAGCCATGGGCCGGCGGCGGAAGGAACCTACACCAGCGAAGTGTTTGACGCGGGCGTGTTCGCGCAGTGGGGACGCGCCGAGGTGGAGATGGGCGCGACAGCGGCGAAGGCGGTTCAGCTGTAGGCGCGGGCGGGGAACATCGAGAATCCGGAACGCGCGTGGGGGGAGTGGAAGACATTCACGCCGAATGCAGGGGCGGTGGGGGTGGATGCATCGCGGTTTCTGCAATGGAAGCTGGTGGAGCATCCTGGAACGCAGGTGGGCGGCGTGGCGATCAACTATTTGCCGGTGAATCTGCCGCCTGTGGTGGATGAGGTGATGGTGGCGCCGGGAGCGCGGGCGAATTCGATTACGCAGCAGCCGGGGCAGCCGCAGCCGATCACGCTGAATTTTGCATCAACGCAGAATCAGACGTGAATTTCGGGCGTGGGAGTTGACCATGTCGCCCATGAGGTCTTTGCGGTTGATGAGCAGGAGCATGAGGACGATGACCACTGGAAGCAGAATCCCGTTGAGCGCCTGGGACTCGATGGCCCACTTGATGAGCGGGAAGTTGGGGATGAGCACGACGGCCGCTCCGCCGGCGATGAGCAGGGTGTAGAGCCAGTAGAAGATGGGGGCTTCGTGGAAGCGCTTGTCGACGCCGGATTCGAGGCCGAGGCCTTCGCAGACCACGTAGGCGGTCGAGAGCGGGAGGACGGAGGCGGCGAAGAAGCCGGCGTTGAAGAGTCCGAAGGAGAAGAGGATGAAGGCGTAGGAGCCGGCGAGGGGCTTCATGGCCTCGGCGGCGTCGGCGGGCTCCTGAATGGAGCCCATGCCGTGAACCCAGAGGGTGGCGGCGCAGGCGACGACGATGAACCAGGCAACGACGTCGGTGAAGACGGAGCCGACGATGACGTCGACGCGCGAGCCGGCGTAGCTGTCTTTCGTCACACCTTTCTCGACGATGGAGGACTGCAGGTAGAACTGCATCCACGGGGCGATGGTGGTGCCGATGACGCTGACCACCATGAAGACGTAGCTGGAATCGCGCAGCACCGCCATTTTGGGCAGCTTGATGGTGGCGATGGCCGCCTCGCGCCAGCCGGGATGCGCGAGCACGCCGGCGATGATGTACGAGAAGTAGATCATCGAGGCGAAGAGGAAGACTTTCTCGACGCTCTTGTAATCGCCGCGGACGGCGAGCAGCCAGACGAGAAAGGCGCAGACGGGGACGGAGATGTATTTGGAGACGTGGAAGAGCTGGAGGCTGCCGGCGATGCCGGAGAATTCACCGATGATGTTGCCGAAGTTCACCAGCACCAGCAGCAGCATGACGATGATGGTGAGGCGGAGGCCGAATTCCTCGCGGATGAGGTCGGAGAGGCCTTTGCCGGTGACGGCGCCCATGCGCGCGCACATTTCCTGGACGACGATGAGGGCGAGGGTGACGGGGAGCATGGTCCACAGCAAGGCGTAGCCGAACTGCGCGCCGGCCTGGGAGTAGGTGAAGATGCCGTTGGGATCGTTGTCGACGTTGGCGGTGATGAACCCCGGGCCGAGCACGGCGAGGAAGAGCAGAATCCGGGTTCTCCAGCGTTTCAGCATGTAGGCTCGGCGGGTCGGTTCGTTCAGTTCGCGGGATTCCGAGCCGGCGGGCCCGGGATGCAGAGGGAGCGGCGAATGATCAGTGTAGGCGAGGGAACGCGATTTGTGGCGAGCGATTTAGGGTGGGACAGAGCTCAGAGCGCAGGGCGCAGAGCTCAGGGTCCGCACCACGTTCGGCGTTCGCAGCCTGAGGCTTCCGGGACCGGGCGGGAGGCTTTCTGTAGACTGAAATTCAGCATGAATTCACGCCGCTTTCCGGTATGTTTTGCGGGGCTGCCACTTTTCGCAGCCTGTCTCATTCTGATGCACGCTTCGGCGTTCGCCCAGGGAACGCGGCTGTGGAACGAGTCGCGCTTTGAGGATCTGGAGCGCGGAACGCCGAACGGCGTGGCCGTGACCAGCGATGGATATCTGGTGCCGGGACCGGAGAGCAAGCTGGTGTTCGCGACGCCGTCGACGTATGTGTGGGCGGTGGCGACGGACAAGGAAGGCAACGCGTATCTGGCGACGGGGACGCCGGCGACGGTGGAGCGGGTGACGCCGGAGGGCAAGTCAACAACGCTGTTTACGACGCGCGAGATGAGCGTGCAGACGGTGCGGATGGGGCCGGACGGGATGCTGTATGCGGCGACGCTGCCGTCGGGGAAGGTGTACAAGCTCGATCCGCATGCGGAGGGCAAGACGGACGACACGGCGACTCTGGTGTTCGATCCGCAGGCGACGCAGGAGAAGCCGAAGTATGTGTGGGACCTGGCGTTCGACGCGAAGGGGCGGCTGTATGTCGCGACGGGCGCGCCGGCGGCGGTGTATCGGGTGGTTCCTGGCGCGAAGCCGGAGTTGTTCTACAAGAGCGACGAGGAGCACATCCGGACGCTGGCGTTCGATAAGGCGGGGAATCTGATTGCGGGTTCGGACGGGACGGGGCTGGTGTACCGGATCGATCCGCAGGGAAAGGCGTTTGTGCTGTTCGACGCGCCGAAGAAGGAGATCACGTCAGTAGTGGTGGCGCCGGATGGGACGATTTACGCCGCGGGCGTTGGCGAGAAGGGGCGGAACAATCTGCCGCCGCTGCCGGTGACGGGACAGGTAACGGCGACCATTACGATTATTCAGCCAGGCTCGGTGCAGGCGTTCAGCGGGAATTCGCTGATCCCGGATGGGTCGGAGCTGTACGCGATTCCGAAGGGGGATGGGCCGCCCAGGAAGATCTGGGGCGGGAAAGACGACATCCTTTATTCGTTGCAATGGACGCCGGAGGGGGTGCTGGCGGCGACCGGAAATCGCGGGCGGATTTACCGGATCCGTGATGACGGGACGTGGGCGGATGTGGCGCATCTGGAGGCGTCGCAGGTGACGGGCTTTGCGGATTCGCCGCGCGGGATTTATGTGAGCACGGCGAATTCGGGGAAGGTGTTTCTGCTGAGCCATGGGCCGGCGGCGGAAGGAACCTACACCAGCGAAGTGTTTGACGCGGGCGTGTTCGCGCAGTGGGGACGCGCCGAGGTGGAAATGGGCCCGACAGCGGCGACGGCGGTTCAGCTTTATGCGCGGGCGGGGAACATTGAGAATCCGGAACGCGCGTGGGGGGAGTGGAAGACCTTCACGCCCAACGCAGGCGCGGTGGGCGTGGGTGCATCGCGGTTTCTGCAATGGAAGCTGGTGGAGCATCCTGGAACGCAGGTGGGCGGCGTGGCGATCAACTATTTGCCTGTGAATCTGCCGCCTGTCGTCGATGAGGTGATGGTGGCGCCGGGGGCGCGGGCGAATTCGATCACGCAGCAGCCGGGGCAGCCGCAGCCGATCACGCTGAGTTTTCCTTCCACGCAGAATCAGAACGGCAATTTCGGGCAGGAGCCGGGGCGTGAGCCGTTATCGGCGGTGCGGGATCGCGAGGCAGTGACGGTGCGCTGGGCGGCGCACGACGACAACGGGGACCAGCTGAGCTTTGCGCTCTACTATCGGGGCGAGAGCGAGCACAACTGGCAGTTTCTGAAGGATCACATCCGGGAGCGGTTCTACAGCTTTGACGCGTCGCAGGTGCCGGATGCGCACTACCGGATCAAGGTGGTGGCCAGCGATGCGCGTTCGCACAATCCGGGCGAGGCGCTGACCGGCGAGCGGGAGAGCGATGAGTTCGTGGTGGACACGACGCCGCCGGTAGTGTCGGGCCTCGAGGCGCACATGGTGAACGGGAAGATTCACGTAGTGCTGTCGGCGACCGATGCGACGTCGCCGGTGACGCATGCGCAGTTCTCGGTGGATGCGGGGCGGTGGCAGTATGTGGCGCCGGTAGGGAACATTGCGGATTCGCCGATGGCGCGGTTTGAATTCGATGCGCCGCTGCCGAAGCCGCGGGCGGATGACGAAGCTCCGGTGGATCCGAGCGAGCATGTGGTGGCGGTGCGAGTGTACGACCGCTACGACAACATGGTGACGGTGAAGGCGGTAGTGAAGTGAGGCGAGCTAAGCTCCGGTTAGCTAAAGCCGGTCAGCTAAGAAGCGGTCAGCTAAAGAGCGGTCAGCGAAGACTCGGTAGCGGGAAGCGATTTGCAAGCGGGATGAGATTTGAACTTTTTGTTGCGGCGCGGTATCTGCGGGCCAAGCGCCGCCAGGCGGTGATCGGGGTCATTACCTGGATTTCGATCGCGGGCGTGGCGGTGGGCGTGGCGTCGCTGATTCTGGCGCTGGCGATCACCAACGGCACACGGCGCGACCTGCAGGATCGGCTGCTGAGCTCGACGTCGCATGTGGACCTGATGCGCACGATGAGCGACGGCATCCGGAACTGGCGTCCGCTGCTGGATCGGCTGAAGAAGTTGCCGCATGTGGTGGCGGCGTCGCCGGGGCTGTATGAGCCGGTGCTGATCTCGCGCAATGGGGCGCGCGCGGGCGGCGCGATGCTGAAAGGGATCATTCCGTCGGAGGAGCGCGGCGTCTCCGACATGCTGAACAATATTGCGCAGGGCAGCGTGGCGCCGCTGGACCAGAACGCCAACACGGAAGATCCATACGGCGCGCCGACGCCGCCGATCGTGATTGGCAGCGACCTGGCGGATTCGATTGGGGCGAGCCTGAACGATGTGGTGATGGTCACGAGTCCGCAGGGCGATTTGACGCCGTATGGGATTATTCCGCGCTATCAGCGGTTCCGGGTGGTGGGGATTTTTCACTCCGGGTTTCTATCAATATGACTCGAGTTACGGGTTCATCCGGCTGGTGGACGCGCAGCATTTGTTTGGCGAGCCGGACCTGATCTCGATCGTTTCGTTCCGCGTCGACGACTTGTACAAGGCCAACGTGATCGGCGAGGGGATCGAGAAGGCGGCAGGGCCCGGGTTCATGACGACGAACTGGATGGAGCAGAACCGCGAGCTGTTCCGGGCGCTGAAGCTGGAGCAGATCGTGACGTTCATCGTGATTGGGCTGATCGTGTGCGTGGCGGCGCTGAATATTTTGATCGCGCTCACGATGATGGTGATGGAGAAGACGAAAGACATCGCAGTGCTGCTCTCGATGGGCGTGCAGCCGGGGCAGGTGCGGCGGATTTTTCTGTTGCAGGGGCTGCTGATCAGCGTGATTGGGACAGCGATTGGGCTGGTGCTGGGGTATGTGCTGGCCTGGGCCGGTGGACATTACCGCTTTATTCATCTTTCGGCCGATGTGTATTCGCTGGATTATTTGCCGTTCGCGCCGCGGGTGATGCATGGGGTGCTGGTGACGGCGCTTTCGCTGGGTGTTTCGCTGCTGGCTACGCTGTATCCGTCGGGGTCGGCGGCGCGGGTGTTGCCTGCGGAGGCGCTGCGGTATGAGTGAGGCGAGCGAAAGGCGAGTGGAAATGCGAGTGAAAGAACGAGCAAGAAACGAGCCGTCGAGCGCCGATAAGATCCTCCCTCAGGGCTAAAAGCCCGGCTTGTTTTAGGCGTTTTACGGACGAGTGAACTCGTGCCCTGTTACAAGAGCGGGGCGGAGTAACGTGAGGCGTCATGCAAGTCGATCGTCTGCCACCTGATCGCTGAACATCCCCTTTTGGTGGTCTGCATCCTACTGGTCGTATACGGCCCAGATCAACCCGAACAGGGAGGAACGGCAGCAGGGATGAAGGGAAAGTTTGGGTTTATCGGCATCGTCGTGCTGCTGTTGGTTGCGCCGTTCGCTTTCGCCTTCTCTTTTCTGACGCACGAGACGATCATCGACGCCACGTGGGTTTCAGGCATTAAGCCGGTGTTGTTGGCGAAGTATCCCAATACGACGGAGAAGGAATTCGAGACCGCGCATGCCTTTGCGTACGGCGGCTGTGTCATTCAGGACGCGGGCTACTACCCATTGGGGCATCCACCGTTCAGCGATCTGGCGCATTACGTGCGCACCGGCGACTTCATCACCAACCTGATCCGCCAGGCGCATAACGTGAATGAACTGGCATTCGCGCTGGGGGCGTTGTCGCATTATGTGGGCGACACGATCGGGCACATGGATGCGGTGAATCCGTCGGTGGCGATCGAGTTTCCGGAGCTGGGGAAAGAGTACGGACCGGTTGTGACCTACGAGGAGGGCCCGCATCAGCATGTTCGCACGGAGTGGGCGTTCGATATCGATCAGCTGAGTCACGCGCGGTTTGCCCCGGCGGTTTATCTGCGCAATGTTGGGTTTCGGGTGCCGCGGCAGCTGCTGGAGCGCGCGTTCTATGTAACGTATGGGCTGCAGCTGAGCAAGGTTATCGGAAATGAGGGACACGCGGTCGCCAGCTATACCTGGGCAGCGCGGCAGTTTCTGCCGCGCGTTTCCTATGCCGAGGTGCTGCTGCACCGGAAAAGCTTTCCGCCGGACGAAGACCTGCCGGGGTTTCATACGTTCGAGGATCGGCTGAAGAAAGCGTCGGCGGACAACGGTTGGGAGCAATATCGCAAACACAGGGTGAGCTTCGAGACACGGATCGTGGCGTTCCTGATCCTGATCGTGCCGAAGATCGGGATTCTGTCGGATCTCTCCATCCGCGGTCCGGACAAGGATTCCGAAGAGAAGTATGTGGAAGCGGTGAATGCGGCGATCGATCGCTACCAGCAGCTGCTGGGAGAATTAGGGCAGAACGATAAGGAAGGCTTTTCGGTGCCGGATCTCGATCTGGATACGGGTTACCCGAGCCGGCCGGGGACCTATCGTCTGATGGACGAGACGTACGCGACGCTGCTGAAGGAAGTGACGGACAAGACGGCGGCGCCTCCGCTGGGTCTGCGGCAGAATATCCTGGCGTTCTATTCGAACCCCGACGCGCCGATTTCGACGAAGAAGCACCCGAAGAAGTGGGCGAAAGTGCAGCAGGAACTGGGAGTATTGAAGAACATGCCGGCGACGCGGATTCCGAACGCGAAATGAGGTGACAGGTTACGGGTTACAGGTTACAGGTGCCCGCCTCGGTTCGCGCTATGCGCTGCGAACCTCTGCGGCGTGTATTCTGCCTTTGGCATGAAGCGTGTTCTGACGGCGGTGGTGCTGATTCCCCTGGTGATCGCGGTGATCTACGTATCGCCGCGGTGGCCTCTGGTGCTGATGGGGGCGATCTTCGTGATTGCGGGGCTGGCGCTGTGGGAGTATCTGGGGCTCGCCGACGCGATTGGCGCAAAAACGCCGAAAGTTGTGGTGATCGTCTTCCTCGCCATTCTGCTGGCGGCGGTTTTTCGCGTTCCCGAACTGATGGCTCCGGTGAGCGGAGCGCTGGCGCTGGCGCTGCTGGTGATTTGCACGTTCCGCTCGCCGCTGGAGCGCGTGCTGCCGGATACGGCGTTTTCAGTTTTCGGGCTCCTTTATGTTGGATTGCCGATGTCGACGCTGTATCTGCTGTCGGCCCAGGACAACGGACCGTCGCTGCTGCTGTTTCTGCTGCTGGTGGTGTGGGCGGGCGACATTGCCGCGCTGTATGTGGGGCGTTCGTTCGGCCGATGGACGCTGGCGAAACGGCTAAGCCCGAATAAGACCTGGGAAGGCTCAATCGCGTCGGTTGCGGCGAGCGTGGGCATCGCCGCGCTGCTGGTATGGGTGGGTGGCATGCTGACGGCGCGCAGTATCGAATATCTGTCGTATCCGGGCACGTACGTGCACTGGATGGGGCTGGCGGTGCTGCTGAACATTGCCGGTCAGGTAGGCGATCTGGCTGAGTCGGCCATTAAGCGGGCCGCGGGGGCAAAGGATTCCGGCAAGCTGCTGCCGGGGCACGGCGGGTTTCTGGATCGCATCGATGCGCTGCTGCTGGCTGCGCCGGTGCTGTGGTACGCTCAGTTAGCCCAGCAAAGCTTTTAGCTTCCAGCGGTTAGCGGTTAGCGGTTAGCGGTTAGCGGTTAGCGGTCAGCGGTCAGCGGTCAGCGATGAAGCGGTTAGCCAGGAACCGGTCGGCTAAAGTCCGGTGAGCAAGTCAGCGAGTTTTTCCACTTGAAACAGATCGCCATTCTTGGATCGACGGGCTCGATCGGGCGGAGCACGCTGGATATTGTTGCGCGCTATCCGGATCGATTCGCCGTAGCCTCGCTGGCGGCGGGACGCAATGTGGAGGCGGCGTTCGAGCAGTGCGTGCGGTGGCGTCCGCGTGTGGTCTCGTTGGCGACCGAAGAACTGGCAGCTGAGCTGGCGGTGCGTTTGCGGGCGGCGGGCGTGAACACGGAAGTCGTCTGGGGCAGCGCGGGCACGGTGCGCGTTGCGACTTTGCCGGAAGTCGAATTCGTCGTCTCGGCGATTGTGGGCGTGGCGGGACTGGAAGCCACCTACGCGGCTGTGCAGGCAGGCAAGACGATCGGGCTCGCGAATAAAGAAGCGATGGTGGCGGCGGGAGAGATTCTGACGGCGGCGGCGCGCGCAAAGAAGGTGGCGCTGCTGCCCATCGATTCCGAACACAACGCGATTCACCAGTGCATGCGCGCCGGGGAGCGGCGCGAGGTGCGGCAGATCTGGCTGACGGCGTCGGGTGGGCCGTTTCGCACGCTGCCGGCGAGCGAGTTTAAGAACATCACGGTGGAGCAGGCGCTGCATCACCCCACATGGGTGATGGGGAAGCGGATCACCATCGATTCGGCGACGCTGCTGAACAAGGGGCTGGAGATTATTGAGGCGTGCCGGCTGTTCGATCTGCCGCCGTCGGCGATCCGGGTGACCGTGCATCCGCAGTCGACGGTGCACTCGCTGGTGGAGTTTGTGGACGGGAGCCTGCTGGCGCAGATCTCGGTGACGGATATGCGGCTGCCGATCCTTTACGCGCTGAGTTATCCGGAGCGGGTGGAATCGGATTTGAGGTTCGACATGGCGGCGCTGAGCGATCTGCACTTCGAGCCGCCGGATCTGGAGCGTTTTCCGTGTTTGCGGCTGGCGTACGAGGCAGCGGAGAAGGGCGGCGCGCACGCCATTGCGCTCAACGCGGCCGACGAAGTGGCGGTGGAGGCCTTCCTCGAAGGAGTCATTCCCTTTGCGGGGATTCCGGATACAATAGAGCAGGTACTCGAGACAACCCCGGAGACGCATCCGGCGACCATAGAAGAAGTGCTCGCGCTGGACAGGCAGGCGCGCGAGCGGACGCGGGAAGTTTTGCCGGGCCGAGGAGCGGCTCGTCGTTGCTGAGTCCAGAATTCTCCGGTATGCTGCCGAAGTTCTCCCGGTTATTCGCCGAATTAAATTTCCGATATGCCTTTCGCCGTCATTGCGACCATTTCGTTTCTTGTCGTGCTTGGAATCATGGTGCTGGTGCACGAGTTCGGGCACTTTGCCGTGGCCAAACTGTGCGGCGTTCGCGTCGAAGTGTTCTCGCTGGGGTTCGGCACGCGCCTGTTCGGCGTGAAGTACGGGGACACGGATTACCGGATCAGCGCGCTTCCTCTGGGCGGATACGTGAAGATGTCCGGCGAAACGCCGGGGTCGGAAACGACCGGGGATCCGGGGGAGTTCAGCGCTCATCCGCGGTGGCAACGGGTCCTGATTGCGCTGGCTGGACCGGTGGCCAACTTCATTCTGGCGTTTGTGCTGATGGCCGGCCTGTACACCATGCACAACGAGGTGGAGCAGTATCTGGCCGCTCCCGCAGTGCTGGATGTGGTGCCGCCGAATTCGCCCGCCGGGCGCGCAGGGCTTGCAGACCGGCGATCGCATCATCCGCTTCGATGACAGGAAAAATCCGACGTGGGAGACGCTGACGGATCGCGCGCTACTGGACGTGAACACCACCGTGCCGATCACGGTGGAGCGCGCGGTGAACGGGCAGACGAAGCAGTTCAGCACAGAACTGCTGCTGGCCGATCCTTCGCACGGCGAAGATTTCGATATTGAGGCGCTGGGCCTGCTGCCGAAGGAGCAGGACGGGCCGGTGATGATTCAGGATGTGGTGCCGGGTAATCCAGCGGCGAAGGCCGGGCTGAAGACGGGCGATGGCCTGGTTGCGGTGGACGGCCAGCGGGTACACAGCGTTGCCGCGGTGATTGCGGTTCTGGATGAAGGCGGGCAGCAAGCCGGCCAATCTGCTGATCAGATCGAAACGGCAAGCAGTTCAGCGTGACGGTTCAGCCTGTGTGGACGGAGTACAGCACTGGCCAGGCACCGGGCTACGCGCTTGGGTTCCTGCCCTGCTCCGCCGCCGTTCACGGTGGAACAGCTGCCGCTGTCGAAGGCGATCCAGCGGTCGATCTCGTATAACGTGCATTATTCCGGGCTGATCCTCGACATTCTCCATCGCATGTTCACGCGCCACGGGCAGGTGATGCAGCAACTGAGCGGACCGATCGGCATGGCGCGCATGACCGGCGAGGCCGCGGAGATGCACGGATGGCAGCCGATCATCGGGCTCACCGCGCTGATCAGCCTGAACCTGGGCATCATGAACCTGCTGCCGATCCCGATTCTGGACGGCGGCATGATTCTGTTGCTGTGCATCGAGGGAATGCTGCGGCGGGACCTGAAGCAGGAGTTCAAGGAGCGCGTGTATCAGGTCGCGTTCGTGATGCTGATCCTGTTCTTCGCGATCATCATGGTGAACGACGTCTCGAAGCTGAATCTGTTCCAGCATCTGAAGCCGTAACGCAGGGCGCAGGGCGCAGAGCACAGGGCGCAGAGCACCGGGCACCGGGCTCGACAAATCGGATCCTTCCAGGAAAACTACCAGCATTTTAAAGCCCGCATTCTGACCGGGACAGGAAATCTCCGTCGCTGGCGACGCAGAGAGAGTCAGGGAGTAGCTATTGGCGGGGGCTGGTAGCCGAAGGCGCTCTCCACTGCTGCCGCTACTTCGAGGACCAGTTCGTCGTCATAAGGACGGCCGGCGATCTGCACGCCGATGGGCAATCCTTCCGCTGAGCGGGTGACCGGGACCACGGCGGCGGGTCCGCCCAGCAGATTGAACCATTGCGTAAAGCGCATGGCGTCGAGATAGTTGACGGTCTGGCCGTCGATGGTCCAGCTGCACTCGAAGGGTTTGAATGCCGGAATGGAGCAGACGGGGCAAAGAAGGATGGGGAAGGCGCGCATCTCGTCGAGTAGACGGGCACGGACTTTGTCGGACTCAACCCAGGCGTTGAGAAGGGAATCGGCGGTCAGCGGCGTTGCGGCGCGGGCGATAGCGAGGAAGTCGCGAAAGGTGGGGCTGAGTTCCTGCTCGCGGCCGCGAATGGTGGATGCGTAAAGCATTGCGCCGCACTGGACGAAGAAGGTGAACCACAGTTGGCGCGCGGCTTCGAGGGATGCGGGGCGGAAGGGCCTGACGGTGAAGCCCTGGCCCTGGAGGGCCTGGACGGCTTGCTGGATCGCGCCACGCGTTTCCGCGGTGACGGGCACGAGGCCATCGTCTTCGAAGTAGCCGATCGGAAATTGTCTGGCCTGGTCGCGGGAGATCGGCCGATGCGGAACGGGCGCGCTGTTGTGGTCGATAACGTCCTGACCGGCGAGTGTCTCGAAGAGTAGGCGGACATCGCCGATGGTGCGCGCCATGGGTCCGATGGAGCCGAGGAAGGCGAAGGGACCGAGACACGCCGGCAGATGGCCGGCGGCGGGGAAGCGCCCTGCTGTGGGCTTGAGCGCGCAGATGCCGGTGAAGTGCGCAGGCTCGCGAACGGATCCGCCGCTGTCGCTGCCGAGACCGGCTGCGGACATGCCTGCGGCAATGGCTGCGGATTCGCCGCCGCTGGATCCGCCGGCTGTGTAGTCGAGGTTCCAGGGATTGCGCGTACTTCCGTAGAGCAGGTTTTCCGTCTCGTAAGCCATGAGGAACTCGGGGCAGTTGGTGGTGCCGAGCACGATGGAGCCGGCGGCTAAAAGACGATCAACCAGGACTGCGCTTTTGTCGGGGATGGAGCCGCGATGAATCCTGCTGCCGATTTCGCATCGATAACCGGCGACGGCGATGCAGGATTTGACAGTGACCGGCAGGCCGGACAGCGGGCCTGGGCGGACATGCGCGGCATGGGCTCGCACGCGGGCGGGATCGAAGTCGACCAGGGCGTTGAGCTGGGGATTGAGGCGCCGGATCTGCCCGATGTGCTCGTCGGCGAGTTCTCGTGGCGTGATCGCTCGGCGTCGCAGGAGTGCGAGCTGTTCGGTGGCCGGGCGGAGCGTGATGGGAATGGACTCGGACATGAGGCAGGGCGAAAGCAAATTATAATTTCGACGCAGTGCTGACTCACTCCTTCGACGCGCCGCGTTTTGGTTCGACTCCCTCCTGGGCGGAGATTCTGGGGCGCGAAACAACGACTCATCGACCCATTCTGATTCCCGGTGTCGCCGGACGGCGCGTGCTGGTGACTGGAGCCGGCGGATTCATTGGGTCGGAGATGGTGCGCGTGTTCGCGTCTTCCGGTGCTGCTGCGATCGTGCTGCTCGAGATTGCGGAGCAGGCGCTGTTCGACCTGGATCGCGAGATGGCGGGGCGGGGGTTCGGCGAGCGCTCGGTTCCAGTGCTGGGGAACGTGTGCGACCGCGCGCTGCTGGCGGCGCTGTTCGAGGAGCATCGGCCGGAGATCGTGCTGCATGCGGCGGCGCTGAAGCATGTGCCGCTGATGGAGCGGAACCCGCTGGCCGCGGTGGAGACGAACGCGCTGGGAACGTGGCGGCTGGCGCGAGTCGCAGCCGAGCACGGCGTGGGCAAGATGATTCTGGTCTCGACCGACAAGGCGGTGGCGCCGCACAGCATCATGGGCGCGAGCAAGAGAATTGGTGAGCTGGCCATGCTGGCGCATCCAGGATACGCGGCGGTGCGGCTGGTGAATGTGATCGGGTCGCCGGGGAGCGTGGCGCCGTTGTTCGCCGAGCAGATTGCGCAGGGGGGCCCGGTGACGGTGACGCATCCGGCTGCGCGGCGATTCTTCTTCACGCTGGACGAAGTTGTGTCGCTGCTCGCTGAGGTGGTTGAGAGTGAGGCCGCTGCAGGTTTGTTGGTGCCAGAGCCTGGCGAGGCGGTCCTGATAGCGGACCTGGCGCAGCGGATGATTGAAGCGAGCGGGAAGGGTGTGCCGATGGTCTCGAGCGAACTGCGACCGGGCGACAAGCTGAAGGAGGCTTTCGTTGCACCGCAGGAGCGTTGTGCCGGCCATGTCACATCTGGACTGCGCAGCGTCGTGGGTCCGGGGTGTGGAGATTTGGAGGCGCGGATGCATGCCCTGGAGGAAGCTGTGGCTGCGCGCGATCTTCCGCAGCTGCTGCGCGCGGTAGAGGAACTTGTGCCGGACTACGAGCCGAGTGCGCTGCTGCGCGCCGCAGTGTGCGCACCCCGATGAAGCGCCGCATCGCGGTGGTTACGACGTCGCGCGCCGACTACAGTCATCTGTACTGGCCGCTCAAGTTGCTCGCCGAGCATCCCGACGTCGATCTGCAGCTGATCGCGATGGCGTCGCATCTGTCGCCGGAGTTCGGCGGGACGGTGCGGGAGATCGAGAAGGACGGCTTTGCGATCGCCGCGCGCATTGAGACGCTGTTGAGCTCGGACAGCGATGTGGGGATGGCGAAGAGCATCGGCGTGGCGGTGCTGTCGCTGGCCGACACGCTGGGCGCGATGCGGCCGGACCTGCTGCTGCTGATCGCCGATCGCTACGAGATGCTGGCGCCGGCGTCGGTGGCGCTGTCGCTGCGGATTCCGATTGCTCACATCGAGGGCGGGGAGATCAGCGAGGGCGCAATCGATGATGCGGTGCGCAACGCGCTGACGAAGATGAGCCACATCCATTTCACGTCGACCGAAACGGCGCGGGCGAGAGTGATAGCAATGGGCGAAGAGCCGTGGCGGGTACATCGGGCCGGCGCGCCGTCGCTCGATCATCTGCGACGGAGCCGGCTGCTAACCCGCGAAGAAGTGGAGGCGGCCTGCGATCTGGATCTGCGCGTGCCCGCGCTGCTGGTGGCGTATCACCCGGTGACGCTGGAGCGCGAAACGACGTGCGAGGCCGACGCGCTGTTTAGCGGCGCTGGAGCAGATCGCCGCTGAGGGAACGATGCAGGTGCTGTTCTGCTATCCGAATGCCGATGCGGGGAGCCGGCTGCTAGTGAGTCGGAGCCGGGAGTTTGCCGCGAAGCACGGGGTGGCGAAGATTTTTGTGAATCTCGACGCGGTGACGTACTGGAGCCTGCTGCTGTGTGTGGACGCGATGGTGGGCAACTCGTCGAGCGGGATCATGGAGACGGCGTCGTTCGCGTTGCCGACGGTGAATGTGGGGCTGCGGCAGAAGGGCCGGGAGCGGGCGCGCAACGTGCTGGACGCGGAGGCTGATGTGGACGCGATTCTGGCGCGGATCGAGGAGGCGCGGAGCGCGGCGTTTCGCGCGTCGCTCGAGGGCATGACGAATCCTTACGGCGATGGGCATGCGTCGGAGCGGATCGTGCAGGTGCTGGCGACGTGCCCACTCGGGCAGGAATTGCTGGTGAAAAGGCAGGGAACAGGGAATAGCAAGATGGGTCTGGATGAGGCGGATCTGCTGTGACAGAGGCAACGATACCGTTGTCGGCGCCCGATATCACCGAAGTGGAAATTGAGGCCGTAGCCGCGGTGCTGCGAACGTCGCGTCTGAGCCTCGGTCCGAAGCTGCGGGATTTCGAAGCGGCGATGGCGGCGTATGTGGGCGTGCCGCACGCAGTCGGCGTGAGTTCGGGGACGGCAGGGCTGCATCTGGCCTTGCTGGCGCTGGGGATTGGCGCGGGCGATGAGGTCATCGTGCCGTCGTTTACGTTTGTGGCGGTGGCGAACGCGGTGCGGTATGTGGGGGCGACGCCGGTGTTTGCGGATATCGCTGCGGAGACGGTCAACATCGATCCAAAGAGTGTGGAGGCCGCGATCACGCCGCGGACGCGAGCACTCATTGTCGTCCACACGTTCGGACGGCCGGCGGAATTGCCGGTGCTGATGGACATCGCGGCGCGGCACAAGCTGGCCGTGGTCGAGGATGCGTGCGAGGCGATCGGCGCGAAGATTGACGGGCGGCGTGTCGGCAGCTTCGGGGATGCCGGCGTTTTCGCATTTTATCCCAACAAGCAGATCACCTCCGGCGAAGGTGGAATGGTGGTCACGCGAAACGCCGAGACTGCTCGGCGCATCGCGGCTTTGCGTAACCATGGCCGTTACGAAGCTTTGCCAGCGGCGGAAATGCCGGAGTGTTCCGAACAATGGTTCGACCATCAGGAGCTGGGGTTCAATTACCGGCTCTCGGAGATGCAGTGTGCGCTGGGACTGGCGCAGTTAGGGCGGATCGAGGAGATTCTGGCGCGGCGGGCCGCCATCGCGCGGCGGTACTGCGAACGGTTGCGGGACGAGCTGGACCTAATCCTGCCGGCGACCGATGTTCAGGGTCTGCGCCTGAGCTGGTTTGTGTTTGTGGTTCGGCTGGCGGGACGATTTTCGGAGGCGGATCGCGAGCGCGTGCGGCGGCAGCTTGCCGCGCAGGGGATCGCCACCGGGCGCTATTTTGCGCCGATCCACCTGCAGCCGGCTTATGCGGCGTGGCGTGAGAGCGCGAGGCTGCCGGTCACCGAATCCGTTGCTGCGCGGACGCTGGCCCTGCCGTTTTTCAACCGCATCGCCGACGAGCAGATTGAATACGTGTGCGCCGCTCTGAGAGATGCACTGCAAACGCGCGCGTGACCATAAGTCGACGGGCGGGAACCTGTTTCATCAACCCCAGAACGAGTCATCGCTGTTTCATGGCCGAATGCTAGGATGAGGCCATGCCTGCCAGCCGAAAGACTGCAGCGAAGCGGCGTCGCGCCGCTCCCGCAAAAGCGCGCTCGCACGCGCCCGCCAGTCCTCGCGAACTGGTGGTGCTGACCGGCCTTTCCGGATCGGGCAAAGCGTCGGCGCTGAAGGCATTCGAGGACCTGGGCTTTTACGCGGTGGACAACATGCCGGTAATGCTGGTGCCGCCGTTTGCGGAGCTGGTGGCGCACTCGCGCGATATCCGGCGGGCAGCGCTGGTGGTGGATGTGCGCGAGGGGTTGAGCCTGGAGAAATTTCCCGCGATCCTGCGCGACATTCGCCGCACGCTGTCGACCACCGTTGTATTCCTTGAAGCATCGAAGGCGGCGCTGCTGGCGCGCTACTCGGAGACGCGGCGCCCGCATCCGCTGGGCCGCGAAGAGCGCGTGCCGCGCGCACTCAACGAGGAGCGCAAACTGCTTGAGCCGATCCGCAATGTTGCGGATGTGGTGATCGACACAACGAAGTTCAACGTGCACGAGCTGCGCGCTTACATCCAGAACAAGTTTGTTCGCGAAAGCGACGGCAAGAGTCTGCTGATCTCGTCGATCAGTTTTGGATACAAGAATGGCGTGCCGCTCGACGCGGATCTTGTTTTCGATGTCCGGTTTCTGCCCAATCCGCACTTCGTGCCGGAGTTTCGGAACCTGACCGGTAAAGACCCGAAGGTCGAGAACTACATCGTGAGCTTTCCGCAGACGCGCGAGTTTCTCGACCGTGTCACAGAGATGCTGGTCTTCCTGCTGCCGCATTACATCAACGAAGGCAAGAGCTATCTGACGCTTGCGTTCGGATGCACGGGCGGGCAGCACCGGTCGGTCATGATTGCCGAGGAGGTGGCGCGCCGCCTGGCTCGCCACGGCTACAGGGTGAAGACCGCGCACCGGGATATACCGCGGTAGGGCAGGGCACAGGGCGCAGACCGCAGAGCTCACGAAATGCGGCGCTCAGGCTCTGTGTTGCGAGATCGAGAGCACATTGCCGTCGGGGTCTTTGAACCAGGCCACCTTGTCGCCGTCGGGGAAGGTGCAGACGCCGTCGGCATCCTGGCCCATGTTGGGGTAGCGTTCGAAGTTCACTCCGGCCTGACTGAGCTTCCTCATCGTCGCAGCGATGTCGCGCGCTTCCCAGCCGAGGACGGTGTTCTGAGCTGGAGTGAAGCTCTTCGTTTTCCCAATACGCAGCATCACGCCGTTCATGTCAAAAACGAGGGCAAAGCCGTCGTCGCGCAGGAACCGTAAGCCGAGCTTGTCGCGATAGAAGGCAATGGCCGCGTCGGGACTCTGAGTCGTCAAAAACGTCACTACGCTGTCCATAGAAACCTCCGCGTGCGGAACATCGTACACGGGTGAAGAGAAGGCTTGCGAAAGGTCGCGGGGGCCACGAGAACAGGCTCAGGGGTTACAGCCCGGCTTTCTTGCGGCGTTACGGCACAGCTTGACAGTCTGAAGAGAGTCGCCATCTTCCCAAAATGGTCCGGGAGACGTTACCGGCGAGTGAGCGCAGACTCAAATCCTCTTGATGTTTCTCTGGCGAGGGAGTCTTCTGCTTGCTGTGGGGTGAACCTGGCCGTCCGGGGCGGGTTTTTCACTTTGCTGTGGTATGGGCTGACCGCGCTGGGTTGGGCCAGGACACTGGGTTCTGGCCGGGACAGTGGGTTCTGGCCGGGACAGAAAAGTTCCTTGGCGGTCAAAGCCGGATTCATTTTGTGCCGCTACTGCGCGGTTTCAACGATGCCCCCATACGTTTCGTTACGAAGGTCAGAGTTTTGGGGTGGGATGAGTCTGGAATGCTGCGACGAGGGCTGAAGCGCTATTGTCTTTCGGCTCCTTTCGGTGCGGCTGAACAGCTTGCGAAAAAGGGCCGGCCGGGGACGAAAGGGCGATCCCTCAGTGGCTAAAGCCGAATTCATTCCACAGACCTGACGGTCCGGCTGAAGCCAGACCCTTTCAAAGAAGCGAGTTTCTTCAGCAGTTGTGATGTCGTGTCCTGACACAAAGCGCGGGTTCAATCTTTGGCTTGCTTGTGGATGTGGGCGCGGACTGCTCTATCGATCAGCAACTCATTTTGTACCGGGTTTTCCTCTCCGTGAGCGCACGATGCGCGGTTGACGGACAACCTAAAATAGAAGCAGGACAAATAGAAACAGGACATGGCGGAATTCACCCATCTGCATCTGCATACGGACTATTCGCTGCTGGACGGCGCCTGCGACGTGGAAAAACTCGTGCAGCGCGTCGCGAGCATCGGGCAGAAGTCAGTCGCAATCACCGATCACGGCAACATCTACGGAGCCGTGCACTTCTTTGAAGCGGCGAAGAAGCACAACGTGCATCCGATCCTGGGATGCGAGCTGTACATCTGCAAGAAGGACGACCATCGCGAGGATCCGCAGGGCGATGACTACAACCATTTGCTGGTGCTGGCGGAGAACGAGGAGGGCTATCGGAACCTCGTTCGCATCACGTCGGAGGCGTCGCTGCACGGGTTCTATCGAAAACCGCGGGTCAGCAAAAAGTATCTGGCGGAGCACGCCAGGGGGCTGATTGGTTTTTCAGGGTGTCTTGCCGGCGAACTGTGCGAGAACCTGATGGCGGATAAGTACGAGGCGGCGCGCGCGACAGCAGTGCAGTACCAGGACATTTTCGGCAAAGGAAATTTCTTTCTCGAGATACAGGATCAGGGGCTGGAACTGGAGAAAAAGATTCAGGCGGACCTGTTCCGGCTGGAGAAAGAGCTGGACATCCCGCTGGTGGCCACCAACGACAGCCACTATCTGTGCGAGGACGACGCGCACGCGCACGAAGTGCTGTTGTGCGTGCAGACGCTGGCGTCGATCAACGACCCGAAGCGGTTCAAGTTTGACTCGGATCAGTTCTACGTGAAGACGGCCGCGGAGATGGAGAAGCTTTTTTCTCACGCGCCACAAGTCGTGAAACGCACGATGGAGTTTGCCGAGCGCTGCCACTTCAAGCTCAGCCCGGTCGATAATCCGTTTCCGGAATTCGCAGTGCCGGCGGGTCACACGATCGACAGCTATTTCGAAGAGATTTGCCGGCAGGGACTGAAGAGGCGCCTGGAGACGGCGGTGCGCGACCTGGCAACGCGCGGAGTTCTGCGCACCCCGGTACACGAATATGAAAGCCGGCTGAATTTTGAGATCGACGTCATCAAGCAGATGAAGTACTCGGGGTACTTCCTGATCGTGTGGGACTTCATCAAGTACGCGCGCGATCACGGAATTCCGGTGGGGCCGGGGCGCGGGTCGGCAACGGGGTCTCTGGTGGCCTATGCGATGGAGATCACGAACATCGATCCGCTGCAAAATGTGCTGCTGTTCGAGCGCTTTCTGAATCCGGAGCGCGTGACGATGCCGGATATCGATGTGGACTTCTGCCAGAACCGACGCGGCGAAGTGATCGAATATGTCACGCGGAAGTACGGGCGGGAGCAGGTGGCGCAGATCATCACCTTCAACACCATGGCGGCGAAGGCGGCCATCAAGGACGTAGGGCGCGCGCTGGACATGCCTTACGGCGACGTGGACCGGATCGCGAAACTGGTGCCGGCCACCATCGGCGTGACGATCGATCAGGCGCTGAAGGACTCGCCGCAGCTGCAGGAGGCCTACGAGAGCGCGCCGCAGATCAAAGAGCTGATCGATACGGCGAAGAAGCTGGAGGGGCTGGTACGCGGAGCAGGCGTCCATGCGTCAGCGGTGGTGATCGCGCCGCGACCGCTGACGGAGCTGGTGCCTCTGAACCGGACCAAGAATGACGAAGTGGTGACTGCCTACGACATGAAGGCGGTCGAAAAGATGGGTCTGCTCAAGATGGACTTTTTGGGACTGGCCACCCTGACGGTGATCACCGATTGCGTGAAGCTGATCGAACAAACTCGCGGGGAGAAGCTGGACATCGAAATGGTGCCGCTGGACGATCCGGAGACCTTCCGGCGAGTGTTCCACACCGCACTCACCTCCGGGATCTTTCAGTTTGAATCGCCGGGAATGCGGGACATTCTGCGGCGGTACAAGCCGGACACGGTGGAAGACCTGACCGCGCTGAATGCGCTCTATCGTCCTGGCCCGATGGACATGATCGACGATTTCATCGACCGCAAGTGGGGCCGCCGGAAGGTGGAGTTCCTGCTGCCGGAGCTGGAAGGAATCCTGAAGGATTCCTACGGAGTGATCATCTACCAGGAACAGGTGATGCGGATCGCCAACGTGCTGGCCAGCTACTCGCTGGGCGAGGCGGATCTGTTGCGGCGGGCGATGGGAAAAAAGAGTGCCGCGGCCATGGCCGAACAGCGCGATCGCTTTATCAGCGGCGCCGGGGCGCTCGGGCATCCGCGAGCCGCAGTGAGCGAGATTTTCGATCGCATGGAGAAGTTTTCCGGTTATGGGTTCAATAAGTCGCACTCGGCGGCCTATGCACTGGTGGCCTATCAAACGGCGTATCTGAAGACGCACTATCCGGTGGAGTTCATGTCGGCGCTGCTGACGTCGGAAATTTCGAAGCCGGACAACGTGGTGAAGTACATCAAAGAGTGCCGCGAGATGGAGATCGCAGTGGAGCCGCCGGACGTGCTGCACAGCGATGCGGACTTCACGCCGCACGGGGACAAGATTCGCTTCGGGCTGACGGCGATCAAGAACGTGGGGCGCAACGCGATTGACTCCATCCTGACGGCACGCGAGGAACTGGCGAAGGAAGGGAAGAGCTTCGCCGGGTTCCAGGAATTCTGCGAGAAGATCGATTTGCGGCTGCTGAACAAGCGCGTGATCGAGTCGCTGGTGAAGGCGGGCGCGCTGGACTCCTTCGGGCGGCGCGCGCAGCTGCTGGCCGCGGTGGACAAGATGATGGAGCGCGCGCAGAAGACGCAGCGCGATCTGGAGGCGGGGCAGGCGGGGCTGTTCGGGATCTTCAGCGCGCCTGTTGGCGACGCGAAACACGACGATCTGCCGAACGTGCCGGACATGGAGGAGAGCCAGCGGCTGGCGGCGGAGAAAGAAGTGCTCGGGTTCTTCGTCTCGGGACATCCGCTGGACAAGTACGCGGAGAAGCTGCGGAATCTGCCGGGCGTGGTGGACATCGCGACCGCACTGGAGATGAAGACGCCGCCATCGAATGGGCGGCGCGGGCAGGCTCCGGAGAACGAGATTGCGATTGCGGGCGTGATGCTCGGACTAAAAGTGGCGAAGTCGAAGCGCTCGGGCGAGCTGTACGCGCAGGCGACGCTGGAGGATGCGAGCGGCAAGATCGAGCTGATCTGTTTTCCGAAGGACTACGAGCGGCTGGCGGAGTCGCTGCGCATCGAGGCGCCGGTGCTGATCCGCGGGCAGCTGCGGGCGGAAGAGGAAGCGGCGCCAAAGCTGTGTGTGTCGGCGATTCAGGCGTTGGAAGATGTGAAGGTGCGGCTGCCGATGAATGTGCGGATTCGCATCCAGCTGGATCGCGTGAGCGAGACGACGCTGGAGGACCTGCGCGACCTGGTAGTTTCCGCGCCTGGGCCCGGGCGGGTGATGCTGAACGTGGAGCAGAAGGGCCAGTACTGCGTGGTGATGGAGCCGGAGGAACTGCGGGTGGCGGCGGATCGGGCGTTCATCGACAAGGCGGAGATCTTGCTGGGGCGGGGCATGGTGCAGGCGGTGGATTAAGCCGCCTTCTCGGGACCACTGTGTCGTTCACTTCTTTGCTGGATACAAACAGAGCGACGAGATGGCGCATTCTTCGCACTGCGGCCCGTTGGTCCGGCAAATTGTCTTGCCGTGCTCGCGCAGCAACAAGTGAGCCTCGGCCAGCTTCGCTGCGCCTTTGGGTAGCTCGTTGGCGATGGCCTGCTGGACAGATTTGTAGGTGCGGCCGTAGTTGCGGGGATGGTCGCGCCCGTAGCCGATGCGGGTGAGGACGCGCAGGCCATTCGATTCCAGAGGCAGTCCGGGAGCGACCCCGCAGAACATGAGAATCTTCTCGGCTCCCGGGTCGCCGATGTTGGGGAACTGCTTCAGGGCTTTCTTCGCCTGGCTCCAGGACAGGGCGAGAATTCGGCTCAGATCGCCATCGAACTGGTCACGGCAAATGCGCGCGATTTCCAGCCACCGGAAGACGCGTGTTTCCGGGCGCATGCCTCCGCGCGTGGCCCAGCGGAGGAGGAGATCTCGATCGGCGGAGAGAATGGTCTGCGGTGTGAGGCCGACCTGCGCGCGTAATCCTTCGAAGACCTCGCGCCGGCGCTCATCGGGGAGAAGGTAGCAGGCATTCTCCCACAGGATGAGCTCGAAGGGGCCGGAGGCGGGAGGCAGTTGCGGAGCGCCATGCTGGCGGCGAAGCAGCGCGAGGATGGCGGAGAGCCGGGTCTTTGCAGGCATATCGATTGCGGGAGAATGGGAAACGCTCTGGGGCTGGATGATACGCCGGGAAGAACGCGAGTGCTGCCATCTACAATCGTTCCGTGACCGATGCCGCGCACGCTCCGCATCGCCGCTGGCGGATCGCGGTGCTGCTCGGCATCGGCGTGCTGGTGAATTTTTTCGACCGGGTGAATGTCTCGGTCGCCTTCACTTCGCTGCACGCCGAGTGGGGCATCACGGCCGTCACGTTTGGATATTTGGCGAGCGCGTACAACTGGAGCTACGCGGTACTGCAGATTCCGGTGGGGATCATGCTGGACCGCTGGGGCGTGCGCCGCATCGGACGGGTGGCGGCATTCCTGTGGAGCGCGGCGTCGTTCGCATCGGGGCTGGCGACGGGCGTTTACAGCTTTTTTGCGGCGCGTTTGCTGCTGGGCATCGGCGAAGCGCCAACCTTTCCGGCGAACGCGAAAGCGGTCGGCTACTGGTTTCCGGAGCGCGAGCGCAGCTTTGCCACGTCGTTGAACGATGCGGCGGCGAAGTTCGCGTCGGCGATCGGCGTGCCGATTCTCGGCCTGCTGGTCTTCCGTCTGGGGTGGCGGTGGAGCTTCATCTTCACCGGGTTCGTGAGCTTCACCTACTTCCTGCTGTTCCGGAGCATGTATCGCAACCCCAGCGAAGACGAAAAACTGAGCCCCGCGGAGCGAGAGTTGCTGATCGAGGGCAAGGCGCAGCCGGAGGCGGCTCCAGGGCACCCGACGCGGCATGTTCATGGAGCGCCGCTGCTGTACCTGTTGCGCCAACCGCAGGTGATCGGCGCGACCATCGGGTTCGCCGCGTACAACTACGTGTTCTACCTGGTGTTGACGTGGCTGCCCAGTTATCTGTCAATGAGCCTGCATGTGGATGTGCTGCACTCGGCGCTGGACACGAGCATTCCGTGGCTGGTGGCGACGTTCACCGATCTGGCGATCGGCGGGTGGATGGTGGACATGCTGGTGCGGCGCGGCGCGCGGCCGTGGCTGGTGCGGCAGGCGGTGCTGGTGGGCGGGCTGGCGTTTGGCATGGGGATTTACGGGGCGCGCTTCGCGCACACGCCGGCGGTGGCGCTGGCGTGGATCAGCCTGTGCATGGCGGGGCTGGGCGCGATGGCGCCGGTGGGCTGGTCGATTCCGACGTTCATCGCGCCGCGGGCGAGTGTGGGCCGCGTCGGCGGCATCATGAACTTCGCGACGCAGATTGCGGCCATCTCAGCCCCAGTGATCACTGGCTATTTTGCGAAGGCGCACAACTTTGGCGGATCGTTTGCACTGGCGGCCGTGGTATTGGCGATCGGGATCGCCGGCTATGTGTTCGGTCTGGGGAAGCTGAAAGTGATTCCAGAGCCAGGGTAAGACGCGGGCACCGGGCACCGGGCACCGGGTCAGTTGTTCAGGGGGAAGCGGGAGCGGATTTCGTAATGCGAGCCTTCGGGGCCGGGGAAGGATTCGTAGAGAAGAAATTCCTCCGCGATAAATTCCGCGCCCAGATCAGGAGCATGGTTTCCGACGGCTGTTTTCAGGGAACTCAGAGCCCGCGCGCCGCCGCGGCCCTTGGCGCGCGTCAGCGTGATGTGCGGGCTGTAAGGGCGATCTTCGGGGATGAATCCGCAATTCCGCATCGCTGCGGTCACGAGTTGCTGCAGCGCGAGCAATTGCGGCGTGAGAGCGACGCCGGCCCAGAACACGCCGGCGCGCTCAAAGAATCCAACCCCCTCGATGCGGATGGGAACCGGCGCCTCGCGCACACTTCTGAGTTGCTCATGCACGCAGGCCGCGCGCTCGTCATTCACCGCGCCCAGGAACTGCACAGTCACGTGCCAGCCCTCGGACGCCGACCAGCGCAGATCGGGTCCGGAGCGCCCTTCGAACTGTCGCCGGATGGATTCGAGCGCGTCCGAGACCGCTGGTGGCAGGGCGATGCCCACAAAGAGCCTCATCAGCACAGAGTATCGAAGAGCCCACCTGTCCAGTGGATGAAGAATCGTTCAGATGAAGGCGATCGACGAGGTCCAGCGTTGGCGGCGGCGCACACGCGTCGTATGATCGAAGCTCGTTCGCGATTGCTGTAAAGAGAGGTTTCGGCGTTTTGAGAGGATTCGCTGCAGCAAGATCGTTGGTGGCTTTTGCCTGCGTCGTGCTGGTTCCGCTCCTGATGTTCGCGCAACCTTCCGAAAATCCGCCGGTCAGTTCTGCGGTTGCGACGGATTCCGGCAACGCAAGTTCGTCGGCGCTTCCAGGCGGAGTTCTGGACTTGCCCGATGCTCCGGCGCCGAACGGCCTGCCAAACGCTGCACAGAGCACGGCGCAAAGTCAGACCCAGACGCAGAGTTCGTCGTCGGGGCAGACGCAGAACAAAGACAAGAATCAGCAGCCGCAGTCCGGCAATGCGCCGACGTTGGGCGATCTGGGGTTCACGCCGCAGCAGACGCTGGCCAACGCCGAGATGCAGAAGAGGCTGAACGAGCGGACACACGATCTGAAGATGCATCAGACGCTGGGGCTGATCACGGCGGTGCCGATGTGCGCGACGGTGATCGTGGCGGGCGGAGCAAAATCGAAGCGCAAGGGGTCAAACCCAAACGGGGTGGTTACGGGGCCGAGCGATACGGGAGTCGATCTCCACGTCGCGCTCGGTTCAGCGACCGCGGTGCTGTATGGATTCACGGCGTACTACGCCATCGCCGCGCCGAAAATTCCGGGCGTGAAGCCGAAGGGTGCGATCAAGTGGCACCGCGAGCTGGTGTGGATCCACGCGCCGGGCATGGTGCTCACGCCCATTCTGGGAGCTATGGCGCTGAATCAGGAGAACAACGGCGAGCACGTGCACGGCATCGCGTCGGCGCACTCGTACGTTGCGTGGACCACGGTCGCGGCCTATGGCGTGTCGATCGTCGCGGTCTCGTGGCCCATCCATCTTAAGTTCTGGGAGAAGTAATGAAGTTTGCCGCTGTGTTTCTGCTGGCCGCTGCTCCTTTCATGCTGCACGCGCAGAATCAGTGGACGCTGACGCAGTCGACGCTCACGTGGAACGTTACGCATCCGATGCACGAGGTAGCCGGAACCAGCCATGCCGCGAAGGGCAAGGGCAACTGCAGCGCGGGCGAGTGCGATTTTCTGATTGCGGTGCCGCTGAACACGTTCGACTCGGGCGACAGCAATCGCGATCTGCACATGCTGGAAGCGGTGCGCGGTGCTCAGAATCCGATGGTGATCGTGCGGACGCACCTGGCGCGGGCGGCATTGAACCAGCCCATCATCGACGCCGACCTCGAAGTGCAATTTGCCGGACAGACGGCGCACTACGCGCACGTGACGCTGCACCGGGCGAGTCACGGCAACGACGTGGAAATCACGGGCACGGTCCCGGCGACATGCTCGGATTTCAAAATCGACCGGCCATCGTTCCTCACCGTGCCGATCCGCAATGAGATCCCGGTGACCGTGGACACGACCTGGAAGCCGGAGTAGCCGCCCGCCCAACCAAAGCATCCCGCTCGTGCGTCTCGTAGAATGAATTCCTGACAGGAGGGTCCCTATGCTCCTCGCACGTCTGCTGCGCTCCTCGCTGGCAGTTGGATTCCTGCTCAGTCTCACCGCGTGCAACGCGAGCGCCGCGAGCCGCGCGCCGATTCCGCCGGCTAGCGGTGACGTTGCGCTGGCATCGCAGCCTGGCAAAGCGAAGGCGGTGTTCGCGGGCGGCTGCTTCTGGGGTACGCAGTCGGTCTTCGAGCGCGTGAAGGGCGTGATCGACACAACGGCCGGTTATGCCGGCGGATCCGCGGCAACAGCAACCTACGATCAGGTAACAACCGAAACGACAGGACACGCGGAGTCGGTGGAGGTGGTCTACGATCCGTCGAAGATCACCTACGGGCAGCTGCTGCGCATCTTCTTCTCCGTCGCGCACGATCCGACTGAACTCAACCGCCAGGGGCCCGATGTGGGCACCTCGTATCGGTCGGCGATCTTCTATATCGGCGACGAGCAGAAGCGCATTGCGCAGGCGTACATCGCGCAGCTCGATGCTGCGAAGATTTTCCCCAGGCCGATCGTGACTGAGGTGACGCCGCTGAAGGGCTTCTATCGGGCCGAGGACTATCACCAGGATTACGCGCTGCACAACCCGGACAATCCGTACATCCTGGTGTGCGACCGGCCGAAAGTCGAGGTGCTGAAGCAGCAGTTCCCGGAACTGTTCAGGGAATACAAAGGACATTGAAAGCCCGCGGGCGCAATCGAACGCAATGGCGATCTTCACGCGGCTGTTTGTCCGATGCAAAACCTGGAGATGCCGCGCCGACGTCCATCTGGACGGCGTGCCGGGTTTCTATTTCTGGGGAAAAGAGCTGCGCTACGAAGGACCCTCTCCCCTGCGCGTGACGTGCAGTGCCTGCCGCAGGACGCACAAATACGGGCTGCGCGATTTGATGGTGCGCTATGGCGGAGATGCGCTGGGTGGTGTCCCTGCGGTAATCGATCCTCCGGCGCAATAACGCCCGCCCGGGTCCGGGTGGCGGCAGGCCGGTATCGCGGCGTATGTTGGAGTAAGTTGTTCTCGTGCCAGGAGTTTGCGCAAATTGCAGGATAAAGCTGAGGCACACCAGACAACGACCGGCCTCTTTCGTTCTTCCAACTTGGGTTGGGCTTTCAATCCCGCAAGACACCACCGGCCCCTGCTTCGACAGAACTCCCTTGATCTCCCACGATCGACGGCGTTCATGCACGATGCGCGAGAGGAGTTCTCATGAGTTTTTCTGCAGTTCCGCTGGGCCACAAGTTCACGGCAGTCCTGGTGGCAGCGGCGGCAGGCTTCGGCATCCACACCTGGCTCGAGCGCCGCGCGGTGCAGACGGCTGCGACCGCCGAGTTGTCTTTCAGCCTCCACGCAGCACAGCGGCTTGATGCCGGGTTCGTGCACGCCGGCGCACCGGCGGTGGTGTTCGCGGAGTCGGTCCTGAGCGACCAGAAGATCGCGGATCTTTCGAAGATGTCGTATCTGTCGACGTCGGGGATGATGAGCCGGGTTGGCGAATTTCGCGCACGTCTGGATCTGACCCAACCGTCGCCCGAGGTGCTGGGGGTGCGATTCCGTGATGCGGATCCAGCGAAGGCGGTCGAGACCGCGAATACAATTGCGGATGCTCTGGTGGCCTGGAGCCCTTCGCCCGACGCCGCTTCGGCGTTGACCGAGCCCCCGCCGGCGGCTGGGACGCAACCGGCAGCCCAGCAACCGCCGGCGACGAAGGCCAGGCCCGCTCCAGCGCTCATTCCGGCCCCAGCGCCGGCAAAGAAGCCGGTCACAGCAACGAAAAACCTGGCAGCGAAGAATCCGGCAACGAACAACCCGGCGAGGAACAATAACGAAGCGTCCGGAAGTTCGGCGCCTCTTGCGGCCCCCCTCGAGCAATTGCAGGCGCAGTTGACATCGACGAGCCGGCAGATTGAAGAGGGAGCCTCGGCAGGTCACGGGAGGCGCGGATATGAAGGGCGCGCCTACGCGCAGTCGGAGCAGCAGCACCTCCTGAAAGCGCAGGTACACGACGCCGAGAAGAAGGTGAGCGATCTGCGCTCTCAGTACGGCAGCGGCGCAAACGCTCAGCGGCTGGGCGCGATCCAGCAGGCGCTCGGCTCGATCCTTGCCGGTGGTGGCGTTGGAGTGAGCGCGAGCCAGTTGCGCCGGGAGCGCGATGGACTGACCCGCGCGATCGCCGTGGTGCAGACGCAGCGCGCGGCGATCGAGAAAGACGCCGGTGCGGAGTCCAGTCCAGCGGTGGCGACACCGCCGCCGCCCGCGGGCGCATCGGATGACGCGAGCGGGTCGCAAACTCCAGCCGCGTCCGGGTCCGGTTCGAGCGCCATTTCGGAGAGTGACTTAACTAAAGCGGGTTCACCCGCGCCGGCTTCGCAGAATTCCCCGGCAGCGGCACCGGCGTCCGCTTCGTCGCAGCCTGAGGCTTCTACCGCTTCTGATCCAAACGAGGATCCGTCGCTCGCCAATCCATTCCGGATGGAAAAGGTTGCCGGGGTTGCCGCGCCGATTCAGTGGTGGCCTGCGGCGGCCGCCGGTGTTGGGTGCGGATTGCTCTACTGGCTTCTGATGGCGATGGTTTCCGGCCGTCGCGACGAGGAGTCCGCCTACACCGACGACAGCGTCTCCTACGGACGATTCATCACGTCGGATGCGCCGATGCCCCGTGTTGCGCCAGCGCCGGAGCCAGCGCCCGTGCCCGCCGCGGAGAGAGACACGTACCGGCGCGCGTCGTTTACCTGGGATCCGGGTCCGCTGGGGAATGCGGCGCGGGTCGAGCCCGTCGCGGCCGCCGAAGTGGAAAGCGCGAATGGGATCAAATCCGGCGAGGAACAACCCACCCATGAATCGGCCGCCGATCCCGTGACGCGAGAGGCGTTCCATCAGGAGAAGGCGGAGAAAGTGGTCGAGATCGATCCCTGGGCAGACCTGGTACAGAAGGCGCTCTCCGAGACGGACATCGGCCGCAAGTTCGAGAGCCCCGCCGATCGGAGCGAGAAGCCGGCGGAGGACGATGCGGCGCGGCGTTCTATGCGGCCGGATCGCTGGGCGAGCTAGAGCACCGGGCACCGAGCACCGGGCACGGACAGCGGGGGGTGCGCTTTAGCCACAGCCAGTTGAACTAAACTGGGCTGTTATGGCTACCCTTGAGAATCCCACCGTTATCCTGCCGCGCAAGCCCCAGGGCGCGTTCCGCAATGAGCCCTTCATCGATTTCTCGCAGCATGACAATGCCCGCGCCATGCGCGGCGCGCTGGAGCGGGTCGGCGACGAGCTCGGTCACGAGTATCCGCTGATCATCGGCGGCGAGCGCGTGCGCACGAACGCGAAAATCGAGTCGCTCAACCCGGCGCGGCCGGCGCAGATCGTCGGCGTACATCAGAAAGCCGGAGCGGAGCACGCCGACCAGGCCGTGCAGGCGGCGCTGAAGGCGTTCGAGACGTGGCGGTTTGCATCGGCCGAGGAGCGCGCGTCGCTGCTGCTGGGTGCGGCGGGGCTGATTCGCGAGCGCAAGTTCGATTTCTGCGCCTGGCTGACCTATGAGGTGGGCAAGAACTGGGCCGAGGCCGACGCCGATGTGGGCGAGACCATCGACTTCCTGGAGTTCTACGCGCGCGAAGCGCTGCGTCTGGCCGCATCCACGCCGCCCATTCAGTATCCGGGCGAGCGCGATGAGCTGCTGTACATTCCGCTCGGCGTGGGCGCGGTCATTTCGCCGTGGAACTTCCCCTTCGCCATCATGGCGGGGATGACGTCGGCGGCGATTGTGAGCGGGAACACGGTGGTGCTGAAGCCTTCCAGCGATTCGCCGACCATCGCGGCGCGCTTCATGGAGGTTCTGGAAGAGGCAGGGCTGCCGCCGGGCGTGGTGAATTTCTGTCCTGGGTCGGGCGCGTCTTTCGGCAACGCTGTCGTGGCGCATCCGAAGACGCGCTTCATCGCCTTCACCGGATCGAAGGAGGTTGGGCTCGACATCCACGAGCGCGCGGCGAAAGCGCAGCCGGGTCAGATCTGGATCAAGCGGACGATTCTCGAGATGGGCGGCAAGGACTCGATCATCGTGAGTGCCGATGCGGACTTCGACGCTGCGGTGACGGGCGTCATCGCCTCGGCGTTCGGGTTCAGCGGGCAGAAGTGCTCGGCATGCTCGCGGGCGATTGTCGAGGAGCCGATCTACGATGCGTTTGTGGAGCGGCTGCGCGAGAAGGTCGCGGAACTGAAGGTCGGCGATCCAACCGGGAACTTGAACATGGGACCGGTGGTGAGCGAAGGCGCGATGAAGACCATCCTGAGCTACATCGAGATTGGGAAGAAGGAAGGCCGGCTGGTCGCGGGCGGTAATGCCGTCGAGACGCCGGAGAAGGGCTACTACATCGCGCCCACCGTGATCGTTGACGTGGCGCCGAAGGCACGCATCGCGCAGGAAGAGATCTTCGGGCCGGTGTTGGCGGTGATCAAAGCGCGCGATTTTGAGGACGCGCTGGCGATCGCGAATAATACGGAGTTCGGGCTGACAGGGTCGATCTACTCGACGGACCGGGTGAAGCTCGATCGGGCGCGCCAGGAATTCCACGTGGGGAATCTGTACTTCAACCGCAAGTCGACCGGCGCGATGGTGGGGGCGCATCCGTTTGGCGGGTTCAACATGTCGGGAACGGATTCGAAGGCGGGCGGGCCGGACTACCTGTATTTGTTCACTCAGGCGAAGTCCGTCGGCGAAAAGATTTAGGGGCAGCCTGTGGCCTGGGGCCGGCGGCGCAACACTGCGCTGCGCGGCTTCACCTCTGCCCCTGGTTGGTTAGCGGCGCGGGAGGCTCCCAACGCGTGCTAATATTGGCTTCCCCCAACCTGAGATTTCCGAACTCCGATCCCGCGACTGGAGACAGGCGGTATGAGTAGAACGAAGGCTGGAAGATCCCTGCTTACCTTTGCGGTTGCTGTCTTCCCTGCTATCAATGTGCTCGCCGACTGGAACAAGACGCACATCTTCAATCCCACCTGGCCTCCGCATGCCAGGTTCCACGCCGCAGATATGTCGGTCATCGTCTGGAGCATCTCGGCGATCGCCATCTGGCTCCTGTGGAGGCGCTCCACTGAGCCAGAGGTGGGGATAAAGGTGGCGCTGCTAATCTCGCTTGCGCTTTGGTCGCCGTTCCTCTACGTCACCCTTCTTGTCCCCGGGACCAGCCTCGCTGTGGGCCCGACGCCGCCGGCCCTGCAACACAAGATCGCCGGGATGATGATCGAGCCTCAGGTTGTTCTCGCCATCCTTTTTCTTCTGCTAACCGCCTGGGGATACCGTCTTGCCCGCCGCCCGGCTGACCGGTGATCAAGGCGCGCGACTTTGAGGATGCGCTGGCGATCGCCAACAACAGGGAGTTCGGGCTGACCGGCTCCATCTACTCCACCGACCGGAACGGATCTACACGAAATCCAGAAATAATTATCCGAACCTTGTCGATTGGCCGAAGCGTCATTCGTCATCGTGGTGAGGCGGTCACCGCCTGCAAATCCACAACGGAGGATGGACATGCAATATCTACTGGCGCTTTACCTCGATGAATCGGGCTGGGGCCGAATGACGCCCGAGCAGCAGCAGCAGGGTAGCGCTGCGTACACGGCTTATACGGAAGCACTGAAATCTGCCGGCGCGCTGATCAACGCCAACCGGCTGCAACCCTCGCCGACCGCGACTACTCTTCGCACGACCAACGGAAAGACCCAGGTGCTGGATGGGCCCTTCGCCGAATCGAAGGAACAGCTCGCCGGATACTACCTGATCGACGTGCCCAACCTGGATGCGGCGATGCAGTGGGCCGGCCGCTGCCCCGCGGCGCAGCATGGGATCGTGGAAGTGCGCGCGATCTGGGCGATGTGACGGCTCATTCACTCGGCAGGAAAATGGGTCATGCGGCATCCTGACGACGATGAAGCTTATGCGGCTGCGGAGACTGTGGCTCTCCGCAGCCGCGGCAAGCTGATCGCGTACCTGGCGGCGCGGTTCGGCGATGTGGCCGCTGCGGAAGATGCCTTGTCGGAGGCCTTCGCGTCGGCATTGTTGGTGTGGCCGCAGCAGGGCTGCCCGGAGAATCCTGAAGCGTGGCTGCTCGTCGCGGCTCGGCGAAAACTCATCGACCAGATTCGCCGGAATCGAGAAACATCGAGCGACGACGAACCGGAGCAGTTGGCCGATGCCATCATCGCCGTCGCGGACGACGAATTTCCTGACCGGCGGCTGGCGCTGCTTTTTGCCTGCGCGCATCCTGCCATTGACCCGGCCGTCCACGCTCCGCTGATGCTGCAGGTCGTACTTGGACTGGAAGCGGCACAGGTGGCCTCGGCGTTTCTGGTTTCGCCGGCTGCCATGGCACAGCGGCTGGTACGGGCCAAGACGAAGATCCGTGACGCCGGTATTCCGTTCCGCATTCCCGAACGCAGCGAATTGCCGGAGCGCCTGGAAGCGGTGCTGGATTCGATCTACACCGGTTTTTCCGAAGGCTGGGTGGATGCTACCGGAGCCGATCCGGCGCGCCGGGAGCTGGCGGGCGAGGCGATCTTTCTGGGCAGGCTGCTCACGCAGCTTCTTCCGGACGAGCCCGAGGTTTGGGGCTTGCTGGCGTTGATGCTGTACGCCGAAGCACGCCGACCGGCCCGCCGTACCGCCGAGGGGGAGTTTGTTCCTCTCAGGAGCCAGGACAAGAAGCTGTGGGACTGGGCGATGATCGAGGAAGCCGAAGCCGCGCTGCACTATGCGAGCCGAACTCGGCGCATTGGCCGATATCAGCTGGAGGCCGCGCTCCAGTCGGCGCATGTGGAAGGCGCCCGCACCGGGGCTGTATCCTGGGCCGCGATCGTGAGTCTGTACGACGCGCTGGTGCGGGTGACCAACTCGCCCGTTGCGGTGATCAACCGCGCACTGGCGGTGGCGGAGTTAGAGGGGCCAGCTGCCGGACTGGCAGCGCTCGAGGCAGCGGCCGCTGACCGGCGGGTGGAATCGTATCAGCCGTACTGGGCCGCTCGTGCCAATCTGCTGGGCCGCACCGGGGCCCACGATGGCGCGCGCCACGCGTATCAAGTGGCAATCGGGCTGGAAAACGATCCAGCGGTCAGGGAATACCTTCGCCGCCGGTGCGAGGATCTGTCGAGTCTCCGTTGACCTGATCGGGCCAACGCGTACCTGGAGAGGTCCGGGGGTGATTTGCCGGCCCAGAGATTTCCGCCTGCATGGCTGCTTCGGTGAGCGCAGCGGGCTACTGCTACCAGATCATCCCGGCTCCCCACAGAAACTGAGGCGCTGCACGCACCACCAGCGGCAGCGCCTCTTGAATCAACGATCAGTCAGGAAGCGGAGTCCGTTCTAAACGACGCCCTGCAGCATCTGCTCGCCGATCGCCTGCGCGGCCTCGGCCAGAATGCGATGGTGAATGGTGAACAGCGCCAGCTCCAGACGATCGGAGACACCCGTCTTGTCGTAAACGCTGCGCAGGTAATTCTTGATCACCTGCTCGGTCGTGTTCAGGCGGACGGCGATCTCCTTGTTCTTGCAGCCCTGAACAATGAGCGCGACGATCTTCAGCTCTTTGGGCGTGAGACGGTCGCGGACGCGGGAGCCGACGCTGTCGTCATCGGTGCTGGGTAGTTCTACCCCGGGCGCTCGCACATTGCGGTCACCCTGGCCGACGTGCCGGACGCAGTCGATCAGCGATGGGCCGGTCACGTTACGATGGGCTGCCCCCTGAACACCGGCGTTGAACCACGCCTGCACCGGCTCGCCGTTCTCGGCGATCACGATGCTGCGGCTCCCCGCCGTGGCCACGCGCGGCACCAACGTCTGTGGGTCGAGTTTCAGCGAAGACGCGAAAATGAGAATCGCGCCACGGAAGGTATCAAGAGCGGGAAAGAGGCGGTCAGCCTCGGCGCACTGGGCAATGATGCGGAAGTCATCTTCCATCGCCAGAATTTTAGCGGTTCCGGCTCTGTAGATGGCCTGGTTGTCAGCGAGAATCAGCTTGTTCATACTCTCCGCTTCCTCAATAGGTGCGTCGACGGGGGATGGCCCGAGGACTGGTGGGTGCAAGCGCGTTCCAAATGGGAACGTGCAAAAACGGTCATCGTTCCGAGGAACAGCATCCGCTTGTGCGTTTCTGGTGAGCGCATCGAGTGCCACAACAGGGCGCCGGTTGAATGATGGGGTTTTCCGGTGATGGGTCGCCGGAAAGGGATTCATCGATGACCTGGGTGTTGCCTTCATTCAGGACAAAAAGTAACCCGTGACTAGTCGAAAGTCCTGTGACGCTCGTCACGTCTGTAGTAACCAGTTCCGCATGCGGGGAGGTCTTTGGCCTCCCAATTGCACTGTTTCCATTGCATCCAGCCGTCTCCGAAAACCTGCGCCGCGGCCTTCGCAGAAACCGCCGCCCGCCTGTAACTTATTAGAAGAGCTTCGGAACCGAAGGAGTGGAGCGAATGGCCAGGCCCATCATCCTCGCCGTGGACGACGACGCCAGCGTGCTGGAAGCCGTAGTGCAGGACCTGCGCCGGAAATACGGGCAGTCCTACCGGATCCTTCGCGCCGGTTCCGGCCAGGCAGCGCTGGACACCTGCGCTCAGCTCAAAGAGCGTGGCGACGTCGTGGCCCTCATCGTGAGCGACCAGCGCATGCCTGGCATGACCGGCGTGGAATTGCTGGAGCGCGTGCAGAAGCAGTACCCGCAGGCCCGCCGTGTCCTGCTGACCGCCTACGCCGATACCGAGGCCGCCATCCGCGCCATCAACACCGCGCGGATCCACTACTACCTGACCAAGCCCTGGGATCCGCCGGAGGAGCGCCTCTACCCGGTGCTCGACGACCTGCTGGAGGACTGGAACCAGGGCTTCAAGCCGCCCTTCGAAGGCATTCGTGTGGTCGGCCCGCGCTATGGTCTGCTCGACTACCGCGTCCGCAGTTTCCTCTCCCGCAACCAGGTGCCCTACGTGTGGCTCGATCCTGAGCGCGACGACCAGGCCGTGGAGATGCTGCAACGGTTCGGCGTCAGCGACAGCAAGCTCCCTGTCGTATTGTTCCAGGATGGAACCTCTCTGGTGCAGCCCCAGGAAGAGGAACTGGCCCAGAAAGTGGGTCTGCGCACCCAGGCGAAGCAGGACTTCTACGACCTGGTGGTGGCCGGCGCCGGCCTGGCCGGCCTCGCCGCCGCCGTGTATGGCGCTTCAGAGGGATTGAAAACCCTCGTCCTCGAGGCTGAAGCTCCTGGAGGACAGGCCGGGAGCAGTTCGAAGATCGAGAACTACCTGGGCTTTCCCACCGGCGTCAGCGGAGAACGCCTGGCGCGCGCGGCTTACGACCAGGCAAGGCGCTTCGGCGCCGAGTTCGTGACGCAACGGGCAACCGGCATCCTGGGCGACGGCCAGTACCGGCAGGTGCGGCTGGCCAACGGCGCGGAGGTTTCCTGTCGCGTGAGCCTGGTGGCGGTCGGCGTTTGCTACCGCCTCCTCGACGCGCCCGGCATCGAACGCCTCACCGGATCCGGGGTCTACTATGGGGCGTCCCTGGCCGAAGCGCAGTCGTGTAAGGACGAAACGGTCTTTATTGTGGGAGGAGCCAATTCGGCGGGTCAGGCGGCTATGCACTTCTCTCAGGTGGCCAAACTGGTAACGATCCTGGTGCGCGGTGATGGGCTCGAGAGGAGTATGTCGAAATATCTCATCGATCAGATCGCTGCTACATCGAATATTAAGGTGGAGACCCGAGCCGAAGTCGTTGAAGCCATGGGCAACAGCCATCTGGAGTCGCTGAAAATCCGGACCCCGCGGGGCGAGGAAGTCCGCCCGGCGTCGTCGCTGTTCCTGTTCATCGGCGCGGCTCCGCAGACCGACTGGCTGCCGGAGAGCATCATGCGCGACCCCAACGGCTTCGTGCTTTCGGGGCGCGATCTGCGCGTCGAGGGGCAGCTGCCGAAATCGTGGAAAGAGGATCGCGAGCCCTACCTGCTCGAGACCTCCTTGTCCGGAGTGTTCGTTGCCGGCGATGTGCGGCATGGGTCGGTCAAGCGGGCAGCCTCGGCTGTCGGCGAGGGCTCGATCGCGGTGCAGATGATGCATCAATACCTGGCGCAGTTCTGAAGGAATAGGAGCAGATGGAAGGCACGACGGCGGAATCGCAGCTCAGAGCAAGAACAGTTACACCGCAGGAGCTGTCGCAGCTCATCCGCCGCATTCCTATCCTCAGCAGGCTGAAGGAAGAAGATCAGGGCTGCCTCGGCGAGGTGCAGCTGATCGAGGCGCCCGCGGGTACCATGATCGTCGAGCAGGGCGCGACGGTTCCGGGCTTCTGCATGATCCTCGAGGGCGAGGTTCGCGCCGTCCGCATGGAACAGAACGGCAGCGAAACCCCGCTGGCCGTCTACCAGGACGGCGATGCCTTCGGCGAGGCGCCGCTGCTCATGGGCTCGCAAAAAGCCGGCGTCCAGTGCGTCGTGACCCGCGACCTGCGCATGCTGGTGGTCAGCGAAGAAAACTTCTGGCAGCTCATGGCCACCTGCCCCACCGTGCGCCAGAATGTGCTCGCCACTGCGGCGCAACGCGTGCACGCATTCCAGGCCACCACGCTTCACAAGGAAAAACTCATCTCCCTCGGGACGCTTGCCGCCGGGCTCATGCATGAGCTCAACAACCCCGGCTCAGCGGCCAAGCGCTCCGCCGCGCAGCTGCGCGAGAACCTCACCCGGCTGCAGGACCTGAGCATGCGCTTCTGCCGCTCGCCGCTCACCTCGGAACAGGCCACGTGCCTGTTCGACATGCAGCGCGAAGTGCTTGCCCTGGACAAGCCCCAGGCCATGAGCAGCCTCGAAGAGGCCGACGCGGAAGAAGAACTCGGCACCTGGCTGGAAAGCATCGGCGTCAACAACGCGTGGAAGCTCGCCCCCACCCTGGTCGCAGCCGGCTGGCGTCGCGACGACGTTACCTGCGCCCAGCAGGCCTTCCCCGGTGAAACCCTGCAGGTCGCCCTCAACTGGCTGGAGGCGCTCATCTCCGCCATGCAGCAGCTCACCACCATCGAGGAGAGCATCAGCCGCGTCACCGACCTGGTCATCGCCGTCAAAAAGTACGCCTATGAGGACAAGAGCGGCGAGCATGTGATCGACGTGCACGAGAACATCGCCAGCACTCTCACCATCCTCGGCCACAAATTCCGGCACAAATCACTGACCATCGAAAAGAGCTTCGACCCCGGCCTGCCGAAGATCAAAACTCGCGGCACCGGTCTGAGCCAGGTGTGGACCAACCTGCTCGACAACGCCATCGACGCCGCTCCCGAAGGCTCAAAGATCCGCATCCGCACCTGGAGCGAGGGCCCCAACCTCTACGTCGGCATCGCCGATGAAGGCGCCGGCATCGCCCCCGAGATTCGCGAGCAGATCTTCCAGCCTTTCTACACCACCAAGCCGCCTGGCGTGGGAACGGGCCTCGGCCTGGACATCGCCAAACGCATCGTCACTGCCCAGTACAACGGCACCATCGGCTTCACGTCGGAGCCGGGCCGCACGGAATTCGTGGTGAAGCTGCCCGCACCCCGCGACTGAGTCTCCTTACCCGGTTCCGCGACCCTCGCCATCGTGTTCCGCTCACGAGTGCCCGCCCCACATCTCTGCAGCAATCGATACAGATACGCGGTCGGTTCCGGCATTGCGATGCGCTCCACCGGCTTCGGCTTCTTCGGCGCCAGCAGCAGCGCTAACACGTGTCCGCTAACCGCTATGCGCTAGCCGCGAAATGCCCAGAAGGCCATGAACCGGTCCCCTGGAATCAGGCTCATTGTCCTGACCGTGCTGTAGCCAGCCTGGCGCAGCTGGCTGACCAGTCTCCTCTTCTGCTGGGAGCCGCCCGGCGCTGCGGGTGGCCGCGCCCCACAGGTTCAGCGCCTCCACACCCGGGCTGCCTCCCTGGCAGCACGTGATCAAAAGCAGAAACCCGCCCGGCCTGAGAAAACTCCCAATGTGTTCCAGCAGCGCAACGCGCTCTTCGACCGGGAAGTAGTAGATGTTGTTGTAGAGCGTCGCGATGTCAAACTGTTCGCCAGCTGGCTTCGCGCGAATGTCGCCATCCTCGACGGTGACGCGGCCCTCCAGTCCCCAGCCGCGAAGGTTCTTGCGCGCCACCTCTCCCACTGCAGGCTGCAGCTCCACACCAAGCGCCGTCAGCGAAGGATTTCTGCTGGCCGCGTAGCGCAGGTAGATGCCGGAGCCGCACCCGATCTCGAGCAGACGCACCGCGCCGTGCGCCGGAAAGGTCCGCCGAATGACTTCCGCCTGGAAGGTCTCGAAGATGCGGGAGGAACGGGCAATCAGCTCTCCGTTTTGGTCGGCAAGGCTCCAGAGTTCCCCGCGGCGGAGCTTCGGGAGCGTCGCGAAGAGGAGCTTGTGGTGCAGCCCGCCAACTTCCTCCACCATGGCGAGCGCGGCGTCGTTCTGGGGCCGGGCCAGCACTCGGGCGAGCCCGCGCAGAGTGTAACCGCTGGGACCCAGCCTCAGCAGCTGGAGACGGAGCCCCATCTGGAGCCAGGCCTCAAGCGCCTCTCGTCCCTGGCCGCGAGCGGCACAGAACTCGGCCAACGCGTCAAAAGTCGCGGGCTCGGAAGCCAGGCGTTGGAGCAGCCCGGCCTCTCCGGCGGCGGCCAGATAAGTGAGCTTATAGAAAGATTTGAGCTGGGCGCCGACGCCCAGAAGTGCGGTAAGCCGGCCATCGCGCAGCAGACCGAGGAATGGCTTGATGAGCATCGTCCTCATTATGATGGATCGCTCGCGCGGACGAATCGGAACAGTTGGCGTCAAACCTGTGCCCGCAAGTGAATCCTGTACCGTGCACCTTGTACCCTGTAACCTGAACTCCCATGCTGCTCGAACTTCGAGCCGAAAATTACGCGGTCATCGATCACGCCATCGCCGGCTTCGGACCAGGCCTGAACCTGCTCACCGGCGAAACCGGCGCCGGGAAATCGATCCTGGTGGACGCACTCGCCCTGCTCATGGGCCAGAAAGCCTCTTCCGGAATCGTCCGCCACGGCGCCGATCGCGCGGTTCTGTCCTGTGTTTTCCAGTCCACGCCCGGCGCCGAGCTGGTCCTCGAAGCCAACGGCATCGACATGGATGGCGACGAAGTCATTCTGCGCCGCGAAATTTTGGCCGACGGCAAAGGCCGCGTTTATGTGAACAATCAGCCTGCAACCGTCGCCGTTCTGCGCACGCTCGCGCCCGAGCTCGCTCTGGTTCACGCGCAGTCGGAAACGCTTTCCGGCTTCGATCCCGCGCAGCAGCGGCTTCTTCTCGACCGCTTCGGCAATATCTCGAACGACGCTGTCGGCGAAGCTTTCGCGCGCTGGCGCGCGATTCAGGATCGCCTCGCCGAGCTCGAGAAGGACGAACAGGATCGACTGCGCCTCGCCGATCTGTGGAGCTTCCAGGCGCGCGAGATTCAGTCCGCAGCGCTCGAATCCGGCGAAGATGCGGCGCTCGAAACCGAGCGCCGCGTCCTGATGAACGCCGAGAAGCTGCACGCAGCGGCAACCGCGGTCACCAACGCGCTCTACGAAGACGACGCTTCGGCCGAATCCACTTTGCAGGCCGCGCAGAAGAACCTCGAAGAACTCGCTCGCTACGATCCATCCTTCACCGAATCCGTCCAGCAGATTGCCTCCGCCCGCGCGATGGTCGAGGACGTGAGCGCGACGGTGCGCGACTACGCCGAGCGCATCGACGCGAGCCCCGAACGTCTGGCTGAGATCGAAGACCGCCTTGCGTTGCTCGACCGCCTCAAGCGTAAATACGGATCGACGCTGGCTGAAGTGATCGCCTTCGGCGAAGAAGCCGCTCGCAGGCTGGCCGAGATCGAGAACCGCGACGAGATCCTGAAGACTCTCCGCGCTGATCTGGCCAAAGCAGCCGACGCTTACCGAATCGCCGCTCGCGCGTTGACCACCGAACGCGCCACTGCGGCGAAGAAGCTGGAGAAGCTGGCCGAGTCTCATATCAACGATCTCGCCATGAAGGCGCGGTTCTCCATCGCTGTCGCCGGCAGCGAAGATCCGTCTGCCTGGACGGCTCATGGTTGGGACGCAGTCGAGTGCCGCATTGCCACCAATCCCGGTGAACCGATGCAGCCGCTCGACCAGATCGCGTCCGGCGGCGAGATGTCACGGGTCCTGCTCGCGCTCAAGGTCAGCGTGGAAGAAGGCGCAAGCCGCAGCCGCGCGAAGAAGACGCAGGTTCCGCGAACCCTGGTCTTCGACGAGATCGACATCGGCATCGGCGGACGAGCCGCAGAAGCCGTCGGCCAAAAGCTCAAGGCCCTCTCGCGCGCGCAGCAGGTGCTCTGCATCACGCACCTGCCGCAGATCGCCGCGTTTGCCGATCAGCATCTGCTGGTCGAGAAGCACGAGACGCAGCGCCGGGCGGACACCAGGACGCGGACCTCGATCCGGCTGCTGTCGGCGCAGGAACGCACCGAGGAGATCGCGCGCATGATCTCAGGCGCAACCGTGACGGAAACCTCGCTGCGCCACGCCGAGCAGATGCTGAAGTCGAGTGCTGCGGTGTGACCGTAGATAATCCTCTCTATGACAGAACCGATCAGAGTCGGAGTTGTTGGATTCGGCCTCGCCGGACGCATCTTCCATACCGCCGTGATACAGGCAACGCCAGGTTTGGAGCTGGCCGCTGTTGTCCAGCGCAGCGGCGACGACGCGAAGAAGGAATATCCGGAAGCGCATGTGGCGCGCAGCGTCGAGGAGATGCTCAGCGATGTCAGCATTCGCCTGGTGGTGATTGCGACGCCGAGCTACTCGCACTACGAACTGGCAAAGCAGTGCCTGCACGAACAGCGGCACGTGATCGTCGACAAGCCTTTCACGCTCACTTCAGAAGAGGCAGCGAGGCTGATCACAACGGCGCGCCACCGGAACCTCACATTGACGGCCTATCAGAACCGCCGCTGGGACGGCGACTTCCGGACGGTGCGGCAGGTGATCGCGAGCGGCGAACTGGGTCGCCTGGTGACCTTCGAGTCCCACTTCGACCGCTTCCGGCCCGCGCCGCGCCGCGATGTGTGGCGCGAGAACGGCGGTCCAGGCGGAGGAACGCTCTTCGACCTCGGTCCGCACCTCATCGATCAGGCGCTCACGCTCTTCGGCCCGCCCGACACGATCACCGCGAGCGTGCGCGTGGAGCGTGAAGGCGCGGCGGCAGACGATGCGTGGAACCTGTTTCTGGAGTACGAGCATCCGTATCGCATGACGGTGGTGTTGCGAGCGACGCTCACGGCGTGCGCGCCTGGTCCGCGATACGTTGTGCACGGGACAAGCGGGAGCTTCAGGAAGTGGGGACTCGATCCGCAGGAGGATCAGCTGAAGGCGGGAATGCGGCCCGACGCGCCGGGCTTTGGCGAGGAGCCGGAATCGGCGTGGGGCGAGCTGAAGGCCTGCGGCGATTCCGATCCATCCACGCGACGAGTGAAGACCGAACGCGGCGATTATCGCGGCTTCTACGCCAACGTACGCGACGTGCTGCTGGGCAAGGCGGAGCTGGAGGTGAAGCCGGAGCAGGCGTGGCGGACGACGCGGCTGATCGAGTTGGCGCGCGAGAGCAGCGGGCAGGGCAGACGAATCCGTGTGGACTTCAGCGGTCAGCCGTGAAGTCAGCGGCTGGCGGCAATTCCGAGGAAGACAACGAGAGCCCGATTCAAACGCACGATATCTTCATCGGAAAGGCGACCGATTCGGGAACCGATTCTGGCCTTTGGGACGGTTGTGACTTTGTCGACCATGAGCCGGCTGGGACTGCGAAGGCCGTTATGCTCGGTCGGCTCGACCGCGATGCGAAACAAAGGGGCATCGGTTGGGTCCGAGGTAAAGGCACATATGGTGATGGATTCGGTTCGCTCGAATCGGTCATCCTGGATGATGACGGCAGGGCGAGGCTTTCCGACGTAGTTGTTGCCGCCAGCGACGGTCCAGACTTCCCCCCGTTTCACGGTGCGCCTTCTGAGACGGCATCAATGAACGCCTGATCCTCCGCGGCGAAGGCGCTGCGCGCGACAGCGAGAGACTGGCGGCGAGCCTCGGCGGCGAATTTGGGCGAGCGAAGATCAGGAACCCATATCTGGATGGGGCGCAGGCCCTGGCGGCGCAAACGTGCACGATGAGCGCGGACCTTTTCGCGCGACGAGCGAGGTTGATTGCGAGGCGGCATCGAATTCCTCCCCGGCCACGGTTACATGTAACCATCATAGCACGCTGGGACTATTCGTTGCGCAGCACGGCCATGGGATCGACCTGCGCGGCGCGGCGCGCGGGAACGAGCGTGGCGAGAAGGGCTGCGACGACGAGCAGGGCGATGCTGGCGGCGATGGCGGCGGGGTCGGCGACGCTGGTCTCGTAGAGCAGACTGCGAACGTAGCTTGTGGCCGCGAAGGCAAGCGCCAGACCGGCGAGAATGCCTCCGGCAACGGGAAGAGCAGCCTGGCGGGCGACGAGCCGCATCAGCGTGGACTTATCGCAGCCGAGCGCGATACGGATACCGAATTCCTGCTGGCGCAGCGAGACGGAGTAAGCGAGGACGCCGTAGATGCCAAGCAGCGCGAGCAGCAGCGCGGCGAATCCGAAGCTGGAGAGCAACAGGGTCTGGAAGCGCTCCGTGGAGACCGAGTCCGAGACCTGTTGATCGAGCGATTTGAGCATGGGGATCGCGATCTGCGGATCGACGCTCCAGATGGCGCGGCGGATGGAGGTGGCGAGCGCGGAGGCCGACTGCGGGCTGCGCACAAGGAAGGTGACGCGCCACCAGGGGCCCTGCCAGTACGGGATGTAGATCATGGGCGCGGTGTGATCGAGCTGGTTGACGCGGGCGTCGGCGAGGATACCGACGACGGTGAATTTTACTGTCGGGTCGTTGGTGGAGAAGACGTGCCCGAGGGGGTTGGTGTCGGGAAAGATGGTGCGAGCCGCGTCCTGCGAGATGAGGACGTTAGTGGGGTGGTTCTTGTCATCCGCCGTGAGATCGCGACCGGCAACGAGCGGAATGCGGAGGGTGGAGGCGTAACCGGGGCTGATCCAGCGGATGTTGGCGTTGGGCTCATGCCCGGCGGGCACGGGATGGTCGGGCCGGGTGACGCCGTCGATCCATATATCGCCGGCCAGAGGCAACTCGGAGACGGTGGCGACGGACTGAACGCCGGGAATCTGGGCGAGGGCCGTGAGGGTGTGCTCGATGAAAGCGCCACGCGCGGTACCGTTCTTGTCGACCTCATCGCCGTACTGGGGCGCGTACATGAAGGCGCGGGCGAGGGTGACGTGGCTGGAGTCGAAGTCGCGGTTCTGGCCAAGCAGCGTGGAGAAGCTGCGGACGAGCAGGCCGGTGACGATGAGAAGTGCAACGGTGCAGGCGACCTCGGCGGCGACCAGGAGATGGCGGGTGCGGCGGCTCTCACGGCCGCTGGAGACACGGGTGGTGCCGGTCTGCAGGGCGGATTGCGGATCGACGCGCATGGAGCGTAACGCGGGAAGCAGTCCGAAGAAGAGCGCGGTAAAGATGGATAGCCCGGTGGCCGCCAGAAGAACAGGCCAGGAAACATGGATGTCGTGAATGCGGGGCAGGCTCTGCGGCGCCGCGGCGATGAACAGCTGCACGCCTGCGAAGGAGAGCAGGATGCCGAGCGTGCCGCCGATGATGGCCAGGACGATGGAGTCAGCGAGGGCGGCACTGACGAGGCGATCGCGCGCTGCGCCCAGAGCGGAGCGGACAGCGAGCTCGCGTTCGCGAGAGACGGCGCGGGCCAGTTGCAGGTTGGCGAGATTCACGCAGCCGATGAGAAGGACGGCTCCCACGGCGGCGAGCAGCAGCCAGAGAGCGGTGCTGATTTGGCCGGCGACGTCTTCGATCATCGGAAAGACGAGAACGGTGGGATGGGTGGAGAGATGGTGGGCCTTGTTGAAGGCGGACTGCAGGGTGGCGAGCTCAGTTTGCGCCTGCCGCACTGAGATGCCCACGCGCAGGCGTCCGAGAGCCATGAAGTTGTAATCGCCCTCATCGTCCAGTTGTCGGGGATCGAGCACCAGGGGGTGGAAGAGCTCATAGGGGGAAGCGGCGCTCTGCGAAACCGTGGTGGCCATTTCGCTGATGCGCGGGAAGGAGAAGCCCTGGGGCAGGACGCCGATGACGGTTTCAGGTTTGCCGCCGTCACGGAGGGTTTGTCCGATGGCGTTGGGATCGCCGTGGAAGTAGCGCTGCCATGCGCTCCAGGAGAGGACAACGACTTTATCGTTGCCTTTCGTGCCTTCGGCGGGACGAAAGCCGCGGCCGAGGGAGGGGTGGATGCCGAGCACGTCGAAGAAATTAGGCTCGACACGGAGGCCGGCGACCAGCTCCGGATGGTCGGTGCCGACCGAGATGCTGGAGTTGCCGTTGTTCATGATGCAGAGCCCGGAGAAGGTCTTCGTGTTGCTCTGCCAGTTGAGGAAGTGATTGGGGTTGTCGGGCAGCGGGCTGGATCCAAGATCGGGCAGGTACTCGCGCAGCATGACCAGCCGGTCGGGGCTGGCGAAGGCGAAGGGCTTGAGCAGGACCGAGTCGACGACCGAGAAGATGGAGGTGACCGCGCCGATGCCCGAGGGCGAGGGTGAGGATCGCGGTGACAGCAAATCCAGGCGATTTGCGGAGGGTGCGGGCGCTGAAGCGCAGGTCCTGCAGGAAGTTTTGCATGCGGCCTCTCATTGGGGTTGGTGTCAGCAGGAGTATGAAGCCCCATGATGTACCACCGGGGATACGGCTGCGCCAGGGATTTGTTCGCTGAAAGTGACGGGCGGACGTGAAGGCAGGGAGCGACGGGGGCGCAGGTCGGGTTAAGATGGCTGGCCTATGGACAAACAACATTTCTTTTTCAGGCTGATTCCGCCGCGGGCGAGATTTCCGGGGGATGCGAGCGCCGAAGAGTTGGCGCTGATGAAGAAGCATGCCGATTATTTTGCTGGGCTGTTTGCGGCGGGGAAGGTGCTGCTGTACGGGCCGGTGCGGTCGCCGGCGGGGAGCGTTCGGCGTGGCGGTTCTGGAAGTGGAGAGCGAAGCGCAGGCGCGAGAGATCGCGCAGAACGATCCTTCGGTTGTCGGCGGACTGAACCGGTTCGAAGTGGCTCCGATGCGGGTGTCGCAGGCGCGGGCGAAGGCGTAGAAAGTCGCTCAGGGCTGGAAGACGAGGCGGGCGTCTCCAGGGGAGTTCCAGAGTTTTTCGACGTCGCGCAGGGGTGCGGTGGAGAGTTTGAGTTGGAACGGCTGTTTGGCGGTGGCGGCGAGGATGGCGCGCAGAGAGGCGAAGATCTTGTCCATGGAGACGCTGCCGAATCCGCTGCCGAGGAGTTCGAGGCCGGAGCTGCGGAGGACGGCGGCGGGGAGGGAGATGTTGGGGCCGGCGCTGTTGCCGATCTGGATGTAGCGGATGCGGGAAGCGTCGTGGTCGAGGCCTTTTTGCACGACTGCGGCGAGCAGGGCTTCGGCGGGCGCGCCCCAGAGGTAGTCGAGGATGACGTCGATCTTGTTGGCCAGCTCGGCGCGGAAGGCGGCGACGAGGGCGTCGTGGTCCTGCTGGAGGGAGATGGTCGCGTCGGCGCCGAGGGACTTGGTTTCTTCGAGAGCCTCGGGATTGCGGCCGACGGCGACGATGCGTTTTGCGCCGAAGCGGCGGGCGATCTGCACGGCCATGTGACCGGCGGAGCCGGTGGCGCCGAGGATGAGGACGCTTTCACCGGCGGCGAATTGCGCGCGATGTTCGAGCGCGGCCCATGCGGACATGCCGGGGTTCATCATGGCGGCGACGGTGGCGTCGTCGAGGGCGTCGGGGAGGGGCGTGCAGATGGCGGATCGGGCGATGCAGCGTTCGGCGAAGGTGCCGTAGGGCGGGTGCGTGGAGCCGAACAGGACGCGGGTGCCGTCGGGCGTGCGGCCGACGCCGTCGACGCCGGGGATGAAGGGGAGCTGGCCGGTGCTGCCGTAGTGGGCGCCTTTGGCGAGCGACTTTGACGATGGGGTGGAGGCCGGCGGCGGTGACGGTGATGAGGACTTCGTCGGCGGTGGGCGTGGGGTCGGCGAAGGTGGTGTAGCGGGGCGGGCGATCGAAGGACTCGACGACGGCGGCGTTCATGGGTACAGGGTACAGGGCACAGGGCGCAGACCGCATGATATGGTGCTGCGTACATTTCGAGGAGGGCGGCGATGGACGCGAAAACAGCGGCGCGGGAGCGATTCGACGCGGGCCAGGACGCATTGATCGGGCTGAGTCATCGGATCCACGGGCATCCGGAGCTGGGGTTTGAGGAGGAGAAGTCGTCGGCGTGGCTGTGCGAGGCGCTGGACGCCGCTGGGTTCGCGGTGGAAAAGGGCGTCTGCGATCTGCCGACGGCATTTCGCGCGAAGGTGGGGTCGGGGCCGCTGCATATCGGGATCTGCGCGGAGTACGACTCGCTGCCGGGGATCGGGCATGCGTGCGGGCACAACATTATCGCGGCATCGGCGGTGGGCGCGGCGATGGCGGCGGCGCAAGGTGGCCGATGAGGTGGGGCTGACGATCAGCGTGATCGGGACGCCGGCCGAGGAAGTGGGTAACGCGAGCGGCAAGATTCTGATGCTGGAGCGCGGAGGGTTCGACGGGATTCATGCGGCGATGATGGTGCATCCGGCGCCGTTCGACATGCTGAAGGCGAAGATCATCGCCGCGTCGATGTTCGAGGTCAGCTGCACGGGGAAGGAGTCGCACGCGTCGGCGTTTCCGGAACTGGGCATCAATGCGGCAGATGCGCTGACGATCGCGCAGACGGCGCTGGGGTTGCTGCGGCAGCATATCCGCTCGACGGATCGGATCCACGGGATCGTGACCGAGGGCGGGGTGGCGCCGAATGTGGTGCCGGCGCACACGCGGGCGAAGTACATCATCCGGTCGGAGACGCTGGATCAGCTGAAGGAACTGCGGCCGAAGGTCTATCGATGCTTTGAGGCGGGCGGACTGGCTACGGGCGCGAAGGTGGAGATCACTGGCGGCGATAAGCCGTATGCGGAGATGATCCACGACAACGACATGGCGGCTGCTCTATCGAGCGAATTCCGAGGCGCTGGGGCGGCAAGTTTCCGAATATCGGGCGAGTGGGAGACGCGGCCGACGGGGTCGACGGACATGGGGAATGTGTCGCGGGCGATGCCGTCGATTCACCCGATGATCGGGATCAACTCGCTGCCGGCGGTGAATCATCAGCCGGAGTTCACGGCGCACTGCGTGACGGCGGATGCGGACAAGGCGATGATCGACGGGGCGCTGGCGATGGCGTGGACGTGCGTGGACATGGCGAGGAACGCGGCGCTGCGGGAGCGGCTGATGGCAGCGCGGCTGAGAGCTGCGCGGGTTTGCGGTACGAGGCGGCGGTGGCGCGGATGCCTTCGGCGTAGGGCGTGCCGGAGAAGGCGAAGGCGCGCGCGTATTTCGAGGAATCGAAGAGGTAGGGGCAGTCGTTCTGGTAGAGCATCTCGTAGAGCTCGCCGACGACGGGCTTGAACCAGCCGTAGGATGTGGATCATGAGCGGCGAGAGGACGCGGTATTTCGGTCGCGACGTTCATGGCCTGGGCAGCGAGGGTGATGAATTCGCGGCCGGTGGGCGGGTTGGGGGTGGTGGGAAGGTGCCAGGTCTGGTTCCAGGCGGAGTCGGATTCGGCGAGGGTGAGGACGGCGCGCGCGGCGTCGGGCGTGTAGATGAGGGAGTGGGGGACGGCGTCGTTGACGAGCCAGGAGGCTTTTTGGTTTTTGGCCCAGGCGTCGAAGACGAGGACGTTGGCGACGCCGGTGGGCGTGGCGGGTCCGTAGAAGTCGGGAGCGCGGGCGATGAGGGCAGTGAGGGAGCCGGCCTGGATCTCGTTGAGCAGAGTGGTGGCGATCTGGGCGCGGATTTCGCCTTTGCGGCTGCACGGGTTGAAGGGGGTTTCTTCGGTCATGGGACCGTTGACGCGGCCGTACATGTAGACGTTGTCGAAGAAGAGGAGCTTTGCGCCGGCGCGCTTCGAGGCTTCGATGGTGTTGGCCATGATGCGCGGCCACTGGTCGGCCCAGATTTTGCGGTCGTACTTGCAGGCCGGCGAGGAGCAGGACGACGCTGGAGCCGGCGACGGCGCGGAGGGTCTGGTCGCGGTCGGTGAGGTCGGCGGCAACGACTTCGGTTGCGCCGGGCGTGGGATGGGCGGTGCGGCTGACGACGCGGAAGGGCTTATTCTGGGCGGCGAGGAGCGGGGTGAGGTGATTGGCGATGACGCCGCCTGCGCCGAGGATGGTGATCATGAGGTGGACAGTGTAACTCCGCATCGACGGATGGGAGTAGGGCAACGGGACGGAATGGCCATGCGATAGCAGGGACGGCGCGATTCAATGCGCGGAGAGAGCCGTTCGCGCGGCGAACATGACGATTCCCCGCTGGTGGAGTTGCGCACCGGGAGGTGTGATATCCAATGAGTATTCAAGTTTGCTCTCACGAGCGAGCCTGAATTTCATGCAGAGTGGCTGAGGGACGGGCCCTGTGACGCCACGACAACCGGCTCGAGCAATTCGGGATCACGGTGTCAACTCTCGCCCGCGGTAAAAAGCGGGGTACATGAGATTCGGGGTGCAGCTGTAGCGCATCTCGCGAATTCCCAGGTAGTGAGTCAACGTAAGTACGTCGTCACGCGTGCCCGTATCTGTATTCCGACGCCGCTCTCGAACACGAGGGTGCGATGGCTGCTGCTTACGAATTGCGTTGCCGGGAATGCGGGAAGCGTTATGAAAATGCTCCGCTGACGATCTGCGAAGAGTGCTTTTCTCCGCTGGAAGTTTTTGTCGATCTGGACGAGGCGCGGCGGACGGTGACGCGCGCGACGATCGCCGCGGGTCCCACAAGCATGTGGCGCTACCAGGCGCTGCTGCCGGTGCCGGACGATGTGACGCCGGTGACGCCGGCCGGATGGACGCCGCTGCTGCGCGCGCCACGGCTGGCCGAGCGGATTGGCGCGAAGAATCTCTGGATCAAAAATGACGCGGTGTGCCTGCCGACGCTGAGCTTTAAGGATCGCGTGGTGTCGGTTGCGCTGGAGAATGCGAAACGGTTCGGGTTCGACACGGTCGGCTGCTCGTCGACGGGGAACCTGGCGAACGCGGTGGCGGCGCAGGCGGCGCGGATGGGGCTGAAGACGTACATTCTGGTGCCGGCGGATCTGGAAGCGGCGAAGATTCTGAACACGCAGGTGTACGGCGCGACGCTGGTGCGGATCGACGGCAACTACGATCACGTGAACCGGCTGTGCTCGCAGATTGCGGATCGGTACAACTGGGGATTCGTGAACGTGAACCTGCGGCCGTATTACGCGGAAGGGTCGAAGACGGTGGGTTTCGAGATTGCGGAGCAGCTGGGATGGCGGCTGCCGGATAACGTCGTCGTGCCGATGGCTGGCGGCGCGCTGATCGTGAAAATCCGCAAGGCGTTCAAAGAGCTTGTGGCGCTGGGGCTGGTGGAGGACAAGCCGGTGCGCTTCTTTGGAGCGCAGGCGACGGGGTGCTCGCCGATTCGACGGCGGTGAAGACGGGGGCGGATCACATCGAGCCGCAGCGGCCTGCGACGATTGCGCGGTCGCTGGCGATTGGGAATCCGGCGGACGGCGTGTACGCGACGCGGGCGATTCGCGAGAGCGGCGGCTGGGCCGAGGACGTGTCGGACGTGGAGATTGTGTCGGCGATCCAGGAACTGGCGGAGACTGAAGGGATCTTCACGGAGACGGCGGGCGGCGTGACAACGGCGGTGACGGCGCGGCTGTACGCGCACGGAAGGATTCATCCCGACGATCTGACGGTGACCTGCATTACCGGGAATGGGCTGAAGACGACCGATGTGCTGCAGGGCGCGTACGAACAGCATGCGGCGATTCGTCCGCGGCTGGGGGATTTCGAGGAGTATCTCGCGGAGCAGAAGGAAGAACAGGAACTGGAGTTGGGAGGGGCTTATGTCGGTTAGGGTTTTGCTGCCGAATGCTTTTCAGAAGCACACGAACGGCGCGCGGGAGATCACGTCGAGCGCGGGGAATTTGCCGGCGCTGATCACGGAGATCGAGACGACGTTTCCGGCGCTGAAGACGCATCTGCGGGATGAGTCGGGCCAGGTGCGGAAGTTCATCAATTTTTATGTGAACGAGGAAGACATCCGGTTCCTGGGGAACGAGAAGTATGCGTTTCAGGATGGGGATGAGGTCCTGGTCATCCCCTCGATCGCCGGGGGCTGCGCGCCCAGCGACACGCGCTTCGCGCAAAAGCAGGAACAAAAGCCAGAGCGCGGAGTGTGTTCCTGCTGCTCGTACTGCGGGCAGGAGAACTGCATCTGCGGGGACTAGCTGTGAGGTTTCAACAGGTTGTCCATCGGATCAAGAACTGGGAAGCTGGGTTTGCGAAGACTCAGAGATCCAGGAGACCCGATGGACTACCACCAGAATGCCCGACTGACGATTCACAGTCGAGAGCAGTTAGCCAGAAGAGTTGTGATGGAGGGATGCACGCTGAAGCAGGCGGCGGCCTGCTTCGGCGTGAGCGCGAAGACGGCGGCCAAGTGGGTGCGGCGTTTTCGCGAACAGGGTTCAGCCGGGCTGCGCGATCGCCGCTCGCGTCCGCATCGGCTGCATCGTCCGACGTCGGCCGAGCTGGTGGAACGGGTCGAACAACTGCGCCGCCAGCGCTGGACCGGGCTGCGCATCTCGCAGCAGACTGGGTTAAGCCGGGCCACGGTCAGCCGCATCCTGCGCCGGCTGAGGCTCAGCCGCATGCGCGATCTGGAGCCGAAGCCCGTGGTCAGGCGTTATGAGCACGCTGAGGCCGGGGATCTGCTCCACCTGGATATCAAGAAGCTGGGGCGCATTGCGCGGCCTTCGCACCGCGTAACCGGTGATCGTCGCGACTCCGTTTCCGGCATCGGCTGGGAGTATCTGCAGGTAGCCGTCGATGACCACTCCCGCATCGCCTTCTCCGCTCTTTATCCGGATGAGAAGCAGACTTCGGTGCTGGCCTTCCTGGCCGATGCGCTGGCTTACTATGCCCGCTTCGGCATCCGCTTCCGCGCCGTGCTCACCGACAACGGACCGGCCTATCGCTCCCATGCCTTCGCCCAGGCCTGCCGCGCACTGGGTCTGAAGCATCGCTTCACCCGTCCCTACACACCGCAAACCAACGGCAAGGCGGAACGGTTTATCCAGACTATTCTCCGCGAATGGGCCTACGCCCGTACCTATCAGAACTCAGACGAACGCAGCCAGGAGCTTCGCCCCTGGCTGCACCAGTACAACTGGCATCGACCGCATGGTAGTCTCGGCTCGTCGCCACCCATCAGCCGATCAGCTCTCGATCGGAACAACCTATTGAGACTCCACAACTAACCAGCCGTCCTGGGCAGAGCGTCGCTACGCGCTGGAGCCATCGTCGGACGGATAGTCGCGATTGAAGGGAAAGACAAGCTGCTCGACAGAGGCGACGTTATTGCCGTTGAGGGTGGCGGGGTGGAAGCGCCAGGCCTTCACGGTGCTGCAGGACGAGGTCGTCGAGGCTGTTGCCGAGGCCCTGGACGAGCTTCTCGTCGGTGACGTCGCCCTGTGCGCTGATGGTTACGTCGACGATGATCTTCTGTTCGACGGCGGGCAACAGGGCGCGGTCGGTGACCGGGGGGCGTGGGAAGTACGTCGGGAAGGCTGGCTCCGCGTCATCGGTGCCGCTGCCGGTGCCAACGGTTTGCTGTTGCTGCGGCGATGGTGTGCCGGAGCGAGCCAGACGGTTCTGCGCGGCGGGCGCGTGGTGCAGTGGCGCACGCGGCTGGCGCAGGCGAACAGGGCTCTGGATCAGGGATTTTGTGGGGACGGGGATGGGCGAGGGGATGGCGTGCCGGGTGGGTACGTTGGGGCTGGAGTCGCTGACGCCAGCGTTTCCCGTCCAGTAGAGCTGCGCGGTGCAGCAGCGGCTGTCGCGATAGATGGGGCGGACTCGTCCCCAGTGCAGAGTAAATAAGAACGCAATCAGCAGCAGGGCGGCGTGGCTGGCGAGCGAGAGCACGATGCCGGCGGGGCGGCGTTGCTGCGTCCGCTGCGGCGAGAAGATCATGGGGGCTCCTGTTCGCTGGAGATCGAACAGCCCGGCGATAGACTTTATCTTACCTTCCTGGGAGACTGGTGGGGGAGCGATGTGATGGCCTGGACAGAGACGTTCCACTGCGACGTATGCAGCAAGGATAAAAAAGAGGAGTCGACGGACTGGTGGCTGGCGTGGACAGAGAATTTCTCACCAGCGGCGGGGGAAGCGGAGCAGACGGCGATGAAGCTGGCGCCGTGGAATAACTTTCTGGCGCATTCGGCGGAGATCCAGCACCTGTGCGGGGCGCGGTGCGTGCACACGATTCTGGACCGGTGGATGCTGGAGCGGGACTGACGGGCACCTCAGAGCACCGGGAGCGCGCTCCGCGTCAGTTGGTGTAGATGCGGACGTAGTCGACCAGCATCGGTCCCGGGAAGACGGTGGTCGTGTTGGGGCTGCCGGGCCAGTCACCACCAACAGCCAGGTTGAGGATGATGAACATCGGGCCCTGATCGAAGGGCCAGGTGCCGTTGAAGTTGCTGCTGTTGAAGGTGGCGTAGATATTTGAGGGAGCGTCGACGTAGAACTGAACCTGCCCTTTGGACCAGATCATGCCGTAGGTATGCCAGGCGGCGGCGGAGAAGCCCGCAGGATGGTATTGCTGGGTGCCATCGGCGTGATTGCTGCTGGTACCCCCGTGGACAGAGCCTGCGATCCAGTCGACTCCCAGGTTCGGCGAAGGCGGTACAGCGCCGTCGATGTGCTCCATGATGTCGGCTTCGCCGCAGGCCGGCCAGGAGACGGTGGTAATGTTGTTGCCCAAAAGCCAGAAGGCGGGCCACATGCCCTGGGATTCCGGGAGCATCATTTTGGCCTCGATGCGGCCGTACTGAAAACTGAACAGACCCTGGGACTTGAGGCGCGCGGACGTGTAGACATTCGCCGACGGATTGAGCGCGACGACGTGCAGATAGCCATCAGTGCCGACGTAGGCGTTGGGGTTCGTTGGGGTGCAGGGACCGGTGGTGGATCCCCAGGCGCAGTAGGTTTCGAGCTCGTTGTTGCCGCAGCAGTTGGTGCCGGTGTCGTATGTCCACGTGGTGGCGTTGGGTTGAGCATTCGCGGATCCGGAGTTGGCAAACTCGTCGCTCCAGACCAGGGAGGCGGAAGCGATGTTGGGCGAGAAGGTCTGGGTGGCGACCGAGCTATTGAGCAAGGGCGGGGCCGCAGCGAGTGCGTTTACCGTCAGGTTGGACGAGACCAGGAACGGCGCGTAGTACTTCGGCGACGAGGTGGTCGGCGCGGAGCCGTCGGCGGTGTAGTAGATGGTCGCGCCTGAGGTGGAGTCGCTCAGGGTGACGATGACGGCGCCGTTCTGCGCGTCGGTGGTGGAGATGGCAGGCGTCGCGGCGGGCTGGTTGGGTGGGTTGCCGGTTCCGCCACTGGCGCTGGATCCGCTGCCGCTGCAACCGGCAAAGATCACGATTCCGCATGCGAACCCGATTACATAGCGGATGACGGTTCCCGGAAGATGGGTGACGGCAAAGCTGGCTGGTGTGAGCCGCGGTCGCCTGCGATTTTCCATGGTCGGTCCTGAGCCTCAGACTTGCGATCCCTATCGAGTCCGGTCACCACTGTACTGCTTGCAGAGCCAGTCCGAAATACCAAATCGAGGTGTATAGGGGCTTTGGTAAGCTGGCGCAATGCCGAGCCCCTTCCGGAGCCTGAGTTCGCGACAGCGCCACGCGTTCGCAGCATGTTTCCTGGGATGGTCGCTCGACGCATTCGACTATTTCATTCTGGTTTTCTGTGTTTCGGCCGTCGCGGCGGACTTTCACGTCGCGCGGACGGAAGTGGCGGCGGCGTTGTCGATCACGCTGATGTTCCGCCCGGTGGGGGCGTTCCTGTTCGGCATGATGGCGGACCGGTTCGGGCGGCGCCCAACGCTGATGTTCAACATCGCCTGCTACTCGCTGCTGGAACTGGCGTGCGCCTTTACCGGATCGATGCACACGCTGTTCATTCTGCGCGCGCTGTTCGGGATTGCGATGGGTGGGGAGTGGGGCGTGGGCGCGGCGCTTGTGTTCGAGACGCTGCCGAAAGAAAATCGCGGATTTTTCTCCGGGCTGCTGCAGGAGGGATATGCCATCGGGTATCTGGTGGCTGCGGCGGCCTATGCGCTGCTGTTTCCCTTGTTCTCGCACTTCACCTGGCACGGGCACGATTTCGGATGGCGCGGGATGTTCCTGGTGGGGGCGGCTCCGGCGCTGCTGGTGTTCTACATCGGCGGCAAGGTGGAGGAATCGCCGACATGGAAGGAGCGCGGCGAGCTGGAAGAACGAACGCTGCCGGAGATGGGATTGCAGAAGGGGCTGCTGCAGTATGCGGGGACGTTTGTGTTTCTGGTGCTGCTGATGACGGGGTTCAATGCGTTCTCGCATGGCACGCAGGATTTGTATCCGACGTTCCTGCAGAAGGACCATGGGTTCTCGGCGCAGCTGACGGGCGGGATTGCGATTCTTTATAACGTGGGCGCGCTTGCGGGCGGCATGACGTTTGGGAGTCTCTCGGAGAAGATCGGGCGGAAGAAGGCGATTATCCTGGCGGCGCTGCTGGCGCTGCCGGTGATTCCGCTGTACGCGCTGTCGCACTCGGTGGTGGCACTGGCCGGAGGCGCGTTCGTAATGCAGTTCATGGTGCAGGGGGCCTGGGGCGTGGTGCCGGCGTGGCTGAGCGAGTTGTCGCCGGGGCCGGTGCGCGCGACGTTTCCGGGGCTGGCGTATCAGCTGGGGAATCTGCTGGCTTCGTGGAATGCGGTGATCCAGACGAAGGCTGCGGAGCGGTTTGGCGGACTGGGCGTGGTGTTGGCGGCGACGGTTGCGATTGTGGCGTGTTATCTGGCGCTGGTGGCGGCGTTCGGGAGGGAGTCGAAAGGCACCGAGCTGCGGGCGACGTGAGAGAACAAAAGCAGGTTCTTCGACTACGGTCGCCTTTGGCGACCTTCGCTCAGGATGACAGCTTCGGCGGCGCGGAGGTCTTCTTCGGTATCAACGCCGATGGTATCGCTGGGGGCTGGGGCGACGTGGATGTCGATACCATTGTCGAGCAGGCGAAGCTGCTCGAGGCGCTCGACCTGCTCGATCCAGGAGGGCGGCGTGGCCGCGAATTTCTGTAACGCCTCTTTCCGGTAGGCGTAGATGCCGAGATGTTTGCGATAGCCGGCAAAGCCGGAGTTGTCGCGATCGTAGGGGATGGTGGCCCGTGAGAAGTAGAGCGCACGGCCATCGGCGGCGGTGACGACTTTCACGGTGCTGGGATTGTTGATGTCGTCTGACGGGCAGCGGACGGCGAGGGTCGCGACCTGGACCTCGGGCCGTTCGAAGAGTTGCAGGAGCGGCGTGAAGTGCTCCGGGGTGAGGAGGGGCTCGTCGCCCTGGATGTTGACGTAGATGTCGGCGGGAATGGATTGCGCGACAGCCCAGACGCGGTCGGTGCCGCTGGCGCAGTCTTCGGGCGTGAAGACGGCGGGGAGCAGGTGCTGCTGGGCGAAGTTGAGGACCTCGTCAGAGTCCGTAGCGATGAGGACCTGGTCGAGCAGGGGGCAGGCGCGGGCGGCGCGATAGACCCAGGCGATCATGGGCTCGCCGGCAATTTCGCGGAGGACCTTGCGGGGCAGGCGCGTGGAGCCGAGGCGCGCCGGGATGACGGCGAGGACGTGGCCGAAGTTCGAGGGCAAGAAGGGGAATCCTCCGATGGATAGTGTAGCGGCGTTTACGCAGCGCATCAAAATGCGCATCATCTGATGTTAGAATTGATGCGGAGGATTTAAGATGCGCACGACGGTGACGCTGGACGACGAGTTATTGAAGGATGCCGAGGAGTTTACAGGGATCAAGGAAAAGACGGCACTGGTAAACGCAGCGCTCAAGGCGTTGGTTCAGCGCGAGGCGGCACGCCGTCTGGCGCGACTGGGCGGATCGGCACCGGGACTGAAGCTGCCTCCTCGCCGCAGGCCGGCTGCTGCTTCACGCCGGCGGAGAGCGAAAGCCGCGTGATCCTCGCCGATACTTCGGTCTGGATCGATCATCTGAACCTGGTGGATCAAGCCCTTCTGCGATTGCTCGACAGCGAGGAAATTGCAATTCATCCTTTCATCGTTGGAGAACTCGCAATGGGGAGATTGCCCAACCGGGCGGCGCTCCTGCGGGGATTGCGAAGGCTGGAGACCGTTTATGTCGCCCGGAAGGAAGAAGTTCTTCAATTGATCGAAGACTGGGAGCTGGCCGGAACTGGAATCGGTTATGCGGACGCGCACCTGCTGGCGTCGGTGCTGCTGACGCCCGAGACGCGGCTGTGGACGCGGGACAGGAAGTTGCGGGAAGTTGCGAAGCAGCTTTCCCTCGATGCGAAGCTGAACTAATGGCGCGCACGGGGTCGATGCTTCGGATGCCTTTTACGTTTCTGTCATGATCCGGAGTTCACAAAACCCCTGACCCAAACAGGCGGTTGCGCCACAGAGGGCTGGAACGGTAGTTTGGTCTGACGGAGAAAGCATGGGATCCCAGACCGCGATCAACCCCAACCTCGAGACGATTCTGCGCGAACACCGGGTGTTTCCCCCACCTGAGGAGTTCGCGAAACAAGCCCACATCAAGAGCCTGACCGAGTACCAGCACATGTATCAGCGCTCGGTCAGGGATCCGGAGGGATTCTGGGCGGAGGCGGCGAGCGAACTGCACTGGTTCAAGCCCTGGGACAAGGTTCTGGAGTGGAATCTGCCGTGGGCGAAGTGGTTCGTCGGGGGCAAGATCAACCTCTGCTACAACTGCGTGGACCGGCATGTTGCGAACGGGCGCGCGAACAGAACGGCGATCCTGTGGGAAGGTGAGCCAGGCGAGGTTCGGAAGCTGACCTTTGCCGAGCTGCACGCCGAGGTGCAGAAGTTTGCGAATGTGCTGAAGGGGCTGGGGATCAAAAAGGGCGACCGCGTTGCGGTCTATATGGGAATGACGCCGGAGCTGGCGATTGCCATCCTGGCGTGTGCGCGGATCGGTGCGGTGCATTCGGTGATCTTCGGCGGGTTTGCGGCGAACGCGATTGTGGATCGCGTGAATGACGCGCAGTGCGTGGCGATCCTGACCCAGGACTCGTCGTACCGGCGCGGCAACGAAGTGAAGCTGAAGGCGACGGTGGACGAGGCCGTGGGGCAGTGTCCCACGGTGAAGAACGTGATCGTCTACAAGCGCACAGGGTCGCCGGTGAACATGCAGGCGGGGCGCGACCACTGGTGGCACGAGCTGATGAAGGCGGCGGAGAAGGAGTGTCCCGCGGAGGAGCTGGACGCCGAGGATCCGCTGTACATCCTGTATACGTCGGGCACAACGGGGAAGCCGAAGGGCCTGGTGCACACCACCGGCGGCTACTCGGTGCAGACCTATCTGACCAGCAGGTACATCTTCGATTTGCGGGAGGACGACGTTTACTGGTGCACCGCGGATATCGGCTGGGTGACGGGACATTCGTATGTGGTGTACGGCATCCTGCAGAACGGCACGACGACGCTGATGTACGAAGGGGCGCCGAATCATCCGCAGCCGGACCGGTTCTGGAAGATCATCGATGACCACAAGGTGACGGTGTTCTACACAGCGCCGACGGCAATCCGCGCGTTCATCAAGTGGGGCGACGAGTATCCGGCGAAACACAAGATGGACAGCCTTCGCCTGCTGGGCACGGTGGGTGAGCCGATCAATCCCGAGGCGTGGATCTGGTATCGCGAAGTGATCGGCAAGGGGCGGTGCCCGATCGTCGACACGTGGTGGCAAACGGAGACGGGCGGGATCATGATCTCGCCGGTGCCCGGAGCGGTGGCGGCAAAGCCAGGGTCGGCGACGCGGCCGTTCTTCGGAATTGTGCCTGAGGTTGTTACAAAAGAGGGACAGCCGGTGCCGGCGGGGCAGGGCGGGCTGCTGGTGATCCGGAAGCCATGGCCGTCGATGGCGCGGACGATCTGGGGCGATTCGGAGCGTTACGTGAAGCAGTACTGGTCCGATGTACCCGGATGCTACTTCACCGGCGACGGTGCGCGCATGGATGAGGACGGCTATTTCTGGCTGATGGGGCGCGTCGATGACGTGATCAACGTAAGTGGGCACCGGCTGGGGACGATGGAGGTGGAGTCGGCGCTGGTGGCGCACCCGAAGGTTGCGGAGGCGGCGGTGGTTGGGCGTCCGGACGAGTTGAAGGGGCAGGCGATCTCGGCCTTTGTGACTCTCGAAGGCGGCTACACACCGACGCCGGAGTTGAAGAACGAGCTGCGGGCGTGGGTGGCGAAGGAGATTGGGGCGCTGGCACGGCCGGACGATATTCGCTTTACGGATCAGCTGCCGAAGACGCGGTCGGGGAAGATTATGCGGCGGCTGCTGCGGGAGATGGCGACGCACGGGGAGATCAAAGGCGACGTGACGACGCTGGAAGATTTCTCGGTGATCGCGAAACTGCGCGAACAGGAAGAGGGGTAGGAGGGGTACAAGGTACGGGTTGCCGAAGAGCGCCGGATCATCCGGCGCTTTCCTTGTTGGGATGGGCGCCTTGATTGAAGGGCGGGCAACTCGATGTGGGGGGGCAAGGGAGAATTCCCAAAATGGGTGGTGACGGTACTTCGGTGCTATGGAGCACGGTGGGTAATCTTGAATGTTGTGTTGCAAAGGATTCCGCTGCTTGCTGTGGGGTGAACCTGGCCTTGGATTAGTTGGGGCGGCGACTGGTAAGGAACTGTCGCGGAGTGGGGATCCAGGTGGTCGGCTGGCGAGAAGCTGTCGTTGGAAGGAACGAGGGGCGGGGTCGGAACTGGCGCTCTTTTGATTGTGGTGGGGTGGTTATTGAAGGACAGGGGATTCGAAAGTGAGGGTCGGGGCAAAAGGGTTGGGAAAATTCAAAATGGGCCGTGACGGTACTTCGGTGCTATGGAGCATGGTGGGTAATCTTGAAAGTTGTGTTGCGAAGGATTCCTCTGCTTGCTGTGGGGTGAACCTGGCCTTTGGGGGCTCGGGGGCTAGGGCTGGGGCTGGGGCCTGGGGGCGGCGGGGGCTGGGACTGGCGCTTTGGGCTGGGGCCAGATTTTGAGGTCCAGGGGATAGTCAGATTAGAGGAACGATTGGCTGTTATTCCCAGGTTTTCAGCTCCGGATAGCGGGCATCGATGAGGCGCTGATCCTCCGGGGGCAGCTCGCCGAGGCGAGTGGGTTTGTCCTGAGGGCGCGTGCCCTTCTGGTTGAGGACATTCATCAGGCTCCACTCGCGCTGGAGTGCCTGGGGCTCGGCGGTCGGCAGGTCGTAGCGGGTAAAGTCGATGACTCTGCGCGGACTCGCAGTGGTCCAGTCATGCAGCAGAGCGAGGCGGAATTCCTGGTTCATGTACCAGCGGATTTCGAGGTTCTTCTCCGATCCGGGTGCGCCGGTCCCTTTCGCGTCGAAGCGGTAGTTAAGCGCGTTGTTGTTGGAAAAATGATGGCGCCACTCAAGGCCAAATTCGCCTTCGGTGATCACGAGCGTGTCCGGCCAGCGCTCACGCACGGACTGGAGCCACCAGGTGAGGTCCTGATCGTGGCCGATGGAGACTTCCCAGATTGCTGTGACCCAAGCGAAGCCGTTCAGGGCGTGTCCCCCGTCGAAGTGCATGGCGGTAGCGTCCATCATTTCCTTACGGCCAACCTGCTGGCCCAGGTCCTGAACCGTTTCTATCGGACCCACACCCATGCGGCTGTTGAATCCGCCTTCGAAACCGTTGCGGCGGGCGGAGAGAAAATCGCAGGTCCACCCGTCGAGGCAGACACAGTCGATGAAGTCATCGGGACCCTGGGCCGGTTTCAGGTAGTGTTGGAGGCTGGGGTAGTACGGATAGCAGATGCCGCCGTCGCCATCGCCGTTATCGATGCTGTGCTGGCTCCAGATCTGGCCCTGGCAGACGTGGATGGATTCGTCGGTGGCGAGGAGATGCTGATTCTCCGCGTCCATAAAGCCGGCGATGAGACATTGCGGGCGGTAGCCGTTGCCGACCATCTTCGAGATTCGGTCGAGAGCCTGGTGAATCGTTACGCGGATTTGTTCGCGGGTGTTGTACATCGGGGCGAAGTAGCCGCCGGGGATGAAGGTGATTTCGTCGGCGTAGCGATCGTGGAAGGAGGCGAGGAGGCGGCGCGCCTCTTTGTATTCCTGGCGGGTGTCGTGAAGGGCGAGCCAACTGATGGCCCAGGTCATGCGGCCATCAGGGCAACCGCGGGCAAAGGCCTCACGGCGCGCGAGGATTGCCGCGGGGCTGTTGGCGGCGGACTCGTCCTGACCGATGGAGCGATTGGGGGTGACCTCAATCTGATTCACGCGCACGACGGAGACGTGGGTGAGAAAGCGTCTGCGGAGAGGCGATGAGGCGGATGGGAGGGCGAGAAGATCTGCGGGGCGCATACCAAGACCGAGGGCGGCTGCCGAGCCTGCTGCGTGAGCGAGGAACTTTCGCCGGGTCCAGAGATGATGGTTTTGTTTCATGTGCGAGGGGAGCGTTGCGCAGTTTGCTGCGTGATGGCTATTGGGGAAGTGGCAGCTCGAGGTGCGAACCGGCGTAGATGTGCTGCTCTGCTGTTTTGTAGTCCGCGGGCTGAGCCGTCATGATGTTGGGCACGAAGGTCTGGGGGTTGCGGTCGTAAAGCGGGAACCAGCTGCTCTGGACCTGGACCATGATGCGGTGCCCTTTGAGAAAAACGTGGTCGGCGGCATGGAGCGAAAACTTGTACTCCTCCGGCTTGTTGGCTGGGATGGCCTCGGGGTTCGAGAAGCTGGTGCGATAGCGGCCGCGGAAGATTTCGTCGGCGATCATCAGCTCAAAACCGGCGGGCTGGACGCCAAGGCCGGGGTCGATGGAAAAACATGGCTCATGACAGGCGGATGGCGCGGGGCCGTCGGGGAAGACGTCGATGAGTTTGACGACCCAGTCGCTGCCGGTGCCGGAGGTTGACGCGATGAGGTCGGCGACGACGTTGCCTGTGACAGTGATGTCGCGGTCGAGAGGCGGCGTTTCCCAGGTGGCGACGTCTTTACGGCTGTTGACGAAGCTCTGATCCTGCACGAGCCAGGTGTACCAGCCGGAGCCGCTGGGGGCGTAGGTGGCTTCAATGGGGCGGCGGCGGTAAGGGACGGGATCGGCGGGATCGGAGGTATAGGCCCTGAAGGAATTCGTGTCGGCAGGCTTGTCGAAGGTCAGGGAGCCATCGGATCCAAGATAAAGATCACGTGTTGTTACGTTTTTCGGCGGCCACTGGTTGTAGTGCATCCAGCGTTCGGAGCCGGTCTGGTAGGTTGCGGTGTTCTCGAGGTCGAATCCGGGCTGGTCCTTGAGGTAGTACGCGAAGAAAGGCGCCTCGATCCGGCGGCGGAATTCGTCGCCGACGGGCTCGCCGAAGTTGACGTCGCCGAGGCGGCGCGTGGTCTGGGACCAGCCGCCGTGACGCCACGGTCCGAGGACCATGTACACCCGATGCGCGGGGTTGCCGGGTTCATTGTGGGGTTCAAGCACGGCGTATTCTTCCTGGGGTCCCCAGAGATCTTCCTGGTCCCAGAACCCGCCGACTTCGAGCGTGGGGACAGCGATGGTGGTGAGATGGGGTTGAACCGCACGCGCGCGCCAGAATTCATCGTAGGAAGGGTGGTCGAGGAAGGCTTGCCATGTGGGCAGGTCGGTGGTGTTGGAGAGCTTGCCGGCGGCGGCGAAGGAGCCGGCTTTCAGGAAGAAGGTATAGGCGTCTTCATCCAGTTTGCTGAAGGTGTTCTCCTTGCCGGACTCCATCCCGATGACGTAGTCATAGCCGTAGGTCTGGCGGAAGGCGCCGTTATGGAAGAAGTCGTCGCCGAGCCAGACGTCGGTCATGGGGGCCTGGGGCGAGATGGCGCGGACGGCGGGGTGGGGGTCGATGCCGGCTTCGGCGGTGAGAAAGCCGGGATAGGACACGCCCATGACGCCGACGCGGCCGTTGTTGTGGGGAACGTGCTGGAGGAGCCAGGCGACGGTATCGTAGCTGTCGGTGCTTTCGTCGATGGCCTTCGGGTCACTATGGTCCGCGAGGGGCCGCATCATGACGAATTTGCCTTCGGATTTGTAACGGCCGCGGATATCTTCCATGACGAAGATGTAGCCGCTCTGCGCGAGTTCGGTGTAGCGGGAGTTGACGGCGTCAGAGTCATAGCCATCGACGCCGTAGGGCGTGCGCTGCATGAGGAAGGGCAGCGGTTCTTTGGTGTCGGTGGGACGCAGGATGACAGCGTGGAGTTTGATGCCGTCGCGCATGGGGATCATGACGTCTTCGCGCGAGTAGGGCCGGAAATGGTTGTGGACCGGCTGCGAGGAGATGCGGGTAAAGAGAACTTCCTGCCCAGGCGCGGAGAACTTCATCGCGTTGACGACGCCGCTGGCATCCGTCTCAAACGTGTAGTGCGAAGCCGAGTCGGGCGAGAACGAGGTGTTCGATTCGGCCGTCAGATCGAGGCGCGCGGTGCGCGCGCTTTCCATGTAGAGGCGGTCACGCTCGCGGAAGACGGAGAGGACGATGTCGGGCTCGTTCTGCTCGCGGTACTGGCCGACATAGCTGTCGAGGATGGCAGTGGGGACATGGACCGGAGCGGGCTTCTGCGCCGCGAGGAGCGCGGGGGAAGCGGAGCAGCAGAAGACGAGGGCAAGACAGAGAGCAAGTCGGCGGACGGGCATCGGAGATCATGGTATCGCGAGGCGGCGCGGAGAGATGGGACTGGGGCTTTCGCAAGCGACGGCGAACGGCGACAATGGTTGCTGCAATCCCAGGAAGGGAAATATCGAGTGGGGATCAACGGGCGCTCCGGCTGGAGGAGCAGGTTCACGGTGGGGATGCGTTTCGGCTTTGGGCTGATGGCGGTTCTGTTCGCCGGTTGGGGAACCGTACCGGCGCAGCAGGCGCAGAGCGGAACACAGAACGGGCCGCAAAATACCGGGATGGCGAGCGGGGCGCAGCACCAGGCCGTCTACGACGAGCAGCATCGCGTGATTACAGCGGGCGGTTTCGTCAAGACAGGTCCGGTCGTCTTTCAGGACGTCGCGAAGGCGGCGGGGCTGACGGGCTGGCATCACGTGTCGGGAACGGCGGACAAGCCGTACATCGTCGAGGCGAAGGGGCCGGGGCTGTGCCTGATCGACTACGACAACGATGGATGGCTGGATATCTATTTTGTGAACGGGTCGACGCTGGACGCGATGAACGGGAAGGCCGAGGCTCCGCGGGCGGCTCTGTTTCACAACAACCACGACGGGACCTTTACCGATGTGACCGAGAAGGCGGGCGTGGCGAACGGGCGCTGGGGCTACGGCTGCGCGGTGGCGGATTACAACAACGACGGATGGCCCGATTTGTACGTCACGAACTACGGCAAGAACCGGCTCTACCGCAACAATCACGACGGGACATTCACTGACGTCGCGGAGACTGCGGGTGTGGCGCTGGGCACATGGTCGACGGGCGCGACGTTCGGCGACTACGACGGCGACGGGCGCCTGGATCTTTTTGTCGCGGGCTACATCCATTTCGACTTCGTGCATCCGCCGGTGTCCGGATCACGGACGGTGAACTACGCGAACTGCCAGTACCGCGGCGTGGAGACGATGTGCGGACCGCGCGGGCTGCCGGGCGAGCGGGATCACCTGTTCCACAACAACGGCGACGGCACGTTTACCGACGTGAGCGAGAAGCTGGGCGTCGACAACAAGAACGGCTACTACGGCCTGGGCGCGTTGTTTGTGGATGTGAACAACGACGGCAAGCCGGACCTGATCGTGGCGAACGACTCGACGCCAAACTATCTCTACATCAACAAGGGCAACGGGACGTTTGAGGACGACAGCTATCTGAGCGGGCTGGCCCTGAATGCCGACGGGCGCGAGGCGGCCAACATGGGCATTGCCGCCGGGGATTACGAGAACAACGGGCACGAGGACATCGTGACCACGACCTTTGCCGACGATTACGACATCGTGTTCAACAACGACGGCAAGGGAAATTTCACCGACGTGAGTTATCCCTCGGGTGTGGCGGCGCCGACCATTCCATACGTGAGCTTCGCCGACGGCTTTCTGGACTACGACAACGACGGGTGGAAGGACCTGTTCTTCACCAACGGGCATGTGTATCCCGTGGTGGACCAGCACCCGGAGTGGGGGACGACGTATCCGGAAAAGCCGCTGCTGTTCCACAACGAGAAGAACGGCAAGTTTTCACTGGTGCCGACGGTGGAGGGCACCGGGCTGGCGGTGGTGACGGTGGGGCGCGGCGCCGCGTTTGGCGACATCTTCAACGACGGCAAAATCGACGTGGTGATGAACAACATGGACGGCGTGCCGGTGCTGGAGCGCAACGTGAACCCGGACCACCATCACTGGGTGGAGCTGAAGCTGGTTGGGGGCCCGAAGAGCCCGCGCGATGCGGTGGGCGCGACGGTGTATTTGACGGCGGGCGGGATCCGGCAGCGTGGCGACGTGCTGAGCGGGGGAAGCTACCTGTCGTCGAGCGATCCGCGGGTCCATTTTGGGCTGGGCGATGCGACCAGGGTGGATAGCGTGGAGATTCATTGGCCGGACGGGAAGGTGGAGAAGGTGGCAGTGCCGGAGGTGGACAAGATCGTCACGATAGAAGAGGGATCAACCTCTTCGACACGCTCAGGGCAGGCCGTCCAGGCGGGTATGGTTCACGCAAAGAACTAGCCGTCCAGGGTCAGGGGCGACGCTGCAGCTCTTCTCGATTCAGCAGGTACAGGATGAATTCGCCGGCTCCGTAGCCCACCATGGGCAATGCTCCCGTGGGATCGCCAATCCTGCCTGGAAACAGCTTGCATGGCAAAGCGACGTACATCTCCGGAATCAAATCATGGTCGGCGGCGGCCCTGTCGACGACAGGTTGCAGCATCGCGTCCGCCCGGGCACTGTCTCCGAGGCGGCGAGCGAGCTCGGCCAGGTTGAAATCGACGAAGAGGAATTCCTGACGTTCATACCAGTACTCGAAGATGGCAGGATCGGTATAAGTGCTGCGGACGCGGCGGTAGCCGCCCGAGGCTACTTTCAGAAGCTCCATCCTGTTCACCGTATCGCGGATGATGGCGGGTGAGGGGACGACGCCGAAGTTGATGATCTGCAGCAGAGCGCCGTCAATGTCGTTCTTCACGCCTTCTTCCAGGGTGCCGTGCAGCTGTCCGCCCCGGATGAAGGCCGCGTCGAAGCCCTTTTGCAGGAGGGTCACCCGGTTCAGGATCGTGGTTCCGGTTGACTCGTCGCCGGCGCGATGCGCCACAGCCGCGAATTCCCGCAGGCCCACGATGGCCGCGGCGGTGGAAAAGGCAAAGTGCTTCTTGTCTTTCTCCCGTTCTTCCCAGATCGATGTGTCGGCATCGACAATGCGGCCGTCGCCGTATTTTTCCGTGTTTGCGAGCAGCGGTTTGGCGATGAAATCCCGGGCGCTCTCGTAGAGGCGGCCGCGAACCGTGGGTGTGGCGAGCAGGCCCGGGTCGTGATATTTGCGCAGGTATTCGCCGAGTGCCCAGAGGGCTTCACCCCAGTCGTCGAACTCAATGTTGGTGCTGCCCTCGTTGGTGAAGAAGGGCTCTTCGGCGCCATTGCCGAAGTAGCGCACCACCGAGATCTGGTAGTCAGCGCCAGCGGTCTGGGCCCGCATTTTGCCGGTGGGCCGTGCATTGAACCAGGCCAGCAGGGCGGCGCGTGCTTCACTCCGATGGCCCATGCGCGCCAGCGCAACGGTTGCCCAGGCCATGTCGCGGACCCAGGGAGTGAACCAGACGCCATCGGGCAGGCTGGCGACGATCAGGCCATGGCCATAGCGTCCTGGGCGATTGGGCTCACGGCTCTGCGCGATGCGCAGCATCACCTCGCTCTGCCGCCACAGGTGGTGTTCCTTCTCGCTGGCGAAGTGTACGGCCGGGCTGATCCGCCAGCGTTCCATCTCCGCGATCTCCCGCTTCGCCAGGGCCTGAGGCGAGAGTCCAGCCTGCCAGCGGAGGAATTCTCTCGCGGTCGGCTCCGGTTGGTCGTTCTTCTCGATCGCGATGAGCGCCCATGCCCGGCTCTCCGCCAGCAATTGAGAAGACTCGGCTGGATGGGCTGACGCCTCGCCGAGCGGAATGAGGAGGAGAGATTCCTCCAGGCCGTCGAATGTCAACAGATGCAGGGTCGCGCCGGCGAGCGGGATGGTTTGCTGCGAGCGGATGGGATGGGTCCATTCGACGTAGAAGCCGCCGCGTCGGGCCTCGGATGCAACCGGCTCCCAGCTGACGATGAGAGCCGCATGCTCAAAGCCAAAGGGCATGAAGCAGAGGCCTTCGCCATCGCTACGGTCGATGTGGATGACATGGGAATCGTCTTCATAGTTCGCGGAGGAGTTCCCGGCGACTGCATCGCGCCAGCCGAGTTCGGTAATGAAGCTGGCGGTTGGGATTCCCTCGCTGAGAGGATCGCGGGGATCAGGCCCCAGGAAGCTGTAGGGGTGCGCGTAGAATTTCGTGATCGTCCCGGTGGCCGGCGCGACCACGCCGAAGCCGAAGCCATTACCGGTGACGAGATTCGAGGCAGCGGCCGGCCCGCACGCCAACAAGCCAATGACAAGCGGAGCAGGAAAACGCCGGACCAGGGAAACGATATTCATTTTCAGCAAAAAAGGCGGAACAAGCCTGCCAATGGCTGTGTCGCCGGTGAGCCGGGAGTTTGGACCGCTCTCGTTCAATGGGCTATTTGCAGGGCACACGATTATCGTGCGAGGCGATGATCTGCCATTTGTTGTCGCGCTTGAGCCAGGTATCGGTCCAGATTTGGCATACTTTTGCGTTGGGTTGGGACTTGTCTTTGCCGACCGCATGCTCGCTGCCGTAGACGATGGCAAGAGTGTCCGAGAAGAAACGGACCTTCGTCTCATCGAGTCCGCAATCGTGGGCGATGCGTGGAGCTTTTTCGTCTCTTAGTTCATCGGCTTTGGTGAAGCGTGCACCGGTGGTCGAGGTGCCCTCAAAGTCGTCGGCCAGCAGACCGGCAACGACACCGTTGTCGACACACACGCCCTCGGCCCACTTGCGCTCCATCTCGATGATGTGTTGCGCGGTCTTGTCGTCGGCCGAGGCCCAGTGACTCTGCTGTGCGTACGCAGGAAGGAGCGACACGATCGTCGCGCATGCTGCTGCGGAGATTCGTACGTGCGTTACTCGCATGAGCGGAATCCTACACTGCCGCCGCCGCAAACGCGGTTCGCCGCACGCGAACAAGCTTGGGGCACGCGAACTAATTGTCAGGGCGCGCTGTCAGGAAATTGCGGCCCTGGCCGTGAACAGCGGTGCAAAGTAGCTGCGGTAGGCATAAAGGAGGAAGAGCTCGAGGATCGCGGCGAGGCCGCCGGTCACCAGGGTTGCGGGAAGAAAGAAGACTCCGAAGAGCAGGACGTTGACGCAGATCGGAGCGAGGAGGGTCAGGCCGAGGGGAACGAATCGGCCGGAGAGGAGGAGCAGGCCACCGACGGCCTCGAAGGTCCCCACGACGGCCATCCAGTGATGATGCATCATCAGCAGGGACCAGGCACCTGGATCGCCGGGCGGGATGCTGGCCGGGTTCATGGGGAAGAACTTGTAGAGGCCGAAGACGAAGAACACCAGGCCGAGAAGGATACGGCAGATCAGAGCTGCGATTTTCATACATTCTCCCTGGAGCGCGGGATTGCCTTTGGATGAGAAGGGCTGGGGAAAGATTCTGGTTTTCCGCTAGATGAGAGTAAACGGATGATGGCTGATGGTGCGGATGGGAGCGCCGGCTGCCGTGGTGACGCGCCATTGATTTGCGGCCGGGCTGCGCGTCGTCACGGGTTCAGAAAGCCTTCCAGCTTTAACCAGTCGGCAAATTGGTCGATCCAGTGATCGGTGGGGATGTTCTGCTTGCGCATGCCGAAGCCGTGGCCGCCTTTGGCGTACATGTGCAGCTCGGCGGATTTATGAGCCGCCGTCCACTTCTGATAAAGCGCGACGCTTACGGGCGCCAGGTGGAGGGAATCGTCGGTGGCGGCCGCGACGAACATCGGCGGTGCGTCCGCCGGGACGGGAGCGTCCTGCAACATTCCGCCGGCGTAGATGGGAGCGACAAAGGCGGGGCGGCCTTCGGGCGCGTAGCGGGTGGCGACTTCCGCGGTGACCGCTCCGCCCGCGGAGAATCCGATGATGCCGACACGATCGGGCGAGATTCCCCATTCGGACGCGTGCTGTCGCACATAGGTGACCGCCGCTAATCCGTCGGCGACGGAGAGGGGCTCGGTCTGCTTCAGGAGCACCTCGAACTTTGCCGGATCGGCGATCAGCGTGGTGAATTCCTGGGTGGCGTCGTCACCGGTGTGGGCAAGGCGATATTTGAGGACGAACGCGGTGACGCCTCGGGCGGCGAGATATTTGGCGACGTCCGTGCCTTCGCTTGCGATGGACAGGGCCATGAAACCGCCGCCGGGGCAGATGACGATGGCGGTGCCGTTCTTCAACTCCGGGGAGGGCTTGAAGACCATGAGGGTGGGCCGGGTCACGTTGGTGACCACCTCTGTATTCCAGACCTTCGAGATGTAGTCCTTCTCGGGATACGTCTCCGGCGACGAGCCGGGCGCGGTGCCGGGATAGAGGGGAATGACCTGCTGCGCGACGGCGAGGGGCACCAGCGACAACGCGATGCAAAGGATGCGAATGGCGGACATTTTCATGGCCGCCAAAGTCTAGCAGAGTGATCAGGAGGCGAAGAGACTCCGCACGCCCGGGGGCGCTTTATTGCGTGGGGAGTGTGGCCTTGGGTGGGCCGTTGGTGGCCGCCGTGAGCGCGCGGATGATGTCGATTTCGCGCTGGCGGTAAGGCTTGCCGTCGGGATAGAAGATGTCATGGTGCCAGACGGCGGGTTGCGTGAGGACGTAGGGGTGGATCCAGGAATCCCAGGGAAGATAGGTTTGCGATTTGCCTTTGACGAAGCCCCAGTTGATGGCGGCGACGCGATACTTCTGCGCAATGGGGAGGATGGTGTCGAAGAGGCTGCCGATGCCGCGCGCCATGTATTCGGTGCAGAGGATGGGGCGGTGGTACTGCTCGAGGAGGAGGACGTGCTGCTCGAAGTCCTCGGGAAAATCGTAGTTGTGGAAGGAGAGGACGTCGGACTGCTCGACCTGGGTGCGCTGGATGGGAGTGAGGGTTTTGAGGGAGGTCCAGTCGCCCTGCCACAGGCCGCTGGTGAGGGGCTGCAGGGGATGCTGCGAGCGCGCCCAGTCGAAGACTTTGGGGAGGAGTTTTTCGACGAGAGCCTGTTTGTTCGTGAGTTCGCCAGCAACGTAAGCAGGCTCGTTGCCGTTGTCGGGCTCGTTCCAGAGGTCCCACGCCAGGACGCGGGGATCGGAAGCGAAGGCGCCGATGACGCCCTTGACGTAGACTTCGAGGCGCGGATACTGCGCCGGGTCGGCGAGTGCGGCGCCGCCTGGGCTCTGCACCCAGCCGGAGTTGTGCACGCCGGGGATGGGCGGATGTTGCGGGCCGAGTTTGGGATCGGGGTCCCAGCACCGAATCGAAGAGGACGAGGATGGGGCGAATGTGGTGCTTCGCGCAGAGAGCGAGGAAGGTGTCGATGCGCTTGCGAAAGCCTTCGGGGTCCTGTTGCCAGAGCAGGTCGTGGAGGAAGACGCGCATGGTGTTCATGCCGATGGCTTCGGCCCAGCCGAGTTCGAGGTCGATGCGCTGGGGGTCGAAGGTGTCGGCCTGCCACATTTCGAGCTGGTTGATGGCGTTCCAGGGGAGGTAGTCGCTGCCGACGAGCCAGGGCTGCTGGGCGTACCAGGCGTTGGCTTGCCGTTCGGTCCAGCGCTGGTACGATTCGGCGGAGAGGGAAGAAGCGAAGCAGAGGAGGAGAGCGGCAGCGATGGATCGAAGGAGGGCCGGTTTCATGGCGGCCATCGTACAGGAAAAGAAGCAGCGAAAGGCGAGCTGAACACGAGCGAGAGGCGAGCGAGGCGAGCGTCCGGGCGTAAACGCTTACCGGCAATTCTCTTTCTAAAGTCAGGGCGTATCGAATATAAGAGGTCAGATACCGCTATGAACATCAGAGAAGTGGCGCGCCGGGCGAAGGTATCGACGGCAACCGTGTCGCGAACGATCAACGGTTCGGATAAAGTGACGCCGGAGACGAAGGAGCGCGTGCAGCGCGCCATCGAGGAACTGGGGTTCTATCCCAACACGTGGGCGCGGGCGCTGGGGTCGGGGCGCAGCAGCCTTTATGGACTGATCATCTCCGACATCACAAATCCGTTTTTCCCCGAGCTGGTAAAGAGCTTCGAAGACATTGCAGTGCAGAACGGGCAGGAAGTGCTGATCGCGAATACGAACTACGATCCGGCACGCATGGAAGTATGCGTGCGGCGGATGCTGCAGCGAAAAGTGGACGGCGTTGCGATTATGACGTCGGAGATGGATGCGCGGCTGATCACGGAATTTCAAAGCCGGGATATTCCGCTGGTGTTTCTGGACACAGGCAAGGCGGAGAAGCTGACGAGCAACCTCGTGGTGGACTACGCGGCCGGCGTGGATGCGGCGGTGGAGCATATCGTCGGCCTGGGACACACGGAAATAGCGTTCATCTCGGGGCCGCTGATGCTGCGCTCGGCTCGGGTGCGGAGGGAGGCGTTCATCGGCTGCCTCGAGCGGCGGGGGATCGGCGCGGACTGGATCGAGGAGGGGAATCATCAGGTGGACGGCGGGCACGATGCGATGATGCGGCTGCTGGGCCGGACCATGCAGCCGACGGCGGTGCTGGCCTCGAACGACATGACGGCGATCGGGGCGCTGGGAGCGATCCACGAGCGCGGGTTGCGGGTGCCGGAGGACATTTCGATCGTGGGGTTCGACGATATCCAGATCAGCGCATTTACGCAGCCCGCGCTGACGACGGTGCGGTTGTCGCGGGAGGAGATTGCGCGGGTGGCTTTTCGCGCGCTGTACAGCATCCGCCAGGACGGCGGCAAGGGCGCGGAGTACGGCGTGCGACCAGCGCTGGTGGTGCGGAAGTCAACGGGACGCGCGCCGCGGGGTGCGGGGAAGGCGGAGCGGGAGGACGCTGGCGTGGTCAGAGTCTGAGGCGGGGCTAACATTGAAGTCCGGGCCAACGGAACGTGTGTGGCTCCTCTACTGCACTTCTCCCGAGGGCCGCAGGCGCTTAAGTTCCAGCGCGCAGGCCATTGCATTCAGGACTGCAAAACGGAGGTTGTCGAGGCCGGCCCAAATCCAGAAGCGGGTGGTTTCCGGGTCGCGGGTGTTGCAGGGGCGCGCGCGGACGAGAATGTTGGCCTGACCGGCGACGGTGAGGTTGGTGGGCGGATCGGATTCTGCGGTCATGATCTCGACATGCTCCCCGGCGAGCGAGGCTTCCATCTGATCGAGGGAGGTGGGCGTGGCGAGTTCGACGGCGAGCGAGATGCCGTAGCCGTGGAAGACGGGGGTATGCAGGAGCTGCACGCCGAGTCGGGGAGGCGGCCGCCGGAGAGCAGCGTGAAGTGGCGACGGATGCGTGACTCGCTGGCGGCGAGCGAGAATTTGGCGGAATCGCCAAAGGACGGAGTGGTGTTGAAGGCGACCTGGGTGTCGTAAACCTGGCGGGGCAATTCCTGGAAGCTGAGCAGCTTGACGGTCTGCTGGTGGAGTTCGTCCATGGCGGCGCGCCCGTACTCAGAGGCGGGCTCGAGGACGGTGGCGGTGGCGATGAGGATGGGCGCGGACTGCGCGATACGGCCGAGGAGGATCGCGAGGGCGACGGCGACCGGGTGGGCCGGGACGATGGCGGGGGTTTCGAGGCCGGGCATTTCAGCACCGGGTTGAGCGGGCGCGGGCGGCAGGATCTCATCGACCCAGGGGGCGCGGACCAGGACGCCGGGCTTGCCTTCGAGGGCGAAGGAAAGATCGACGATGCTGGCGCCGGCGCGCTGAGCGCTTTCCCAGTGCCGGATGGTCAGATCCTGGTCGCCGGCGAAGAAGGCGAAGTCGACCTGCCTGAAGGAATCAGGTTCGATGCGCTGGATAAAGGTGACTTCGTCGCCGACGGCTTCGAGGCTGCCGAGCTGGGCCTCGTCGTCCATGAGCAGGAACTCGGCGCCGGCGAAAGGCGAGTCGGCGAGCGAGTCATTGAGTTCTTTGCCGCGCAGCGAGCCGGCACCGACGATGGCAATTTTCTGTTGATCGGTCATCCAACCGGACCTTGTGAAGAAGGCATGGGATTTCTGGACGGCGGATGATGGCGCCGCCAGGAGTAAGCGAGGCGCGCAATCACGCCGGAAAACATGTAGGCGAAGGCGAGCAGGAGAAGGACCACGCGAGAGAAGAAGACCAGCAGATAGATGCTGACGCCGAGGAAGACGATCCAGCGAAAGGGCTGGCGGCCGGTGAGGTTGATCTCCTTGCCGCTCCAGAAGCGCCAGCTGCTGACCATAAGGAAGCCGATGAAGCCGACCAGAAGGCCCCAGACGATGGCGAGCCACCAGGTAAAGATGGGCAGACCGATGAAGCCGTGGACGGCGGCGGCGACGATGCCGGCGGCGGCGGGAATGGGCATCCCGACGAAGTACTTGCGGCCGGGGCGGCCAGGATTTTTGGGGATGGGATTGACGCTGATGTTGAAGCGGGCCAGGCGGCTGGCTCCGCAGAGGAGAAAGAGGAAGCAGACGAAGGCGCCGAACTGCAGGAGCTTGAGGCGGAGTTCGTGGGGCATAGCGGAGGGCAGGGCGCGAAAGCCCCACGCGTAAGCGAGGATGCTGGGCGCGACGCCGAAGGTGATGACGTCGGCGAGGGAATCGAGCTCGCGGCCGAAGTCGCTCTCGGTGTTGGTGAGGCGGGCGATGCGGCCGTCGAGGGCGTCGAAGGGGATGGCCAGGCCAATGGCGAGGGCCGCGTAGTCGAAGTGGTGGGGCTGCGATGCGGAGCCTTCCAGGCTCTGCGTGATGGCGAAAAAGCCGGCGGCGATGTTCACGGCGGTGAACATGGAGGGCAACAGGAACATGCCGCGGGAGCGGCGGCGCGGCGGCTGAGTATGAAATTTCGAAGCTCCACTGGGGCGGAGGAACGCCTGCGGCTCGCCATTCATACCAGAAGCTCCGCGCCGATGGAGGCGAGCATGGGGTCGTGGTCGGGGTTGGCGATGCGGGCGACGATGCTGGCTCCGCCACGGACGCGATCGCCAGGCGCGACGATGGGCTCGGCGTTGCCTGGGAGGAGAATGTCGGTGCGCGAGCCGAACTTGATGAGGCCGACGCGCTCACCGCGCTCGAGGTAGTCGCCGGGCTTCTTGTTGAAGACGATGCGGCGGGCAAGCAGACCGGCAATCTGGATGAAGGAAACCTGGTAGCCCTCGATGCAGTCGACGACGGCGAGGTTCTGCTCGTTGCGCTCGGCGCAGGCGGGGTTCATGGCGTTCATGTATTCGCCTTTTTTGTAGCGAACTTCGCGCAGGATGCCTTCGACGGGAGAGCGGTTGACGTGGACATCAAACACGCTGAGGAAGATGCTGATGCGAAGACGCGCGCCGGACGGCGTGTCGATGCGGGCGACCTGGGTGACCTTGCCGTCGGCGGGGGAGACGACGAGGCCGCGCTCGGTGGGTATGGTGCGCCTGGGATCGCGGAAGAACCACAGGAAGAACGCGGCAAGGAGCAGAGGAAGAACCGCCCATTCCCAGTGGCGCGTTGTGAGCCAGAGAACGGCGGCAACCGCGGCGAGGGCCAGTCCGTAGAAGAGTCCGTCACGCACCATGAGAAGGATTCAGACCACCGATTGCAGACAACAGGACCACCGGACGTTGCTGGTGACAAGGGTTGGGCGCTTTGCGGTCGAGTCCGGCAGACGGTCCAGCGGGATGAAAAGAACGAGAAGGTCGGCCGCACAGCCCAACGGAAGCACTCGTCCGAAAGTCCTTTTCATTCTATGGCTGAAGGGGAGAAACAAAAAGGGGCTGAGAAGGGCACCGGATAAGAAACTCGTTACCGAGGAGAGGCAGACACTAACGGCGGGGCGCCGAGGCTGCGTCGTGAGAGAGATGGAGATGCGGGAAAGCGGGCCGCGGGTCAGGCCGCGCTAAAAGCGCGAACCTGACCGCGGACGATCGTCAGCTGATCTTTGATATGGAGTTTGAGTTTTTTCAGGCGAACTTCCTCGATTTGCTCGTCTTCAGAAAGCCAGGGTTTTTGGAGCAATTCTTCGAGCTTCTCCGAATAGTGACGATGCTCTTCTTCCAGGCGGCGTATCGCTTCACTATCCGGCTGACTGTTCGCTTCCAGATCCATAGTGACTCCTCCGGTTCGGGATCCATCCCGGCGGAGCCGCGGCAATCGTGGTTCGCCGGGCGAATTGGCTCACATCAGTGAGACGTACCAAGCTAGCACCGTGGCAGCCCCGCCTTCAACCACTTTCGCGGTGGAAAAGCGCAGGGTAGCCACCGCGGGTAACCGGAATGCCCAAAAGCAGGGCATCTTCTTCAGGATGAGTGTAGTAGCGGGGGCGGCGGCCTTCCCGCCGGAGGCCAAGACGCTGGTAGAGGGCGATGGCGGGGACGTTGGAGGCGCGGACTTCGAGGGAGAAGTGGTGGGCACCGTTTTGGGCGGCCCAGGAGAGGAGTTCGCGGAGCAGAGCGGCTCCGATGCCGTGGCGTCGGTAGCTGGGTTGGACCGCCATGGAGTCGAGTTGGGCTGGATTCTGGGTGTCCGCTGGATCTGGAATATGCAGAAGAGTGGCGCAGGCGTAGGCGAGGACCGCCGGGGTGCCGGGGTCGAAAGCGACTAGGGCGGTGCGGAGGAGGGCGGGGTTGGCAGGGTCGGGGGCGAGGTAAGAAACGTAAGCGGAACGCGGCCACTGCGGGGCTTCGGGGGAAGCGGTGGCGATGGCGAGGACGGGATCGAGGTCGGCCGGCTGCATGGCTCGGATCGTGAAGGTCATGAGCGCGGCGCAGGCTTCGGGCGGGGAGGCGCGTTGGGAGCGGAGAAGATTTCGGCGTCGGAGCGGCGGATGTAGTTGCCGTCGAGGAGGAGCGGATCGTCGAAGTCGCGGGCTCGGAGGCGAGGCAGCGCGTAGTGGAGGGCATCGGCGGCGGTGGGCGGCGGAACGAGGGCGGCAGTGGGCGCGACGAGGAGGATGGAGGGTTCGGTGATAGCGAGTTGCGAGCCGAGGGCGGCGGCGGGCTCGAGGAACTGATCGCGCGTGAGGAGGGATTCTGCAGAGGTGGGGCCCGAGTAGTTGCCAAAGTAGAACTCGCCTCGGCTGGCGTCGAGCGCAGCTGCGCTTGTGTTGGCGTTGTGGGCGAGGACGGCGAGGCGCGAGACGGCGAGGATGGGGATCGAGCTGGGCTCGGCCAGTCCTTTGGCGGTGGAGAGGCCGATGCGGATGCCGGTGAAGGAGCCGGGGCCATTTGTAGCAACGATGGTTCCTATTTCGGCAAGGGTCACGTTCTGCGAGGCGAGGATTTCGCGGATGGTGGGGACGAGGCGGGCGGAGTAAGTCTTGCCGGGGAGTTCGGTCTGGGCAAGGAGAATGAGGTTATCGCCCTCGAGGCGGGCGAGGGCGACGGTGCCGGTCGAGCCGCAGGTGTCGATCGCGAGGAGCAGCATCAGACAACGGCTCTCATTCGGTGGGCTGATCTTCGCAGATTTCCAGCAGCACGCCGCCGGCGCTCGAGGGATGGACAAAGAAATAGAGATGGCCGCCGGCGCCGGTCTGAATGTCTTCGGAGATGAGGCGGGCGCCCTGAGCCTTGAGGGTTTCGAGGGCGGCCGAGATGTCCTCGACGTGAAGCGCGATGTGGTGCAGACCTTCGCCGCGTTTGGCGAGGAAGCGGCCAACGGGCGAGTCAGGCGAGGTGGGTTCGAGGAGCTCGATGCGAGCGTCGCCGGCGGGGATCAGGGCGGTGCGAACCTGCTCGTGTTCGACGGTCTCTTCGTGGACGACGTGGAGGCCGAGGGACTCGTAGAGCTTGCGGGCCTGGTCGATGCTTTGGACCGCGATGCCGAGATGGTCGAGTTCAGGCATATGTACGGGGTGCAGGGTACAGGGTGCAGGGTGCAAGATAAGCGATCAGAGTTTAGAGTTTGGAGTTTAAAACACAACTCCAGTTTTCAGCTTGAATTGTCCTGGTTGAAGACCTTCTCCGTCAGTTGGGCGACGAGCTGCCAGGGGTCCTGGTGGCCGGAGGCGATGCGGGCGGCGTGGAACTGGAGCACCTTCGCGTCGAAGCCGTTTTGGCGGGCGCGGCGCATCAGTTCGGTGCGGAGCATGGCGTCGAGGCGACGCTGCCAGTGCTGGGTGCGGCGGGTGGCGAGGCGGCGTTCCTGGTTCAGCCACTGTTGCAGATCGCCGATCGCTGAAACCAGAGCGGGCAGGCCATCGCCCGTGGTGGCGATGGTCCGAACGACGGGTGGCGTGCGATCCGGGTGATTCGTTACCAGTGACTGCAGCCCGTGGATCTCCTGTTCGACGCGGTCGGCTCCATCGCGGTCGGACTTGTTGATGACGAAGATATCGGCGATTTCCATGACGCCGGCTTTGAGGCTCTGCACATCGTCGCCCATGCCGGGAACGAGCACGACAACGGTGACGTCGGCGAGGCGGGCGATCTCGACTTCGTCCTGGCCGACGCCGACGGTTTCGATGAGGAGGACGTCTTTGCCGCTGGCTTCGAGAACGAGCGCGACATCGGCGGTGGCGAGGGCGAGGCCGCCGAGGGAGCCGCGGGTGGCCATCGAGCGCGCGTAAAAGCCAGGGTCTGTGTGGCGGTCCTGAAAGCGGATGCGGTCGCCGAGAATGGCGCCGCCGGTGAAGGGGCTGGTGGGATCGACGGCGATGACGCCGACGGTCTTGCCGGCATCGCGAAACGCGCGGGCGAGGCGATCGACCAGCGTGCTCTTGCCGGCTCCGGGAGCGCCGGTAACGCCAATGCGGATTGCGTGGCCGGTGTGCGGGAAACAGGCGGAGAGGAGGGCGGGCGCTTCGGGGGCGTCGTTTTCGACCAGCGAGATGGCTCGGGCTAGGGCGCGGGTATCGCCTAAGCGAAGGCGGTCGACGAGATCAGCCAATGTACCTGTGCTTCTGCCTCGGTCGGCTGAACGTGTCGCGCTGGAAGAATCGGATTCCATTGGGGCGGAAATTTCGAGCTCGCCCCATCATTGCATTCCACGTGCAACTAGCCAATGGCCAATAGTTGTGGCCAATGGGCACAACGATTCAGTGCGAGGGTGTAGGCGTTTTGCGGATGAGGTCCTCGACGTCTTCGAGTTTGTCGGTGATCAGACTCAGGCGCTGGGAGAGGGACTGGATTTCGGTTTCGGCGCGGCGGTTGACGTCGAAGTCGAGTTCGCTGCGGACCCGGTCCTTCAGGTCCTGGCGGTTCTGACTCATCATGATGACCGGCGCCTGGATGGCCGCGAGCATGGAGAGGAAGAGGTTGAGGAGGATGAAGGGATACGGGTCCCACGCGCGGCCTTTAAGCACGATGTTGGTGACGGAATAGACAATCAGGACGAGGGCAAAAAGGATGATGAACGACCAGGAGCCGCCAAAGCGCGCGACGGAGTCGGCGATGCGTTCGCCGAAAGTTTCCTGCTCCTCGATAACCTCGTTGGGATTGCGGTTGGCGCGGCTGCGCACGAGCTGCTGCGAGGTCTGAAACTGGCGGGCCTGCATGGTGAGCATGTCGAGGCCGGCCATGGGGCGGCGGGTGAGGAGCGCAGCGATGTCGTCGCGGCCGATTTCGAGGCAGGTGCATTCTTCCACGGCCACGGCGCAGGTCTGGTGCGGCGTTTCGCGCATCATGGAAGCGAAGCCGAAGAAGTCACCGTGGGTGGGCTCGTCGACGGTGACTTCCTGCTGGTCGTCGTCGGTGGCGAAGACGCGGACGCTGCCGGTCATGACGATGTACGCGTGACCGGCGGGATCGCCGGCTTTGAAGATGCGCTGGCGCGCGGCGAAGTGGGTGACTTCGACCTGTGCGGCAAGGACAGCGGCCTCGTCGTCGTCGAGGAGTTCAAAGAGGGGGACATGGCGGAGTTCTTCGGCGTTGCAGGGCATTGGTTGGCCTCACGGGTGGGGTGGTGGCTGTGGAAGCGAGGGTAGCAGAGGTAATTGTGGAGTGGGGGCAGGTCGGCGAGAGACTGCGCTTCGCCCCCTGCGTGGAGGGTTGCAACGGCGTTGCAGGAGGGTGGCCTTCGGGCGAGTCACACAAATCCAACCGAACGATCATGCTGTCGCAATAATGCGGGGCTAAGCTCCGGTGGTCTGTGAATCGCGCTTCTCCGAGGAGTTTCCCCATGCCCACGAATCGCCGCTCGTTTCTGAAGCTTGCCGCTTCTGGCGCCCTCTCCGCATCTGTCCCCGCCAGCATCGCTCGCGCGCTTGAAATCCCCGCCAACGATCGCACCCGTAGCATTGCCGATGTCGAGCACATCGTCATTCTCATGCAGGAGAACCGTTCCTTCGATCACTACTTCGGAAGCCTGCGGGGAGTCCGCGGGTTCGGCGATCCGCGTGCCGTGCTGTTGCCGAATGGCGATCCGATCTGGAAGCAGCCGGACGGCGCGGGTGGTTATGTTCTGCCCTTCCATCCCGACGTCTCCAATGCGGGACTGGCGTTTGTGGAAGACCTGGCACATGACTGGGACACGACGCACGATGCGTTCAACAACGGAGCGCACGACCAGTGGGTGGTGCAAAAGGGCAGCACGGCCATGACCTATCTCAACCGCCAGGACATCCCTTTTCACTACGCTTTGGCGGATGCCTTCACCATTTGCGATGACTACCACTGTTCTCTCTTAGGCCCAACCGATCCGAATCGGTATCACATGTGGACAGGATGGGTGGGCAATGACGGAAGCGGCGGTGGCCCGGTAATCGACAACGCGGAAGCCGGCTACGGCTGGAGCACGTATCCGGAGCGACTCGCGGCCGCGGGTATCTCGTGGAAGATTTACCAGGACATTGGAGACGGCCTCGATGGCCCGGATTTTTGGGGCTGGACCGGCGATCCCTACATCGGCAACTATGGTGACGATTCGCTGCTGTACTTCCACCAGTACCAGAACGCCGCTCCGGGGACCCCGCTGTATGAGGGCGCGCTGATGGGCACGAACATCAAGGTGTCGGGCAATCTGGTGGATCAGTTCCGCGCCGACGTCGCCGCCAACCGGCTTCCGCAGGTTTCCTGGATCGTTGCGCCGGAAGCCTACTGCGAGCACCCCAACTGGCCGGCGAATTGGGGAGCATGGTACGTCGCGCAATTTCTGGACGCGCTCACGGCGAATCCTTCGGTGTGGAGCAAAACGGCGTTGCTCCTGACCTGGGACGAGAACGATGGCTTTTTCGACCACGTTGTCCCGCCCACGCCGCCGCTATCGCGAGCCCAGGGAATCTCGACCGTTCCGACCACGAACGAGATCTTCGCCGGCAATTCCACGTACGAGCCCGGACCCTATGGATTGGGCGTGCGGGTGCCGATGCTGGTCATCTCGCCCTGGAGCAAAGGCGGATATGTCAGTTCGGAGGTCTTCGATCACACGTCGATCATTCGCTTGATTGAGGCGCGCTACGCGAATCAGAATCCAAATCTGATTGAGACCAACATCACACCATGGCGCCGCGCCGTTGCGGGCGATCTGACATCGGCGTTCAACTTCAGGAATCCCAATGCGCGTATTGTGACGCTGCCCGGCACCGACTCGTACGCACCGCCCAGCGCGGCCATCAGCGCGGGCACTCGCTACCCGGACTTTGTGCCGCCGGTTCCGGCGAACCAGTCGATGCCGACACAGGAACCGGGAACGCGTCCAGCGAGGCCTGTGCCTTACGATCTGCATGTGCACGGCGAGGCGAATTTTGCGGACGGGACGTTCAGGATTCGATTCGCCAACAAAGGCAAGACCGCGGTTCTGCAGGTTCGGTCAGGCAACAGCAGCCTGGGGCCATGGACCTATACGGTTGGGTCCGGTGAGGAGATTGCCGACACATGGCAGCTCACCAGCAACAACCTGACGGGCTACGACCTGTCGGTGCATGGGCCCAACGGTTTTCTGCGTTCGTTCAGGGGAAGCATCGCGGGGCCGGATAAGGCGAACCTGGACATCAGCACGAGCTTCGACGAAGACGGAGACTCGATCACGTTGTGGGGCTCGAATCGCGGTTCGGAGAGGGTGACCGTCCAGCTGACCGACGCGTATTCGGGAAGAGTATGGAGTTACGATCTCGAAGCCGGGCAGGAAGCGCAGGGGCAGATCACGCTTGCGGATACCTATGGCTGGTACAACTTCATCGTCGAGGCCGAACAGGATCCGACATTCCGGTATCAGATCGCCGGTCATGCCGAGAGCGAGCGCGAAAGCCGGACTGATCCTGCGATCGCGGCGACAGCGTAGCAGGCAGACCAGGAAGTCCGGCAAGTACCCCACTCAAGCCAAAGGCAGACTTGAGTGGGGTACCTTGTTGCTGGTCCGCGTGCCGAACTTCTCGCTTATTCGGCGCGGAGGGCTTCGACGGCGTTGACGCGGGCGGCGCGGGCTGCGGGGACTGCGGAGGCGATGGCGGCGGCCGCGAGGATGACGGCGGCCGAAGCGATAAGGCTGAGCATTCCCTGCGTGTGGATCTGACCGACCCACACCGAGGCGCCGCGCGCTCCGGCAATGCTGACGACGAGTCCGGCGACGACTCCGATGGCGGCAATGACGAGGCCTTCGCGGAGTACGTCGGTGAGGATGTGGCGGGGCTCGGCGCCGAGGGCCATGCGGATGCCGAACTCGCGGGTGCGCCCGCTGACGTTGAAAGCGAGAACACCGGCGACACCGACCACGGAGATGAGCAAAGCGACGGCGGCGAATCCGCCGAACACGACGGCGTTGAGCTTGTCGGGAGTGAGGACTTCAGCGCGAATGTCGTTGAGAGTGGCGGCACGCTCGACGGGCTGATCGGCGGCGATGCCCTGCACGGTTTTCACGATGGCGGGCACGAGCGGATAGGGGTTCGTCTGCGTGCGGACGAAGAGGCGGCCGCCCCACCCTTCCTGGTCAACAGGCTGGTAAATGGTCATGGAGGGGTTTGGGATGATGTTTTCGTCGTCGAAATCGGGGACGACGCCGACGATGCGGCGCGAGTCGTAGCTGATGCCGATGAACTTCATCACGCCGTCGGTCCAGCGCATGGTGCGGCCGATGGCTTCCTGGCCAGGGAAGAGCTTGTCGGCGACGCTTTTGCTGATGATGACGACGCGGTCGGATCCATTCTTGTCGGTATCGCGGAAGTCGCGGCCTTCGGTGAAAGGGACGCCCAGGGTGGAGAAGAAGCCGGGAGAGATGGAGCGGAAGTTGGCGCGCAGGTCTTCGTCACCGTTTTTGCGGGTGGCGCCTTCGACGGCGAAGGAGAAGGTGATGCCGAGACCCTGCGTGTCACGCCAGGGAACGCTGAAGCCAGTGGCGACGCTTCTCACGCCGGGGAGGGCAGAGACACGGCGCACGACTTCATGGTTGAAGTCCTGCTGTTGTTGCGGCGTGCGGCCGTAGGTGACGGGCGGCAGGTTGACGGCGAGGACGTGCGAGGTGTCAAAGGGCGGGCGCGTGGATTCGAGGTCGTAGAGGGTGCGCAGCAGGAGGCCGGCGCCGGCGAGGAGCAGGAAGGAGGCGGTGATCTGCGTGACGGCGAAAATGCGGAGGCGGCGATTGGAGCCGGTGGCGCTGCGGGTTCCGCCCACGGTGAGGCCGGAGGCGGGCGAGGATTTCGTCGAAGGCAGACGCGGAATGTAGGCAAGGAAGACGGAGGCAACGAGGGCGAGGCCGATGCCGAACCAGACGAGGGTGGAGTCGAGGTGGAGGTCGTCGGCGCGGACGGAGAAGCGCGCGGCATATTTGCCGAGGATGTAGACCATGGGTGCGGCGATGAGGAGGGCAGCGGCGACGCCGGATCCGCAGAGGACGAGGCTTTCGGCGAGAAGCGAGCGGCGAAGAGCGGCCGTATTGGCGCCGAGTGCGGAGCGTACGGCAAGCTCGGATTCGCGGCGGAGGGTGCGGGCGAGCACGAGGTTGGCGACGTTGGAGGAAGCGATGACAAACAGAAGAGCCGACGCGGCGAAGAGGATCCAGAGGATGGTGTTGGCGCGGGCGTTGATCTGGTCGTGCATGCGGCGGACGGAGATGGTGTAGGCGTCGTCGCGCTTGTAAACCTCGGGGTGCGCCTGGATGATCGCAGCGTAGTCGGTGCGGAGCTCGGCACGGGCCTGGTCGAGGGTGGCGCCGGGCGCGAGGCGGCCGAAGAGCTCGGTCATGCGATGTTCGCGGCCAGTGACCATGGTCGCGGAGAGATGGTGGGGGCTGGTGACGACGTTGGCGATGATCTCTGTGGCGACGGGGTAGGGAACAGCAGGCTCGAGGACGCCGACGATGGTGGCGGTGCGCGATCCGGCGAAGCTGTCGAGACGCAGGGTCTTGCCGATGACCGTTGCGTCGGAGTGGAGGGACTGGGTCCAGAACTTATAGGTGAGCACGACAGCGCCTGGGGCGTTGGGCCCATCGTCGGCGGGGCCGAGAAGGCGGCCGAGGATGGCGCGGAGGCCCATGACTTCGAAGTAGTGGCCGTCAACGACGCCGGCGGGGATTGCGCGGGGCTGGCCGAGGCCCTGCATGGTGAAGTCGATTTCGGAAAAGGTGCCCAGCTCGGAGATGGATTTGAGGTGCTTGCCGAGGTCGTCGATTTCGGGGATGGAGAAGGTGACGTTCTCGGCGTGCAGGCCGGGCGCGCTCTGGCGAATGTAAAGGAGGCGGGCTTCGTCGCGATTGGCGAGCGGGCGCAGAAGGACGGCGCGGACGACCGAGAAGATGGCAGCGTTGGCGCCGATGCCTAACGCGAGGGTGAGGGCCACGGTGATCCAGAGGGAGGGGACCCGGGAAAGGGAACGAACAGCGATTCTGAGATCACGAAGGAAAGACATGGCGTTTCTCCACCTGGGGACTGACTTCACTGTTGCGACTGCCGGGGCCTGGGGAGCTGCGGTACTGTGCTATGGGGATGCTGCGCTAAATGGAAACCATTCAGTTACGAAACAACCTAACCAACCCGGCTTGGGTCTGTCAAGAAGCCGGTGACGAATGGGCCGCTGTGCTCCGGGCTGGCGAATTGGAGCTTGACGGCCATGAGATATGTTGATATCAACATACCAGACGTATGTCAAGGGCTGAGCCGGTTCCGTTTGCGACGACCGAGCGGGTGCGGGACTGCTGCCTGTGTCTGCACGCACAGAGGGCGGCGCGCACACTGGCGCGGCGGTTCGACGAGGCGCTGCGGCCGGTCGGACTAACGAACGGGCAGTTCTCGCTCATGATGTCTTTGAATCGTCCCGCAGCGCCAGGCATGGCCGCCATAGCCGATTTGCTGGCGATGGACCGGACCACTTTGACGGCCGCGGTGAAGCCACTGGAACGGCGCGGGCTGGTGAAAGTGGAGGTGGATCCGGAGGATCGGCGCGGGCGGCAATTGCGTTTGACGGCGCAGGGGCAGAAGCTGCTTGCGGAGGCTGCTCCGGTGTGGGAGCGGACGCACGCGGAGGTCGAAGCGCTGCTGGGGAAGGGGGAGCCGGACCGGCTGCGCAGGGATTTGCGAATGCTGGAATGAGGAAAGCAGCGTTCAGTTGTCAGCGTTCAGCCACGACGCGATCGGCGTCCGGCGACGCGGCGTTGAACCGATCTTATGTGCCGTAGAGATTCGTTGCCAGGAATGGATTGCGGAACTTGCCGTCGGCGTCGTAGCGAGCGGCGAGGGTTTTGAAGGCCGCGAGGCGCGGGTAGAGCGCGTCGAGCTGCGCGGGTGGGACGGTGAAGAGCTTGGCCCAGTGCGGGCGAGCCTCAAAGGGCGCGAGGCGCGCTTCGATCTGGGGCAGGATTGTACGGACCTGAGGCCACTCGGGTTTCCAGGTGAAATGAATCGCGAGGGAGCGACGCTCGTGCGCCATGCTCATCCACAGGTTGTCGGCTGCGATGGTGCGGAGCTCGGTGACAAAGAGGTGCGGCGTGATCTGGTCGCGCAGCGTTTCGACGGCGCGGATGGCCTCGTAGGCGCGATCGAAGGGGACAAAGTATTCGGTCTGGAGTTCCTGGCCGCTGGAGGGCGTGAAGTTCATTTTGAAGTGAGGCAGGCGCTCGTACCAGGGTCCTGGGACGCCCATCTGTTCGGTGCAGGCTTCGGCGGAGTGGCCGAGGATGGGGTGCATATTTTCGGTGGCGCGATGGGCTCCGAAGAAGTCAGCGCCAAGGATCGCTGGCGTGCCGGTATGGTCGGTGCGGCGCTTGATCCAGACCTGGGTGGCGCGGCCCTGCTGCCAATCCGTGAAGAGCGAGACGGAGTAGCCGGAGGCGAAGACCTCTTCGCAGTGGTGTTCAAGGAGGGAGAAGGGCAGGTCGAGGTAGACGGTTTGGGCGACTTGATAGGTTGGCTGCACGTCGAGGGTGACGCGGGTGAGGATGCCGAGCGCGCCAAGGTGGACGGCTGAGCCTGAGAATTTTTCCGGATCGGCGGAGCGCGAGAGGTGGACGAGGTCGCCGTTGGCGGCGACGAATTCAATGGCTGATGCAGCGGTCGCGAGGTTGCCATTGTGGAGGCCGGAGCCGTGCGTGGCGGTGGCGATGGCTCCCGCGACCGAGATGTGGGGGAGCGAGGCGAGATTGTGGAGGGCGAAGCCGCGCGCATCGATGACGGGAGCGAGGTCGCCGTAACGAACGCCGGCGCCTACAGTGACGGTGCGGCCGGCGGCGTCGAGGTCGATGGAGTTGAGCGCGTGGAGGGAGACCTGGTTCTCAGGGCTGTCGGCAATGGCGTTGAAGGAATGGCGCGAGCCGAGGGCGCGGAGGTGGCGGTGGGTGTGGACCGCGGCGCGGAGCTCGTCGACGGTGCCGGGTTCGAGCAGGTTGGGGGCGGAGTAAGTGAGGTTGCCGGCCCAGTTCGTGCGCGGTGCGGTCTCTGGTGTCGAAGCGGGCGCGTTCTGCGCGGGGAGCATCCGCGACAGGATACAGCCGGTGAGGGCGGTGGCCGAGGTTTTGAGGAAGTCGCGCTTATCCATGACAAGACAGCGTACAGGGTACGGGTGACAGGGTACAGGTGGCGGCTCCACTCGACCGAAGGGCTAGAACTGGAGGCCGAAGCGGGAACGAAATTCGCGTCGGCCGAGGCGAGTGACGGAAAGAGCGCGGCTGTCGTACTCACGAGCGAGCCAGTTGCGGGAGAGCGCGAGGCGAAGGAGCGCTGCACCGAGCGCGCCGCCGAGGTGGGGACGGCGCTCGCTCCAGTCCAGACATGCATAAGCGAAGCGGCGGCGGAGTGCGCCGGCATGGTCAAGGTTAAGGCCGAGTGTGGTGAAGGCTCGGGTTCCCGCGGCGGTGACGACATACGCATCGGTGCGAGCATGGGCCCGGCGGAGAGGTTCGATCCAGCGCAGGCTGAGGAAGTGGTCGTGCAGGGAGACGGCGATGCTTCCGGCCATGTGGTCGTAGCAGGAGCGCGCGGCGCGGAGAGGCTCGGGCGTGTGCGGGACAAACGGACGGCGCGCACCGCTGGCGAGCACGCTGAGGTGCTCGAGTGCGCGGGCGACGCTGGGGCCGGCCAGGGAGTAGTAGCGATGACGGCCCTGCACGAAGACCTTGACGAGGGCTTCCGATTTGAGGCGCGCCAGGTGAACGCTGGCGGTGGAGGGCGAGACGTGGCCGACGATCGCCAGCTCGGTTCCGGTGCGGGCGTGGCCGTCCATGAGGGAGTAGAGCATGCGGCTGCGGGCGGGCTCGCCGATGGCGGCGGCAATGGAAGCGACGGTGTTGTCGATGGTGGGGGCTGGGCCGGTTCGGTGCGCTGCATCCATGATTTGACCGTAAACGAAGTGTGGGTGTGCGGCAAGGGTGATGCTGGGTGCATGAGGACGCCCAGGATCACGCGGCGCGATGCAATCGCAGGAATGGCAACGGCCGGCCTGCTGGCTGCCACGGAAGGCAGTCCGGTGATGGCGGGCGTGTGGCTTCGGGCGCAAAATCGACAAGGAAGCGAGGCAAAAATGAGGGTCACTTGTTTCATCCGGTATCAGATCGACCCGTTTCAAAAAGAGGCATTCCGGAAATACGCAGAGAACTGGGGACGGATCATTCCGCGATGCGGCGGGCATCTGGTGGGGTATTTTCTGCCGCACGAGGGGACGAACGACATAGCCTGGGGACTGATCGCGTTCGAAAGCCTGGCGGCGTATGAAGCGTATCGGACGCGGCTGAGGAATGATGCAGAGGCCAGGGGGAATTTCGCGATGGCGGAAGAAAAGCGGCTCATCCTGCGCGAGGAGAGAACCTTTCTAGAGACCGTCGATGAAACCTTCAGCATTCCGGCGGCGTCGGTGGAGGGAAGTCAACGGCCATGAAGACGCAAAAAGAAAAGGGCGAGGCTTTTCGTGCGCTGCACCAGCGTGAGGTCGCGTTCATTATTCCGAATCCGTGGGATGCGGGGACCGCGCGGATGCTGGCCCACATGGGATTCGAGGTGCTGGCGACGACCAGCGCGGGCAATGCCTTCTCGCACGGGAAGAAGGATGGAACGATGGGGCGAGAGGCAACGCTGGAGAACGCAGCGGCGATTGTCGCGGCAACGGAACTGCCGGTGAACGGCGATCTGGAGAACGGGTTTGGCGACAGTCCTGAAATGGCGGCGCAGACGATCCGGATGGCAGCCGAGGCGGGCCTGGTGGGCGGGTCGATCGAAGACGCGACGGGGCGGGCGGATGCGCCCATTTACAGGATCGAGCACGCGGTCGAGCGCATACAAGCTGCTGCCGAGGCGGCGCACGCGCTGCCGTTTCCGTTCATGCTGACCGCGCGTGCAGAGAACTATCTGCATGGGAGAGAGGATCTGAAAGATACGATCTACCGGTTGCGGGTGTATCAGGAGGCTGGGGCCGATGTACTGTATGCGCCGGGATTGAAGACCATGGAAGAGATCGCAGCCGTGATTAGTTCGGTGGACAGGCCGGTGAATGTGCTGATGGGGATGGGGCAGCCTCAGTTGAGTCTGGCGGACTTGTCGGAGATGGGCGCGCGCCGGGTCAGCGTCGGGGGCGCGCTGTGCCGGCTGGCCCTGGGGGCATTCCTGGGCGCGGCACAGGAGATGAAGAAGCGGGGTACCTTCGGGTTCGCGAAGCGGGCAGCGAAGACGCAGACGATTCTTGAGGCTCTGGGGCTATCAGTCTGAGCACAGAGCCCAGGGCGCGGAGCTCAGCCGAGAGCAAACGAAACCGGCCCTGATGAGCTCAGGGCCGGCCGGTCGATCCAGTTAAAGATTCGGTCTAGTGTGGGTGTCCGCCGCCACCGGCCGGAGCAGCCCCGCCGCCGCCTCCACCAGCGCCGGCGTGGCCGCCGCCGCTAAATCCGCCGCCGCCCGAGCCGCCACTGATCCCGCCGCCGCCGCCACCACCCGAGCCGCGACCGGATCCGGCGCCGCCGCCGGCGTTGAAGGAACCACGGCCCGCGCCACCTCCGGAGAATCCACCACCGCCCGCTGGCGGAGCGCCGCCGTAGCGAGGAGCATTGAAGGTTGGGGGTGCGCCGAAGGTGCGCGTCGCGGTTCCGGGTGGGTTGAAGTTGCCGCGCGGACCGGCCATGAGCCCGGACGTGGGCCGGCCAGCCGGGTTTGCCATTTCAGGATGCATGCGGACCACGGCGCTGCTGAAGCTTTCACCCAGAGGACCGCGCTGGATCGGATGGATGCCGGGCTCCAGGGGATGAATAGTCTTGCCCTGGAAGTCGAGCGTGCGAGGCCCGGACCTGATTCCTTCCGGATGGCGAAAGGGCTCGGAGTTCTGCGGACCGCGATTGACGGCGATCAGGGGCACTCGCGGACCCACGGGGCGTGGCCTCGGTCCATTGATGGGAGGAGCGCCGCGCGGGCGAGGAGGCGGGACGTATCCGGGGGGTGTATTCCAGACGTTTGAATACGGATACCAGCCGTTGCCGTAGAAGCCGTAGCCGCAGTTGCCGGGAAACCACATCCAGCCGGGGCCGTCCATGAAGTTCCAGGCGCCGCAGTGATACGGCCACCAGCCCCAGGGATAGCCGGAGATCCACGTATATCCGACGCCCTGGTAGTAGCCCCAGGCGCCGACGCCGAAGGGATCCCAGTTGGAGCCGACGCCCGACGGCGCCCAGGCCTGCCCATAGCCGGGCAGGTTGTACCAGTTGCCGTAGTAGTCGAGGTCGTTCCAGGCGGGATTGTCGGGGTTGCCGGAGCTGGCGCGGGCCATCGACTGATTGGTTTCGAGGCGGGCCAGGGACTCATCGCGATCGGAGTTCCATTGATCCCAGGTGTCGGCGGTGACGTTTTGCGCGATGGTGAACTGACCTGGCTGCTGCAAATCGGTCTGGAAGGTCTGGCTGGGATGGATATCCATGGAAAGGCCCATGCCGTCGTCGATATGAACAGCGCCGTGCATCACCGCGACGGTGGAGGGCGCGATATCGAGGCCGACGCGGAAGACGGCGCTCTTGACGGGTGTGGCGGTGTTAGGCCCGAAGTGGACGCTGTAGTCGCCGCCAAGGGCATTCAATTCGAAGTAGCTGAGGCCGGTAAGGGCGTCGATTTGCGTGACGGTGCTGCCGTCGGCATTGCGGCGGAGCTGCGTGAGCCGGATGGAGCTGTCGGGAGTGACGCGTGCGACGCTGCCATCCTCAAACTCGATTTCGAAGCGGCCGTTGTCGCCGGTGACCAGGCGCATGCCTTCGACGGCAGGCATGTTGGGCTCGGCCTGATCGAAAGCGATTTCGCTGCCCTCGTAAACGCGGACCTGGCCCTCGACATCGCTGAGGCGCACGGCGCGAATCTGGGTCTGGCCCGGAGCTTCGGCAGGCGCGCCGGACTGGTCGGGAGGAGGCGGAGGTGGGGTGGCGTCCTGGGCACGCGCGTTCAGCGCCACGAAGGCGGCGAACAGGAGTGCAAAGGCGGGGGTGAAGAGGACCAAGCGAGGCGAGAAACGCGGACGGACAGGCAAACTGCGAAGGAACGGAGAGCGGCGCCTCATGACGGCACCTCCTTTTGAGCGTCGACCCTAAACACTGGTGAGGCGGGAGGCGGACTGTGCCGCAAGCTGGCGCGCCGAAATCCCTGCCACCCTGGGCCTGAAGGGAAGACGCTGGTGGCCCACAACCTTCTGCACTCTATTAAACGAGTGAGGAGGGTACTAAGTTTCGACCTAATTGTCGCATGGGAAAGGAAGGGTGGGGAATGGATTTGGGCAATGGTGGCCGAATACCCCGGATAATCAGTTCCCGGATGGGAAACAGGGGGACTTAGTTGGTTTTTGGGGGACTGTCGCAGTGCGCGAGGAGCGCCTGAGCCCGCTTGCGGGCTCGGTCCATCACCTGCTGATCGTCGGCAATGGTGTGGAGCTGGTCGGCGATGTTGGGCAGATCGGAGGCGCGATGGTCTTTGAAGGCGTCCTGGAGGCTGGCGAGCTCGGCGTCGAGGCCGAGGCGGTCGTGGCGGACTTCGAGGTCGAGGCGGCGGCCCTCTTCGAGGGTGAAGGCGACGGCGCCAAGCTGGTCGGCGAGGCGCTGGAGGGTGGGATCCTCGGCCCAGACGAATGTGCAGGAACCGGTGCCGTCGGGTCCGGTATAGGAGAGGGTCTTGTTCCCGGTGAAGGCAAGGGAGGTTTTCGTGGTGGTGCAGCGCGTGGCGAAGAGGCTGTGGGAGCGAGCGTAGCGGAAGAGATCGGAGCGGAGGGTGTCGTCGAGAAGAATCGAACGATCGAGAGCTGTGGGGAAGACGTCGTCGCTGGGGTCGGAGACGGGTCCGGGCTTCGACGCGAAGCGGCCGGCACCGGTTTCGTCGAAGGTGATGGTGTATTGCGAAGGCTGAAGTTGCGGATGCTCGAAGGTGAAGACAATGTGCGCGGAGCCGAGTGTGGGGGTGGCCTGGGCGAGCGCAGGCGCTGGGGCGGCGATCGGCAGCAGAAGCAGGAGTGGGACCGAAGGAAACCGCATGGCTAGACCGCGTGAGCCTCCTGGAGCGACAAAGTCTGGGCGTGATGGATGTGGCAGATGGCGATGGCGAGGGCGTCGGCGGCGTCGGCGGGCTGGGGCGGGGCGGGCAACGCCAGCAGCCGCGCGACCATGAACTGCACCTGATTCTTGGCCGCGAGGCCGTAGCCGGTGACGGTGGATTTGATGGTCAGCGGCGCGTACTCGGCGACGGGAAGACCCGCGGTGGCGGCGGCGAGCAGGGCGACGCCGCGAACGTGGCCGAGCTTGATGGCCGACTTGGCGTTGACGGAGTAAAAGACCTCTTCCACGGCGACCATGTCAGGGCTGTAGCGCGCGAAGATAGAGGTGAGCTCGGCGTAGATGAAGGCAAGACGGACGGGCAGCTGGGATTTTTTTGGGGGGCAGATGCCGCCGGACGCGATGGAGACAAGATGGGGGTCGCGGGCGCGGTCGTCCCACTCGACGACGCCGTAGCCGGTGGTTTCGGTTCCGCAGTCGATACCGCAGACGCGCATGGGGCCTCAGGAGGACGACGTTCGCTCGTGGGTGAAAACTACGGGTCAGTTTAGCGCAGGACGTGTCTGGGATGACGGAATTGCGAAGAGATCCGGCCGGAGGCGCGCCAGACCGGTCACCCCGGCGAACCGCAATCATGATGAGCAGTGCTTTTCCTGCGATAGGCAGGGCGGCGGCGAGGTCAGTTGGGCGGGCCCGACCCTCCCTTGCTAGGCAGTGACCTTCGAGACGCCTTCCAGGGGCGAGCTGGCCGTGGCGTAGAGCTTGCGAGGCATACGGCCGGCGAGGTACGCCTGGCGACCGGCGAGGACAGCGTGCTGCATCGCTTCGGCCATGAGGATGGGATTGGCCGCGGCTGCGATGGCAGTGTTCATGAGCACGGCGTCGGCTCCCATCTCCATAGCGAGCGCGGCATCGGAGGCTGTGCCGACTCCGGCATCGACAATCAGCGGGACGGCAGTGATCTTTTCGCGCAGGATTTGCAGCGTAGCGCGGTTCTGGATGCCGAGGCCGGAGCCGATGGGCGCGGCGAGAGGCATGACAGCCGCAGCGCCGGCGTCGATCAGCCGAAGGGCGAAGACGATGTCGTCCGAGGTGTAGGGCAGGACGGTGAACCCTTCTTTGACCAGGATGCGTGTGGCTTCGAGGGTGGCCTGGACGTCGGGGTAGAGGGTGGCCTGGTCGCCGATGACTTCGATCTTGACCCAGTCGGAGATGCCCACTTCGCGAGCGAGGCGCGCGGCGCGGACGGCTTCGTCGGCGGTGTAGCAGCCGGCAGTGTTGGGGAGCAGGAAGTAGCGGCGCGGGTCGATGAAGTCGAGGAGGGATTCCTGCGTGCGGTCAAGATTGACGCGCCGCACGGCGACGGTAACCATCTCGGCGCCGGAGGCTTCGATGGCGGCCTGCGTCTCGGGTCCGTTGCAGTATTTGCCGGTGCCGACGATGAGGCGCGACTGAAAAGCTTTGCCTGCGATAACGAGGGGTTCCATGGGGACATTGTAGAACCGCGGGCGGGGCGGGGTTTATGGCAGGAGTCACCAGAGGGTGCGGAAATCATCTCGTGCGCCGGTCTTTGGCTTTCGGATTGCTCGGCGTGTATCGGATGAGGCGAACGATAGGTACGCCTGACCTCGTGATAATCACCTCAACGCCACTCTCGTGTACTTCGTCAATCAGAGAGATGCACTGGTCGGCGAACTCTCTCTCATCCATGACCCTGACTCGCTTTGCCCGAGTTCTGAGTCGTTTTGACGCAGTCAAGTTTTACGCCCGTTAAGTGTATCGGCCATTTTGACGGAAATGTGAAAGGCCCGCAGCCAGATTAGGCGTGCGGGCCTTGATCACCGGTTGACTGTGGAGATTGACCTGAGGCGCCCCCGCTTTGGGAGTGGCCTCGGCGTTGGGTTACGCCAGGACTTAATTTCACTTCAAGCCAGGAGCGGCTCTAAGCCTCAGTCACCTCACGTAGGGTCCTGCGACTACTACTACCATCAGAATTAGTCATTAGCTGGATCATCCTCCTTTCCCGTGTACGGATACGTTAACTCCAGGACGGGGATTGCGGCAAGCGTTCGCCCCAGTGTCCGGCGGCACGTCCGACATTGTCGGACACGTGTCAGACACGCGCCGAAGGCCGGTTGCTACCAGCTGTGCCATGAGCCGTGGTGCTCGACGAGGGTGACGTCGACGCCGAACAGCTCGCGGAGTTTTTCCGCTGTCAGGAGTTCGCGTTTGGGGCCGTCGGCGAAGATCCGGCCATCCTTCATCATGATCACGCGGTCGATTTCGGGAAGGATGTCGGCCAGATGGTGCGTGACCATCAGGATGCCGACTCCCTGTTGTGCGACCTGGCGGAGGGCTTCACGCAACTCGCGCTGGGCGGCGAGATCGAGCGCATTCGAGGGCTCATCGAGGAGAAGCATTTCCGGCTGGTGGACGAGGGCGCGGGCGATCATGATGCGTCGCTGTTCGCCGGCAGACATTTCGCCAACGAGTTTCGATTCGAGATGGGTGGCCTGCATCAGCTGAAGGGCTTGGTACGCGCGGTCGCGCATGTCGGGCGTGACGTGGAGGTTGGGCCACAGCGTGGAGGCGGAGAAGAATCCGGCGACCACGGCGTCGAGGCCGCGGGTGACGGGGGTGCGCTCGCCGGGAAGTTCTGCGGAGACGACGCCGAGATGGGCGCGGAGCTGCGAAACGTCCCAGCGCTCACGGCCGAGCAGGCGCAGCTCGGTGGTGGGCGTAACGATGGGATAGCACTGGCAGGTGATGGTCTTGATGAGCGTGGATTTGCCGCAGCCGTTGGGTCCGAGGATCGCAACGTGTTCGCCGTTGGCGATGCGGAGGGAGATTTCGTGCAGCACGACGTTGTCGCCGCGGGCGACCGAGACGTCGCGCATAAAAAGGAAGTCACGTTGCAGAGCAGCGGGCGGCGAGGTTTCAGGCATCGTCGAGAGAAATTATTTCAGAGCCGCGGATTGATACAGTAGAAGGCGGTTTGCCCATGAGCGAGACACACCTGATTTCTGACGATGAATTACCGCGCGGGTTTCGGTTCGCCGCGGTGAAGGCGGGCATCAAGCCGAGCGGGAAAGCGGACTTTGCCGTCGCCGTCGCGGCTGAAGCTGCGAGCGCCGCGGCGATGTTCACTTCAAATAGGGTACAGGCGGCGCCGATCGCGGTGGGGCGCCGGCATCTGGAGCGCAGCGGCGGACGCGTGCGCGTGGTGGCGGTGAATGCGGGGAACGCGAACTGCGCGACGGGGGTGATCGGGATTGCGGCGGCTGAGCACGTATGCAGAGCGGCGGCCGAAGTATTTGGGTGCGAGGGACACGAGGTGTTTCCTTCATCGACGGGGATCATCGGCGTGCCGCTGCCGGCCGAGAGGTTGGTGGCCGCGCTGCCGGAAGTGAAGAGCGCGCTGGCCGCGGATGCGGCGGCGTTCCAGCGATTCGCCGAGGCCATTCTGACGACGGACACGCGAGCGAAGGTTGCGCATGCGCAGGTTGAGATCGGCGGGAAGACAGTCCGGATCGCCGGCGTCTGCAAGGGCGCGGGGATGATTCATCCGCGGCTGGTGCCCGCAGTACCGCACGCGCCTTTACACGCAACCATGCTGGTGTATCTCTTCACCGACGCGGCGGTCGAGCCTGGCGTTCTGGATGGATTTCTGCTGCGCGCTGTCGAGGTAAGCTTCAACCGCATCTCGATTGACGGGGACACGTCAACGAATGACACGGTGCTGCTGCTGGCCTCGGGTGCGTCGGGAGTGAGGGTTGGAGCGGGCGATGCTTCGTTTGCCGGCGCGTTGATGGAGGTGTGCACATCGCTGGCGAAACAGATCATAGGCGATGGCGAGGGCGTGGGGCACGTTGTCGAGTTGCAGATCGAGGGTGCGCCGAGCGATGCGGATGCGCTGAGGGTAGCGAAGTCGATCGCGCACTCGATGCTGGTGAAGACAGCGTGGGCAGGATCGGATCCAAACTGGGGACGGCTGATGGCGGCTGTCGGGTATTCGGGCGTGGCCGTCGATCCGGAGAAGATCGCGATCTGGTTTGGCGAGCTGCCGATTTGCGTCAACGGTGGACGCGCGCCGGAGTACGACGAACAGGCAGCGCACAAGTATCTGGAGCAACGAGAGTATTCGATTCGCATTACGCTGGGCTTGGGTGAGGGGCGGTGCCGATTCTGGACGAGCGATCTGACGGCGGAGTATGTACGGATTAATGCGGAGTACTCGACGTAAGACGGAGCTCAGAGCGCAGGGCACAGAGCACAGGCGTGGGTGATGGAAATCACATCGCGACGTTGAGCGAGAGTGCATCGGGGTGAGTGCAGAATGGTGAAGGCCGCATCATTTCTGCCATTGCGCGCGCTGCAAGCGGGAAATGCACAGGGTTATTCACAAAACTGTTGAAATCTGAGGGCGGCATGAGAATGCGTCCACGCCGCGATGACTGCGGGAACAGCGCGCGCCTCTGCGCTACAATTTTTCTATAAGCGCGAGCGCCGCATCGAGACGCTTGCAGCAGCCAGGGCCGCGATCCCCCGAGCAGCGGCCGAAGAGGATAACTCAGAACAGATGGCGATTGAGGCGGGAACCAGGGTCAGGTCTGCCACGGCGCATGGCAAGCACGGACATTCGCTGATCAGCGATGAGAAGTTTCGGCAGTTGTACGAACTGGCGCTGAAGATGCAGAGGGCGGGCGAGTGCGAGGAACGGGTGCGCGGGCGAGAGGCGGCGATGGCCGCTGTGGCGGCCGATTTGCAGAGCAGCGACGTGGTGGTCGCGGAGTTTGCAGGATCGGTGGATGATATCGCGCGCGGGCACGTTGCGGTGCGGATGGAGCGGCGGAGTTTTGAGGAGCGCGTGATTGAAGCGTTAAGCGACGCGGTGGGCGACCGGATGCGGAGGACGGGGCGGATTACGGCGATCTTTTTCGACGGGACGGAGAACAGCAGGGTCATGCAGGAGGCGCGTGCGCTGGCCATTGCAGCGAAATTGCCGGTGCTGCTGGTGGAACATCTCCCGACGAAGGGGAGACGAGACAGGTCGAAGACTAATGGGAAGAAGGCGGCGGCGCTCGAGTATCCGTCCATCCCGGTGGACGCGCAGGATGTGATCGCGATGTACCGGACAGCACATGAATCGATGGCACGGGCGCGGGAGGGGAGCGGTCCCACACACATCGTGAGCGTGCGGTGGCAACTGGCGGCCGCTGGACGCCGGCGCGCCGCGAAATCGGAGACCCAAAACGCCGTGGAGCATTTGGAAGAGTGGCTGATGGCGCGCGGATTACCGGCGCAGGAATGGCGGCGCGAGATTCTCGCGGAGTTCGACGCGGCCCCGATCGATGCTGACCGGCAGAGCAAAGAACCGGCATTCGGCGCTCGGAATGAGTCCGACCGCGTGGCGGAAGACGAAGATACAGAGGCGCGCGCGATCGCGTGAGCGCGGAGGAGTCATCAGGAGTTTATGGCTACGAAGGTAAGCAATCCGGTAGAGAACGATTTTGCGCAACAGCTTCGAGAGTGGATCGAGGCGTTCGATGACGTGGTAGTGGCCGAGGGGCCGGAGCAGGGCGCGGAACTGCTGACGGCGCTGAAGCAGCGGGCGCGCGAGGCGGGCATTTCGCAGGGGAGCGAACTCACGACGTCGTACGTGAACACGATTCCTAAGTATGAAGAGGTCCCCTATCCCGGCGATCGCAAACTGGAACGGCGCATCGAAGCGCTGATCCGCTGGAACGCGATGGCCATGGTGCACGGGCAGAACAAGAAAGATCCCGGCATCGGGGGGCACATCGCGACGTACTCGTCGCTGGCGACGTTGCTGGAGGTTGGGTTCAACCATTTCTTTCACGCGAAGTACGGGAATCAGCCGGGCGACTTCGTCTATTTCCAGGGGCACGCGAGCCCGGGCATTTATGCGCGCGCGTTCCTGCTGGGGCGGCTCGACGAGCAGCGGGTGCTGAACTTCCGGCACGAGCTGCGCGACACGCCAGGGCTGTCGTCGTATCCGCACCCGTGGCTGATGCCGGATTTCTGGTGCTTCCCGACGGTGTCGATGGGCATCGGCCCGCTTAACGCGGTGTATCAGGCGCGATTCATGAAGTACCTGGAGAACCGCGGGCTGATTGAGAAGACTCCGCGCAAGGTGTGGGCGTTTGTGGGCGATGGCGAGACGGACGAGGTGGACACGCTGGGCGCGCTTTCGCTGGGACGGCGGGAGAAACTCGACAATCTGATCTTTGTGGTGAACTGCAACCTGCAGCGGCTGGATGGGCCGGTGCGCGGGAACGGACGAATCATCGACGAACTGGAAGCGGTGTTTCTGGGCGCCGGGTGGAACGTGATCAAGGTGATCTGGGGTTCGGACTGGGACGAGCTGTTCGAGCGCGATCACACTGGATTGCTGCTGAAGCGGATGGAAGAGTGCGTCGATGGGGAGTATCAGGCGTTCAAAGCCAAGGGCGGCGCGTATATCCGGAGCGAGTTTTTCGGGAAATATCCGGAACTGCTGAAGCTGGTCGAGCACATGACCGACGACGAGATCTTCCACCTGCACCGCGGCGGGCATGACGCGAAGAAGATCTACAACGCGTATAAGCGCGCGGTGGAGCACAAGGGCGGGCCGACGGTTATCCTGGCCAAGACGGTGAAGGGTTACGGGCTGGGCAGCACGCAGGCGCGCAACGCGTCGCACCAGGAGAAAAAGGTGGCCGACGATGCGCTGGTGGACTTTATCCGGCGCTACGAGCTGCCCATTCCGGAAGCGGACGCGCGCGCCGGCAAGCTGTACCGTCCTCCGGCCGACGCGCCGGAGATGGCGTACATGCATGCACGGCGACAGGGATTGGGCGGTTTCATGCCGAAGCGCGAGGTGCCGAAGATCGAGTTCACGGCGCCGAAGCTGGAGACGTTCGGGGAGTGGACGGGCGGATCGAAAGGGCGCGCGGTGTCGACCACGATGGGCTTCGTGAGCATGCTGCGCGCGCTGATGAAGGATGCGAAGATCGGCAAGCTGATTGTGCCGATCGTGCCGGATGAAGGCAGAACGTTCGGCCTCGAATCGGCGATCAAGCAGGTGGGCATCTACGCGAGCGAAGGGCAGAAGTACAAGCCGCACGACGTGGACATGCTGCTCTCGTATCGCGAGGAGAAGGACGGGCAGATCCTGGAAGAGGGGATTACGGAGGCGGGATCGATGGCGTCGTTCACCGCGGCGGGCACGAGCTACTCCAATTACCTGGTGCCGACGATTCCCTTCTACATGTACTACTCGATGTTCGGATTCCAGCGCGTGGGCGACATGATGTGGGCGTTTGCCGATGCGCGGGGCAAGGGATTCCTGATGGCGGGAACGGCTGGGCGAACGACGATGATGGGCGAAGGCCTGCAGCATCAGGACGGGCATAGCCATCTGCTGATGAGCGTGATTCCGACGTGCGCGAGCTACGATCCGGCGTACGTATATGAGCTGGCGGTGATCCTGCAGAACGGGATGAAGCGAATGTATGAGAACGGCGAAAACGTCTTCTACTACATCACGATGTACAACGAGGATTACGCCATGCCGGAGATGCCGAAGGGCGTGGAGGAAGGCATCGTACGCGGCATTTACCGGTTGAAGGCTGGGGCGAACGGCAAGGCAGTGGCGCAGCTGTTCGGGAGCGGGCCGATTGTGAACGAGGTGCTGCGCGCGCAGACGATCCTGGCCGAGAAGTACGGGGTTGAAACGGATGTGTGGAGCGTGACCAGCTACAACGAGCTGCGTCGCGAGGCGCTGGGCGTGGAGCGATGGAATCGGCTGCATCCGGCCGAAGCAGAGAAGACGCCGTACATCGTGTCGGCTCTGAGCAAGGCAAAGGGGCCGATCATTGCAGCGACGGATTATATGAAGGCGCTGCCGGATCAGCTGGCGCCATGGCTGACGACGCGTCTGGTGAGCCTGGGGACGGATGGATTCGGGCGCAGCGACAACCGCGAGCATCTGCGGCGGCATTTTGAAGTAAACGCGGAGTCGGTGGTGGCCGCGACGCTCGCGAAGCTCGCGCGCGACGGAAAGTTTGACGCGAAGAAAGCGCAGAAGGCGATGACGGAGCTGGGCGTCGATACGGAACGCGGCGATCCGGCGCACATGTGAGGAGTGAGAGGCGAGCGAAAGGCGAGCCTAACATCGAGGAAAAGGCGAGCGATACTGCGAGCAGACTGCGATCATGAGTTGGATGCCCTCTCTTCTTCGACTTCTGCTCGTCTTTCGCTCGTTGTTAGCTCGCATTCCGCTCGCTCACGCTTGCCTCCTGGCTTGACAGCACGATTTCGATCCCGGAGTCTGAATGAAGGGCGCGCATTGTGATCGACGATCGTGCCTGGAACGGCAGAATCTCACCGAGGTCCGCTTGAGATCCTCTTTTTTCCTATCCGCAGTTCTGTTGAGCAGCGCAATCTTTCTCCCGGCAAAAGCCCAGGTCACGACGCAGCAGCCCTTCCCTCCGGGATATCAGCCGCCGGCCGAGACCATCACGACCAGCGCGGAAGGATCGGCCTATGTGCCGATGGACAGCTGGATTTATCCGGCGCTCGACCGGCTGCATTCGCTGGGGTATCTGGACTCGGCGTTCATGGGGCTGCGGCCGTGGACGCGGCTCAGCATCGCGCACATGCTGGAGCAGAGCGCGGATCGCATCGACACGGATACCGGGAACGACGAGGCGAAGAGCATCTACCTTTCAGTGCTCGAGGAAGTGCAGCCGGACATCGATAATGCAACGGAACTCAACCATCCGAACGGGCAACTGGAGAGCGTATACACGGTGCTGCGCGGGATGAGCGGAACGCCGCTGCGGGACAGCTTCCACCTGGGGCAGACGATTATCAACGATTATGGCCGGCCCTACGAGGGCGGGTTCAACAACTACTCGGGCTTCAGCGGGCGCGCTGAAGCGGGACGGTTTTCGCTGTACTTTCGCGGGGAATACCAATATGCGCCGAGCGCCGCGGGTTACTCGCCGACGCTGGCGACTTATCTTTCCGAGAATATCGATGGCATCCCGATCGCGAGCAATCCGGTGCAGGCCACCATTCCGCAGGGGTCCATCGCAGCAGCGAACAACGCGCGTATCCTCGAAGCGAATCTCTCTTACCACCTGCTGGGGCATGAGGTGTCATTCGGCAAGAGCGATCACTGGCTGGGGCCGGATCAGGGCGCGAGCATGCTGTGGAGCAACAATGCCGAGGATATTTACGACTTCGAAATTAATCGTGTGGAGCCGCTGCGGATTCCGGGATTGTCGAAGCTGACGGGGCCGTTTCGCTACGATTTCTTTGTGGGAAGCCTGAAGGGGCATACCGACCCCAACGATCCCTGGGTGCATGTGGAGAAGATCAGCTTCAAGCCTTATCGCGATCTGGAGTTTGGGTTGAGCCGCATGGTGATCTGGGGCGGCAAGGGTCACGAGCCGATTACGATCCACACATTCCTGAAGAGCTTCTTCAGCTTTGCGGGTGTTTCGGCGGCGGAGAAGTTTTCACGCAGCGATCCGGGAGCGCGCTTCGGCAATTTTGATTTCGAATGGCGGCTGCCGCATATGCAGAAGTGGCTGACGCTGTATACCGATTCGTTCGTGCATGACGATGTGAGCCCGATCGATGCGCCGCGACGGGCAGCACTCCATCCTGGAATTTACCTGGCGAAATTTCCCGGCCTTGAACACCTGGACATGCGCGTGGAAGCAGCCAGCACGGAACCGGCTGCCGTGGGTTCCCGAAACGTCGACGGACAGTTTTTCTACTTTGAAGCAGTACAGAGGCAGGGGCCGACGAACAAGGGATTTCTGCCGGACTGGGTGGGGCGCCAGGGCAAGGGCGGGCAGGCGTGGCTGACCTGGCACTTGTCGGGCAACGAGGATATTCAGTTCATGTACCGCAACGCGAAGGCCTCGGCGCAGTTCATCCCGGGCGGCACGACGCAGAATGACTTTGCCGGCTCGGTGGTGAAGCGGATCGGGAAGGATATCGAGGTGAAGGGCTGGGTGCAGTACGAGCAGTGGAAGGCACCCATCTATAAGACCGGCGCGCAGACCGATACGTCAGGAGCAGCGCAGATTACCTGGTATCCGAAGGCGAAGGACTGAAGAGCAGGGTATAGGGCACAGGTTGTAGGGTACAGGAACCCGGTTCGGGACCGCTGCACCACGCCGAATATTCGGCGTGGTGCGTCTCATCGCGGGGAGGCTCCCTCGCACATTCTGATTCAGGAACGATCCAGCTGATTGAGGAACCAGCTAACTGCGCAAACGCGCGAGCAGGTCCTGAGGATGAACGGGCTTGGCGAGGATTTCGAACTCGTGGCCCTGGACGCGCACGCGGTCGAGCAGGTCGGCAGTGGCCGCCTGGCCGGAGAAGAGAAGAATCTTACAGCCGGGTAGCATGGCGCGAATCTGAATGGCGGCGTCGATGCCGTTCAGGTCGGTCATGATGACGTCGCTGATGAGCATGTCGGGCTTCAGAATCTGGGCCATCTCGACGGCTTTCTCGCCGCTGTAAACCGCGGTGGCGTCGAAGCCTGCCTGGTTGAGGATGATCGCAAGGGTGTCGGCAATCACGCGCTCGTCGTCGGCGACAAGCACCCTGGGTTTCGCCTGCTGTTCGGACATTCGTCTCTTATCGCTTCCTTGTCGTGCGAAGAATGGACTATGGGAACTGCAGAATCGCCGAGCAGACACCTGAGGGTAGTCGAGCCGGGATAACCTGCACCTATGATGATACGCTTTTCTGGAGAGATGCCTTCGCCGCGGCGCCTCTCTCCGTTCGTTTCAGACAGAAGAATCTTAACGGAATCTTGCCGTTCGCCCCACTATGCTGAGCGAAAGCCCCGGAATTCGCGGGAGTGACGGACCCGATTTTTATGACCGATCCGATCATCCAGGCACGGCAGGTCGAGAAGTACTACGCGCAGTCGCGCGACGCGCGCATCCAGGTGATCTCGGCCACCGACCTGGCCATTTATCCGGGCGAAATTGTCGCATTGCTGGGGCCGTCGGGGTCGGGTAAATCGACGCTGCTTCGCATGCTCTCGGGGCTGTCGCAGCCGTCGGCGGGCAAGGTGCTGTGGCACGGCAAGGACCTCGGAACGACCGAGATCAACGTATCGATCGTGTTCCAGAGTTTCGCGCTCTTCCCCTGGCTCACGGTCCTCGAGAACGTAGAAGCTCCGCTGAAGGCGCGAGGCATGGAGGCGCATCAGCGGCATCGGCGCAGCCTGAAGATCCTGGACACCGTGGGTCTGGACGGGTTTGAAGCGGCGTATCCGAAGGAGCTGTCGGGCGGCATGCGGCAACGCGTCGGGTTTGCGCGGGCGCTGGTGGTCGAGCCGGAAGTTCTGTTCATGGATGAGCCATTTTCCTCGCTCGACGTACTGACCGCCGAGAACCTGCGCAGCGAGCTGCTGGAGTTGTGGCAGAAGAAGACGATTCCGACGAAGTCGATCTTCCTGGTCACGCACAACATCGAAGAGGCAGTGCTGCTGGCGGACCGGATCATCGTGCTCGGCCGGAACCCGGGTCATGTGCGGACGGACTTCAAGGTGCAGCTGGCGCAGCCGCGCGACCGCAAGACGCAGGCCTTCACCGCGCTGGTGGACTACATCTATAAGGTCCTGACGCGGCCGGACGTAGTGCCGACGGAGGTACCAGTACTGGCCGATGGCCGGCGGGTGCGCGACCAGCGGCAGATGCGCTACGAGATGCTGCCGCATGCGCGGCCCGGCGGGATCGCCGGATTGCTGGAACTGATCATCGACTTGGGCGGAAAGACGGACATTTACCGGCTGGCCGATGAGCTGGCGTTTGAGATCGACGATCTGTTCCCGATCGTGGAAGCGGCGCAGCTGCTGGGCTTCCTGAAGGTAGAGGAAGGCGATGCGGCGATCACGCCGGAAGGGCGCGAGTACGCCGAGTCGGAGATTCTGAAGCAGAAGGAGCTCTTCCGCAAGGCGGCGCTTGATCATGTGCTCCTGCTGCGGCAGATCAGCCGGGCGCTGGCGAACAAGAGCGACCACTCCGTCTCGGAGGAGTTCTTCCTCGACATGATGGACGAGCAGTTCAGCGAAGACGAGTGCACGAGGCAGCTGGAGACGGCGATTAACTGGGGCCGGTATGCGGAGCTGTTCGACTGGGACGATGCGCGGCGGCGGTTCATGCTGCACGTGCACGAGGGCGAGGAGCCGGCGGGGATGGCGGCGGAGCCGGCGCACGAAGATCAGGAGCAGGAGAAGGTTGGATGAGGGCCGGATTGCGCGTATGAGATTCGGTGCATGAGGCCGCGTCTGACCCTTTCGCGCGCGTTCGTGATGGAACGGACCTGGCCGTTCTTCATCGACGTGAGTGTAGCCGCGGCGTTGCTGGCCGGCTTCTACGCGATTCTGTGGGTTGCGAAGTTCTGGTTCAGCTCGGCGATTCCGGAGGTGGAGATCCACCGCTCGCCGGTGCACCTGCCCCTCTATGCCTTCTATTCGGTGGTGCGGATCTTTGTCGCGTACGGGCTGAGCCTGCTGTTCGCGGTGGGCTACGGATACACGGCGGCGTACAACAAGCGGCTGGAGTCGCTGATGATCGCGACGCTGGACATCCTGCAGTCGATCCCGGTGCTGAGCTTTCTGCCCGGGGTGATGCTGGCGATGATGTCGTTGTTCCCGTCGCGGCAGCTGGGCATTGAGTTTGGCGCGATCCTGCTGATCTTCACCGGCGAAGTGTGGAACATGGCATTCAGCTTCTACACCTCGCTGAAGAGCATTCCCCGCGAGCTGATGGAGGCGACCGAGATCAACCGCTTCTCGCGCTGGCAGCGGCTGTTCCAGCTGGAGCTGCCGTTTGGCGCGATCGGCCTGGTGTGGAACTCGATCGTGTCGGTGGCCAACGGCTGGTTCTTCCTGATGGTGTGTGAGATGTTCCCGGTTGGCGCCAGGAATTTCCGGCTGCCAGGGCTGGGATCGTATCTGCAGACGGCGGCGTCGCACGGCGACTGGACCGCGATGACGTGGGGACTGATCACGATGGTGCTGATCATCGTGATCTTCGACCAGCTGCTGTGGCGGCCGCTGATTGCGTGGTCGGACAAGTTCAAGTTCGAGACGGTGGAGAGCGGCGATCGTGTGACGTCGCCGGTGCTGGATGCGCTGCGGAACTCGAGCGTGCTGGGGATCATCAACCGATACCACATTCAGGCCGATAGCGGAGCGGTTCTACGTGGACCTGGCGGCGCGGCGGAAGCGCCGCAAGCCGAAGCCGGCGGCGCGTGCGATGGCGAGGAGTTCCATCGCGATCTACGCGATCGTGGCGACGGTGCTGCTGGTGGCGATCGGCTACGCGGCGTTCCACGCGGTGCTGCTGCTGAAGGCCATCCATGGCAGGGAGTTTCTGAGCCTGCTGGGCAGCGCTGGGCTGACGCTGGCGCGGGTGAACGCGGCGCTGCTGATCGGATCGCTGTGGACGATTCCGGTGGGCGTGGCGATCGGGTTCAATCCGAGGCTGTCGCACATTGCGCAGCCGCTGGCGCAGATTGCGGCGTCGTTCCCGGCCACCGCTCTGTTCCCGCTGATCCTGGTGGCGCTGTCGCGGATCGGGATCGGGCTGGGCATCGGATCCGTGGTGCTCATGCTGCTCGCGGCGCAGTGGTACATCCTGTTCAACGTGATTGCGGGGGCGCAGGCGATTCCGTCGGAGCTGCGCGAGGTGGCGCGGCTGTTCCGGTTCCAGAACTTGCAGCGGTGGACGACGGTGATTCTGCCGGGCATCTTTCCTTTCCTGATCACGGGGCTGATCACGGCGTCAGGCGGTGCGTGGAACGCCTCGATTGTGGCCGAGTACTTCGAGCTGAAGGGGCGGACGCTGGCGACCCTGGGGCTGGGTGCGCAGATCAGCCAGGCGAGCAACGACGGGAATTATGCAGTGCTGCTGGCGGCCACGATGATCATGGCGCTGATGGTGGTGACCATCAATCGGCTGGTGTGGCGTCCTTTGTATCATCTGGCGGAAACGAAGTATCGGCTGGAGTAGGGCAACAGGAAAAGAGGAACCGGCCGCGATCGCCGCTCTGTGACCATATTGACCACTTGGCTGGCACTGAGGGGTCCAACCAGACCCTCGCCGCTCGAATCAACAACTTCCCGGGGGGCGACCTGCCACAAATCTGGGGACGGACGACCGACAACGGGTGGACTGCGCTTTTCGTCACGCAGTGACAATCGCCGCGCCCCCATTCTGGTAGCCTTGCTGCGCAGCCTCCACGGCCGCACCAGAGGAGATAACAACCATGCACGTTCGCCGCATGATGTGTGCAGTCATCTGTACCGCTCTCGCAGCTCCCACCATCCTGTTTGGACAGGCCCAGAGTGCTCCGGCGGCCTCCGCCCCCGCCCCCGCTCAATACTCCCCATCCGATTCCATGGGCGCCCTGCTGAGCCTGACCGAAATGGAAGTGGTGAGCGCCGCCGAAGCCATGCCTGCGGACAAGTACGACTTCGCCCCAACCACCGGCGAGTTCAAGGGCGTCCGCACTTTCGGCGAACAGGTGAAACACCTGGCCCAGGCCAACTATCAGCTCCTGGCGGCGAGCGGAGTTCCCGGCGCCGTCGATGCGAAGACCCTCGACAGCCTGAAGACCAGGGACGAGCTGGTCAAAGCGCTGAAGGATTCCTACACCTACGCGCACGCCGTGGTGAATGCGCTGACCGTGGACAATGCATTCAACAGCGTCCCTAAATTTCCTCCGAACTGGAAGATCACGCGGACCTCCGAGGTGGCGTTCATGATCATGCACACCATGGATCACTATGGACAGATGTGCGTCTACCTGCGCATGAACGGCATCATCCCGCCGGCGAGCCGCCCGCGGCAGGGCTCAATGTAAGGCAGAGCACAGCATCAGGACCGGGCCCCAGCCTCTTCCGCAGTTGTTTAATGGCGGAGCAGTTGGGGCCTTCCTGTATCGAGCGACCTCACGCCCGCCTCGCCGATCGATTCGGAATGGTCCACGGGATGCCCGGCACAGGAACCGGCGTCAGCAACTGACCGACCCTTCACGCTGAACGCCATCCGCTCTCCGCTAACCACTCGCCTTTCTGCGACAATGTTGCCGAATGCCTCTTGGCCGCAGCGTTGACACGGACGAAGACAAGCGCCGCCACCCCTTCCTGCGCGTTCTCCTGATCCTCTTCTTCCTGTTCCTCCTCGTCCTGGCCGGAGCGACGGCCACCGCCGGCATCTGGCTTAAGCACAAGATGCAGGACTCGCTGCCGGAGATCGACGGCAGCCTCCTCACCCCAGGCCTCACGGCGCCGGTCACTGTTCGCCGCGACCAACACGGTGTTCCGCACATCCAGGCCGCCAACCTCGACGACTTGCTCTTCGCCCAGGGCTACGTCACCGCGCAGGACCGGCTGTGGCAGATGGACATGGCGCGCCGCATGGCCGCGGGCGAGGCCGCCGAGATCCTCGGGTCGCGCCTGCTCGAGCACGACCGCATGCAGCGCGTGCTGGCCATGCGCGTGACCGCCGAGCGCCTGACTGCCACGCTTCCGCCCGACCAGCGCCGCCTCTTCGACGACTACGCGCGCGGCGTGAATGCGTACATTGGCTCGCACGGCGATCGGCTGCCTGCCGAGTTCCGCCTGCTCTTCTATCAGCCCCGGCCCTGGCAGCCCGTCGACTCCATGCTCGTGGTGATGAGCATGGTGCAGATGCTCGACGAGCACTGGCCCGAGAAGCTGGAGCGCGAGCGCATCACCGCGCGCCTCGGGCCCACGCTGGCTGCCGACCTCTATCCCACCGGCTCGTGGCGTGACCATCCGCCCATCACCAACGAGGTTCCCATCACTGCGCCCAATCAGAACCCGCCTGATGCTCCGCTCGACGAGAGCCAGGATGGTTTCAGCGCCAGCCTGAACCCAGCGATTCTGCACGACGACCTCGGCCGACTCGACCAACTCACCGGCCACGCGCATTGCGCCGCCTGCGGGCTCGATGCGAATCCGGGCTCGAACCAGTGGGTGGTCTCCGGCGCGCGTACGGCCAGCGGCCACGCCATGCTCTCGAACGACATGCACCTCGAGCAGCAGATCCCCAACATCTGGTACGAGACCGGACTCGAAGCACCCGGCCTCCACGTCGCCGGAGTCACCGTGCCTGGTCTGCCGCTCATCGTCGCCGGCCACAACGAGCACATCGCCTGGGGATTCACCGCCCTCTACGGCGACACCCAGGACCTGTACGTCGAGCGCACCAACGCGCAGGATCAGGACCAGGCTCCCGACGGCACCTGGCACCCCATCGAGCACGAGCAGGAGACCATCCACGTCCGCGGCGGCAAAGATGAGATCGTAGACGTCGCCCGCACCGCGCACGGCGTCGTCATCACGCCGCTCATCCCTGGCGAGAAGCGCGAGATCGCGCTGAAGTGGAACGTTTACGATGCGAAGTCGGCAGGCTACCCGCTGCTCGCCATGAACCAGGCCGCGAACTGGACCGACTTCCGCGCCGCCCTCAGCACCTGGTGGGCGCCCACGCAGAACGTGGTCTACGCCGACGATCAGGGGCACATCGGCTATCAGGCTGTCGGCTACATTCCCCTCCGTCCTAACGGGCTTGCGGGCGTGCCGATCGCCGACGAGCAGCATGAGTGGCACGGTTTCATCGGCTTCGATCAGCTGCCCGCTGCGTTTGATCCGCCGGACGGCCTGCTGGCGACCGCCAACGCGCGCGTTACGCCGAACCCGAATCCACCCACGTCGCCGGTGGCGGGATCGCCGGTTTCCGCACCAGCGCCCGGTGCTTCGGAGCCCGGAGCCCGGAGCCCGGAACCCGATACGTCGCCCGGTGCCCAGAGCCCGGCGCCCGGTTCGGAACTCACCCTGGAGTGGGGTGACCCCTACCGCAACGAGCGCATCTGGAAGTGGCTTCAGCCGAAGGACCATCTCACGCAGCAGCAGATGCTCACGCTCCAGACCGACACCTACTCCGAACTCGATCAGGAGATCGCGCAGCGGCTCGCCTACGGCATCGATCACGCCAGCCAGGCGGACGCGCGCCTCCGCCAGGCCGCCGATTTGCTTCGCACGTGGGACGGGGCGGTCTCCATCGATTCAGCTTCTGCCGCCATCGTCGACTCGGCGAAGCGCGCTTTCTTCCCCATGCTCCTTGAGCCGAAACTCGGTGGCGACTGGCGCCTCTACCACTGGGCCGAGTCCCTCTTCGCCGGCGAGCAGATCCTGATGAACGAGCCCGCCGCCTGGCTTCCGCCGCAATACAAAACGTGGGACGATTTCCTCGCCGACCTCGTTCGCCACGGGCTCGATCAGGAACACGCGCCCTCGGACCTGCGCACCTGGCGCTACGGCTACGTCTTCCCCGTCGAAGTCGAGCACCCGCTCTACGGGCTGCTGCCGTGGTTCAAGAAGTGGACGGGCACCGGCACGCTCCCGCAGTCTGGCGATACTTCAACCGTGAAGCAGGTCAGCCGCACTTTTGGACCGTCGCAGCGCTTTACTATCGACTGGGCGAACATCGATGGCGCCACCGAAGACATCACCATGGGTGAGTCCGGCGACCCGCTGAGCCCCTGGTATCGCGACCAGTGGCCGTACTGGTACGACGGCACAACCTTCGCGCTGCCTTTCACCGATGCGGCCGTTGCCGCTGCGACCGCGCACACACTGCGGCTTCAGCCCTGAAGCGAGCGGTCAGCGGATAGCGGACAGCGGCCCGGAATGCTCAACGTACAATGACCGGGGTCAAACACGTCGTGCGATTCTGGTTTCGTTTTCCGGCCACTCCCTCCAGCGACGCGACGCGCGCGCAGCGCCGCCGTTCGCTGCTGCTCGCGACCGTCCTGATCACGGTGTTGCCGCTCGCCTGGCGGGGCACTTCCTGCGGCCAGGACTTCGACTACCACCTGCAGAACTGGCTCGAGGTCGTCGACCACTGGCATCACGGCATCCTGTACCCGCACTGGGCGGCCTCGGCTAACTTTCTTGCCGGCGAACCGCGCTTCGTCTTCTATCCGCCGGCAAGCTGGATCCTCGGCGGTGTTCTGGGACTGATTCTTCCGTGGTCATGGACGCCCGTCGCCTACACGCTCATCGCGCTCCTCGGCGCCGGGTTCGCGTGTCGCAGAATGGCCGGCGAATGGATGTCCCCCGACAGCGCCACCATCGCCGCGTGCCTCTACGTCGTGAACCCCTACATGCTCTTCGTGCTCTACGAACGCGGCGCGGCTGCCGAGCTTCTTGCTGCCACGTGGATCCCGCTCCTGGTCTTGTTTGCCCTGCGCGAGCGGCCGGCGATGCTCCCGCTCTCGCTCACGATCGCTGCGCTGTGGCTGACGGACGCGCCAGCGGCGGTGATGGGATGCTATGCGCTGGCCGTGCTGGCTGGGGTCGCAGCGCTGCGCGAACGATCGTGGCGGCTGGTGGCGCGATCGGCCGGAGCTGTGCCGCTGGGACTTGCGCTGGCTGGATTTTGGCTGGTTCCGGCGATCTTCCAACAGCGCTGGGTCCAGATCGACCGTGCGCTGAGCCCACTGTTGCGTGTCGAAGACAGCTTCCTCTTCCGCTACGCCCCGCTCCCCGCCACCTCCTCCGGCGAGCGTTTCGAAGCGATCTACCACAACGGCGTTCTGCAGACGGTCTCGTGGATTGCGGTGGTGCTGATTATCAGCACCGCCCTCGGCGCTCTTTTTTCTCGACGCAAAGGAAAGTCACTCCGGCTTCCCCTCGTTGTCGTCGGCGCGCTCATCGTCTTGCTGCAATTCCCGTTCAGCGACTTGCTGTGGCGCCATCTCCCCGAACTCCGCTACCTGCAGTTTCCCTGGCGATGGCTTCTGGTCCTCGCCTCTATCTTTGCGGCCCTCGCCGGGTTCGCTGTTAGCCGTGAACAGACCACGCGGCGCGCCATCGCAGCGCGCGGGCTGGTAGTCCTTCTGCTCGCCTGCGGCATGGGACTCCTCACCTCGCTCGTCTTCTGGCAGCCCTGCGACGAGGAAGACAACATCACGGCCCAGATCGCCACCTTTCACAGCAGAGGCTTTGAGGGCACCGACGAATACACTCCCAGCGGCGCCGACAACAGCGAGATCCAACAGGGTTTGCCGGTGATTCGGCTCCTCAACTCCGCCACTGCTGAAGAATCCAGCGGGGACAATCCGCAATGGACGGCCGACCCGTCGCAGGAAATCCCCGGCGCCATTGCCATCAATGGTTCCAATCCAGAACAGATCCGGGCGTCAGAACAAATCCAGGCATCGGTCGCCAGCAATACACCCGGCTACGCCGTTCTTCGTCTCATGGACTATCCTGCCTGGCGCGTTACCCTGAACGGCGTCGAACTTCGCGATCGCCCGCATCGCAGCGACGGTCTCCTCGTGATTCCGATCCCCGCCGGCGCCAATCGCATCGACATCCGCTGGCGCCTCACTCGCGATGAATGGGCCGGCATCGTCCTCTCCCTCCTCGCGCTGGCTATTACACTGTCACTGGCGCGGAAAAGAAGGCGAAACCTCCATGACGACGGCATCAGCTAACATGATCGGAATGCAGGTGGATGTTCAAGAGATTCTGCGTGGGGGTGTGGAGCGCACCGATCATGCTCTGGAGCGGTTGCTGCCGCCCGTTACCCAGGTTCCCGCGTCGATCCATGGGGCGATGCGCCACAGCGTCTTCGCCGGGGGCAAACGGTTGCGCCCCATCCTTGCCATGGAAGCCGCGCGCAGCATGAACTCGGTCCACCGCGGTGCGCTGCCCGACGGCATCGAAGAACTCGGCGCGGCGATTGAGATGCTGCACACGTATTCGCTGATTCACGACGATCTGCCTGCGCTCGATAACGACGATTTGCGGCGCGGAAAGCCCACGTGTCACGTCGCGTTTGGCGAGGCGATCGCCATCCTGGCTGGGGATGCGCTGCAGACGCTTGCGTATCAAACGCTCGCCGCACTCAGATGCACACCCGAGCGCGCTATCGGCATCGTCGGCCTCATCGCGGAAGCCACTGGGACGGTGGAGGGGATGATCGGCGGGCAGGTGCTCGACCTCGAGGGTGAGCACTCCAGGCCGACCGCAGAGAGTGTGCGGGCCATCCATCGCGCCAAGACCGGGGCGCTGATCCGGGTCTCGATTGTGACCGGTGGGGTTTATGCGGGTGCGACGGCGGACGATGTTCGGCGACTGACCGATTTCGGAACGAAGGCAGGCCTGGCGTTCCAGATCGTGGACGACGTGCTCGACATGACCCAGGATTCCGAGCACCTGGGCAAAACCGCCGGCAAAGATGTCGCCAGCGACAAAGCCACCTGGCCCGCCGTTTTTGGAATCGAGCAGTCGCGGAAGGACGCGGCACGGCTCATTAGCGAGGCGTTTGCGGCGCTGGAACCGTACGGAGACGCTGCCGACGGACTGAAGGCGGTCGCGCGATACCTGGTGGAGCGGACACACTAAGGGCGAAGGAAGAAACGGTCGGCTAAGAACCGGTCAGCAGTCGGTCGAAATCCGGTCAGCGAAGAGCCGGTCCGCTGCCGTCAGATTCCCATGCCGTATTCCGCCCCCATCTCCTCGCCAGCATGCGAGTAGAAGTCCGACGGTGTGCGGCGTTTGAACTTATAACGGAGGCGCAGCTCGCGGCCTACATAGAGGCCAAGAGCCGTTACGGCGAGCGCCACAGAGGTCCACCCGATGGCGCGCAACGCGCTCGATGTGGACTCAGGAAACAGGGCTTCTGCAACTTCACTGATCTTGTTCTTCTTCTGACAAAACATGCGCAATCCCCAAGGCGCCATGGGTCCATCATAGCGCAGCTCTACACGTGGCCCCATGGTATCTCCCGTTATAGATCGGCCAGCTTGCGCCGAGAATTCCTCATTGGAGGGACTCGATCCCACGAAGGAGCATTACTTTTCGTTCAGCGGGCAAAAAACTGGCCTCAATGGAGTTGGCGGCCAGCTCCCGCAAATGCTCCTCGGTGAAGCCGAAGTGCTCCTGCGCACGTTCGTACTCTTGCGCCAGATCGCTGTGGAAAAGCGCGGGGTCATCCGAGTTCACCGTCACCATTAATCCAGCGTCAAAATATCGCCGCAGGGGGTGATCCTCCATGCGCAGGCAACACCCTGTCTTCACATTCGACGTCACGCAGATTTCGAGCGGTACCTGCTGGTGGGCGAGCACCTCCATCAGATCGGGGTCGTGAATGGCGGAAAGGGCGTGGCCAAGGCGCTCGGCCCCAATATTCAGCGCCCCCCAGATCGCCTCCGGCCCCATCGTTTCGCCCGCATGCGCCGTCAGCCGCAGACCCGCGTCGCGCGCCTCAGCGTACAGCTCGCGAAACGGCTCTGCGCCGGTGCGCCGCTCGTCGCCGCCGATGCCGATCCCAATAATCGAAGGATGCCCGGCCCGCATCTCTGCCGCTTTGCGAAAGACTTTCGCGGCTTCTTCGGGTCCGAAGTGGCGGACGGCGTCGAAGATCCAGTAGAGGGTGATGCCGAGCTGGTGCTCCGCGCGCAATCGTGCCCGTTCCATGCCCTCAAACAGCGGCTCGAACGCGCAGCGCCGCCAGTAGTAGACCACCCCCACCGAGACGTACACCTCAGCATGCACGACGCCCTGGCTGGCGAGTTGCTCGAGCATGCGCCACGCGATCAGCTCGTAGTCCTCGGCGGTCTGAAGGTGCGCGCTGATGGCCTTGAACGCCAGCAGAAAGCCGGTAAAGTCCTGGTAAGCGTAGAGCGCTCGCGCCTGCTCCAGATCCAGAGGCGCGGCGTCGTGCCGCCGGCTCAGCTCTACCAGGGTTTCCGGAGTCACCGTGCCTTCCAGGTGCAGATGCAGCTCCGCTTTCGGCAGCCGGCGAATGAAGGAGGAAGGGTCCATGCGCAACCGTCCAGAATAGCGGATAGCGGACAGCGGTCAGGGGTTAGCTGAGAACCGGTCGGCTAAAGCCAGTCAGCGGCTGCGAAATTCACTCGCCGATGCGATGGGAGCACACAGATGCCGTCGCGCACGGACCGCGGACTGACTGCGGACTGCTGACTGCTGACTGCTGACTGCTGACTAACCGCTCTCCCCCGGACGGCTTCACCCCAAAGTAATCTTTCAGGTGCATCCGCTTTCGTGGTATTGCCGAATGGTCCAAAAGTGGCTGGAATCAAACCTGCAATCCCCTTGAGGGAAGAGGCACGCCTTTGGACTTTCGTCGCAATTTGCTGCAATGGTTCGATCTGAATGCGCGCGACCTGCCGTGGCGGCAGACGCGCGACCCCTGGGCCATCTGGGTCTCCGAGACCATGCTGCAGCAGACCCGCGTCTCTGTGGTCATCGATTACTACACGCGCTTCATGGCCCGCTTTCCCACGCTCCAGTCCGTCGCCGAAGCCGATGACTCCGAAGTTCTCGCTCTGTGGAGCGGACTCGGCTACTACCGCCGCGCACGCGCCCTGCATGAAGCCGCGCGCGCCGTCGTCTCCGAGCACGGAGGCGTCATCCCCAACACCGCGGCCGCGCTCAGCCGTTTGCCCGGCGTCGGTGTCTACACTGCAGCCGCCGTCGCCAGCATTGCCTTTCAGGAGCCGGTAGCAGCCGTTGACGGCAACGTCGAGCGCGTTCTCACACGCTATTTCGGACACGAGCCTGTCCCCGGTGTAGCCCGCAGCGGCGAACTGCGCCGCGCGGCCGAGCAACTGGTCGACCGCGAGCGCCCCGGCGACTTTAACCAGGCCATGATGGACCTGGGCGCGAGTGTGTGCCTCTCGAAGAGCCCTATGTGCCTCGCCTGCCCAGTGCGCGAAGGATGCGCCACGCGCGGCGAGCACGCCGTGCCCCGCAGCAAAAAGATGCTCAGCCGCAAGACGGCCCTCGGGCTCCTGCAGCGCCGCCAGTGGCCGAAAGCGGAAGTGCTGTTGCAGCGCCGCCCCGCCGACGCCTCGCAGATGCCGGGTATGTGGGAGCTGCCGCAGATTAAAGAGGGCCTGGAGAGCGAGGACATGCTGCTCCTCACCGTCCGGCACTCCATCACGAACACGAACTACTACGTCACGGTCTACGGCCTCACCACGAACGAGCAGAAGCTGCTCGCGCGGGATACCGCCGAGCGCGTCTGGGTTCCGGTCCTTGACCTGCCTGAGTTGCCGCTGACCGGCCTCACCAGGAAGATCCTCAAGCGACTCCGCGTCATGCCGGGCTTCAGCAGCGCGCGCCCTCTCGTGATCGCGGAAGAAGAAGTTGCGCAGGCCACCCTCAACACGGCGGCCGTCGGCCACTAGTTCGCCTCTTGTGGAGGTACCCGTGGCAGAACATCGCCATCTCCCCGGCCGCAGCCTCTTCCTGTTGGCCCTCGCGTGCGTGAGCGTCGCAGCCCTTACCGGTTGCGGTTCCACCATGGCCTCCCATCCGACCCCAGCGCCCCCACCGGCGATCAGCTCCTTCACGGCGAACCCCACCAGCATCGCCACCGGCGCCAGCAGCACACTCAGCTGGACCGTGATCAACGCCGGCAGCATCGCCATCACGCCGGGAACCTTCACGTCAACATCAGCCTCTGGCTCCGCCACCGTGAGCCCCACGGCCACGACGACCTACACGCTAACTGCGACCGGCACGGGAACCGCAACCGCCACAGCGACCATCACCGTTCAGCAGGCCCCAGCCCTGCCTTCGATCAGCGCCTTCACCCCCAATCCCACCACCATCACTGCGGGCGCCAGCAGTACTCTTAGCTGGACCACCACCAACGCGACGAGCATCGCCATCACGCCCGGCACATTCACCTCCACAGCGGCCGCCGGCTCAACGACGGTCACCCCATCCGCCACCATCACCTACACGCTCACCGCCACCAACTCCACAGGATCGAAAACAGCAACCGCCACCGTGACCGTGACCGCATCCGGCGGAGCCCTGAAGATCACCACCACCAGCTGTCCCGGCGGCACGCAGAGCACTGCCTACACCGGCTGTACGATCGTCGCCACCGGTGGAACCCCGCCCTACACTTTCTCCGTCAACGGCAGCGCCGCCTACCCGCCTCTGCCCGAAGGCATGGCGCTCAACGCACAAACGGGAGCCATCACCAGCACCCTCATCGGCGGCCAGGGTACCTACATTCCGCAAATCGTCGTCCACGATTCAGCCGGTGCCCAGGCGACACAGAACATCACCTTCGCGATCAACGGTAGCAATGCCTTCCTCGCCACCGTCTTTCCCGCCAGCTCGATCTTCCACCATCGCGTCGACGCAGCCACCACCGCCCTCCCCGTCGACACTTCGCCGGCCGCGCCCATCTACAGCGGCTACCTGCCCTCCACCATTAAGCCGTTCTTCGGCAACAACTCCGACGCGCCTTTTCCGAATGGCATCCCGGCGATCGAAGTCCCTGCCAACCAGCCCGACGTCTCCGTCGCGACCACCGTCTACCAGTCCTACTTCACCTCCGGCCCCATCCCCGCGTACGCGCCCGTTGAAGGCACCAGCAATTCCAACGGTGACCGCCACGTCCTCGTCTATCTCCAAGCCGGCAGCGGAACGAACCCGGCCCTCTACGAGATGTGGCAGGGCATCTACGAGGGCGGCCCGTGGACCGATTCCTCAAATGCGCTCTGGCCCAACACCGCCACCAACAACCTCACGCCTCAGGGCCAGGGCACATCCGATGCCGCGGGCCTGCCCGTCGGACCGCTCCTCGTCAATGCCGACGAGGTCATCGGAACCGGCACGCCGGCGGCCCCCAACGGCGCCGTGCAGCATCCCGTTCGTTTCACCGTCAACCACATGCTCAACTACTGGGTCTGGCCCGCGACGGAATCCGCCGGCGTCGGAAGCTGCACGCTAAATGGAGGCACGATCCCCACCGAATCCCAGATCTCGCAATCCTCGCCTCCGGCCAGCTGCACCATGACCGGCCCGGCCGGGGAAATCTACCGCCTCAAAGCCTCCGTCGCCACGCCGGCCTGCGCCGCAACCAGTCCCCAGGCGGCGATCATCATCACCGGCTTCCGCAACTACGGCATCATCCTCGCCGACAACGGCATGAGCGGCGGTCTCATCGGCACGCCGGACGCCCGCTGGAACGATACCGACCTCGAATGTCTCACCAGCCTGACGCTGGGTGATTTCGAACCCGTCAATGTCTCCAGTCTGATCGTCAGTAACGACAGCGGCGCGACGAGTCACTAGCCGCACGCCATCTTACTTTCGCGACTTGGGCACCCGCCCCAACCTCGCATCCCGCCTCAACAGCAACTCACAAGCCCGCTCCGCCTCAGCCTCAAAATCCTCGCCGTCCGCGGGTATCACCAACCAGTGCCCAATCTTCTCACCCAGCAACTCGATCCGCCGCAGGGAAGGGAACTCACGCCGCAGTCCCTTATCCGCTGGATCAACTCCCTCCGCCAGCACCAGCCAAATGCCGTTGTCGCGCGGCGACTTCACGTGATCCCGCAGCATGCAAACGATCCGGTCGCCCACATACACCGCGAAGCCGGAAAACATGCGGCGCACCTCGGGCTGCAAAGGTTCGAGAGCCTCCAGAACAAAAGGAAACGGCGGCTTCGCTTTGACTTTGGCGCGCTGCATTGAAAGCCTCCTTCCGGAGCCCGGAGAGCCCGGAGCCCTGCTCACCCCACCAGATCCCGATCCCGCACTCCAATCAAATACAGCAATCCATCGAGGCCGAGCGCCGAAATCGACTGCGGCGCGCTCTGTCGCACCAGCGGCTTGGCCCGATACGCGATCCCCATCCCCGCCACCTTGAGCATGGGAATATCGTTTGCGCCGTCTCCTACCGCCACCACCTGTTCCAGCGAAATGTCCTCGTCGCGGGCGATCTCACGCAGCAGTGCCGCCTTGCGCTCGCCATTCACAATGGGAGGAACCACGCGTCCGGTGACGACGCCATCCGCGATCTCCAGCTCGTTCGCGCAGATGTAATCGATGCCGAGCCTCTCCTGCAGCCGCCGCGCAAAAAACGTGAACCCGCCCGACAGAACCGCGGTCTTGTAACCCAAAATCCGCAGCGTGCGGATTAACCGCTCTGCTCCCTGAGCCAGCGGAATCGTCTCCAGCAGCGACTCCACGCGCTCCGCCGGCAACCCTTTGAGCAGCCCCACACGCCGCGTGAAGCTCTCGTCGAAATTGAGCTCGCCCCGCATCGCCATTTCGGTGATGTGCGAGACCTGATCACCGACACCGAACATCTTCGCCAGCTCGTCGATCACCTCGCCCTGGATCAGCGTCGAGTCCATATCGAACGCGAACAGTCGCCGATTGCGCCGGAAGATGCTTTCGCGCTGGAACGCGATGTCGATGGAGAGATCCTGCGCCGCGGCCAGAAAATCCGTACGCATCTGCGCCTCCTGCGCTGCCGTCCCGCTCACCGCCAACTCCACGCACGCATTCGCGGCTTGATTGTTGGCCGAGAGCCCTTCCGACAAGCGGTCGATGCGATCCACATTCATCGCGTGCCCTGCGATGATCGTCGTTACCCGCGCCAGATGTTCGGCCGTAATCGCGCGCCCCAGAATCGTGATGATGAAATGCTGCTGGTGCAGCCCGCGCAGCCAGTGTTCGAGCGAGTCGCGCCGCACCGTGGAGAAACGCACCGTCAGCTGCAGTTCGTGAGCGCGCGCAGTCAGCTCCGCCTTCAGCGCAGCCAGGCTCTCGTCGGGAGGCAGTTCGATCAGGATGCCGAGCGACAACGATTCGTGCACGACAGCTTGCCCGATGTCGAGGACACCGATGCGATGATGCGCCAGGGTGCGCGTGATCTCCGCCGTCAGGCCAGGATGATCATGCCCGGAGAAGTAGATGAGGACGGCCTTGCCGAGGTCGCCGGAGGACATGCTCTTCCGAATATAGTGCAGAGGCTGGCTCGCGCTACACCTGTGCCCTCCACCCTGTACCCTGTATGCCATGCCCGCCACCGACCTCGACACGATCCCCCCGCTCACCTCGCTCACCGAAGACGAGACCCTCCTTCGCGACACTGTCCGCCAGTTCGCCCAGCAGGAGATCGCGCCGCACGTGCTCGCCATGGACGAAGCCCAGCACCTCGACGAAGAAATCCTCCGTCAGCTCTTTGCTCTTGACCTAATGGCCATAGAAGCGCCGATGGAGCTCGGCGGCGCCGGCGCGAATTTCTTCTCTGCTGTCCTCGCCGTCGAAGAAATCTCCCGCGTCGACCCCGCCGTCGCCGTCATCGTCGACGTACAGAATACCCTCGCCGTCAACGCGCTCCTCCGCTGGGCCACGCCCGAGCAGCAGCGTCTCTATTTGCCGCGCATGGCGCAGCAAACCGTCTGCGCCTACGCCCTCAGCGAGGCTGGCTCCGGCTCCGACGCTTTCTCCCTCACGACGCAGGCCCGCAACGACGGAGACAACTTCATCCTCAACGGCCGCAAGCTCTGGATCTCGAACGCCCAGGAAGCCGGCCTCTTCCTCGTCTTCGCTACCATCGATCCCACCGCCGGCTATCGCGGCATCACAGCGTTTCTCATCGAGCGCGGAACACCAGGATTTACAGTGGGCCACAAAGAAGACAAGATGGGCATCCGCGCCTCTTCCACCTGCGAGCTGCTGTTTGACGACTGCCGCGTCCCAGCGTCGAACATCGTCGGCGAACCTGGCAAAGGCTACAAGATCGCCATCGAAACCCTGAACGAAGGCCGCATCGGCATCGCCGCGCAGATGCTTGGCCTCGCCGAAGGCGCCTGGACCCTCGCCGTCAAGTACAGCAAGGAGCGAAAGCAGTTTGGCAAAGCCATCGCCGAATTCCAGGCTGTGCAGTTTCAGCTGGCGGAAATGGCCACCCAGATCGAAGCTGCCCGCAACCTGGTTTACAACGCCGCCCGCATGAAGGGCGCCGGCGTTCCGTTTGTGAAAGAAGCCGCCATCGCCAAACTCTTCGCTTCGCGCGTCGCCGAAGAAGTCGCCAGCCAGTCCGTCGAAATTTACGGCGGCTATGGCTTCGTGCGGGACTACCCGATGGAGAAGTTCTACCGCGACGCGAAGATCGGCTCCATCTACGAAGGCACATCCAACATGCAGCTGGCGACGATCGGAAAGCTCATTTTGAGCGGAGCGTAAAACGTCCAGACTCCCGTCGGCTCGCGGTGCTACACTTCCTGCCTCCCCTCGCATGTGGTTGCGGCTGTTGTGTCCCACAGCGCGGCCAACCCAATCCATCGCAGCATTCGGAGGAACTCCATGCAAGCCACGATCCGGACCCTGGTCCTTGGCATCATCGCAACTGTGACCCTTCCCGCCCTTGCCGCCGACAATCCCTGGTTCGGCACCTGGAAACTCGATGCGTCGAAGAGCCATATGACCGGCGGGACCTTCATCTACAGCAAAACCGCCGGCGGATTGAATCACTACTCCAATGGGCCGATCTCCTTCGACTTCACCGCCAACGGCATCGATTACACCGTCTTCGGCAATGCCACAACCAATTGGGTCGCAACCGGACAGAATCAGTGGAAGGAAACCGACAAGACAAACGGCACCGTCACCAGTACATCCGACATCAAACTCACGCCGGACTGCAAAACCATGAACATCACGTCGACAGGGACCCGCCCCGATGGAACGGCATTTCACGACGAGGCTGTATACGTGAAAACGAAGAGCGATGGCTGCCTCGAAGGGACCTGGAAGAGCACGAAGAACACCCAGAGCGCCCCTCCGGACTTTGCGATCTCGCAGGGTTCCTCACCGGACGCCTTGAAGTGGGAGGTCACCGGCTGGAAGGAAACCGTTGAAGGCAAGCCCGACGGATCGGATCTTGCAATCAACGGACCCACCGTGCCGGCGGGGCTGACCATCTGCTTCACAACCGACGGCGCTCGCAAGCTGCTGTACCAGGTCAAGAGCAGCGGGACCGTGATCTCAAAGGGCGAGCAGGTGCTGGCGGCAAACGGGAAGAGCTACACGGACACGTCCTGGACGCCGGGCAAGGAAAACGAAAAGCAGATCTACGTCTACAACAAGCAGTAGCCGCATCGGGCGGCCAGCGGCAAATTGATCTTCCGGCAAGGCTGGCGTGGTATTCAGGAAGGGTCCGCGTGGAGGCGCGCACGACGATGACGCCGAACGAATTTCACGCATCGCTGTCATCCGCTGAGCCGACCGACGACCTTCCCGCGCCGCTTGCCGCCCTTTGGTGGGATAAGAAAGGCGACTGGACGCGGGCCCACGCCCTCGTCGACGAGCTCGACAGCACGGAAGGCATGGCGGTCCACGCCTATCTTCACCGTCGCGAAGGTTCACTCTCTAACGCCGACTACTGGTACTCCCGCGCCGGCCGCATCTTCTATCGCTCCGCGCTCGATGAGGAGTGGGCGGCTCTGGTCGAGGGTTTGCTGCTCCAGGGTCCGCCACCACCATAGAAACGCGGGAACCGGTCCTGACACGGTTCGATGTCTCCTTAAGGTGAGTTTTACAGCGGGTACCGTTCCGCCGCGATCACTTCCTCCGCCACTACGCGCCCAATCGCGACCGTATTCACCGGGTCATGTTTCGCCAGCCTCCGGTAGATCGCCATCTGCGTGCGCAGCATGTCGCCCTCTGCCACCGCCCCCAACACCCGCTCTGCCGCATCCTCGATGATTCGAAATGACCGCGCCGCACTCAGCTGCGCCAGTCCGATTGCCGTCGAGCTCTTTCCCGCGAACTTCTCCGCGCGCAGAATCGCCGACTCCATCACCAGCACTTCAATCAATATGTCCGCCAGCGCCCCCATGATCTCCTGCTGATCCTGCAAATTCGTCGGATACTTCTGGCTCGCCGCGCCCGCGCAGAACAGCGCCAGCTTCTTCGCACTCCCGAGCAGCGCCTTCTCCGCCGCCATCGGCCCCGTCGCCTCCACGCGCGCCCCAGGCCCCGCCATCACCTCATCCATCACTTTGCCGATCGCCGGCAGCAGCGGCAACCGCCCCTGCATCGCGCGCTTCAGCAGAAACCCCGTGATGATCAGCCGGTTGATCTCGTTCGTCCCCTCAAAAATCCTGTTGATGCGCGAGTCGCGATACCCCCGCTCCGCCGGATACTCCTCCACATACCCGTAACCGCCGTAGATCTGCACCGCGTGATCCACCGCGCGATCCAGCATTTCCGAACACCATACCTTCACGATCGAGCACTCCACCGCGTATTCTTCGATCCGCTTCTGCACCTCGGCCGCGCTGGAATCGGATCCAAGCGTCGCCAGCGCCACGTCAATCGCTCCCACTACGCGATACACCAGCGCCTCGCCCGCGAAAATTCCAGCCGCCTCCTCCGCAAGCTTTTCCTGGATCAGCCCAAAGGATGTTATAGCCTTGCCGAACGCCATCCGCTGCTTGCCGTACTTCACCGCATTGCGCAGCGTATGCCGCGCCCCGCCCAGCGTCGCCGCACCCAATTTGTAACGGCCGACGTTCAGAATGTTGAACGCGATGTGATGCCCCTTGCCCGCCTCGCCCAGCAGATTCTCCACGGGCACCGCGCAGTCGCTCAACACCAGCGGACAAGTGGACGAGCCGCGAATCCCCAGCTTGTGCTCCTCAGCGCCAATCGTGAGTCCAGGCGTGTCTCGCTCGACGATAAACGCCGAGAAGTGTTCCCCATCAATCTTCGCGAACACGATGAACAGATCCGCGAAGCCCGCATTCGAGATCCACATCTTCTCGCCGTTCAACACGTACTGCTTTCCATCGGCCGAAAGCCGCGCCACCGTGCGCACGTTCATCGCATCCGAGCCCGACGATGCCTCGCTCAGCGCGTATGCCGCGATCCACTCGCCCGTTGCCAGCTTCGGAAGGTACTTCTCCTTCTGCGCCGCCGTCCCGTACCAGATCACGGGCAGTGTGCCAATCCCCGTGTGCGCGCTGAAGCTCACCGAGAAACTCGCCGACACCGCGATGCGATCCGCCACCAGCGCCGACGTTACTTTATCGAGTGCCAGCCCCCCATACGCCTCGGGCACGTCCACCGCCATCAGCCCCAGCCGCCCCGCCTCGAGGAGCAATGCGCGCGTCACCGCAAAATTCTTCGCTTCGATCTCGGCCACCCGCGGCAGCACCGATTTCTCCGCGAACTCCGCCGTCGTCCGTGCAATCTCCCGCTGCTCGTCGGAAAAATCTTCCGGCGTGAAAACGTCTTCCGGCGTCGCGTTCTCGAGCAGAAAATGTCCGCCAGGAATCGTCCTGGGCAAAGCAATCGTAGCCATGGCTCTCTCCGAGAGACCATCCTACGCTGACTGGACCGTCTCCACGTGAATCAGCTCGTCTTCAGCCCCACCGCCTTCGCCAGCTTCTTCTGCCGTTCGTCAAAAGTCCAGAACCGCTCCGCCTTTAACTCCAGCGCGCACGCCACGTGCAGCGTGTCCAGCGTCCGGGTTCCTATGTGAGCAACATGTTTGCGCGCAAGATCGACCGCAACCCTGAACGCAGTCTCATGCAACGGGCAGTCGAGCCACAGTCCTTTTCCCGAATCCAGCTCAAAGTGCAGATAGACCTTGCGCGCTTCGCTCGCAGTCATATAGCCGCGGAATACGTGCTGTTCCACTGCGTGTGTCCATTCGGTTCGGTGTAGTGGGGTAAACCAGACCGACGGACGCGAGGCAAACCCTTTACGGGCTTCCGGCGAATGCTGGTCGTTGATGTACAACGACACAAAGACGCTGGAATCGGCGTAGATCGTCAATAGCGACCGCGCTCCTCGATCAGCAAATCGGAGCCAGGCAGGACACGGTCGCCAAAAATCTCTTTGAGGCGCGCTTCAAAATCCGGCCAGTCTTTCTCAGCGGGAGCCTTCCGAATCGGAACGATATGCGCCAGCAACTCATTCCTTTCCTTTAGCTCAAGAGTTTTCCCCGCTTTGAGTTTGGCCTTGAGCCTCTTCGTATCGCGGATTTCGCGCAGAGTCATCGAATCCATATCAAGATTGTGACACAAAATGTGCCACAATCGCAAGAGGTCACCCCAGCCTCTCGAACACCCCGGCCGCCCCCATCCCGCCACCTACGCACATGGTCACCAGCCCATACCGCGCGTGCCGCCGCTCCAGCTCCCGCAGGATCGTCGCCGTCAATTTCGCACCAGTGCAGCCCAGCGGATGCCCCAGCGCAATCGCGCCGCCATTCACATTGACCTTTGCTTCGTCGAACCCGAGCTGCCGCATCACTGCCAGTGCCTGCGCCGCAAACGCCTCGTTCAGCTCGATCACGTCCATTTGATCCAGACTTAGCCCAGCCATCCTCAGCGCCTTCGGCACCGCGTACACCGGCCCCATCCCCATCAACTCCGGATCGCATCCGGCGGTTGCGAATGAGGCAAGCCGCGCCAGCGGACGGATCCCCAGGGCCTGCGCACGCTCCGCCGACATCACCACCGCGGCCGCTGCTCCATCCGAGGTCTGCGACGAATTGCCCGCCGTCACCACGCCCTTCGCATGGAAGACCGGCGGCAGCTTCCCGAGCGCCTCTGCGGTCGTGTCCCCTCGCGGACCCTCATCCACCCTGAACTCCGCCGTCGTTGTCGCCGGCGTGGTCCGGTTCGGAACCGTATTCGTCACCGTCACAGGCACAATTTCGTCTGCAAACCGTCCCGCAGCGATCGCTGCCACAGCCTTCTGGTGGCTTTCGAGAGCGAATTTGTCACTGTCCTCGCGCGAAACTCCATATTTGGCCGCTACTCGCTCCGCTGTCAGGCCCATCGACAGGTACGACCCGGGATGGTTTTCCACCAACCACGGATTCACCGCGATCTTGTTGCCGCCCATCGGCACCATCGACATCGATTCGGCGCCGCCCGCGACCACTACCTCCGCCCCGCCCCCGCGAATCCGCTCCGACGCCAGCGCAATCGCCTGCAAGCCCGACGCGCAATACCGATTGATCGTCATTGCCGCCGACTCCACCGGCAATCCCGCGCGCAGCGCGATGACTCGCGCCAGATTCAGCCCCTGCTCAGCCTCCGGCATCGCGCAGCCGATGATGACGTCCTCGATCTCCCTCGCATCCAGCTGGGGCACCCGCTCCAGCGCGCCCTTTACTGCCATCGCGCCCAGATCATCCGGCCGGGTCGTCCTCAGCGTTCCCCGCGGAGCCTTGCCCACCGCCGTCCGCACCGCGCTCACAATCACCACATCCCGCATAGGTTCTCCAGACTGTTACTAATTCCGCAGCGGCTTTCCCGTTTTCAAGGTGTGCCCGATCCGTTCCTGCGTTTTTTTCTCGCCGCACAGTTTCAGGAAGTGCTCCCGCTCCAGATCCAGCAGATACTGCTCGCTCACCGGCGTCCCCGGCGTGATCGCTCCGCCGCACAGCACCTCTGCCAGATGCGTGGCCACCGTCACGTCGTGATCGCTCGCGTACTCACCCTGGCGCAGCATGTAGATTCCCAGCTTCAGCGCCGCCAGCACACTCTCCCCGGGCGCGGCAATGTCGATCACCGGCAGCGGTGGCGTGTATCCCGACTCCGCCAGCGCCACCGCCCTCGCCTTTGCATCGTGCAGCACACGATCCCGATTCATCGTGATCCCATCCGACGAGCGCAGCATCCGCAAGTCCCGCGCCTCATACGCCGACGTCGACACCTTCGCCAGCGCGATGTTCTCGAAAATCGTCCGCATCACGTGATGCAGCTCCACCGAATCCCGCGCGCCCGCCGGCGCCGCGCCCGCGGCAAACTCCAGCGCCCGCAGCGTCATCTCCTTGCATCCCCCGCCCGCCGGGATCAGCCCAACGCCGGTCTCCACCAGCCCCATGTAGAGTTCGAGATGCGGCTGCCGCGCCGCGCCGTGCAGCGTCACCTCTGCGCCGCCACCCAGCGCCAGCCCAAACGGAGCCACCACTACCGGCCTCGCGCAAAACTTGATCGCCTGCGTCATCTGCTGAAATGCCGCGATGTAGGAATCGATCTCGTCCCACTCCTCGTCCTGTGCCGCCAGCAGCAGCTGCACCAGGTTCGCCCCGGCTGAAAAATTCGCTGCGTCGTTCGTGATCACGAATCCGCGAAACTGCCGCACCGCCTCCGACCCGGTACCCAGCGTCTCGCGCACGAAGCTCACAATGTCTCCGCCCAGCGCATTCATCTTGGTGTGGAACTCGATGCACCCGATTCCATCGCCCACATCAAGGAGCGAAGCCCCGGGATTCTCCCGCACCACGCCGCCGGCCCGCTTCGCTCTCGTTAGCGAAACCACCGCGTCCGTCGACTCAACCGGAACCCACGAACCCGTCCGCGGATCAAAAACCTCCGCACCGTCCTTCCGATACCACCCGTCGCCACCCGCAGCCAGCAGCTTTTCCAGCGCCGGCGGCAGCGCAACCCCGCGCGCCTTCATCTTTGCCGAAGTCTCGCGAACCCCCGCCGCGTCCCACATCGCAAACGGCCCCAGTTCCCAGTTAAAGCCGGTCCGCATCGCGCGATCGATATCCGCAATGCTGTCGCTGATCTCGCCCACACGGTTCGCCGCGTACAGCCATAACTCCGGCAACACCGCCCAGTAGAACGCCGCCGCCTTGTCCTTCTCCGGATTCCCGCTTAGCAAGGCGCGAATCCGCTCCGGCAGCGCCTCAATCGGCTTCGTCGCGTCGAGCGCTGCAAATTTCGCCTTCTGCGCAGCGCGATATTCCAGCGTCGCAAGATCCAGCACCAGCCGCTCGTCTCCCTCTCCGCCTCTTTGCTTCTTGTAGAACCCCTGGCCCGTTTTATCTCCGAACCACTTCCGCTCCAGCATCTGCTCCAGAAAACCAGGCAGCCCGACATCCGCGCGCTCGTCCTTCGCGTTCGCCGCAAAGTTGCGCACCACGCTCCCCAGTACGTCCAGGCCCACCATATCGGCGAGACGGAACGTCCCCGTCTTTGGCCAGCCGAGCGGCTTTCCGGTCAGCGCATCGACTTCCTCAACCGTGAGCCCCTGCTGCTCCATCACGCGCAGCGTGTTCAGCATCGCGAATGCGCCAATCCGGTTCGCAATAAAATTTGGCCGGTCGTTTGCGGCCACCACGCTCTTGCCGAGATCGATCTCCGCAAAGCGCGACACCGCATTCACCGCCGCCGGATCGCTCTCCGGTGTTGCGATGATCTCCACCAGCTGCATGTATCGCGGCGGATTGAAAAAATGCGTCCCAAAGAATCTCCGCCGCACCTCGGCCGGCAACTCCCGCGCAATCTCCGCCACCGGCAGACCGCTCGTGTTCGTGGTCAGAATCGCACCGGCGCGCAGATGTGGCACCACCCGCCCCAGCAAATTCCGCTTGATCTCCAGGTTCTCCGCAATTGCCTCAATCACCCAGTCGCAATCGTGCAGCTTCGCGAGATCGTCATCGAAATTCCCAATCGTGATCCGCGCTGCAAACTCAGGAGCCGCCAGCGCCGCGGGCTTCGACTTTTTCAGCCCCTCCAGAGCCTGCGCGGCGAGCCGGTTGCGGTCGCCCTCCTTTGCCATATCCAGCAGCAGGGCAGGGAAGCCCGCGTTCGCCACGTGTGCCGCGATGCGCGAGCCCATGGTGCCGGCTCCCAGCACTGCAACGCGACGGATTGGATAAGAGACCGCCTGCGCCGACCCTGCAACCGCGGAATCAGGAAGAGTAGAAATGCCCATGATCGAAATTCTCTCAAAGCGAAAAATCGCGAACCCACTACCGTATCCGATCCGGGGCGGTTCTGGCGCGCTGCCAGCGGTGAATTCCGTGTTTTCCGGCCCGGCGCGTTACTATTACGCAATCCTCTTTCCACGGAAAAAGCGAGCCCATGTTTAAGCGTGTTGCTGTGGTGCTAATGGTTCTCTTAGTTGCTGTTCTTTCCCCCGCCTCCCCAGCCCAAACCACCCAGGCCATGGATCCCGACTTCGCGGCACACGTCAGGGAGTGGACCACCAAACCCGAATTCCTCAGCCCACTGGTCGATCATCTCCCCGCCGGCAACACTGTGCCTTCTCCCAAAGAGGTCCTCGGCCACGACATCGGAGCGCCCAAACAGCTCACCTACTATGCTGACGTTCTCCGTTACTACGACGCTCTTGCGGCGCACACGCCTCGCGTCAAAGTCCTCCGCATCGGCAAAACCGAAGAAGGCCGCAACTCCGCCATCGTCTTCGTTGGCTCCGAAGACTCCATCGCTCATCTCGACCAGGAACGCCAGAATCTCGCGCGCATCGCCGACCCGCGTGGCCTCTCCGACGCCGAAGCGCAGGACCTGATCGCCCACACCAAGCCCATCTACACCCTCTCCGGCGGACTCCACAAGCGCCGAGCTCGGCCCGCCGGAAATGCTGATGGAGCTGACCTACCGACTCGCCACTGAAGATTCACCCCTCATCCAGAGCATCCGCGATCACGTCATCGTCGCCATCCTGCCCGTCGCCGATCCCGACGGCCGCGACCGCTCCATCGACTGGTACTTCGCGCACAACGTCGACCTTACCGATTGGGAGAAAATGTCGCGCGTGCCCTACGGGGCAAGAAACATCGAGCACGACAACAACCGCGACATCAACTACTCTGCCGAAGCCAACCAGAATTTTCTGCGCTGGTACCTGCAGTGGCATCCGCCCATCATTCACGATCTGCATGAGTCCGTGCCCTTCCTCTATATCTACTCGGGCCAGGCGCCGCAGAATCCGCTCTACGATCCGATCGTTTACTCCGAGCTGCCCATGCTTTCCAACTGGGATATGACCCAGCTCACCCGCTACGGCATGCCGGGGGTGTGGACCCACGCCTATGTCGACGCATGGTCGCCCGGATATGTAGCAGAGATGGCTACAAATCACAACGGTCTGATGCGCTTCTATGAAATCTTCGGCAACGCGGGCGCCACCACGATGGAACGCACCGTTTCGCAGCCCAACCCCGCCATCCTCGGCGGTGGCGGTGCCTTCGGCGACATGACCAAGCGCCAGTGGTATCGGCCCAACCCGCCCTACAAAACCGTGCTCTGGTCGATGCGCGATAACACTAACTTCGCCGAGACTGGAGTGCTCTCCTCGCTCCAGTTCGTCGCCGCGTTTCCCCAGGTCATCCT
>CAWFXK010000017.1:0-94323 GCA_963819725.1 uncultured Acidobacteriaceae bacterium
CCAGCTCCGCCGTCCAACCAGGTCGCTGTGGTTCAACCGTCGGATAAGACCCCGCTCGGGCAGCTCTCTACCGCGAACGACCCCGTCGGCCACCAGGCCATTTCGGAGCAGATCGACGCCACCGAAAACGGACTGAACGCAATCAAGCGGCCTTTGAGCTCCGACGAGCAGAAAACCGTCACCCTGATTCGCCAGTACATTACCCGCGCGCGCGACCTTTTGAACGCGGACGACCTCGACGGTGCGAACACCCTGAGTTCCAAGGCAAAACAGCTGCTTCAGGAGCTGACGAAGCCGTAGGAAAACGAGGTGACAGGTTGCAGGTTACAGGTTACACAGCTCAGGACCTCACCGTTCCCCACCTGTCACGTCACCTGTCACCTGTAACCTGCGCCCTGCTGCCCTGTCCTACTTCTCTCCCCACTTCAGCTTCGAGCGCAGCACGTCAAAGAACCCGTTCTCCCCCAGCCGCAACAGCTTCACCGAGTAATCCGACTTCCGGCATTGCAGCTCATCGCCGATGCGCAGCTGGACCGCCTCCTGGCCGTCCACCGTGAGGAAAGTCTGGTCCGGAATTCCCTCGATCCGCACCAGGATTCGCGATTCCCCCGGCACCACCATCGGCCGCAGCGTGAGCTGATGCGGACAGATCGGCGTCACCAGCATCACGTCCACCCGCGGCACCATCACCGGCCCTCCTGCCGCCAGCGAATAGGCCGTCGATCCGGTCGGCGTGGCCACAATCACTCCATCGGCGCGAAACGTCGCCGCCGGCTGACCGTCCACCTCCACCGCAAAATGTCCCATGCGGGCGATTGCGCCCTTCGCCACAACGACGTCGTTGAGCGCTTCGTGCTCGCAGTTCATCTTCCCGTCGCGCCACAGCTCGCTGTGCAGCATCGCTCGCGATTCGATGCAGCACGCGCCCTTGCCCCACGCCTCCAGATGCGTGTAGATATCCCCGAGTCGAACCTCGGTCAGGAAGCCCAGGGCCCCCAGGTTGACGCTCAGGATCGGTACCCCGCTGCGGGCAAACACCCGAGCCGCCGCCAGCAGAGTGCCGTCTCCACCCAGAACAATCACCAGATCGGGACTCAGCGACGACAGTTCCGGGCGTGGATGCACGGGCTCATCCGTCACATAGTTCGCGCTCACCGGATCCAGCAGTGCTTCGTGCCCGTGCGCCTTCAGCCAAAGCACCAGCTCCGGCAACAACTGCCGCAGCTCTTCCTTTTGCGGCTTGGAGATGATGGCGATGCGCGACATGGGTCCTAGTGTAACCAGGTTGCAGGTCGCAGGTTGCGGGTTACGGGTTGTGGGATATCGCCGACCCGAGGACTGACTGAACCTGTGACCTGTAACCTGTAACCTGCAATCTGCTCTACGTCGTCGGCCTGCTCTTCACCGCCATGAACTGGGCTGGCACCGCTGCGCCACCATTGTTGGTCAGCTTCGGATCCAGCGTCTGCGTGTCGGTCAGCGAGCTGGTGCTCACCATGTGCACCAGGTTATCCCCACTGGTGCTGGTGAAGAAGATCGCGCCATCCGGACTGAAGGCGCCCGCAACCGGCGCCTGCGCGCCCGATGTGAGCTGGATCGTGCTCAGCGTCCCCAGCCCGCCTGTATTCACCGGCTGGTAGTAAGGAAGCAGGCCGGTGGCTCCGGTCGCGTTGTACATCACAAACGCCAGCGTCGAATCCGGCGACGAAACCACCTGATCGATTTCCGAGGCGGCAACCGGCAAAGTTGCCGTGATCGGGTTGGTGGTCAGGGTCAGCGGGGGCCCCGTATACGCCGGACACGCGTTGACAGGCACTCCGGTGGGCGGGCTACCCGCCCCGCCCAGCACGATGTCGGAGAACGTGCTGTTGTCCGCGCCCAGGATGTGATTCCCGTCCGCCGTCGCCGTCAGTTGTGTGGTCGTCACACCCACATCCCCAGCCGGTGGATAATACGGCGGGTTGGCACTCGTGTTCGGGCAATAGCTGCGAGCCGCTGTCGAGTTCCCGCTCAGGAACGTCGCTACGCTGGGCACCGTGATCGTCAGCGCGGGACCGCAGAAGGGGTCCCACGCCGGGTTGTAGGCGGGCGCCGCCGTCGTCCCCGCAGCCTCCAGCGCGCAGCTGTAGCCCGGCTGATTGCTCAGCGGATAGCTGGACCAGCCCGTGCCGCTGTTGTTCACGAACAACGTATTCTGCCCCGTCGCCGGATCCTGCCCCACGATGTAGACCGTCGTTCCGTCCGGCGAGTATTGGGCACGAAACGCGATCCCGCCAATGCTGCTCAATGTGCCATTCGCGGTGTTGTACAAATAAATGACCTGGCGAAGCTGATCGTTGACGATCGCTGTCGAACCGGTGGGCGAAACCGCCAGCACCACGCCAGGCACCCCCGGCACTTCCTTGTTGAGCGTGTTGGTCAGCGTGCTGTAAGTCATCAGCTCGTGATAGCTGCCGAAGTACAGCGTGTCGCCCGCCTCATCCATCACCATCGAGTTGGGCGTAAACGGCAGCCGAATCGGAGACGCCGGCCTGCCCGTCGACAGATCCACATCGGAAAAATACGGAGACTGTGACGACGCAAACCAGATCACGTTGCTGCTCCGCCCCGGCGAACTGATGTTGACGCGATTGCCCGCAACCGGCATTCCATTGCCGAGATTCCCGATCAGGTTCACCGGCGCCGGATTGCAGCTCGGCGGCTGGCAAATTGCCGTTACCGTCGCGTGACTCGGAAAGGCGGCTGTCACCAAACCCGTGCTGCTCACGCTCAGGTTCTGCGGCTCGGTTGACGCATAGGTCAGAGCCAGCCCGTTGATCGGGTTGTTGTTCGAATCCGTCACCGCCGCGACTACGGTCTGCGGCGAGCTGGCTGTCACCGTCGCCGACGTCGAGCCATTGATGGTCAGAGCGATATTCTTCGGCGGGCACGTGGAGAAGAATCCTGCCGCCGACACCACCTCCGACGTCGCCGCGTTGATGACCGTCGAACCAGGGAGATTCGCCGTGGCCACGCCGTTCGGATTCGGCGTGCTGGAGGCGCTGCCCGGAGTCGAGCTGGTCGGATTGGTCGTGTTGTCGATGTTCACTACATCCGTGGTCACCGGGTTATACGTGATCGTTCCCACGTTCGCTCGCGGATCGGTGCAGGAAAGCGTACTGGGGCTGCACAACGTTGTCCCGCCCGGCCCGGTCACCGTTGTTTCCGCCAGCAGCGACGTTTGTAGCGTCTGCCCCTGCGACATGCATGAACTCTGCGTAGGAATCGTGATCGACGAGATGGGTGGATGGATGTAAACATTCACCGGATTGCTGGTGACGGCAGCGCCCGAAGCCGTAACCTGCACCGTGCCGCAGCTGCTCGAGGTGCACCCTTTGAAGGCTGAGAGCGAAGCACCCGCCGGAGGCGTGCAGATGCTGAAGTCGGGAACGCCGCCGGGACTGTTGCGGTTCCATGTGCCCGCGCAGATCTGGCCGCCCGAGGGCGAGATATCGGCCAGCAGCAGGTTGGAACTGGAGTAGGTGTAGTGCAGCACGCTCGCCGACTCGTTGTTGCAGTTGAAAGCCTGCGGCGCGCCCAAACTTGCCGTCTGGCCCCACGCCAACGATATCCCGGTGACCTCCGGCCCCAGCGTGATATACACCACCTGGTCGGTCTTGATGCCATAGGCATGGCCGTTCTTGATGCAGTAATTATTGGGATTGTGGCCACAGCCCGTGACGGAGAGACCTGCCGGAAGAGAAAACGCCAGAACAATGACAAACGCAAGCAACCGCCGCATGAAACCTCCCCGCCTGCGCAGTCTGGCCGCGTCAGACGGTCCAAGCACCTTAAGAATTCCGCGTGCGTCTCAGAATAACAAAGTAGAAGCAGTGCGCACAGCGCAGAAGCCCCAGCAAATCATCGCAATCGGGCCTCAAATGGCGGACGCAGACCAGCCCTTTTCGTGAGCAAATCCAGCGCTGGCGCTTTCAGTCAGCGACTGAGCCCGGTGCTCTGCGCCCTGTGACCTGTGCCCTGCGCCCTGCGCCTGCGCCCTGCGCCCTGTGCCCTGTGCCCTGTGCCCTGTGACCTTGGCTCTTACTCAGGCATGTATTCCTCAAACCACCCCAGCGCCCGCTCCAGCACATCCCGCCGATGTTCCGGGTTCACGAATCCATGTCCCTCGTCGGGATACACCACCAGCTCCGTCGTCTTGCCCAGGTCGCGCAGCGCATGCCAGAACTCGAACGACTGCGGTGCCGGACACTCTCCGTCGCGCTCGCCCACCACCTCCAGTACCGGCGTGGCCACGTTTTTGATGTAGTTAATCGCCGACATCTTCGCGTACACCGCCGGATCGTCGTACACCGACGCCCCCATGAACGGGATCATCCACTGGTCGATCTGGTTTTCGCCGTAGTAGCTCTTCCAGTCCGAGATGCCCGCGCCCGCCACCGCCGCCCGGAAGCGGTGCGTCTGCGTCACCGCAAACATCGTCATGAACCCGCCATAACTCCATCCCGTCAGCCCCACGCGGCGATCGTCGATCGGATACTTCTTCTCCACCGTATCCACCCCGGCCAGAATGTCCCGCAGATCGCCGTAGCCGAAGTCCTTGCGATTAGCCTGCGTGAACTTCTCGCCCTCGCCATAGCTGCCCCGCGGATTCGGCATCAGCACAAAATAATCCAGCGCCGAGAAGGGAACCGGCCCATAGCCCATGCCCGGCCACCGCGGCATCACCGCCGACGAAGGCCCGCCGTGGACCTCCACAATCAGCGGATACTTCTTTGCCGGATCGTAATGCGCCGGCAGCAGCAGCCAGCCCTGCACGTGGAATCCCTCGTTCTCCCACTCCACGGACTCCGCTTTGCCCCACACCGGCTTCACGCCATCGTTGATGTGCGTGATCTGCTTCAGGTCCATCAGATCGCCCGCCCATACCTCCGGCGGATTCTCAAACGAAGACTGAACCAGCGCAATTTCGTTTGCATTCGACTTCGACACGCTCATCATCAGCCCGCCGCCGCTCACTCCCGCCGGCAGCGTCAGGCTGTGCTCCGTCGACTCCTGCTGCGTCGCAATGTCATACGCGAACAGGTGCGACGCGCCGTCTTTGATCTCCGAAATACCCACCGTGTGGTCGTCCAGCCAGACAAACCACGACGGCGTCGCCACGCCGGTTCGGCGTCACATCCCTCGGCTCGCCACCCGCCGCCGGCATCACGTACAGATCGCCGCCCGTCGATCCCTGATCCGACATCAGCCCGCCAATGAACGCGATCTGCTTCCCATCCGGCGACCACCGTGGCACCGCAATCTGCAGTCCATGCAGCGAACCCGCAACTGTCTGCGGATCCAAAATCGCCGTCGGCTCCCCACTCCACCGGCTGCGTGTACATCTTCGCCACCCACCAGTTGTTCTCTCCCGGTGGAGGCGCCGCTACATACGCCAGCTTCTTCGAGTCCGGCGACCAGTCAAACTCAAACACGTGCAACTTTGCCGGCGTGATCTGCGTCAGTTGTCCACTCGAGGCATCCACCGCAGCCACGCGTTGAACCTCAAGCCCTTCGACCCCAATCACGCCCGTCTGCGCCTTCTCCGCGGCCAGCGCTCCCGACGGCCGCGTCGCTCCCTCCACATAAAGGAAGCTCAGCCGCTTCCCATCTGGCGACCACTGCATCTCCTTCGCGAATCCATTCACCAGCGCCAGCTGATGCGGCGCCGATCCCCCCGCCGCATCCGCCAGAAACACCGCCAGCTTGTGATCGCCCGTGCAGTCGGAAAAGAACGCCAGCTGCTTTGAATCCGGAGAGAAGACTGCATTGCTTTCCTGACCCTTCTCGCCGTTGCTGCAGGCGGTCACCTGTTTCGCAGCCGAAGGATGGTCCAGCGGCGCCAGCTCGATCTCCGAGCCTCCGCGCCCCCCAACTTCCCAAACGATGTGTTGGCCGTCCGGCGAGAGCGCAGTTCCGCGAATCGTCTTTGCCTGGCTCAGCGCGTTGATGATCTTCGGAATGTGCGGGTCATGGGCGGGAGCCGACGGCGCCTGCGCGAATCCCGGAACGACCACGACAGCAGCAAAATAAAAAACGCCGCTGAGAACACAGAAGCGAACCTTCGTCATGGGCGCTGTTATATCAGGTCCGCCGCGATCCACGCGAAGCCACAGCTGCGCCCTGCGCTCTGCGCTCTGTGACCTGCACCCTGTGCTCTGCGCCCTCTGCTCTCCGCCCTGCGCCCTGACAGTATCATTCCGATATGGCGACCATCCGGCCTGCGGCATTCGACGGCGCGAACAACGACGCCGACCTCTGCCGGACCCTCATGCGCGAGTACGCGCACTTCCTCAATCAATCCGTCGGCGGCCAGCACATCTGCGTCGAAAGCCTCGAAGAGGAACTCGCTGGTCTGCCTGGCAGCTACGCCGAACCCACCGGAACCATACTCCTCGCCTTCGACAACGAATCTACAGCCGGCTGCGTCGCCCTCAAACCCCTCCACCTCGACCATCCCGCAAACCTGGTTGAGCGCGCCTGCGAGATGAAACGCCTCTGGGTGCGCCCAACCCAGCAGGGAACCGGCCTCGGCCGCCACCTGGCCGACGCCATCCTCGCCGCCGCGCGCGAACGGGGCTACACTGCCATGTACCTCGACACCATGCCTCAATCCATGCCCGCGGCTTACCGCCTCTACCTCTCCATGGGCTTCGCGCCCGTCGACCGCTACAACTCAGAACCCCGTCCTCCGCCAAACCGACGCTCTCGAAATCGCCTTCCTCCGCAAAGAACTCTGATGGCCGCTCAGCTTCCCATCCTCAATCAGACTCGCCACGCGCACGAAGCCTTCGCCGCCGCTCACGAACTCGAATCCCGCCTTCGCGCCACTCTTCGCGGCCCGGTTTCCGATTCCGTCCGCTTCGACAATGCCTCCCGCGCCCTCTACGCAGCCGATGCCTCGAATTACCGGGCGACCCCCATCGGCGTCGTCTTGCCTCGCGACGCCGCCGACGTCGAAGCCACCGTCGCCGCCTGCCGTTCCCTCGGCGCTCCCATCCTCTCTCGCGGTGGTGGAACCAGCCTCTCCGGCCAGTGCTGCAATGTCGCCGTCGTCCTGGACTTCTCCAAGTACATGCGTCGCATCCTCTCCCTCGACCCCGCGACCAAGACCGCCGTCGTCGAGCCCGGCATTGTTCTCGATCGCGTCCGCGACGCCGCCGAAGTCCACCACCTCACCTTCGCCCCCGATCCCGCCACGCACTCGCGCTGCACCATCGGCGGCATGATCGGCAACAACTCCTGCGGCACCCACAGCGTCATGGGCGGCCTCACCGCCAACAACATCCGCTCCCTCGACATCCTGCTCTACGACGGCACCCGCATGACCGTCGGCGCAACCACGGAAGAGGAAATCGCCGCCATCATCGCCCAGGGCGGCCGTCCCGCGCAGATTTACTCCGGTCTCCGCAGTATTCGTAACCAATACAGTGACGAAATCCGCCGCCGCTTCCCCAACATCCCCCGCCGCGTCTCCGGCTACAACCTCAACGAGCTCCTTCCGGAAAACAACTTCCAGGTCGCCCGCGCCATCGTCGGAGCCGAGGGCTCACTCGTCACCGTCCTCACCGCAACGCTCGACCTGATGCACTCGCCCCCTTGCCGCCGTCTCGCCGTGCTCGGCTTCCTCGATCCGTTCCTCGCCGCCGACGCCGTGCCCGACATCATTCGTTACGGCCCCATCGGCCTCGAGGGCATGGACCACATGCTGCTCGACTTCATGCAGCGCAAGGGACTCGCCACCGACGAGGTCCGACTGCTGCCCCCAGGCTCTGCCTTCCTCCTCGCCGAATTCGGCGCCGAAACAGACAGTGATGCCGAAGCCAAAGCCCAGGAACTGCTCGCCGCCGCCTCGCGCCTCCCCGGCTCGCCCACCGGACGCCTCTGCAGCGTCGAAGAAGCCCCCCGCATCTGGTACATCCGCGAGTCCGCCCTCGGCTCCACAGTCTTCGTCCCTGGCGAGCCGCACGGCTGGGAGGGTTGGGAAGACGCCGCCGTCGCGCCCGAAAAACTCGGCTCCTACCTCCGCCAACTCTGGGCGCTCATGAAGGATTACGGCTACCGCAGCCCCATGTACGGCCACTTCGGTCAGGGCTGTGTCCACACCCGCATCAACTTCGACCTCGAATCCGAGCCCGGCATCCGCAAATTCCGCGCCTTTCTCGACGACGCCACCGACCTCGTCATCGCCCACGGCGGCTCCCTCTCCGGCGAACATGGCGACGGCCGCGCCCGCGCCGCACTCCTCCCGAAAATGTTCGGCTCCGATCTCATGCACGCCTTCGGCGAATTCAAATCGCTCTGGGATCCTGACAACCGCATGAACCCCGGCATCCTCATGGAGCCCGCCGGCCAGTCGACCACCGTCTATCAACCCGATGAAGGCTTCCGCCTCGGTGCGGGCTATCAATCCAAAAGTCCCGAGACCTTCTTCCAGTTCCCCGACGACAAGGGCTCCTTCGGAGAAGCCACGCTGCGCTGCGTCGGCGTCGGTGCCTGCCGCAAGGACCACGCCGGCACCATGTGCCCCAGCTACATGGTCACCCGCGAGGAGCAGCACTCCACGCGCGGCCGCGCCCACCTGCTCTGGGAACTGCTCGAAGGCAAAGTCATCGGTTCCGCTAACGGCGCGCCCGACTGGCACAACGACAGCGTCCGCGAAGCCCTCGACCTCTGCCTATCCTGCAAGGCCTGCAAGACCGAGTGCCCCGTTAATGTGGACATGGCCACGTACAAGGCCGAATTCCTCGCCCACTACTACGGCGATCGTCTTCGCAAGCCGCAGCACTACGCCTTCGGCTTCATGGATCGCCTCGCGCACATCGCGTCGCTCATCCCCGGCCTCACGCCGCGCCTTGCCAACATCCCGCTCGCGACACCAGGTCTCTCGCACGCCATCAAGGCCATCTTCGGCGTCGCCCAGCAACGCACGCTGCCCCGTTTCGCCCCACGCAGCTTCCAATCATCCTGGCGAAAGATTTCTCGTGCAGGGCGCGAAGCGCGTGTGGCCGCACCGCAGGTGCTTTTATGGCCCGATACCTGGAATAACTACTACCACCCGCAATCCCTCACCGCCGCCGCCCAGATCCTCGAAACCGCCGGCTTCGCCCCCGAAGTCCCCCGCCACCACGTCTGCTGCGGCCGCCCCCTCTACGACTTTGGCTTCCTCAAACAAGCCCGCGCCTACCTCGAAAGAATCCTCCACGACTTCGCGCCGCAAATCGACGCAGGCCTCCCCTTCATCTTTCTCGAGCCCAGTTGCGCCACCGTCTTTCGCGACGAGCTCGTCAACTTCTTCCCCCCCAATTCGCAGCACGGACCGCGCGCGCAACGTCTCCGCGACCTGACGCTCCTGCTCAGCCAGTTCCTCGTCCGCCACGCGCCCGACTATCAGCCGCCCAACCTCTCCGGCAAGAAAATCGTCCTCCACGGCCACTGCCATCACAAATCTGTCATGAAGATGACCGACGAAGTCGCCATCCTCCGCCGCACCGGCGCCGACGTCCGCCTCCTCGACGCCGGATGCTGCGGCATGGCCGGTCCCTTCGGCTTCGAGCACGAGAAGTACGAAGTCTCCCAGGCCCTCGGCGAGCGCGTTCTCCTCCCCGCCGTCCGCGCCGCCGCACTCGACGACCTCCTCGTCGCCGACGGCTTCAGCTGCCGCGAACAAATCGCGCAGAACACCCCACGCCGCGCCGTCCACTTCGCCGAAGTCCTCGCCCCCGGAAAGCCGTCATCCTGACATCGCGCATCGCGCGGAGAAGTGTCTGGCCTGAGCAGCCGCCGCAGACGGCGCGTCGAATGGCACCCGCGGTTGCCTTTCCTCATCCACTAGCGCACCATGCCGGCGTTACTTTGGATTGGCCTCTGAAGCCGTCCCAATTACATTCGAGGTCTGGACCCGCCCCTCGAAACGTCCGGTGCCGACGATGCGGCGACAATTCACGACCCCATGAGATTTCAGTTCGCAAAACGCCTGAAGGAAGCCGGATTTCCGCAAGACGCGGTATACGGAACCTTCTTTTTCAATGGTATGGGCAATCTGATTTTCATTGACGAGAATCTGGAAGGCTCGACGTGGGTGACGTATGCTCGCTGTCCCACGCTCAATGAACTCATCAAGGCGTGCGGGAATAGAGAATTCGAGTTTCGGGTGCGGAATGACTACTCTTGCGTGAGAACAAATGCCATCAGCAACGAGGATGGGGTGCCACTATGGTTTGAAGGAGCCACTCCCGATGAAGCCCTGGGCGAGCTCTGGATCGCACTCTACGCCTCGACTTTGCGCGGTAACGGTCGCTGACCAAAGCTCAGATTGTTGCCGTAAAACCGGCAATACGGAACTTTCGACCCTTACCATCGTCCACCCTCCCTGCCTTCGTCCAGCCCTCCATTACCCAAGTTTCATCGCAGCTCACTTTTCCCTTGCATTGCCCCGCAGCCCACCCCAAACTAAGAATGAAGCCTGAAACAGGAGGACTCGCCACTCGCGAGTCCTTTTCATTTCCGGCCTGAGTTCTGCGCCCTGTGCACTGAGCTCTGTTTCGGGTCCCAGGACCCCGTGCAGCTTGTCTGCACGCTCGATCTTTCTCATCGCCGCCGATCCGCAGAAGTCCCGCGGGAGAAACGCAGATGCATTCTTTCCGATGCCGAGTACAGCATTCACACGCATGAGTGCAGCATTCGTACTCGTGAACCTGGCATTCGCACTCACCAATGCAGCACTCGCATGCGTCTCGCTTCTGCTCTGTTTTGAATCATCTGCGCCGTTCGTGATCGCCAGTGCTGCATTCACAACTACGAATGCGGAGTTGGACAACATGAGCGATCTGACCTGATTGCAACAAGATAGCTTGTTGACAAGCTTGTAAACTCGGGCGAAGTCACCGGAAATCAATCATCTGCAAATTTGTCCCCGGCGAATATCGTTTTCCGGCTCCGCCATTTGACTTCCAGCCCTCCCTCCCCTAACGTGAAAGCTGCGATGTCCGTTCGCGTCCATCACCGTCATCATCACCATCATCACGCGACGAGTGTGCCGGCGAACTTCCGCATCCCAGGTTAGATCAGCAGCAACCAGGATTGAGAAGCCCGCCGGCGCCCAGCGCTGACGGGCTTTTGATTTTCCCAAAATGGGAAAAACTGAGTCTTCCCAAAAAAAGGACAAGAGATGACCGAAATAGCAATCGACTTCGCCAAAATGGACGGCCTCGCCCCAGGCATCGTCCAGGATGCGCGCACCGGCCAGGTGCTCATGCTCGGATTTCTCAATGAAGAGAGCTGGCGCAGAACAAAAGATACCGGCTTTGTTACATTTTGGAGCCGCACCCGCCAGAAGCTCTGGATGAAGGGCGAAACCAGCGGCAATCGCCTCCGCATTGTCGACGTCTCCACCGACTGCGACCAGGATGCGATCCTCTTCCGCGTCGAAGTCGAAGGCGACGGCCTCGTCTGCCATGAAGGCACCGTCAGCTGCTTCACCCGGCCGCTCGCCGTCACTTCCGAGGTGAGCGCATGACGAACAAGCTCCGCCTCGGCATCCCCAAGGGCAGCCTGCAGGATGCCACCATCGCCCTTTTCAAGCGCGCCGGCTGGAACATCTACGCCGACGGCCGCTCCTACTTCCCCTCCATCGACGACGCCGAAATCGAGTGCATGCTCATCCGCGCCCAGGAGATGGCCCGCTACGTCGACCACGGCGTTCTCGACGCCGGCCTCACCGGCATCGACTGGGTTGTCGAAAGCGGTCTCGACGTCGAATCCGTCACCAGCCTCGTCTACGCCAAGCAGAGCCGCCGCCGCGTCCGTTGGGTTCTCGCTGTTCCAGAAAACTCGCCCTGGCAGCGGGCCGAAGACCTCTCCGGCAAAATCATCGCCACAGAACTGGTCGAAGTGACGAAGAGATACTTCGCCGGCAAGAACGTTCCCGTGAAGGTCGAGTTCAGCTGGGGAGCCACCGAAGTCAAACCGCCCACCCTCGCCGACGCCATCGTTGAAGTTACGGAAACGGGCAGCTCGTTGCGCGCCAATCGCCTTCGTATCATCGACACCGTGATGGAAAGCGAAACCCGGCTCATCGCCAACCGCATCGCCTGCGCCGATCCCTGGAAGCGGCAGAAGATCGACAACCTCGCCCTCATGCTCCGCGGTGCGATTGATGCCCAGGACCGCGTTGGCCTCATGCTCAACGTTGAGAGAGCAAATTTACCCGCAGTCCTCGCCGTTCTTCCCGCCCTCAACTCGCCTACCATCTCCGAGCTGAGTGATTCCCGATGGGTAGCGGTCAACACGATCCTCGAAGAAAGTACCGTCCGCGAAGTGATCCCGAAGCTCAAAGCGGCCAAAGCAACAGGCATCGTCGAATACCCGCTCAACAAGGTGGTCCTTTGAGGCTCATTCGCACCACCGGCAAAGGGCTCGACGCGATCGCGGCGCTGACTCGACGAGGTGCAGCGCCGTATGAACGAGTCCTGCCCGAGGCGCGCCGCATTGTCGACTCGGTCCGCCGCGGTGGCGACCCTGCTCTCCTGCGTCTGCGTGCGAAATTCGATCACATTCTGTCACAAACGCCGTTACGTATTCCACAAATCGAGCTGCAACTGGCCTGGGAGTCGACCCCAGCGCCTGTCCAGCAGGCCCTGAAGACCGCCGCCCGTAACATCCGCGCCTTCGCCACGCGCCAGCGGCCGAAGGATTTCGATCTCAATCCCGCGCCTGGCGTCACCACCGGCCAGCGAGTTGTCCCTATCGCCTCCGTCGGCTGCTACATCCCCAGCGGTCACTATCCGCTACCGTCGACCCTGCTCATGACCGCGATTCCTGCCCAGGTGGCGGGCGTCGAACGCATCGTCGCCGTGTCGCCGCAACCAGCCAAAGAAACGCTGGCAGCCGCATATTTCCTGGGGATTTCCGAGTTCTATCGAGTCGGAGGCGCCCATGCTGTCGCCGCTCTGGCCTACGGTACCGCGACCATACCCGCTGTCGACAAGATCGTGGGCCCCGGCAATGCCTGGGTCACCGCCGCCAAGAAACTCGTCGCTTTCGACTGTTCCATCGACATGTTGGCTGGTCCCACCGAAGCCGTCATCGTCAGTGAGACCGGCGACCCGCAGTTGATCGCCGCCGACCTCGTCGCCCAGGCCGAACATGATCCCGATACCCTGGCGATCTTCATTACCACGCGCACAGATTTGGCGAAATCTGTCACCGCAGCGGTCACAAACGCAGCACAAGGCAACAAAATTGCCACCACTGCCGTTACAAATCGAGGTCTGGCCATCGTCGCCCGCACTTTAGACGAAGCCCATGACCTGACCAACCGTATTGCCCCCGAACACCTCACCGTCGATAACGCAGCGGACATCGCCTGGGTGCGCAATGCCGGCTCAATTTTCATCGGCCGCTGGTCAGCGCAGCCCCTTGGCGACTATGTCTCCGGCCCCAACCACACGCTCCCCACCAGCGGACTCGCTCGCACTCGCGGCGGCCTCAGCGTGCTCGACTTCGTCAAGCTCATCACCGTCCAGGAATACTCCCAAGCCGGAGTCCGCGCGCTTGGTCCTGCGGCACTGCGCATCGCTGAAGCCGAAGGCCTCAGCGCTCACGCCGAATCAATCCGAGCGCGCCTGCCGCAAGGGGCCATGCATGACTGACATCAAAATGCAGGGCCCACAGCCCTCCTCGATCGTCCGCCGCATAAAGGAGTACCACCCGCCGCTTGGCGACCGCAGCGGCCTCCGCCTCGACTTTAACGAGAACACCTTCGCTTGCTCGCCGCGCGTGCTCGAGGCCCTCGGCCGAATAGGCGGTGGTGACCTCACCCGCTATCCCGAACGAGAACCTGTCGAAGCGCACGTCGCCGAACATCTCGGCCTTCGACCTCAACAGGTCCTCCTCACCAATGGTGTCGACGAGGCGATTCACGTCCTTTGTCAGACCTACCTCGAAGCGGACACGGAAATCCTCATCCCCGTCCCGACCTACACCATGTACGAGGTCTACGCCTCGGCCACGCCCGCGCGCGTCGTCACCGTGCCCGCCGAAGACGGCTTCCGCTTCCCGCTGCGTGCCCTTCTCGACGCCATAACGCTCGCGACCCGCCTCATCGCCATCGCCAATCCCAACAGTCCAACCGGCCAGACCGCCTCCCACACTGACCTGCTGCAGATTATCGAAGAGGCTCCCCACGCTGCCATCCTCATCGACGAGGCCTACTTCCACTTTTACGGCGATACCGTCGTCGACCTCGTTGGTCGCGCGCCAAATGTAATCGTTGCGCGCACATTTTCGAAAGCCTACGGGCTTGCCGGACTGCGCCTTGGCGTTCTTGCAGCCGCCGAAGAGCAGATGCAGTGGCTCCGGCGCGCCATCTCCCCCTACAGCGTCAATTCCGTCGCCCTCGCCTGCCTCACGGCCGCCCTCGACGATGAAGACTATCTTCGCTGGTATGTCGGCGAAGTTCTCGCGTCGCGCCCGCTCTTCGAGTCCACTCTCCAGCGCCTCGGCGTCCCGTATTGGCCGTCGCAGGCCAACTTTGTCCTCGTCAACATCGGGAAAGAGCACCGCAAATTCGTCACTGCCATGCGCACAAAAGGCGTTCTTGTTCGCGACCGCTCCAACGATCACGGCTGCGACGGCTGCGTCCGCATCACCCTCGGCACACAGGAACAAACGCACCAGGGAATCGCTGCGCTCGAACAATCCCTCACGGAGATCGGGTGGTCCGGAGGCCCTGCACGATGAAGAAACGCACTGCCGCCATCGACCGCAAGACCGCCGAAACCGAGATCCACCTGCGCCTCACCATCGAAGGTCAGGGCCGATACAGCATCTCCACCGGCATCCGCTTCTTCGATCACATGCTCGAGCTCTTCGCTCGACACGGCGCGTTCGACATCACGCTCCAGTGCAAGGGCGATCTGGACGTCGATCAACATCACACGGTCGAAGACGTCGGCATCGCTCTCGGCGAGGCCTTCGACAAGGCGCTCGGTGACAAACGGGGCATTCTTCGTGCTGGCTATTTCCTTATGACCATGGACGAGACCCTCGGCCTCGCCGCCGTCGACCTCAGCGGCCGCGCGGCCCATCACGTCGAAACCAAAGTCCGCACGCGCCTCGTCGGCGACCTCCAGTCCGAACTCGTCGAGGACTTCTTCGAAGGCTTTGCCCGTGGCGCCCGCGCCAACGTTCACGTCAAGACCTTGTACGGCCGCTCCAACCACCACAAGGTTGAAGCGCTCTTCAAAGCCTTCGCGCGAGCGCTGCGTTTTGCCAGCTCCCGCGACCCGCAACTGAAACAACAGCTCCCCAGCACCAAGGGATTGCTCTGATGCGGGTCACCGTCATCGACTACAAAGCCGGCAATCTCACGTCTGCAGTGAAAGCGCTCCGTCACCTTGGCGCCGAGGTCACGGTCACAGAACGCCCCGCCGATGTGGCTGCGGCCGAACGCATCGTGCTTCCCGGTGTGGGACATTTCTCGGCGACCCGTCGCCTCGATGAAACGGGGATCACCATTGCTGTTCGCGATGCCATCGCCCGCGGGACTCCGTTCCTCGGTATCTGCGTCGGGATGCAGTGGCTGCTCCAGGGCAGCGCTGAAGCGCCTGGGCAGCGTGGTCTCGGCTATTTTCAGGGAGCATGCGAGCGTTTTCCCCAAGGCGGCGAAAAGGTTCCGCACGTCGGCTGGAACACCATCATCACCCGCACAGCGCCCACGACGGCGCGTCTCTTCGATGGCATCGATCAGGGAGCCTTCGTCTACTTCACCCACTCGTACTATGTGCCTGCGACAACCCTCCGCCGCGGACCCGACCCGATGCAACTCATCAACGGCACGGCTGCCATCACGCTTTACATAAAAAGCTTCGCTGCCGCCTTAGAAGATAACAACGTCATGGGCGTCCAGTTCCATCCCGAAAAATCCGGCGAAACCGGCCTCCGCGTCCTGCGCAACTTCCTGGAGTGGCGCCCGTGCTGACCAAACGCATCATCGCCTGCCTGGACGTGCGCAATGGCCGAGTCGTCAAGGGCGTGCGGTTCGTCGACATTGTGGATGCCGGCGATCCTGCCGAGTTGGCGGCTCGCCACGCCGCAGCGGGTGCCGATGAAATCGTATTCCTCGACATCACTGCGACTCATGAGGACCGCAGCACCCTCCTCGACGCCGTCCGCCGCGCCGCCCGGCAGCTCTTTGTCCCCTTCACCGTCGGCGGAGGCATCCGCACCGTCGCCGAAGCGGCCGCCATCTTTGACGCCGGCGCCGATAAGATCAGCATCAACTCCGCCGCGCTTGCACACCCCGAGCTGATCGGCGAAATTGGCGCCAAATTCGGCGCTCAGGCGGTGGTCGTCGCCATCGATGCTCGCCGCATTCCTGACCGCCCCATCTCCGAAGCGGAAGTCTTCGTCTCCGGAGGCCGCAAACCAGCCGACCGCCGCGCCGTCGAGTGGGCCCGCGAGGCCGAATCCCGAGGCGCCGGTGAAATTCTCCTCACCTCCATGGACTCCGACGGCACTCGCGCCGGCTTCGATTGCGAACTCACCGCCGCCGTCAGCGAAGCCGTGCAGATCCCGGTCATCGCCTCGGGCGGAGCCGGCAACGCACAGCACTTTACTCAGGTCTTCCGTGAAGGCAAGGCGGACGCTGCCCTCGCCGCCAGCATTTTTCACTTCGGCATTCACGACGTCCGCGCTCTAAAAGAAGAGCTCCAGCGCGATGGCATCCCTGTGAGGCTTCCATGCTGATTCCCTCCATCGACCTCATGGGCGGGCGCATCGTGCAGCTTGAGCGCGGTGAAGAGCTGCGCCTAGCTTTCGACGACTTCGACTACTGGATTCAGCGCTTCTCCCGCTTCCCTCTCGTCCAGCTCATCGACCTCGACGCCGCCAAACGGAGCGGAAACAACCGCGCTCTTATCGAGCAAATCGCGAAGCGTCTTCCAGTGCAGGTGGGCGGCGGCGTTCGCACCGTCGATCAGGCCCTGGCGCTTCTGGATGCGGGCGCTCGCCGGGTCATCTTCGGATCGGCACTCTTCCGGGAGGCCGGCATCGACGCTGAGTTCGCCGCCGCCGTCTCAGCCAGCATCGGCCCAGCGCAATTCGTCGCAGCCATCGATACAAAAGCTGGGAAAATAGCAGTCCGTGGCTGGAAGGACAGTGTCGACCTGACGCCGGCACAGGCCATCGCTGCACTCGATCCCTGGTGCGGCGCCTGGCTCTACACGCATGTCGATACGGAAGGCACGATGCGCGGTTTCCCCATCGAAATCGCCCGGGCCCTGCGCCCGCTCACTACGCGCCAACTGATTGTGGCCGGCGGTATTCGCGCCCAGCAAGAAATCGATGCCCTGGACGCTCTTGGCGTGGATGCCGTCGCCGGTATGGCTGTCTACTCCGGCCTTCTGGTGATCTAAGAATGGCACGCGAATAGCGGCGCACGCGCAATTTTCGCCCTCCACTCATCAAAATGCTCTAAGCTGAAACGTCCGGTTCGGGGGTAGTTCAAATGACGACCAGGAACAAGCCAATCCGTCTCGCAAAGCGGCTCGACGAAGTCGGCTTCTCCGACATCGTGCAGATTCGCAATAAGGTCCTCGAACTCCGGGCTGCGGGGAAGCCCGTCCACGCCTTCCATGGCGGCGAGCCGTTCTTCGAGACGCCTGACGTGATTAAGTACGCCAACCTGAAGGCTCTGGTTGAGAACAAGACGCGCTACGCGGCCTCCTCTGGCATTGAACCCCTGCGCGCTGCCATCGCGAAAAAGCTGCAGACAAAAAATCGCATCGAGGCCACCATCGACGACGTCATCGTGACCTGCGGCGGAGCGCATGCCCTTTTTGTTGCGTTCCAGGCCGTGCTCGATCCTGGCGACGACGTGCTGGTCTTCGCGCCCTTCTGGACTCCCATTCGCGACATGGTGACGCTCGCCCAGGCACGGCCGGTGATGGTTCCGACCGCCACAGCACGGCGCAATGGGCTCACCGCGACTCTGGAGCACTTCTCCACACCCGCCACGCGCGCCATCTACTACAACACGCCGCAGAACCCCTCCGGTGTCGTCTTCTCGCGCGCCGAAGCGGAAGAAGTCGCCGCATTCGCCAAAAAGCACAACCTCGTCGTTATCGCCGATGAGGCCTATGAGGACCTCGTTTACGAAGGCGAGCATGTCTCCATCGCCTCGCTTCCCGGCATGGCCGAGCGAACCATCACCGCCTACACTTTCTCCAAAACCTACGCCATGACTGGCTGGCGCGCCGGTTACGCCGTCGCCAAAGAACCGTTCATGACCGGCCTGCGCAAGCTGGTGTTCTACTCCACCAACGGGGTCTCTACGCCAACCCAGTGGGCGGCGCTGGAAGCCATGGCCATCCATGAGGACGCGATCGCAGCCCGCCGCGATGAGTATCGCCAGCGCCGCGATCTGCTGGTCAGGGGCCTGAACGAACTGGGTCTGGAATGCGATGTACCCGCCGGCGCCTTCTATGCCTTTCCATCGGTTCGCAAGATCGATAAGGACAGCCGTCGCGTCGCCGCGCAGCTTCTGGAAAAAGCGCATGTCGCAACCATTCCCGGCGTTGTCTTCGGCGCGCAGGGCGAAGGCCACGTCCGCTTCAGCTACGCGGTCCCGCTCGGACGCAATTTCCGCCGGCCTCGAAGCGCTGCGCAAAGTTCTGGGCTGACCGGCCAGGGAGGCCCCCCCCCGCATCACAATTTCTGTATCCAGTTGCCCGTTTCGCGCGTCCATGGAAGTACGCGCAAATCTTTGCCGTTGCGCATGAGTCCCTGAATCTATGCTCGATTCCATCCTCCCCCGAGTCCGCCGATGTTTGCCTTTGTTCCTGGCACTTTGCGCGGCGACGACTGCTGCAGCGCAGTCCGACAGCAGTCTTCTTCCTGACGACCCGGCCTTCACGCAGGCCGGGCAGAGCACAAATCCTGTTACAGGGCCCAGCGTCCCACCCGCATCGCAGCAGCCCCCGGCGCCGTCCGGCAAGCAAAAGTACGACTACGAGGGAAAGCAAACCAAACGCATCCTCGGCATCGTGCCGAACTTCCGTTCTGTCTCGGTCGACTCGAAGCTCCCGCCGGAGAGCTGGAAAGACAAATTCAAGGAAAGCTCCGAGGACGCCTTCGACTACTCGGATTTCATTTTTGTCGGAATTCTTGCGGGGGTTGGGCAGCTGCAGAATTCGTACCCCGAATTTCACCAGGGTATTGCCGGTTACGGACGGTACTACTGGCACTCCCTCGCCGACCAGGTCGACGAGGACTACCAGGTGGAGTTCATCTTCCCCTCGCTGCTGCATCAGGATTCGCGCTACTACACTCGGGGCCACGGCGGATTTCCCAAACGAGTGCTCTATGCCTTCAGCCGCATCGCCATAACACGCACCGATGGCGGCAATGAGACCTTCAATGCCTCGGAGGTCGTTGGCGCGGGCGCCGCTGCCGGCATCTCGAACCTCTACTATCCCTGCGCGGGAACGCACCTGGACCAAGACCGGCCAGCGTTGGGTTCTTAACGTCGGTCTCGATGGAGCAACCTTCGCCTTCAAGGAATTCTGGCCCGACCTCAACAGCCGTTTCTTCCACCAGAAGAATTAAAAGCACGCCTGCGTCTCAACCTCGCTGTTCATCAGTCAGGAAATCACTGACTTCGGTTTCTTCGCGCTCGCTTGTGTCGCGTTAGCATCGAGATATTCCCGCTCGGTGGAGCCGCGTCCCATGCTCAAGGTTGGCGTGCCTGAATCTGTCGATCCGGATCTGCACCGCTTGTTGCCCAGTGGCATCTCGCTGGAGCTGATCCCCCTCCAGCCCACTCAACCCGTCGAGGTGGAATTCTGGATCGCTCCTCCGTGGTCGGGCCAGGCGCAGCGGCAATTGCCTTATCTTCGCGGACTGAAGGTGATTCAGTCGGCCCTCGCCGGAGTCGATCAGCTGCTCAAAATCAAGCCGCCTGGCGTAATCCTCTGCGATGCCCGAGGCGCTCACACCATCCCCACGGCCGAGTGGACGGTCGCTGCGGTGCTGGCCTGCACAAAATACTTCCCACTCTTTGGCAAGCTCCAGCATGCCGGGATCTGGTCTCGTCGCAAAGAAGCTGAAGATCTGTACCATACGCTTCATCCCGATAAAAAGCGCCTTTACCCGCCTGTTCTCTGTGACGAGCTGCATGGCCAGCAGGTGCTCATCGTCGGCTATGGTGCCATCGGCAAGGCAATTGAGCAGCGCCTCGAGCCCTTCGGCGTCAGCTTCGTTCGCGTCGCCCGCACCGCGCGCGAGGGCGTCCACGGCGTCGATGAACTCGCCGAACTCCTGCCCGCCGCCGATGTTGTCATCCTGATCGTGCCCTTCACCAGCGAGACCACGGGCATGATCGGAGCCAGCGAACTCGCCCTGATGAAACAGGGAGCATTGCTCATCAATGCCGCGCGCGGACCCGTCGTCAACACCGAGGCCCTGCTCGTCGCCCTGAATGCGGGCCGCATCATGGCTGCCATCGACGTTACGGATCCTGAGCCGCTGCCCGGCGGCCATCCCCTCTGGACGGCACCTAACCTGCTCATCACGCCCCACGTCGGCGCGTCCACGCCGATGTTTATGGTGCGCGCCATGCAGTTCGCCGGATCTCAAATCAACCGCTATCTTCGTGGGGACCCGCTCGAAAACGTCGTAACCGGCGAGTACTAAGACCCGCTGACCGCCGGTCCGGAGCCTCCTTGCGCGACCGCCCGTATCTATCGCTGTTCCAGGTATTTCCGTTTCTTGACCGGCCTTTTTGCGAAACCTACAATCTAAACAGGAGAAGTTCACCCTTTTCCGGGTGGTTAGGGCGTATTTCCATGGCTTCCGATCTGCGGCTGAGTCCTCGCGAACGCACCGTTTTGACGGCGATTGTCGAGACCTACATCGCCACCGGGGAACCGGTTGCGTCGCAGGCGGTCGCTCGCCATTTCGGCAATAAGGACGGCATGAGTTCTGCGACCATTCGCAACGTCATGGCGTCGCTTGGCGACGCCGGTCTGCTCGATCAACCCCATACCTCTGCTGGCCGCATCCCTACTGCTCAGGCCTTCCGCTTTTACGTCGAGCACCTGGCCGGGCCGCAGGTCACGATCCTCACTCCCGAGCGTCTCGAGCAGATCGAGGAGAACTTCGCCGGCATCGGCACCAGCGAGCAGTATCTGGAGCGCACCTCACATGTGCTGGCGCTCATCTCGAGCGGTCTGGGCGTGGCTCTGGCTTCGACCCAGGAACTCCACACCCTGGAGCACATCCACTTCTCGCGCCTTGCGGCTGGACGCGTGCTCGGCGTCGTTATCACCAAATCCGGCAGCGTGCTCGATCGGGTGCTCCAGCTCGACCACGACCTCGACGCTGCGGAGCTGGAAACTGCGGCCCGCTACCTCAACGAAAATTTCCATGGCTGGTCCATTGAACGAATCCGCGCAGAGATGGCCCGCCGTCTCGAAGCCGAACGCAGCGAGTACGACCGCCTGATGCATTCGCTCGAAGAGCTGTATCGCAAAGGGGCTCTGGCGGCGGAAACCAGCACCGCTCCGACGATCTTTATCGAGGGCGTGGCCAATTTGCTTGCCGGAGAGACGGATCATGAGCGGCTGCGGACCATGCTGCATGCGCTGGAAGCCAAAGAGCGGCTCATCGAGTTGCTCAACGCCTACGTCGACGCCCGCCAGCGGACTGTGCGCGTGGTGGTGGGCCTCGAAGACGCAATTCCCGAGCTGCGCGACTTCGTCCTGATCGGCACCACGGCGCGTCTGGGCTCAGAGAACGTCGGCACCGTCGCCGTCATTGGCCCCACCCGTATTCATTACCAGGACACCATCAACGCGGTGTCGTACATCGCACAGCTTTCCGGCCGGATCCTCCAGCCGCCCCATTAAGCGCGCACGCTGCGTGTCCTGAGTTACAGCGAGCAGGCGCCCCACGATCGCGGCCTGCATACCGGAATCGAGTTTGAATTATGCGACGCATTATGGTTGAAAAGAAAAACGCTGCCGATCACCGAATGGACGCGGCTCCGGCCGGCAATCCCGCCAATGAGCCGGGTTCTGTCGCCGCCGGAGTCGCCGACAATGATGAAGCGAAAGAACCGCTGGTGCCCGTCGAGACCGCGCACGTTCCCCAGGAGGAGTACGATCGCCTGAAGGCCGAGCGCGATCTCCTCTTCGACCGCCTGGCACGCCTCCAGGCTGAATTCGATAACTCCCGCAAGCGCGAGGCAAAGGAACGTGCCGAATTTCGTGACTACGCCGTCTCCAATGCCATCGAACAATTTCTCCCTGTACTGGACAATTTCCAGCTCGCCCTTAAATCCACAGGGTCGGCAGAACAGCTCCGCACCGGCGTGGAGCTGATCGTCAAACAGATGGAAGAAGCGCTGCGCTCGCTGAATGTTCAGCCCGTAGAGGCTGTCGGCGCTGCCTTTGATCCACGCGTCCACGAAGCCATCGAAATGGTGGAACGCAACGATCTGCCCGATCATCAGGTATTCGAAGAGGTCCGCCGCGGCTATCGCATCCGCGATCGCCTCCTCCGCCCGGCTCTGGTTCGGGTCGCCAGTAATCCACAGCAGAAGGAAGCATGAGCAGAACCGAAAACGTGATCAAAGCCGACTACTACGAAGTCCTCGGGGTTACCCGCACCGCCTCCGACCAGGAGCTGAAAGCGGCTTACCGCAAGCTGGCCCTCCAGCATCATCCCGACCGCAATCCCGGCAACAAGGAAGCCGAGGAGCGCTTCAAGGAATGCAGCGAGGCCTATCAGGTGCTCAGCGATCCGCAGAAGCGCGCCGCCTACGATCGCTTCGGCCACGCCGGTCTCGGCGCGAGCGGATTCGACGGCAATCCCTTCGGGGCTCAGGATATCGGCGACATCTTCGGCGATCTCTTCGGCGAGATGTTCAACATCGGCGGCGGCCGCCGTGGCCAATCGCGCGTGCAGAAGGGCCGCGATATTCGCTACGACCTCACCATCGAATTCGAAGAAGCTGTGTTCGGCAAGGAAACAAAGGTCACGATCCAGCGCATGGAGGCCTGCAGCGACTGCCGCGGGACCGGCACGGCCAGCGGGCGTGGACCCACCACGTGCCCGCACTGTCAGGGACGCGGCCAGGTTCGCTATCAGCAGGGATTTTTCTCGATTGCGCGCACCTGCAGCTATTGCAGCGGCTCCGGCACCGTTGTCAGCGATCCCTGCACGACGTGCCGCGGTGAAGGCCGCGTCGAGCGTCAGCACGAAATCGCCGTCAGCATTCCCGCCGGCGTTGAAGACGGCACTCGCATCCGCTATCAGGGGGAAGGCGACACCGGCCGCTTCGGCGGTCCTGGCGGCGATCTCTACATCGTCCTCCGCGTTCGCCAGCACAAAGTTTTCGAGCGCGACGGCAACGACCTTCGCTGCCTCATCCCAATTTCCTTCCCCCAGGCGGCGCTCGGTGCCGAAATCAACCTGGAGACCCTCGATGGCGCTGTGAAGCTCAAGATTCCGGAGGGCGCGCAGAGTGGCCAGGAATTCCGCATCCGCGGTAAGGGCGTCCCGCACCTCAACGAATACGGACGAGGCGACCTCATCGCCCAGATCGTCGTCCGCACCCCCACCAAACTCACCAAAGCACAGAAGGAAGTGCTGCGTCAGCTCGGCGAGACCATCACCGTGGAAAACACCCCGACCGCGCGTAGCCTTCTCGAAAAAGTGAAGGAGATGTTCTCCTAGGGTGCCAGCGGATAGCGTCTAGCGGATAGCGTTTAGAAAGCAGCCGCTCGCATCGCAGAGGGCGATTTTCCAAAGAGACTGCAGATCTGTTCCCGATGAGTGGCTTGTCTATACGCTAAGCGCTATCCGCTGCTCTCTTCACTCCATCAGCGCGGCAGCCACCGCCATCGCCGCGATTGCCGCCGTCTCGGCACGAAGAATCCGCGGCCCCAGGCTTACCGGCTTCCAGTTTTCCGCGTCGAACAGAGCTTCCTCTTCGGCAGTCCATCCGCCCTCCGGCCCTGCGGCCATTCGGATCGCCGGCGTCTCATCGCCGGCCGCATCCAGCGCCTCCTCGAGCGCGTGATGCAGCGTCGTCGACCGTTCCTGCTCCGCCAGCACCAACCGCACCGCGTCCGGATTGAGCCTGACGGCTTCCTTCAGGGCAATTGGCTTTTCGATCTGCAGCACATCCGACCGCCGCGCCTGCTTCGATGCCTCCAGCGCCACGCGACGCCATCGCTCGGCACGCGACGCCGCAGCCTGCGCCAGATGCTTCTCGCTCCTGCGTGCGATCACCGGCACGATGCGTTCCGCGCCCAGCTCTGTCACCTTCTCGATCGCCCACTCCATCCGGTCAAACTTAAAAACCGAGAGCAGCAGCGTCACCGGCAACGCGGGATCCGCCTCTTCCTCCGCAACCAGATTGAATCGAACCGCATCGCCTGCAATTCCGGCCAGCACGCTGTGCCACACGCGCCCACCCGCCACGACATCGAACTCCATACCGGGCTGCGCACGGAGCACACGAATCAGGTGCTCCGCCTGCTCCCCCGCGATCGAAGCGGTCGCCTCGTCCCACGTATCGGCAATCCATCGGCGTCGCGTCACAAATCCAGCCTACAGGAGCGCTTCCTGAATTCTGAGAACCGAACTCCGTTCCCTTCGCTCTTTCCATCGCCTGAAAAACCTGCCCTAAAAGCATCGGGGGGACGCTTATCGCGTCCCCCCGATGTGTTGCCGAGGTCCTCTTACTTTTTCTTTGAGGACTTCTTGGCTGCCTTCTTCGCGCTCTTCTTAGCTGCCTTTTTTGCTGCCATGGTTTCTATTCTCCCTTTTCGATGTCTACATCGAAGTCTGCAACATGAAATGCTGCAGTTAACGAATGTATAGAGTTCCGCGCATACAGTGTCAAGAAAAAAATTCAGATTTTGTCTACAACTTTCTTCTCTCCGCGTCGTTCGCTCGAACACATCGCGACAATGAATCTTACAGCGGATGAAAATGCCGCAGCAGTGCGAGCATCAATCCGCTGAAAATGTCGTGCCACGCGTGCGCGATCATGCCCGGGCGAAGACTCTTCCGCGCAACCACCAAAATGCAAAACATCGCGCCGTACGCGGTGATCGCGATCATTCCCGCCGCGCCTTCGTAACCGTGACTGATACCGAACAGCAGTGAGGAGCACAGAACGCCCAGCCACAAACCCGCGCCCACCGAGGAGAATTGCCGCAGCAGATATCCGCGAAAGACGAATTCCTCGCAGAATCCAGCCGAACAGCTGAGCACCATCCAAAGCAACACCTCCAGAGGCGTGCGCGGGGCAATCGCCATCAGCACCTTCTGCGGCGCCGACAATCCGGCCGCCTTCAGCGACAATCCGATGATGGCCAGCACGATCACCGCTGCGATCCAGAACACCGCGGCTGCTCCCACATCTTCCATCAACAATGCCCACCCACGCCGGAATCCCAGCAGATCCGTGAAGCGAACGCGCTTCATCCGCAACCCCCACCACACCAGCAGAAGCAGCGCCCACTCCATGCAGATGCCCAGACCGTAGCGGGCCACGTGGTGCGCGGCCACAACGTTGCGGTGCGCCGACCGCGCGCCGAGCAGAGAAGTGCATGCCAGCAGCAACACAATCAGCACTGTGTGCCACCACGGCGCCACGGACGCCGCAAGACGGCTTTGCGGATCGGGCCTCGCGTCCGGCATCTCGTGCATCCCACCCTCGCTGTCTGATATCTTCCTCTGGATTCTACTCACCGGTTTCGCGCATCGAATCTGTAAAGGGAAAGAACATGGATCAGATCGTTATTGTTTCCGGAGTCCGTACTCCGGTTGGAAAATTCCAGGGCTCGCTCTCTGACGTCACCGCCACGCGCCTCGGCGCTGTCGCGGTCCGGGAAGCCGTCAGGCGCGCGAACCTTCAGCCCGAGCAGATCGACGAATGCATCATGGGCAACGTGGTTTCCGCCGGTCTCGGACAGAATCCCGCACGCCAGGCTGCCCTCTACGGTGGGCTGCCACCCGAAGTCAGCGCTGTGACCGTGAACATGGTGTGCGGATCGGGTCTCCGCGCTGTCGCGCTTGGGGCGCAGTCGATCCAGACCGGCAACTCCGCCATTGTGGTTGCCGGAGGCATGGAGTCGATGACGAACGCACCCTACCTGCTCCCGCAGGGGCGCAGCGGCTTCCGTATGGGCAACGCGACCGTCGTCGATTCCATGGTCCACGACGGACTCTGGGACGTCTACAACGACTTTCACATGGGCCAGACCGCCGAGCTTGTCGCCGAGACGTATGGCATCTCCCGCGAAGATCAGGACTGCTTCGCGCTGATGTCGCACAAGAGGGCTGCCGCGGCCTGGCGCGAAGGCCGCTATGCCCCCGAAGTCGTTCCCGTCGAGATCCCCGCGAAGAAGAAAGGTCAGCCGTCCACAATCTTCGAGCGCGATGAGTCCATCCGCGAAGACGCCAGCATCGAATCTCTTCGCGCCCTCAAGCCCGCGTTTAAGAAGGACGGCACCGTCACTGCAGGCAATGCACCCGGCGTCAACGACGCGGCCGCCGCTGTCGTCATCATGTCTGCCATGAAAGCCCGCGAGCTTGGCCTGACCCCGATGGTGCGGATCGTCTCGCACGCCACCAGTGGCATCGATCCCAAATGGGTTTTGATGGCTCCGGTCAATGGCGCCCGCAAAGCCGCAGAACGAGCGGGCTGGACCCTGGACTCCATCGACCTCTTCGAATTCAACGAGGCCTTCTCAGTTCAGGCCCTCGCCATCATGCGCGAACTCGGCCTCCCGCCGGAAAAGGTCAACGTCAACGGTGGGTCAGTGGCTATCGGACATGCCATCGGTGCCAGCGGCGCCCGCGTTCTCGTCACGATGATGTACGAGTTGGCCCGTCGCAACGCCCGTCGCGGACTCGCCGCCCTCTGCCTCGGCGGCGGTAATTCCGTAGCGATGTGCATCGAGCGCGACTAGGACTGGCCGTCCAGGCAAACGCCGCTGCGCGGCAGAATCAAGATGAGCCTGTTCTCAATGCTGCCGAATCCCACTGAGCGCTTTACCGGTCGCGTCGAAAACTACGGGCGCTTTCGCCCGACCTACCCAGCGGAAGTCGTCGATCTTCTGCGACGCGAATGCTCTCTCGGAGCGGACTCCCGGGTCGCAGACATCGCTGCCGGCACCGGTCTCCTCACCGAAATCTTCCTCGCCGCGGGATTCCATGTCACCGCCGTCGAGCCCAACGCCGAAATGCGCGCCGCCTGCGCCGCGCTTCAGCCTCAGCACCCAAAATCAAAGATCATCGCCGGGACCGCCGAAGCCACCACCCTCCCCGAGCAATCCATCGACCTGATCACCGTTGCCCAGGCCATGCACTGGTTCGATCTCGAGAGGACCCGCACCGAATTCGCCCGAATCCTGAAACCCAGCGGCTGGTGCGCCGTGATCTACAACAACCGCCGCCTCGGTGGCGACCCCTTCCACGACGCCTACGAGCGCTTCATCCTCGATTTCGGCATCGACTACGGCGCGGTTAAGCAGCAGCATGTCGGCCGCAAGCGCCTCGCCCAGTTCTTCGGCCCCTCACCGATGACCTGCGTTTCAATCCCCAATGCGCAGTCGCTCTCTTTCGAAGCCCTCGAGGGCCGGCTTCTCTCCGCGTCGTACATTCCCCAGCCTGGCCACCCACGCTTCGACGAGATGCACGCTGCGATTCAGCACCTCTTCGCCGACACGCAATCCCACGGTACCGTCACCATGCACCACGACTGCCTGGTCTGCTACGGCCAGCTTTTCTAATCGCTAAACTCTAAACCCTATACCCCTGGTTTCTAGCATTCAATCACGTTCAGCGCCAGTCCCGCCAGACTCGTCTCTTTGTAGCGCGACTGCATATCGAGCCCCGTGAGATACATCGTCTTGATCACCTGATCCAGCGACACCTTGTGTCCTTCCGTCTCATTCATCGCCATGCGGCACGCCTGCACGGCCTTCATCGCACCCATTGCGTTACGTTCGATGCACGGAATCTGCACCAGCCCGCCAATTGGATCGCACGTCATCCCGAGATTGTGTTCCATCCCGATCTCCGCCGCGTGCTCCACCTGTTCATTCGTGCCGCCCAGCGCAGCCGCCAGCCCACCCGCTGCCATGGAACACGCCACGCCCACCTCGCCTTGGCATCCGACCTCAGCGCCACTGATCGACGCGTTCTCCTTGTACAGGACGCCCACCGCCGCCGATGTCAGGAAATACCGCAGGATGCCATCTTCGTCCGCACCGGGAATGAAATCGCGGTAGTAGCGCGCGACGGCCGGGATTACCCCCGCCGCCCCATTCGTTGGCGCCGTCACAACGCGCCCGCCCGCAGCGTTTTCCTCATTGACTGCCATGGCATACACCGTTACCCAATCCAGCGGCGCCAGCGGATCCATCGACCCCTTGTCTCGCAACCGAGCCGTCAGCCGAGCCGCGCGCCGCCGCACGCTCAACCCACCGGGGAGTATCCCCTCCGTCGTCATCCCGCGCTCGATGCACCCCTGCATTACGTCCCAGATGTGCAGAATCCCCGAACGCACCTCGTCGCGGCTGCGCAGTGCGCCTTCGTTTTCGAGCATCAGCTCCCAAACCGCGAGCCGCTTGTCGGCGGCCATCTGCAGCAGTTCCGCCGCGCTCGTGAATGGATACGGCAACGCCGCGTCTGCCGCAGCCCTGAGGGTTTGGTCTTCTCCATCCGCGATAATGAAACCGCCGCCAATAGAAAAATAGGTTCGCGTCAGAAGGACATTTCCCGCTGCCTCGAAGGCGGTGAATCGCACCCCGTTCGGATGCTGCGTCTCCGCCCCCGGAGGAATCATCTGATTGTCGTGGAAGATCAGGTGATTCACCTCCCGAAACGGAATTGTCCTCGTCCCGAGCAGCGTAAGCCGCCCAGAGCCTCGAATCTCAGCCAGCTTTGGCTCAATCGTCGCCGGATCGATCGTCGCAGCTTCCTCTCCGCTCAACCCCAGCAGTACTGCCCGATCGGTCCCGTGCCCCCGCCCTGTGAGCGCCAACGATCCATACAGCTCTGCCCGAACCTCGGCCACGCGCCCCAGCACGCCCTCCTGCTCCAGTTCCAGGACGAAGCGCCGCGCCGCCCGCATCGGTCCCATTGTGTGCGAACTCGACGGCCCAATGCCCACCTTAAACAGATCGAACAGGCTGGTCTTCACGGATACAGGGTACAGGTTGCACGGTACAGGTTGCAGGCGGCCGAGCGGAAAGCTCGACTTTTCGCTCTGCCGCGCAGCCGCGCATACAAACGTTACTGTCGATTCACGTCCGCCCAGGCCCACTCCTGTTCGTGCGCTGTCGCTTGATATTCTGACTTGCAGTGGCTCTCGCGCTCATCCTCCCGGCATGATGAAATCGCTCAGCGCATACGCGATCGTACTGTTGTTGGCTTACACCCTCGTTTCCTGCTCGCGTTCGGCTCGTCACCCAGCCTCAACCATCGAAGCGGCCGCCGCCGCCCGTGAGCATGCGCTCCAGCAGGCCCATGCCGCTGCTGCGGCCCTCGATCAGGATCGTCAGGAGCTGGAGAGCATTCCGCCGCCCTCCAAGAACCTCTACATGGCGATTCATACGCGCCAGAGCTGGACCAATCCCTTCGTCATCGTCAGCAAATCCACCGTGAACCTCACCATCCTGATGGCCGATAATGGCCCCGCGGGCAGCCCGGGGAGTGAAATCCTGCGCCCGGTCGCTGCGCGCCGCCGCGAACTCGATCTACGCCTTTCCGATCTGCCCGAGGCCCTTGCCGCAACACCGGCGAGCGTCTGGCCCTACGGCCGCGTCATCGCCGTGGAAGAAGATCCGCTGGAGCAGAAGACCGACCGCGCTCAGACGCGGCGCAACCTCGAAGCGACCATGCAGATGCTCAACGATCTCGGCGTGGTGATTTACGAGTGGCCCACGAACGGGCCGCGCTGATTTCTATGCAGCGCCCGCCATCTCCACCGCAAACGGCACTTCTGGCTCCGGCTCGACCTCGACCCCCTTCATCCACACAATCCGCCCTTGCCACTCCAGCACCGGCCAGGTCTTTCGCGCTTCCCGCTCCACCTGCATTCGTTCAAAAATCTCTTTGAGCGGCTTCGCTCCGCGTGAGTAACGAATCTTCACGCGATCCCCAGCCTTCGGAGCTCGCAACACCGCTATCCCAGGGAGGGCTTCGCTCGTCTGTCTCAGGACCAGTCGCAAATGCACCCCCAACCCAGACACCTCTCCTGGGATTGAAACTTCGACGGGCTCCGCCGCAACAGCCTTTTCGCAGCTCGCGTCCTTGCGCACGAGCCGCAGTTCCCGCACCGACTTCTCTGCCCATACCCCGGCCGCCAGCTCCTGCTTGTTGGCTGCATCCGGCCCGCACATCGCCATCAGCCGTTCGGTCTGCTGGAAATTCAACCCGCACCCGAGCCGCTTCGCAGCCGCGCGCAGCACTCGTCGCCGCACCGCTGGAGCAAGCGCTCGCAGCCGCTCAAGTTCGATCCCCGCGCTGCCCTCCTCCGGATGCGTCGAGACGGCTCGCCCCCCGCCGCGCGCCGGCTTTCCAGGCAACACCAACCCCGGCAGGATGCGCGCCAGCTCGGTATCCCACCAACTCTCTTCATCGCGCGCAATCGTCGCCAGGTGCGCCAGCTGTTCCGTGATCTGCGGATTGTATTCCCCCAGCCGCGGCATTAGTTCATGCCGAATGCGATTCCGCGTATGTGCCGTGTCTTCATTGGTCGCATCCTCACGCCAGGCCTGCCCCAGTTCCCGCAACCACGCGCGAATCTCCTCTCGCCGGGTATCGAGAAACGGCCGCAGAATCACACCCCCCGGGCACTGCACGACCGGATGTATCCCACCCAACCCCTCGGTCCATGCCCCGCGCAACAGCCGATGCAGCACCGTCTCGGCCTGATCGTCGAGTGTGTGCGCCGTCGCCACCGCGTCGGCCTTGCCCTGCGCCAGCAACTCGCGGAACCACGTGTATCGCAGCTCCCGGGCTGCTTCCTCCAGCGTCTGCTTCTTCTCCCGCGCGACTGCCGGCGTCTCGACCCGATGCATCCACGCCTGGACTCCCAGTTCGTTCGCCAGCTCGACGACGTAGCGCTCGTCCTCATCAGCCTCCGCGCCTCGAATCCCGTGGTGCACATGGGCCACCGCCAGCACCAGGCCGATCTGCGCTGCTTCTGCGTGGAGGATCCGCAGCAGACCCAATGAGTCCGCCCCTCCTGAGACGGCGACCGCCACGCGCATCCCGGCGCGCAAACCTGTTTGATCGATCCTCGGCGGCCGTGTCACGTCCTCATCCTAAGCTCTATACTGCTCAACATGCTCAAGACGAGGCCAGCCACGGCTGCGGACGCTCCACTCATCACGCGCCATCGCCGCCGCATGTTCGTCGATGCCGGGCGCCGCGACGATCAGCGCCTCGAGCTTATGGCCCAGGCACACGAGCCATGGGTTGCCCAGGCTATCAACGATGGCAAGTATCTCGGCTGGCTCAGTGAAGACGACGGCAAGGCCGTCGCCGGCGCGGGCCTCCTCCTCCTCGAGTGGCCGCCTCATCCGCTGGACCCGCAGTCCAGCAGGCGCGGCTATCTGCTCAACGTCTATGTGGAGCCCGAATATCGCCGCCGCCACCTCGCGACGAACCTTATCGAGCTTGCCCTCGCGGAGGCGCGCCGCCGCGGCATCCGCGTCGTGGCTCTTCACTCGACCGAGGAAGGACGCCGCCTCTATGAGGCCGCGGGCTTCCGCACCACGAATGAGATGTTCTACGTTGAGTCGATTGAACCCTGAGCCAGAACCGGCCCGGGCGAAACGAGCCCTCGCGCTTACCGCAAAATGGGAAACGGCCCGAAGGAATTGCTGTTCGTCCCATAATCGAGATCGAACCCCAGCTGCAGTTTTGCCGCCTCCGACATTCGTCCCGGATTCCACGGCGGATCGAACACCACCTGCACCCTCACTCCCTTCACTTCAGGCAGGTGGGCCAGCTTTTTCTCCACATCGGACTTCAGCACGTCCGACATGCCGCACCCCGGCGCTGTCAGCGACATCTGCACGTCGATCTTCTTGCCGCCTTCCGGATGATCCGCAATTTCGCACCCGTAGATCAGCCCCAGATCGACGATGTTCACCGGAATCTCAGGATCGTAAATCGTCTTCAACTGATCCCATACCATGCGCTCGTTGAACGTGGGCGGTGTGTGCGCCTCGGTCGCCGGTCCGCTCAGGCCAAGCGCATCGGCATCCGCCTCATCGATGCGAAACAGCGCCCCTTCCACAGCAACCGTGTAGCTCGAACCCGCCGCCTGCGTAATCCGCACGCATGTTCCCGCGGGCAGAACCTGCTTGGTGCCCGCAGGAACCGCAATCGCCCCGCAGTCACGCTTCAAAGCAACGGTTTGGTTGGTAATGATCATCGGTTTTTGCTACAGCCCACCGGCTACAGGCTACCGGCTATTCGGTTGACACCTTCTCCTGCGTGCCTTCCAGCGCCGCCTCCAGCGTGTGCCACGCCAGCGTCGCGCACTTCACGCGCATTGGGAATTCCGACACGCCTGAGAACACCGCCAGCTTACCCAGCTCCGAAGCGTCCCCATGACCGTGTCCCGTGACCAGGTCGTGAAACCGGTGAAAGATCTTCTCCGCCTCCGCCTTCGTCTTGCCCTTCACGCTCTGCGTCATCATCGAAGCGGACGCCTTCGAGATCGCGCATCCCGCGCCCTGGAACCCAATCTCGCGAATCTTGTCCCCGTCCATTTCCAGATACACCGTGAACCGGTCCCCGCACAGCGGGTTGTAGCCCTCGGCCTTATGATTCGCACTCTCCACCGCCTTGTAATTCCGCGGCGCCTTGCTGTGCTCCAGAATCACTTCCTGATACAGATCCCTCAGCTCCGGCATTACGCAAACACCTCGCGCACCTTGCGGATGCCCCGCGCCAGCGCGTCAATTTCGCCCTTCGTGTTATAAACCGCGAACGATGCCCGCACCGTCGCCGGAATCGAGAACCGCTCCATCACCGGCTGCGCGCAGTGGTGGCCCGTGCGCACCGCGATCCCCTGCTGATCCAGAATCGTGCCGATGTCGTGCGGATGCACCTCGTCCAGCACGAATGACAGCACGCCCGCCTTCTCGCGCGCCGTCCCGATCAGCCGTACGCCTTCGATCGCTCCAATCGCCTCGGTCGCGTAGACCAGCAGCTCATGCTCGTGCGCGGCGATCTTCTCGATCCCGATGCCGTTCATGTATTCGATCGCCGCCTTCAGCCCTGCCACGCCCGCCATATCCGGCGTGCCCGCCTCAAATTTGTGCGGCACTTTGTTGTACGTCGTCTTCTCGAACGTCACCGAGCTGATCATGTCGCCGCCGCCCTGCCAGGGAGGCATCGCCTCCAGCAGCGCCTGCTTCCCGTAGAGCACGCCGATGCCCGTCGGCCCATACATCTTGTGCCCGGAGAAGGCGTAGAAGTCAGCATCCAGATCCTGCACGTCCACCTTCAGGTGCGGAACCGCCTGTGCTCCATCCACAACCACCACCGCGCCCTTCGCGTGCGCCGCCGCAATCATCTGCTTCAGAGGATTGATCGTGCCCAGAGCATTCGAAACATGCCCGACGGCGACTACTTTGGTCTTCGAGCCGAGCAGCTTTTCGTACTCCGCAAACAGCAGCTCGCCCTCGTCGTTCATCGGCGCCACCCGCAACTTCGCGCCCTTTTCCTCGCACAGCATCTGCCACGGCACGATGTTCGAGTGATGCTCCATCGTCGTGATCAGCACCTCATCGCCGGAGCCGACATTCGCCTTTCCGTAAGTCTGCGCTACGAGGTTGAGGGCTTCCGTCGTCCCGCGCGTGAAGATGATCTCGCTCGCCCGCGCTGCGTTCAGAAACGCCCGCACCGTCTCGCGCGCCTTCTCGAACTCTTCCGTCGCAATCTGTGAGAGGTAATGCACGCCGCGGTGAATATTCGCGTTCTCGCCCTCGTAGTACCGCACCAGCGCATCGATCACCGCCTGTGGTTTCTGCGAAGTCGCCGCATTGTCCAGATACACCAGCGGATGCCCGTGTACTTTCGTCTGCAGAATCGGGAAGTCATTCCGAATCCGCTCTACGTCGAACGACTTCTTGGCGGCTTTCTCGCGAATCGGCACAGCGGCTGCAGCGCTCATCCCACTTCCTCCACGACCCTCTCAGTCACGCGCTCTCCCAAGCTCACCGGCGCGATGCCTTCGCTGAATAGCAAATGCTCGCTCACCAGATGCTGGATGTGATCCCGCGCGACGCTCGAGTGCATGCGCTCCACGCACTCCTCGGCAAACGCCATTAGCAGCAGTTTCTTCGCTTCCTGCTCGCTGATGCCGCGAGACTGCAGATAGAACAGCGCGTTCTCCTCGATCTGCCCGATGGTTGCGCCGTGCGTGCACTTCACGTCGTCCGCATAAATCTCCAGCTGCGGCTTCGTGTCGATCTGCGCATCATCGCTCAGCAGCAGGTTGCGATTCGTCTGCTTTGCGTCCGTCTTCTGCGCTTCCTTGTGCACCACAATGCGTCCGTGAAACACTCCGTGCGACCGCCCATCCAGAATGCCGTTGTAGAACTGCCGGCTTCCGCAATGCGGAGCCGCGTGCTCCACGTGCATGTAGTTGTCCAGATGCTGCGTCCCGGTCCCGAGGAAAAGCCCGTTGATCAGGCACTCGCCACCTTCGCCCGCCAGCACCGGATGCACGTTGTTCCGCACCAGTCCGCCACCCAGCAGCAGCGAATGCGATGCCACGTTCGCGCTCCGTCCCTGCTGGATCCGCAGCGTCGACACGTTGTACGCCTTCAGGTGTTCGCGCTCGATCAGGTAATGCTGCGCCACGGTGCTTTCGCCAGCGACCAACTCTGTCACCGCGTTGGACAACACGACAGACTCGCCGCCCACCGACGCGTAGTCCTCGATGACCGCAACCTGGGCCTCGTCATCGGCGACAATCAGGTTGCGCGGATGCGTCATCGTCGCGACATTTTCCTTCGTCGACAGATACAGCAGGTAGATTGGCGCCTCCACGACGACGCCACGCGCCACACGCACATAGGCGCCGTCACCGATGAACGCGGTATTCAGCGCCACAAACGCATCGCGCTGCGTATCGGCGTAACGGCCCAGATGCTGTTGCACTTCCTCTGGATGCGACTCGATCCGCTCGCCGAAGACTCGCAACCGTCACGCCCTTCGGCAGATTGTCGATCTCCGACAACTCCGCATCAAAGTGCCCATTGACGAACACCAGCGTTGCCGCCACATCGTCCACGCGCCACGCAGCCGAATCGCCGGGAGCCAGCTTCGCCGTTGCCGCCGGACGAAACACCGTCTTCGCAATGCCCGACACATTCGTGAAGCGCCAGTCCTCATCCTTTGTCGTTGGGAAACCCACTTCGCAGAATCGCGCAAACGCGTCCTCGCGCAACCGGTGCAGCCACGGCAGTGTCCGCCCCGCAGCCTTCTTCTCAAACTCGGTGAAGTTCTCGAGCCAGCTATCGATATTCGCCACCGCCACGGCTGTCTCCCTCACGCCCGCGCCCCAACCGGCTGGGTAGTCTCGGTCCAGCCGTAGCCCTTCTCTTCCAGTTCCAGCGCCAACTCCTTGCCGCCGGAGCGCACAATGCGCCCATCCACCAGCACGTGGACGAAATCCGGCACGATGTAGTTCAGCAACCGCTGGTAGTGCGTGACGACGAGCATTGCGCGATCTTTGTTCCGCAGTGAATTCACGCCGTTGGCCACAATGCGCAGCGCGTCGATGTCCAGCCCGGAGTCTGTCTCATCCAGGATCGCGAGCTTCGGCTCCAGCACCGCCATCTGCAGAATCTCGTTGCGCTTCTTCTCGCCGCCCGAGAAACCCTCGTTCAGCGAGCGGTTCATCAGCTTGTCGTCCATCTCCAGCAGCTTCAGCTTCTCGCGGAACAGGGGCAGAAAGTCCATCGCGTCCATCTCGTCTTCGCCGCGATGCTTGCGCTGCGCATTCAGCGCGGAGCGCAGGAAATACGTGTTGCCGATGCCCGGAATCTCCACCGGATACTGGAACGCGAGAAACACGCCCTCGCATGCCGCTTCCTCTGGCTTCATCTCCAGCAGGTCTTTGCCCTCGAACAGGATCGATCCCTTGGTCACCTCATACGCATCGCGCCGCGCCAGCACCTGCGCCAGCGTGCTCTTGCCCGACCCGTTCGGCCCCATGATCGAGTGAACCTCGCCGGCATTCACCGTCAGATCGATCCCCTTCAGGATCTCGTTCCCGCCCACCGACACATGCAGATTCCTGATCTCCAGCAAACTCATCCTTCACTCGTCTCCCTAATCTCTTGTCACCCTGAGCCGGCGTAGCCGGCGAAGGACCTGAACTTTAAACTCTGATCCCTAAACTCTGCTCTTACCCGACGCTGCCTTCCAGGCTCACCGCCAGCAACTTCGTCGCCTCGACCGCAAACTCCATCGGCAGCTCCTTGAATACCTGCTTGCAGAATCCGCTCACGATCATCGACACCGCGTCTTCGGTCTTCAGACCGCGCTGCTGCAGATAAAACAGCTGATCCTCGCCGATCTTCGACGTCGCTGCCTCGTGCTCCATCCTCGCCGAGGCGTTCTTCACCTCGATGTACGGAAACGTATGCGCGCCGCATTTATCGCCGATCAGCAGCGAATCGCACTGCGTGTAATTGCGCGCGCCCTCGGCGCCCTTCAGAATCTTCACCATCCCGCGGTACGTGTTCTGGCCGTGCCCCGCGCTGATCCCCTTCGACACGATCGTGCTCTTCGTGTTCTTCCCCAGGTGGATCATCTTCGTCCCCGTATCGGCCTGCTGATAGTTGTTCGTCAGTGCGACAGAGTAGAACTCGCCCACCGAGTTGTCCCCCTGCAAAATGCATGACGGGTATTTCCACGTGATCGCCGACCCCGTTTCCACCTGCGTCCAGGAGATCTTCGAGTTCCGCCCCAGGCACTTGCCGCGCTTCGTCACGAAGTTGTAGATCCCGCCCTTGCCGTTTTTGTCGCCGGGATACCAGTTTTGCACCGTCGAGTAGCGGATCTGCGCGTTGTCCAGCGCCACCAGTTCCACCACCGCCGCGTGCAGCTGATTCTCGTCCCTCATCGGCGCCGTGCAGCCTTCCAGATAGCTCACATACGCGCCCTCCTCGGCCACAATCAGCGTGCGCTCGAACTGGCCCGTCTCCGCCGCATTGATACGGAAGTACGTCGACAGCTCCATCGGGCAACGCACGCCCTTCGGCACGTACACAAACGAACCATCGCTGAACACCGCCGCATTCAGCGCCGCATAGAAATTGTCCGTGGGCGGCACCACCGAGCCCAGATACTTCTTCACCAGATCAGGATGCTTCTGCACCGCTTCGGAAAACGAGCAGAAGATCACGCCCGCCTCGGCCAGCTTCGCCTTGAACGTCGTCGCGACCGAAACCGAGTCGAACACTGCATCCACGGCCACATTGGCCAGCAGCTTCTGCTCCGCCAGCGGAATTCCCAGCTTCTCGTACGTCCGCAGAATCTCCGGGTCCACCTCCTCGATGCTCGACAGCTGCTTCTTCTGCTTCGGCGCCGAGTAGTACGTGATGTTCTGGTAGTCAATCGGCGGAAACGTCACGTTCGCCCACTGCGGCTCCGCATTCGCCTTCTCCTGGCTCGCCCAGTAGCGAAACGCGCTCAGCCGCCACTCCAGCATGAACTCCGGCTCGTTCTTCTTCGTCGAGATCAGCCGGATCACGTCCTCGCTCAGCCCCTTCGGAATACGGTCTTCCTCAATCTGGGTGATGAACCCCCACTCGTACTCCTTGCTGGCCAGCTCGTGGACGACATTCATATCTGTGCTCATGCCACTCTCCCGGATCTTGTATGCTTACGGCGCTCCCGCCCGAAACGGCTCCCAGCGCCAATATACGACTAAAGCAGTCCTATATCAGTGTACCCTGACTCCCGCGCGCTTTCAACCCGCCCAGATTCACCATCTCTCTCCATATAAGGATGCGACCGCATCCAGCCACGCTTCACCCAAACGCCCACCCCGCCTCGCCCATCAGGTCTGGATATGGTTGAGGGGAATGGGACTATCGCCCAGTGGGACTCCACGGCCAACGAAAGGTCCATGGCCTCGCTGAAGATCAAACTGCTGCCGATAATATCTGAGGGCGCAGGGCTACAGGGCATTCCAGCTGGCGGACTCGCGAGATTTACCCGCTGCGCCAGGCGTCGCTGGGAGAACTGCGCGCCACCCTCGAGACGGTTTCCGGTGTGGAATTCTCCTGGAGCTGGCGACTGCCATCACCGCTTCGGCGCAGGATAAGAAAGACGCACAGGAGTTGGTTGAGCTTTATCCCTTTACCAAATTCAGGATCCTCGACAATGAAGTTCGGATCCTTGGTGATACCCTGTCTGGCTTTGTTAACAAATGCCGCCAGTTCAAACCAAGACCGATCCGAAGAGAAATTTCGGAAAGTCAGTTATCTGGCTGTGTACCTCTCCGCCGACGAGAGTTTCGAAGATGCCGAAAAGGTTGTGACAACCAACATATCTCCCAGCGGATGCTTTGTGTACAGCGCACGGGAGTGGGAACCTGGCAGTCGTGTTTGGCTAATCTTTTTCGGCGATGAGGCTGTCGTTTGCGGTACTGTCTGCTCTTCACTACCGTGGGGTAACAATAAACTCCTCCCCGGCATTGGCATCAGGCTCGACACAAGTATCCCCCAATTCGGGTAACTTGAGACGTTTCGCGGTCTGAGCCCGCAGCCGAAATCCTGACCCTGAGCGAGTCGCCGAAGGCGGCGAGTCGAATGGGGAAGGATCTCTTATGGTGCCCGGAGGGGGACTTGAACCCCCACGACCCTTTTAAGATCTGCGGATTTTAAGTCCGCTGCGTCTGCCAATTTCGCCATCCGGGCTCAACCTTATCCTAGCCCGCCCCGGCCAGCGCCGCCGCCCCCGCCCCCAACTCCGCCGACTCGGCCTCGCCCTCGACCCGCGTCAAAGTCAGCACCGTAATGTCATCCGCCTGCCCGAACCGCAGCGCCGCCTCGGCAATCGTATCCGCCGTTTCCCCACTGATCGCCTGCGTGCGTGCAAACCCAAACAACTCCCCGCGCGCGTCCCTCGCCTCCACTACCCCGTCGGAGAGCAGCGTCAGCCGGTCCCCCTCCTCCAACCGAAACCCATGCTCCGCGTACTTCTTCTCCGGGGCCAGCCCCAGCGGCAGATCCGGCTCCAGCAGCAGCATCTCTTCCCCGTTCCAATACGGCGGCAGATGTCCGGCATTCGCCACCGTCACCTCGCCCCGCGGCGTCATCCGCGCGCACAGGCAAGTCACAAATCCCTCCTGTCCTGTTTCCGTCAGCTGCCGGTTGAGCCGTGTCAGCACCGCGCCCGGTCCCAGCCCTTCACCCGCCAGCGCCCGCAGAGCGCCCATCGCCAGCGTGCCCGTCATGGCCGCCTTCAGTCCCTTGCCGCTCACATCGCCCACCACCACCAGGCTCGCGCCTTCCGTCTCCAGCACCTGGTAGAAGTCCCCGCCCACCTCCTCAGCCGGAAAATACGCCGCCTCCACCTCGTATCCCTCGACCTGTGGCAAAGTCTCCGGCACCAGCCGCCGCTGGATATCCCGCGCTGCTGACAGCTCCGCCGAAGTCCGCGCCTGCTCGCGGCTCACGCGCGTGAAGCGGAAGAACATGATCACCCCAATCGCGAGCACAAACAGGAAATTCGCCAGATCCGTTGGCTGCAGAGGAATTCTTCCGAAATAAACAGGATTCACCAGAAATCCCAGCCCACCCAGCCCTGTGAACGTCGACGCCGATCCGATGTCGTACAGAGCCGTCGTCGCTGTCGGCAGAAGGCTCGGCAGAATCAGCCACCCCGCTTCGCGATTGCCCCGCCGATACCACACCAGCAGCAGCACCGGCAGGATCAGGGCCGCCGGCAAGATTAGCAGCGCCTCCACGATTAGATACGCCGTCGCCGGCATAACTCCGGCATAGAGCGACGCCGTCATCGCCAGCGCCAGCACCAGTGCCACTTCATACAGCCGCCATCCTCGCCCCACGCGCTGTCCGGCGAAACTGAATGTGAACTCGATCTGCATGATCGTGAAGAAGTAGATCAGCGGATCGGCCCCCAGATTGTTCCACGCCAGCGGCAGCACCCCGTTCACCGAGCAGGCCAACAGCAGGTTAGAGCAGCCCAGCAGCAACAGGTAAAACCCAAGCCAACGATATTCGCGGTGTGTGCGCTGGTTGCGGAACAGCGCAAAGGCCCCAAGCCCCGCCAGGATCACGACCAGATTGATGGCAATGGACGGCACTGCCGCATAGAGCCGCCCGCTCTCCAGCGAAAGACGATCGTCATCGATCCCGCCCGGCGTCCCCAGCGCAGCCGTCAAAAACAGCGGCAAATGCCAGGTCGTGTAGTTGGAGTTGCCGTACGTCCGCAGCGCGATCGTCAGCTCCGTGCCCTCGATATGCAGCGGAAACACCTGCTCCGTCGGACGCGTGGTCTTCAGCCATGACAGCCACGCCCCCTCCTGCTTCACCCCGTTGACGTACACCTCGTAGGTGCCTTTACCCCCGGCCAGCAGCAGGTGCAGGTGGTCATGGCCGGGTGCCAGTCTCACGTGCAGCCGATACCACCGCCAGCCGGGCTGCGCCGGTCCCAGATCGTCCAGATCGATGTTCTCCCATCCGCTGTCGTCGAAGTCCGGCTCTGCCCACGCCGGGTCATCCCCGTCATGCTCGCGCCACCCGGGAAGCAGTTTCACAATGCCTGTGCGCCACTGGGTGGCATCCAGGCTAGCCGTCGGCGGACCCAATCCCCCTTCCGCGGTGGCCTGCGCGAACGCGCCCGCTGCCGCCGTCAGCAGCCACACGACCGCCAGCAGTGCGAGCCACCTCCGTTCTGGCAGCGGCCACCTCAAGGCAAATCCTTCCTCATGGCTATCGCGGATATTCGCAGGGGCCCTCAGTCTATCGTCCGCCCTTCCAGCCCATCAACAAATCTCCGCGCCCCGACCTCAGCCAGCCAACAACCTGGTGACGTATGCCCCGCACCCCATATCTAATGGAAAGCAATGCGATCGCTCCGATTCATCCCGGCCGCTCTGTTACTAGTCCTCCTCCTTGCAGGGGCCGTGCCCTTCGGGTCCTCCCAGGAGCGAAAGAGCATTAACCCTTCGAGCGCGCCGAAAAACATCAATAAGAAGCGCCTCATCCTGAAAGACGGCTCCTACCAAATCGTCACCCAGTGGGAAGTGAAGAAGGACCGCGTGCGCTACTTCAGCGCCGAACGTGCCGAGTGGGAAGAAGTTCCCTCTAACCTTATCGACTGGCCCGCTACCGAGAAGTGGAACAAGGACCACGAAAACGGCGAGCCCGCGCCCGGTGCGTCGATCGTTCCCACCACGCCGCCGCCCACCCACGAGCAGGAGCAGAAGGAAGCCGCCGCCATCGACGCCGCAGCGGCCGCCGAGCGCGCCGACCAGCAGGCTCGCATCCCTCTCGTCGCCCCCGGCCTCCATTTGCCCGACCGCGACGGCATCTTCATCCTCGATAACTTCCAGAGCATCCCCGAACTCGTCCACGTCGACCAGAGCACCGGCAATGTCAACCGGGACCAGAACCATAATGTCCTGCGCGCCGCCATCGGCTCCTTCAGCGGTGCGAAGGAACCGGTCCGCATCAACGGCCAGGCCGCCCGCGTTCGCGTCCACGTGGAGGACCCCGTCCTCTACGTCTCGCTCAACACCGGCAACTCCGAGGAGGTCGCGCCCGAAGACGCGATGATGGTCAACACCCACGAAGCCAATTCACAAAACAAGGACGATTACAGTTCGCCCGACAGCCACTACGCTATCGTTCGCGTTGACGTTCGTCCCGGCGAGCGCGTCATCGGGGCTCTGCGCATCAACCGTGCCGGCGACGCCACACAGTCCGCCGACATTATCCCCACGAAGGCTGAAATCCTGCCCGGCAAACACTGGATGAAGCTCACCCCCAAAGAACCCCTCCCCATCGGCGAGTACGCGTTGATGGAAATCATCCAGCCTGGCGTCATCAACCTCGATGTATGGGATTTTGGCGTCTCCCCCAACGCCCCCGAGAATAAGCACCCCATCACGCCGGTGAAGGACGAGTAGGCAGCGTTCAGCGAATAGCGGATAGCGTCTGACAGGCCATCCTTCTCATAACCTCGCTATCATCGCGGTCAGCATCTTCCCCACTTCGTTCGATAGGTCTGTTGCCGATCCAACCGCGGTGAGGTCGCCGAATCCGAGCCTTTCCGCAATGGTCAGCTGCGTCTGAAGCTCGAGATTGGACCCCTGCGCGATACCCAGGAAGTGTCGGTATTGCTCTTTTGAGAGGCGACCGTATCCTTCGGCGATATTGCTCGGGATCGAGACACTCGCCCGCCGCAACTGGTTCGTCAATCCATAGACTTCGGTTCGGGGAAATACATCGGTGGCAGCGTAGGTCGCCACGCATAAGTCGATGGCACGTTGCCAGACGAGCAGATCGCGATGAGATTGCGTGCTTCGTCCGGCCATATCCGATATGTACACGATCGGAAAGGCCTACGCAGCGTGCCCTTCGTAACTTGGTCGTGGCCGGCGGCCTTTGGTTAGACGCTATACGCTAACCGCTATAGGCTCGCCTACCCCGCCTTCTGCAAGCTCGCCAAAGCCGCCAGCACATCCGCGCTGTGCACATTCGGATCGACCTTTGTCCACACCTTCACAACCTTTCCGGTGGGATCGATCAAAAACGTGTTCCGCATCGCGATCACCATCGGCCCAAAGTTCCCCAGCGACCCGTACTGCGTAACGACCTTCTTCTCCGGATCGGCCAGCAGATTGAACGTCAGCGAATCCTTCGTGCAGAACTGCTTGTGACTGTCCACCGTGTCCACGCTCACACCCAGAATCACGGCGTTCATCGCCTGGTACTTGTCCAGATCGGCCTGGAATTTGTGCGCCTCGATAGTGCAGCCCGTGGTCATGTCCTTCGGATAGAAGTACAGCACCACCCACTTGCCTTTGTAGCTGTCGAGGCTCACCTGCTGACCCTCCTGGTTCGGCAGCGTAAAGGTCGGCGCCGCCTGGCCCACTTCGGGTATGGGCCCGTTATCGGCAGCGAACGTGCGCTGAATGATGAATCCTGCAACGACCAGAACGACAACGACACCTGCAACGATCCCGAAAATCTTCGACATACTCATTTCTCCTTTTGCGTGACGCGCGTGCGAGGCCTGGGTATTTTCGACTTATCTGGACTTATCAATACGAAAACGCTGCTGCTGAAAACCGATTAGGAAAATCGAACCCGGCAGGATCCTGTTTTGAAGGGGCACGGCTTGAGCCGTACCGTCAACCGCGCAGAACACCCCCGGCTTTAGCCGCTGAGGGATGGTTTTCACGATTCTCCATTCTCCTCTCCGGCGTGCTCGACCATTATCCGTGTTCCAGGCCGATTACCGCAATTCCCGCCCCATCCGCCGCCGCCCGCACCGCCTCGAGATCGAAAATCAGCGTGTTGTGCGCTTCGAGCGCCAAACAAGTAGCCCCAGCCACTCGCATCGCTGCAATCGTGCCAATCCCGATCACCGGCACATCGAACCGCAAATCCTGTCGCGGCTTCGCCACCTTCACCACCGTCAAACTCCGCTCGAGCGTGGACGCTTCGTCCGCCAGACTCCGCATTAACTCGCCCGCTCGCGTAATCGTCGCGTCCGTCCCCTCCATCGCCTCCACCGCCACGCACGCCTGCGCCGCGATCACCACCGTCTGCCCCAGATCCCACGTCGCCAGCCCGCGCGCCACCTCTCGCCCATACTTGATGTCCCGCTGCTCCTGATCGTTCGGCCCCCGCGCCGTCAATACTCCTGGCTGCACCAGCAGCGGCTCCAGATATGTCGTCGATGAGATCAGTTCGATCCCCTCATCGCCCAGCACCTTCGCGACCGCCCCCAGCAGCATGTCCGTATTCCGCGTCCGCAGCGAAAGCAGCAGCTTCGCCAGTCGCCAGTCCGGACGGATGCTGGAGAAGATCTGCTTGTGCTTCACCTGGCCGGCCATCACCGCCTTGTGAACGCCTTCGGCGTGGAACGTCTCGATTAATCGCGACAGCTCCCCGAGCGATAGCCAGTGCACACGCACACCCGCATCGGCCGCAGCGCGCGCATCCATCTCTGGATCGGTTTCCTCCTTGATTGCCGCGACCACAACTTCCGTCCCGTGCGCCCGCGCCGCGTCCAGCAGAAGAAACGGGAAGCGTCCGTTGCCGGCAATCAATCCCAGCTTGTCCATAACTTCTGCTGCGCCTACTTCGCCTTTGCCAGGTGATCGAAGTTCAGAATCGCATTGAACACCAGCGCGTAGCTCCCAATTGTCTCGCCACGATAGATCGGGTTGTTCGCGAACAGAAGCACGTTGCCCTGACCATAATGCGCGTCCACCACGATCGGCTTCTCCTCGATCGAACTGCCACCCTCCAGCAGGCCCGACAGCAAAAGCCCCTTCGACGAAGTGAAGCGCAAAATCACATCTGGCTTGTACTGCTCCGGGATCACGTAAGGATTGTCGCGCGCCTCCTCCTCATTCAGTGGAGTCGCTTCCCAGGGCTTCGGCGAAGGCAGTGGCTCGGGCTCCACCGCTGCGCGTCCCTGCGGAATATCTTCGTCCTGCGGACCGCCCCGCCCTGTCGCGCGGTGATAATCCTTCTCTGTCTCGATATGTCGCGGCACCGTCATGTTCCCGACGGTGAAGGCCATCCCGTCGGCGCTATACACAGCAAGATTGTCACCGTAGCCCCACGCCACCGGGCTCTTGTGATCGACAAACTGCGCCGCCAGCACGCTGCCGACCACCTTGACGCTGCCACCGTGATTCACAAACACTCCCGGCGCCATCCCCTCGTCAATCGCGAACTGCGCCGTATCCTCTGACGTAATCAGCAACCCACCCTTCGCAACGAAATCCTTGAGGTGTTCGACTCCCTCGAGTCCGAGCCCCGGCCGCATATCGTCCGTCGAATCGATCCGCCCCAGGTTCGGTGTCAGCTCCGTCTTCTGCCACGGCAGCGCATTCCCCCACATCGGCATCCCGTTCACAATTTGCTGTGTGCCCGACCGCCCCACCGGTGCAAAGATGATCACGTCGTACTTCGAACGCAGATCGCCCTCGTGCGACACAGTTTGTGTCGAGATGTAGTCGTACGGCACATGCAGCTTGTCGAGTGCTTCGCGCCACCAGCCCTCGGTCTGCGTCCCGCTCCACGTGTGCATCATCGCGATCCGCGGCGCCGGAGCATCGTGCATCGCCACTGACGGTGCCGATGTAAGGTTCACAGCTTCGAGGTCGGCGTTTTGAATCGCAGTTTGCACTCCAGCTGTGCTCTCGCCCTGAATCACCAGAGACCCGGCGCCAAAGTGCTTTCCTCCAGCATCGAACGCCTGCTCCGCGACGGAAATCTTCGCGTCCTTCAGCGTGTACCGAAGTCCCAGCAGCGAAATGTCCCCAGCGTTATTGATCGCAGCAAGCTGGCAGCAGCTCCCGCCACTTCCCGGTGGCACGCCCATCTTCGCCTTCAAAATCGAGCCGTCCGTGACCCGCACAGTCGGCACCCCAAATAAATCCGGAAACGACCAACCCGTGTCGTCGTACGGATGCTTTTGCGGGTCATCCGGAGCCCAGTACTGCCGATCCAGCAGCGCATCGGCGATCCGCGAATACGGCTGATCCATCCGGATCACGTAACTCCCCGCAGGAAACGTTTGCGTCTTTGGCGTTTCGGCCTTGTCCTTATCGCCCTTCGCCGCATCGTCAGCCTTCTTCGCCACGACCTTATTTGTAACCGTCGCAGCCTCCGACAGCCGGCTGACCTCCACATGCTGCAGCCCCAGCACGCGCAGCAACTCCGCGACCCGGCTCGGCGACTGCCCATCCGCGGAAATCACATACGCGGCCGGCCCTGAGGTTTCCGGTTTCTCCACGCTCCGCTTTGCCTTCAGGTAGTAGTTTTCCAGCCATTGCGGGCTGTTCTGGGCGAAATACGACAGCGTCGTCAGCAGCGCTGTCTCTTCGTAGTTGTTGTTATTGCGCTGCGACCACTCCACCACTGGCAGCGGCGGATTCTGCTTGTACCAGGTCCGCTCATATTCATCCGGCGCCAGAATCCGCTTCTCAGTATCCGCCCCGCCATTCCCAAACGTCTCGTATAGCCGGCTTATCCCGTTGTGCATCGCCGCCAGAAACATCAGATACCCCGGACTCCACGTGTCGAAATCTCCGTGCGTGAACACACCCGGCATTCCGAACTCCGTCATCTGCTGTACGTTGTTCCACCCAATCTGCGCCCACTCGCCAGCCAGAATCGGATCGATCCACGCGTTATAAGGCCCATCGCCCACCGTGTTGTCGTAGAGGAACGGAACGGATTCGTGGAGATCATGCAGCACCTGCGCATGCCAGTCCAGATAGGTGTTCAGCACGTTGCGCGTCAGGTCCAGCGTCATCCCCATCGCATCGCGATTGTTATCGTGCGCTACGTAGTGCCCCCAGTACACCAACCGCGGCCAGTTTTGCCCCGGGTGGGCCAGGTGCCACTTGTAGATGTCCACCATGCGGTCGCGCCCATCCACCTCTACCACCGGCGTGATCAGCACAATCATGTGCGAGCGAATGTATTTGATGTACGGCGAATCGTCCACCGCCAGCCGATACGCCAGCTCCATCAGCGCGGTCGGCGCCCCCGTCTCCGGCGAATGAATCGTCCCCGTGATGTAGTACACCGGAAACGACTGCTTCACCAGCTCCGCCGCCGCCTTATCGTCCAGATGAATCGTCCGCGGATCGGCCAGCTTCGCCAACCGCGCATCGTTGTCCTTCTGCTTCGCCAGCAGCGACTCATCCGCAATCGCCACCGCAATCATCTCGCGGCCCTCTTCCGTGTGCCCGATCGTATACACCTTCACCCGCGGCGTGCTCGCCGCCAGCAACCGAAAGTACTTATAGACATCCTCCGCATACGGCAGGATCCCCGGCGCGCCCGACACGTCCCCCAGCACCTTCGCCGGAGTCGGCACGGTCTTCGACGCAGGCAGATATTCCGTCAGCGGTGAATTGAAATACGGCTCCGTCGTGTACTTCTTAATGTGCGCGGTGTAATCCTGATCCACCGGCTGTTGCGCGTCGCGCGCATAGGTCGAGCTGATCGCGGTCTGCGCCCGAAGCGGCAACGCGGCAAAGCAGGAAACGGAAGCAAGCAGCAAGAATGGCAGACAGCGACGAGTCTTCATCGAACCACAGCCTCGGTCAACAGGGATTTGCAGCGAACGATGAAGAATAACAGGGACTGGCCGTCCCGGCACACGCGCCTCGTGGCGCCAAACCTCTAATTCCCAAACTCCCTCTGCATCGGGCCGATGCCCTTGAGGGCCGCCAGTCCCGTCCGCCTCGGCGGCCAGCCGCTACTCCCACTCGATGGTGCCTGGCGGCTTCGACGTAATGTCATACACCACGCGATTGATCCCCCGCACCTCATTCACGATCCGGCTCGAGATCATCTTCAGCACCTCGTACGGCAGCGGCACCCAGTCCGCCGTCATGCCGTCCTCCGAGTGCACCGCGCGAATCGCACACGTGTACGCATACGTCCGTTGATCGCCCATCACCCCAACGCTCTTCACCGGCAACAGCACCGCGAACGACTGCCAGATCTTCGTATAGAGCCCGGCATTCTTGATCTCCGTTCCGACGATGTCGTCGGCTTCCTGCAACAGCGCCACCCGCTCCGCCGTCACCTCGCCCAGGATACGCACCGCCAGCCCCGGCCCAGGAAACGGCTGCCGTTGCAGAATGTCTTCCGGCATTCCCAGGTCGCGCCCAATCCGCCGCACCTCATCCTTGAACAAATCGCGCAGCGGCTCGATCAGCTTCAACTGCATCTCCTCCGGCAGCCCGCCTACATTGTGGTGGCTCTTGATCGTCTGCGACGGCCCCTTCACTGACGACGACTCAATGACATCGGGATACAGCGTGCCCTGCACCAGCCACTCCACACCGCCCGTCTCCTCCGCAATCCGCAGCGCCTCATCGTCGAACACCGCAATGAACTCCGTGCCGATGATCTTCCGCTTTCCCTCCGGATCGGTCACGCCCCGCAGCTTCAGCAGGAACCGCTTGCTCGCGTCCACCGCCACCAACTTCAGCCCCAGCTTGTCCCGCAGATTCTGCTGCACCTTCTCAAACTCGTCCTTGCGCAGCACGCCGTTGTTCACGAACACACACGTCAGCTGATCCCCAATCGCGCGATGCACCAGCATCGCCGCTACCGACGAGTCCACGCCGCCCGACAGCGCACAAATCGCATGCCCCCCGCCGATCTTCTCCCGTATCGCCGCTACCGTCGACTGGATGAAATGCGCCGGCGTCCAGTCCGGCTGCGCGCCACAAATGTTGAACAGAAAATTCCGAAGCACCTGCGTGCCCAGAGGCGTGTGGTGCACCTCCGGATGAAACTGCACCGCCCAAATCCGCCGCTCCGGGTTCGCCATCCCCGCTACCGCGTTCGCGGTCTTCGCCGTCAAATGAAATCCCGGCGGCAGATCCAGCGCCTCGTCCCCATGCGACATCCACACGTGCATCGACGCCGGCAGCTCCGCAAACAGCGGGTTGGCCGTGTCCACCAACTCCACCTCGGCGTGCCCGTACTCGCGTTTCACCGCCGACCGCACCCGCCCGCCGAGATGATGCGCGATGAACTGCAGACCATAGCAGATGCCAAGCACCGGCAACCCCAGGTTCAGAATCTCCGGATCGGCTGGGGGCGCGTCGGAATCGTAAACGGAACACGGGCCTCCCGACAGGACAATGCCCACCGGGTTCAGGCCGCGAATCTCCTCGAGCTTTGCGGTACAGGGCAGCACAGCCGAATACACGTTCTGCTCGCGAATCCGCCGCGCGATCAGCTGCGTATACTGCGACCCAAAATCAAGAATGACAATGGAAGGGGTAGGCACAATCCAGTTTGCCAGGGATTACCCGCCCTGTAAAGAAACAGGACGCTGCGCCGAAGAGGAGTCCGCCTGTGCAGCCTGTCCGGAGCTTGTCGAAGGGGCCAGTCGCCACAGGTCGACAAACGCCACTACCCTCGCCACCTGAAAGAAATCCGAAGCCACCAGATACAGCACCGTCACCACCGCCCACCACACATACAGCGCGGTGCCCTGCACCTCTGCCTCAAATGGCAGCGGAACCGCAGAAAACACCATGGCCAGCACGATCATCGCGATCTTCGCGATCCCCATCACCAGGTTGATCTCAGCCAGCTTTCCCTTCAGCGGCCCCAGCCTCAGACTCCTCACCAGGCTTCCGCCGATCCCGCGGTCGTCCATCAGCATCAGCAGAGGCGCAATCGAAAATACCCAGCTAAGCAGCGCCCAGACAGTAAAGATGCCCAGCGAAAAGACGATCACCAGCGCAGAGTAAAGCACCAGTGTCGGCTCGCCCTGCGCATCGCCACCCGCCGACGCTTGCGCGAGCGTGAAATTCGCCGCCCCGCGCACCGCCAGGTACCACACGATATAGCTTCCGCACAGCGCGGCGCCACGCAGCAGCTGCAGCACAACCATCGACAACGGTCGCCAGGGCGTTTCCGCGCGGTACCGTCGCACCACCGCGTTCCGCCCCAGCCCGGACACTACAGCCCACGCGATGATTGCGAGCGGCAACAGCCATTCCGCCGCATGCAGCAACGGAAGCTTCAGCACGTCGATCGCGTCGGAAACCTGCAGCGCTCCCTGCCAGGGATACTGCAGCGAGAAGTCAAAGACTCCCGTCGCGCGCAGCTTGACCGCGGTCTGGGCCCAGATGCGCCTGCCCTCCCAACCCACCAGCGCCAGGAGCGGGATCCCGAAGCTCCACCGCCACAGCAGCTCCAGCGCCACCAGCGACGGTCTGCGCCATACCAACGCGAGGATCTGCACGAACGACTGCGTCCCGCGCGTCTCACCCTGCGCCGTCCTCGGCACACCGGCGGCCGCGGCCGCTCCTGCACGCTCTACAGCAGGCATGGTTCTACTTCACCACAATGTTGATCAGCTTTCGCGGCACTACGATGATGCGCACAACTTCTCTTCCAGCCAGCAGCGCCGCGATCTTCTCATTCACCAGCGCTGCGGCCTTCAATGCTTCTTCATCGGCATCCGCATCCACCGTCACCACGACGCGCAGCTTGCCGTTGATCTGCACGGGGATCTCGATCTGCTCTTCCCGGGCCAGCGCCTCGTCGAACTTCGGCCACGGCGCGCGCAGCAAATCGCTCTTCTCCCCCAAATGCTCCCACAACTCAAACGCAAGATAAGGAGCAAACGGCGCCAGCACCAGCGTCAGCGTCCGCAGCGACTCCGCCACGACCGCATCCGGAACCTTTCCCTCCGCGATCGCCGCCTCCGCGGCCGTCAGCGTATTCACCAGCTCCATAATCGCCGCGATGCACGTATTGAAATGCCACCGCCCCGCAAAGTCATCGGTGATCTTTCGAATCGTCTGGTGCAGTTTGCGGAGCAACGCCTGCGCTTCCAGCGACAGCGCTCCGCCCGCAGCGCTCCCCTTCTTCGCGCCCTCACCATGCTTCATCGCGAACCGCCAAACACGGGCCAGGAACCGGCTCACGCCGGCAACGCCATCCTCCTGCCAGTCCAGATCGCGATCCGGCGGCGCCGCAAACAGCGCATACATCCGCGTGGCATCGGCTCCGAAGCGCTCGATCATCTCGTCCGGCGACACCACGTTGCCCTTCGACTTCGACATCTTCGCGCCGTTGCGGATCACCATCCCCTGCGTGAACAGCCGCTCCACCGGCTCGTCATTCTTCACCAGGCCCAGGTCGCGCATCACCTTCGTCCAGAAGCGCGAATAGATCAAGTGCAGGATCGCGTGCTCCACTCCGCCGATGTACTGGTCGATGGGGAACCAATACGCCACAGTATCGGTTGCAAATGGCGCCTTGTCGTTCTTCGCGTCCGTGTAGCGATAGAAGTACCAGGAGGAATCGACGAAGGTGTCCATCGTGTCCGTCTCGCGGAGCGCCTTGCCGCCGCATTTTGGACACGTCGCGTTCACAAACTCCGCCATCTTCGCCAGTGGCGATCCGCCCTGCTGCGTGATCTCGATATTGTCAGGCAACAGCACCGGCAATTCGCTGTCCGGCACCGGCACGATGCCGTCCTTCGCGCAGTACAGCATCGGAATCGGCGTCCCCCAGTAGCGCTGCCGGCTGATGCCCCAGTCCTTCAGCCGATATGTAACCGTCGCCTTGCCAAATCCGTGCGCCTCGGCGTACGCCGCCATCTTGTGCTGCGCTTCCACGTTGCCCAGCGAATTGAACTCGCCCGAATTGATCAGCAGGCTGTCTTCGGCGGTATACGGCAACTGCTTCTCGCGATCTCCATTGGCCGCCGCTTCTCCGTGATTCCGCGGCAGGATCACGATCCGCTGCTCCAGCCCATACTTCTTCGCGAACTCATAGTCGCGCTCGTCGTGCGCCGGCACCGACATGATGGCGCCCGTGCCGTAGTCCAGCAGAATGTAGTTGCCCACCCAAACCGGCAGCCGCTCGCCGTTGAAAGGATTGATAGCGTAGTGCCCAGTGAACGCGCCATGCTTCTCGATCGCGCCCACATCGCCTTGTTCGCGTGCCTTGCGCTGCTGCTCCAGCAGCGCCGCGACCTCATCCGACAAACGCGCATCTTCCGCTGCCATCTCCTTCACCAGCGGATGCTCCGGCGCCAGCTGCAAACTGGTCGCACCGTAGATGGTGTCGATGCGCGTCGTGAAGACGGCGATCTTCTTCCCCGACCCCTTCACGCCCTCGCGCGCCGGCAAGATCGCGGTCCCGCTCTTCCGCGCCCTCTCCTCATCCTCCGTCGCGTCGGAATCGTCCTCCAGTTCGAACTGGACCTCCGCACCCTCGCTGCGCCCGATCCAGTTCCGCTGCATAGTCCGGACCTTCTCCGGCCAGCCTTCGAGCTTCGATCAAATCGTCCAGCAGTTCCTGCTCGTAATTCGTGATGCGCAGGAACCACTGCTCCAGATCGCGCTGCTCGACGATCTGCTCCTCATGCCGCCAGCAGCAGCCATCCACCACCTGCTCGTTGGCCAGCACCGTGGCGCACTGCGGACACCAGTTCACCTTGCTCTTCTTGCGATAAGCGAGGCCGCGCTCGTACATGCGCAGGAAGAACCACTGGTTCCAGCGGTAGTAGTCCGGCAGGCAGGTCGTCACTTCGTTGCGCCAGTCATAGCTCAGGCCCAGGCGGTTCATCTGCCGCTTCATGGCGGTGATGTTCTGCAGCGTCCATTGCCGCGGCGGGGTGTTGTTCTTGAGCGCGGCATTCTCGGCCGGCAGACCGAAGGCGTCCCAGCCCATGGGGTGCAGCACGTTGTGCCCCTGCATCCACATGTAGCGTGCCAGCGCGTCTCCGATGGCGTAGTTACGCACGTGGCCCATGTGCAGCTGGCCCGATGGGTAGGGCAGCATCTCGAGCACGTAGTACTTGCTCTTCGCCGACGAAGCCGGCTCGGCAGCGTAGAGTTCCGGCTGCGCCTCCCAGCGCGGCTGCCACTTCGCCTCAATCTCGGCGGGGTTGTAGCGAGCCTCTAAAGGTGCGGACTCTCCGGCGCCGGCCGCTCGGGCAGCTTGTGCTTGTTCTTTTGTCGCCATAGGACGGACTCAGCCTTGATTGTAAATTGATGCGTCCGGGAGCCTGGCGCTGCCGGAGTGAAGGGGATGCGACGGCCTCCGAGGACCAGGAGCGGCGGGTTCGAACCCCTCACGTTTTCGGAGCCGGGGGTGTCGACCCCTATGGATGTTGTTGATTTTGCTCGGAATGGCCTCCTCTCCAACCCCCTCTGTGTTAACTAAGTAGTTATGGGGAGGCGAGCCGCGGAAAAGAGCCACATCGGCTGCCCTCAGAACAGGGTCTGCGCCGCCACCTGCTCCAGCAGCGCAGCCGAGTTGTTCTTCACATTCCCCACCGCGGGGTCCACCCGCCACGTCCGCATCTGTTCTGCCTCAAACGGCCGCAGCAAATCCAGAGGCGGCCTCCCAGCCTCGTCGCGCCGCAACCAGCGTTCGTAATCCCGCGGCTGCAAAATCACCGGCATTCGATCGTGCATCGGCGAAGTCAGTTCGTTGGCTTCCGTGGTGATGATCGCAAAACTCTCCAGCACCGTCTTGTGATCCTTCGACCGCCAACGGTCCCACAAGCCCGCAAACGCCAGCGGCGCATCGTTCTTCAGCGCGATCGCCCACGGCTGTTTCGTCTTCTCGCTGAATTTCTGCCACTCGTAGAACCCATCCGCCGGCACCAGGCATCGCCGCCTCTCGAACGGCTCCCGCCACATCGGCTTCTCCATCAGGCTCTCCGACTTCGCGTTGATGGTGCTCACGCCCAGCTTCTTCGGATCCTCTGCCCAATACGGAATCAGCCCCCAGTACATCGCGCGAATCTCGCGCTCGCCCGTGTCGCGATTCTCCACGACTACCGGCTGGAACGTTGTCGGAGCCACGTTATAGTCCGGCAGAATTTCGAACGACGGCGGCACGCCGACTTTGAATGCTTCGGCAATCCGCTGCTTGTCCGACCGGCGATAGTAGCGTCCACACATCATCACGCTCCGGCGTGTCTCGTTTGCCCAAACCCACCTGGCTGCACAAATTGTAGAGAACCGCCGCCATCCCTTGCCTCGCGCTACACTGGCTGGCGTTGTTCACGGGCCCGCGCCCCGCGCCGCCCGCGCAAATTCACCACGGAGTACACCCATGCGCTGGATGGCATCGATCGCGTTCCTCGCCGCCACTTTCTCAATGCAGGCAAACGCCCAGAGTGCAGCCCAGTGGCCCGACATCACCCAGGCTCAGGACTACACCTGGCACCTCGCTTCCAGCCAGGAAACCACCGGAGCCAACGTCGACTACCGCAGCATCACCCCCGGACAAACCCTCACCGTCCTCGATACCGACGGCCCCGGCGTCATCTCCCACGTCTGGTTCACCATCGCCAGCCCCGAGCCCTACCATCTCAAGCGCATCGTCCTCCGCATGTACTGGGACGGCGAAGAGTCCCCCAGCGTCGAAACCCCCATCGGCGACTTCTTCGGCCTCGGTCTTGGCGAGTATTTCTGCTGGCAATCCGCCATGCTCTCCGTCGGGAGCGCCAGGGCCATGAACTCTTTCTTCCCCATGCCCTTCCAGCACCACGCGCGCATCACCGTCACCAACGACGGCAAGATGACGCTCTCCAGCCTTTACTACAACATCGAATACCGCACCTACACTCATCCGCTCCCTGCTTCCACGCTCTATTTCCATGCGCAGTATCGCCAGGCGCAGCCCAATCACGGCTGGACGAACCAGTGGTACGAAAACGGCGATCCGCTCATCAACTACAAACGCAACCTCGACGGCAAAGATAACTACGTCTGGTTCGAAGCCAAAGGCCGCGGCCAGTACATCGGCGTCACCATGTCGATCCTCCAGAATCAGGACGGCTGGTGGGGTGAAGGCGATCCCATGTTCTTCATCGATGGCACCACCACCCCGGTTATCGGCACCGGCTCAGAAGACTACTTCCTCGGCGCCTGGGACTTCGGCGGCGTCGCCTTCGGCTATCCCCTCTACGGCGCACCCGTCCTCGGTAAAGAGCTCGCCGGCGAACGATGGTCCGTCTACCGCTTCCACCTCGACTCGCCCATCACCTTCACCCAATCCATGAAGGCGACCATCGAACATGGTCACGCCAACGCCCGTTCCGACAACTTCTACTCCGTCGCTTACTGGTACCAGACCGAACCCCACATCGCCGTTCCCGCCGCTGCCCTCCATGGACGACAGGATTCCGACGCTGGAGATTGTCGGCGGTCCCGGCAACGAATCGCCCTCTCACCCGGGCACCGGCCTCTCTCCGAAATAGGCAGAAGCAGCCGCCGAGTATCAAGCCGCAACTCCATGGCGCGCCATTCCGATCGCGCCCCCCCGTCGTACTATGGTGATAGCCAACCTGCCCTCACGCGGAGGGATGTGTGAGTGGTTGAAACAGGCGGTCTTGAAAACCGCTGTGCCCGCAAGGGTACCGGGGGTTCGAATCCCTCTCCCTCCGCCACGCCTTTCCCCAGCCGGGGTCGATATGGTGCCCAGGCTCCCATCATCTCTCCCACATTCGTGGGATCCAAACGGCTTCCTTTAGCGAGTGAATGGCATCTCAATTGCGCAGAAAGGGGCGCGTGAGAACGTAAATATTTCCCTCATTCCGCCACTCGAGGACTCGAACTGCTTCAAATTAATACACTTAATGGTTGGCCATCCAATTGCCATTCTTGGTGTCTAAGAATGAAATAGTCGGCAGGCCGCATCCCAAGGCAATCGCGGCCCCCGGCAGAAAGATCAGGCCCCAGAGTATGGATAAGCTGTCGGCAAAAATTGACAACTGGGCCGTCGTCGACAATCTCATCTTTCACGGTTTCCGCAAGCTGGAGCCGGGACAGCGTCTGACGGGCTACCTCATGGGCCACTCCGACCTCCCCAACGGCGTGATCTACACCGCTGTCATCCAGAGCGTCGACCAGGCCAACGGCCTCGTCGAGACCGCCAACACCGTCTATCGCCTCGGCCAGGCGAACGAGTTTTACCAGCAGTGGACCGCTGAGCAAAAGGAAGAGGGCGCTTCCCAGCAGGTGCCCGTCCGCAGCTTCGTGCCGGAATCGCGCCGCCCCTCAACCGGGTATCCCTCTGTCGCCTCCATTCCTGCTTACCGGCAGGGATAGACGATTAGCCTCCTCATCCAGCAGCCCTCCCCTCCGTACGGAGCGGAGGGCTGAATCGTCTCTGGCGAGCCGCTACTTCTTCACTTCGGTTCCGGAAGCGGGCGCCGCAGGTGCCGGCGTCTTGCCCAGCACCCACTTGTCATACCAGTCGAACCACCGCTGGTAGCGGTCGTGGACGAAGCTCGGCCGCGTGAATCCGTGGAACTGCCCCGGATAGACGATCAGCTCCGCCGGCACATTCAGGCTCTTCAGCGCCTCATACATCTGCTCCCCGCCGTTCAGCGGCACGTTAAAGTCCTTGTCCCCGCCCATGAACAGGGTCGGGGTTTTGATGCGGTCCGCATGGAAGAACGGGTACCCCAGCTGGATATACTTCTGCGGATCCTTCCACGGCGGCCCCAGCTCGTTGTCGTATTGCAGGATGTACTCATCGACTCCGTACAGCACCAGCGGATTGCCCATGCCCGCGCCGCTGCTCGCTGCCTTGAATCGCGTCGTACTTGCAATCGTGTAATCGGTCAGGATCCCGCCATAGCTCCAGCCACCCACTCCCATCTTGTCCGGATCGACCAGCCCCTGCTTTACGACTTCATCCACCATGGCCTGCAGATCGGCCACTTCATGATCGCCCCAGTCCGCCGCAATGATCTTCTGGTATGCGCTGCCGCGTCCTGAGCTCCCGCGATAGTTCACGTTCAGTTCCGCGTAGCCGTGTGCCGCGAACAGCTGCCGGTGCAGGTTGAACGCATGATTGTCCTGCCCGTTGGGCCCGCCGTGGATGAACAGCAGCAGCGGCGCCTTTGTGCCCTCCTTCCAGTCCACCGGCATGGTCAGCAGCCCGTGAACCTCCGTGCCGTCTTTCTCCATCGCCTTCACGTCGCGCGTGTCGGCCAGCTTCAGGCTCGCCACTTCCTCATCGTTGTGGTGCGTCAGCTTGCGCAGCGATCCATTCTCGAAGGCGTAGATCTCTCCCGGCTGCGTGTTGGTCGACCACACCACCGCCGTATGCCCGGCGGCCTGGTTCATTCCGAGCGTCGCGCCCGGATCGGTCACGTCCCGGTGTACTTGCCCGGTTGCAATGTCCACGCTCGCCGGATACTCATCCCGATCGTCCTCGACGACCAGCTCGATCGACTTTCCATCTGGCGAAAACAGCGGGGAGGAAACGCCCCGATCCAGCGCCGTCGTCAGAATCCGCGGCGCTGCGCTTCCGTCCGCCGCCACGATCCCGAGCTTCTCCTCGCTGTACTGCCACAGCTTCAGCGGATCGCCCTCGGTAAACGCAATCCACTTGCTGTCCGGACTCCACGCGATCCGTCCGCCATCGGGCCCGTCATACGTCGTCAGCCGCTTCGGCGTCGAATTCGGCTTCGCGTCCACCACCCACACATCCGTGTTGATCGACCGGTCCGGGTCAGGATCGTGGTTGCTCACGTACGCGATCTTCGTCCCATCCGGCGACCACAGCGCGTTGCCCTCGTCGTAGTTCTTATCGGTTGTCAGCTTTTCCAGCTTCTTCGTCGCGACGTCCCAAAGGAAGAGCTGCGTATGCTCGTTGCTCTTGAGATAACCCTCGACGTCCTGTTTAAAGTGGTAGCGGTCCAGCACGATTGGCTTCGGCTTCTCCTTCTCTTTGTCGGCGCCCTTCTTTTCCGCCGCCGCTTCCTCTTCGCTTTGCGGCGTGATCGACAACAATAGCTTCTTCGCGTCCGGCGCCCATGCGTACGCCGACAAATGTCCCTTCACATCGGTCAGCTGGTGCGCCTCGCCGCCGCGCCGGTCCATCACCCAAACCTGCGAGCCCTTCGCGGTCCCGGTTCGCCCCGCCGCGAACGAGATGTATTTGCCGTCCGGACTCCAGCGCGGCGCACCCGACGAGCTCAGATCGTCCGACTCCTCGTCCACATCGCCGGCCCACGTCAGCCGCAGGTCTTCCTTGCCGTCCCACGAGACCATCCACAGATCCGTGATCCGCTTGTCGGCCTTCGTCTCGATCGTCGAAACCGTGTATGCCACCCACTGCCCATCCGGCGAGACCACCGGCCCCATCACGTCGTGAAACCGCGCCAGGTCGTCCAGGCCGATCAAATGGGGTTGCTGCGGCGCTGCCGGAGTTTGCGCCTGCAATGCGGCGGGCGACAGTGCCATGGCCGCGGCGCACATCACCAGAGCAGGCACACCGATTGCGGAGAATGCGAGAGATTCAGGTTTGGAGAGCATGACCGGAAGTATATAGAACCCCTCGGCATCGGTAACCGCTGCAGTGACCAGTCGCCCGCGCCTGCAATGAACAGGGAACAATCTCTCATTGCGAGAGAAAAAACTTCACGGTGCCGAGCGTCGATGTCGTTAAATGGCGCTATTTACTCATCCGTTATGATGGCACCCAAATTGCTTTCAATTCTCCAGTAGGCATCAGCCACGGGCTTGGACCGTTGAACGCGACCAGTGGCGGAAACGTCAGGTCTCGCACCATGAACAAGCCCAATAAGCCCCTTGTCCGCATCGAGAACTGGTCCGTCGTGGGCAGCGTCATCTACTACGGCTTCCGCAAGCTGGAGCCAGGCGCCCGCCTGACCGGCGATGTAATGGGTCACGCCAACCTGCGCAACGGCACCATCTACACTTCGGCGATCCTTACCATCGATCGCCTCAAAGGCCAGGTCGAAACCCACAACAGCATCTATAGCCTCGGCGAAGTCAGCGAAGACTATGCCCGGTGGATGGACGCGCAGGAGCAACCCCGCGCCGCCTGATTGACGGAGCAGAGCTAAAGTCACCGCCGCGCCCAGCGAGCCAAATGGCTCGCCGGGCTCCTGTGCCTGACCCGCTCCTCGCGCTCACGCCGTCCTCGCGTGCTGCTCCTTCAAGTCCTTCAACAGCGCGTCGATCTGTTCCTCCTGCTCCAGCTTCGCAAACTTCTCCTCCACACCATCGCCATCCATCATCTCGCGTGCCGCAGCGTTGTGTGCCTCGGCTCCCGCGATCCGGTGTTTCATGCGCGTGATGCTCACATCGCCTTCCTTCCGCGCGATCGCCTCCCGCGCCTTCTGCGCGCGTCCCACCACGCGCGCCCGCCGGCTCTCCGCGATCATCAGCTCGCACCGGCTCCGCGTCTCCGCCAGTTTCTGCTCCAGACCCCGCAGGGCATTCTTCAGCGTCTCCACTTCCGTCCTCTGATCCTCCAGCTGCTGTGCGAAGCCGGCCGACATGCCCTTCGCGCTCAGCGACCGCTCCAGCGCCGCACGCGCCAGCCCATCGTCACCCTTGCGCACCGCCAGCTCCGCCTTGCGCTTCCACTCGGCTTCGCCGTCCTCGTGCTCCTTGCGCTTCTTCTCCAGCAGATGCTCGTCCGCCAGCGCAATCGCCACCTGCGTCTTCACCTGCATCAGCTGATTCTCCATATCCAGCACCAGCTGCTTCAGCAGCTTCTCCGGATCCTCCGCCTTATCGATCAGGTCGTTCAGATTCGCTCTCAGCAATGTGCTCACTCGTTCGAGGAGTGCCATAACATTTCCCTCCGTTTCCAAAATTTCCGCTACAAGTTTCCTGGCAGGCGGAGCGATCGCTCGCCCCGCCCACGTTCCTCCACCGTTACTTGCCGTCGACCACCGGCCCGCCGTCCGCCGTCCCGTTGCCGTTCGGCCGCTGCCGCATCGCCGTGATGTTCGACATCAGCTGCCGCAGATCCATCCCCGAGAGCGCTTCGAAGAGAGCCGGCACCTGCGCCGCCATCTTCGCCATGTCTCCGGTGATTTTGTTCGCGCCTGCCGCATCGCCGCCCGTCGACACGATCGTGATCTTGTCGACTTTCGACAACGGTTCCGACATCGCGCGCACTACTTCCGGCAGGTTCGAGATCAGCCGGTCCACCACCGCTGCCTGGCTCCATTCCTGGTAAGCTTCGGCCTTCACGTTCATCGCCTTCGCTTCCGCCTCGCCTTTCTGGAAGATGATCGAAGCCTCGGCCTCGCCCTGCGTCTTGATCGCCGCCGCACGGCCCTCCGCTTCCATCGTCAGCCGCGTCTTCTCCGCAGCCGCCAGCACTTCGACGCGCTGCCGGTTGACCTCGGCTTCTTTCAGTACGGTGGCAATCAGCTCCTTCTCGTGCCGCAGAATCTCGGCCTCCTGCACCTTGATCTGCTGCTCTTTCTCGATCTGCTGCACCTTTACCTGCTCCGCGATCACCTGCTGCTGCGTGATGTTCGTCTGCAACTCGTAGGCCTTATCCGCCGCCGCCTGCTGCTTGCGGCTCTGCTCGGCAAACTGCGCCTTCGAGATGTCCAGATCCCGCTGCGCCTGCGCCTGCTTGGCCAGCGACTGCGTCTCCGCGAGCACCCGCTCCTGATCGGCCGCGGCCTTGGCCACAGCCGCCTCTCGCGTCGCATTCGCGCGCCGGATCGCCGTGTCGCGCTCCGCCTCGGCCGTCGCTATCTCTGCATCCCGCTTGATGCGCACGATGTCCGGACGGCCCATGTTCGTGATGTATTCGTTCTTGTCGCGGACTTCTTTAATGGTGAACGACACCACCTCGAGTCCCATCTTGCTCATGTCATCGGCGCACGTCCCGCGCATCCGGTCGGCAACCATCTCCGGCTCTTTTACGATTTGCTCCACCGTCAGCTGACCGATGATGCCGCGCAGATGGCCCTCCATCACCAGCCGGATCAGGCCCTCCCGCTGTGGCGGAGTCTTGGTGAGGAACTGCTCCGCAGCCGTCAGGATCGACTCCTGATCGCTGCGCACCTTGATCTGCGCCACCGCTTCCACCGTCACCGCGACCCCCTGCTTGGTGTACAGATCCTGCTGCGGAGCCACGTCAAACGACATCAGTTCGAGCGAAAGCTCCCGGCAGTTCTCCACCATCGGGAAAATAATTGTGCCGTGCCCCTTAATCACGCGGGGCCCGCGGAACCCATAAACAATGAGCGCCTCGTTCGGTCCTGCCTTGCGAAACATCCTGGCCAGCATGCCCATCAGAATGATGATGACCAACAGGCCCGTTCCAACAAAAACAATGTAGGTGCTTGTCATAACGCCCGATCCTTTCCATCGGGTCGGTCACTGGTCGCTGTTGCTGTTGCGGTCTTCGCACCCGCGCTGTCCCCGGAGATCTCCATGCTTTCGCCGGACAATTCATCCCACGGACGCACGTACGCGATGCCTTGCTCGTAGCGCATCACCACCACTTCTATGCCGCGCGCAATCGCTACGCCTGCATCACTGCGCGCGGGTGCAAAATGGCGGCTGCCATTCTGCTTGAACTGAATCTCGCCGGTGCCGTCTTCCCGGATCACTCCCGTTACCTGGCCGAGGATTCCCAGGATATCCGTGTCGGCCGCCGTCAGCTCGTGCTCGTGCGGCAGCAGCACTTTCACCAGGAACCAGAACAGAATCGCCCCACCAGCCAGCCCGGTGACCGTCGCGATCGCCAGCACCACCAGCATCCCGAAGTCGCCGCTCTTCGCCAGCAGATACCCGCATCCGCCGAACCAGCACAGGAACGCCGCCAGCGTGAATCCGTTCACCGGACTCACACTCGCCTTCGACACCGCGCCATGCAGATGCGGCACATGCGTATTCGCGTGCCCAAAGTGAAAGTGCACATGCCCGAAATGCAGGTGCGTGAACACCCCCAGAGCCGACAGCAACGTCAGCGAAAGCCCCAGCGTGAAACAAATCAGATAGAACGTGATCATTGCGTGGCCTCCCTCCTGCGTGCGGGACCCGCTTTTGTCGTGCGCATCTTCGCGACCGCCCCACGTCCGTTTTCACTCCCCGAATGCAGCACCTCAAACAGCCTATCCACCAGCCCCGGCGTATCGATCACCGCATTCAGCAGCAGCAAACACCGCCGCGAATCCTCGTGCCGCGCCAGCGCCAGCAGCGCCTGCTTCAGCTCCGCATCGCGGCGGAACCGCTCCGCCCCGCTCACCAGCCACAGGTCCAGCTTGTCTTCCAGCGTCCGCGCGTCGCTCAGCAGCTCCGCGCTGTACCCCTCCGGATCGTCCACCAAATAGCCCGGATGAACCTTGAAGAACTTCGCCAGCACCTGCCGCGTGGTGTTCGTCAGGTGCGGCCGCGCCCCGCTCTCAATCTGCGAGAGGTAGCTCTGGCTGAGCGCCTTGCCGGTCTCGGTTTTGAGCGCCCGCACCATCTCCTGCTGGGTGATGGCGCGCCCCAGCCCGCGCAGCTCGCCCTCTGCTTCTCTGAGGTATTTCAGTTTTTCGCCGAGCTTCATAAGAAATATTGCAAATCGCAATCACTATATCGCAATCTGTGATATAGTCAAGCGAAATCGGAAACCGGCCTGCTCCGGGGTTTTTCAGGTCACTTCAGAACTCATCCTCGCCGTGACCCGGTTTTGCAGTACACTTCGCACTCGAAAGGGGCTCCTATGCCCGCCATCTCTGCTGCCGATGCCATCTCACCGGCCATTCACCGCACCCGAGCTTTCCTCTTCCGCCCCTTCAGCCTCGGTACCTACCTCAAGCTCTGCATCGTCGCGCTTCTCACCGAGGGCACCTCCGGAGGGAGCGGCAATTTCCGGCTCCCCCACAGCGGCCATGTAACCCGTCATTCCCACATCCAGACGTACTCCGCGTTCCCACACTTCGCCTTCACGCCGCAGCGCATTGCCGCCGCTCTCGCGATCGTCGCCCTCCTTATAGTCGTTGGCCTGTTCATCTCCTGGCTCATTACGCGCCTGCGCTTCGCATACTTCCACTGCCTCATCACCAACACCCGCCTCATCCGCACCGGCTGGCACTTCTACCGCACCCAGGCAACGCGCTTTTTCTGGCTCAACGTCGTCGTCGGGTTGTGCTTTTTCGCGCTCATGGCCGTTCTCGTTTTTCCCTTCTTCGCGGGCTTCATAGCTCTGTTTCACGGCATGCGCGCTGGCGGCCATCCGAACATTGGCGCGATCTTTGCTCTGCTGCTGCCCCTGATTCCGATCATCATTCTCATCGTGCTGCTGGCCGTCGCGGTCAACATCATCCTGCGCGACTTCATGCTGCCGCACTTTGCACTTGAGAACGCCACCGCCGGCCAGGCCTGGTCCGCCGTCTGGGCCCGCATCCGCTTTGAAAAGGGATCCTTCTTCGTCTACGCCCTGCTCCGCGTTCTCCTGCCCATCGTGGCGGCGATCGGCATTGTCATCGTTCTGCTCATCCCGGCGATCCTCTGTATCCTCGCCGTGGTCGCCATCGAAGTCGGCCTCCACGCCGCCTTCCACACAGCCGCACTCGGAATCCTTCTCGAAGTCTCCGTCGGCGTCGTCGCCTTCGTCCTCGCGATGCTGGTCTTCGTCGCCGCCTTCGGTCCGCTCAAGACCGCGGTCCGCCAGTACGCGCTCATCTTCTACGGCGGCCGCTACCGTCTGCTCGGCGACATCCTCTATCCACCGCCGCCGCCCGCCGCGATCCCGGCTCCAGCATCGCTCTGAAGGCTATGCGCTTCCCATTCGCTCCCTGACTGGCAGGCCTCAGAAGGCTTGCCGGTCAGGCTGCCCTCGGTTGCACAGGCGACTGCCGCGCTCGAAACGCCAGAATGAAGAGCCAGACGAGATCCAGAAGGATCGGCCATACGATCACCACCGACATGAACCAGCCCGATCGTGAACCGAAACTTCCAGCCGCTCCCGCGTAGACGACCAGACACAGCGCGGCATTCGCCAGCCAGGCGGCATCGAGACCGAGTTCGCAGGCCTGAGTGGGAAAAAGGAAACGACGGCGCAGGAGCAAGACGATCCCGCTCGCAATCACGATGCCGAAGCCCAGACCGAGGACAGTGAGTCGTTGCCACTGGCTGGTTCCGGCCAGGTGCAGCAGAAACGGCGTCTCTACCATAACGGTGCCCGCAATCGAGAGCGCTACGAGTGTCCAGATGATGCGGCGCTCCGTGGCCGTCGACAATTGCGGCGACAAGAGCGATCGCAGACGCAGCCAGATCATGGGAAACGCCAGAAAAAACGGAACACCCGCCAGAAAGTGCCACCAATTGCCCTGGTTGCCTGGAACCCGCAGCGTCACGGCGTCCCATGGCGATGTGTCGAACGCGAAGGGGAGAAACGCAACGGCCGCTGCAGCCAGCCAAACAACCAGCGCCACAACGGTCAGCTTCGCCGAGTCATGTCCTTCTCTCGACACAGCCGACAGGGCTGTCATTTGTGAAGGATGATCCATGAGGTGTCAATTACGGAAGCACGCCGCGGAATGTTCCGGGAAGGAATGAGATGGCTCTACAGTCTGCGCGTCCACAGCGCGTCGCAGTCCGGCTGTGCTATCCTCCCCCGCATGGCGACCGCTGTTTCCCAACCCCAGGTGGCGACTCCGCGGCACAGCGCCCTGGTGCGCGTCACGCACTGGCTCACCGTCGTGGCCTTCCTCGCGCTCGCCATCACCGGCTACATGATCATCCTCACGCATCCGCGCTTTTACTGGGGCGAAACCGGCAACGTCAACATGAAGCCGCTCTTCCGGATTCCCGTGCCCTCATCGCGCGACACGGTGCCCACCGGCTACGGATACGTCCTGGCCGACGAGAACGGCTGGGCCCGCTCCCTTCACTTCGAGGCAGCCTGGCTCTTCGTCCTCACCGGCGTCGTCTATGCCATTGGCAGTTTCTGGTCCGGGCACTTCCGCCGCAACCTGTTCCCGCAACGCGGCGACAGATCCTGGCAGGCATACTGGCGTGCGTTCCGCGGCATCGACACGCGCGACGACGGCGCCCGCGGCTACAACGTCCTCCAGCGCACCGTCTATCTCGGCGTCATCTTCATCCTGACGCCCGCGGTCATCTGGACCGGCCTCGCCCTCTCGCCGGCATTCAACGCCGCCTTCCCGTTTTTCGTTGACGTGCTTGGTGGCCGCCAGTCCGCGCGGACCCTGCACTTCTTCGCGTCAGACTTGCTGGTCGCATTCCTGGTCGTGCATGTCGTCATGATCGCGCTGGCAGGGTTCTGGAGCCGCACCCGCGCCATGATCACGGGCCGCGCTGACGGCCCCGCTGTGGAGGATGACGCATGACTTCGATTTCGAGACGCAAGCTGATCACAGGCGGCGCGGTCACGTTGGCCGCTGGAGTGACCGGGCTGGCAGCCGCCGATCGCATCGCGCGCCGCTGGGGACTCATCCCGCCGGATAGCGGCGGCCTCTACGGCGCTGGCGAGACGCTGACCTATGCGGCGCAGCGCGTCATCGGCAAACATGCTCTGGCGCGCGAATTTCCGCGCGGCATGATTTCCAGGACGCCGTTCATGAACGAAGTGGCGCCGCCAACCGATGCCTTCAAGAAGCAGCAGGCCGCCGACTTCCGCGACTGGCGCCTCGTTGTCGACGGCATGGTCGAGCACCCGCTCTCGCTCTCGGTCGCCGACCTCCAGTCGCTCGCGAGACGAAACCAGATCACCGAGGTCGTCTGCGAAGAAGGTTGGTCCTACGTTGCCGAGTGGATCGGCACCCCTCTCAGCGCTGTCCTGCAGGAAGCCGGCACACTTCCGCAGGTCCGCTACATCGTCTACCGATCGATTCAGACCGACTGGTGGGAGAGCATCGACATGGCCGACGCCCTCCATCCGCAAACTTTCCTCACCTGGGGCATGAACGACGGCGACTTGCCCGTCGGCTTCGGCGGCCCGTTGCGCATGCGCATCCCGCGCCAGCTCGGGTACAAGAGCGTGAAGTACATCACTCACCTCACCGCCACCGACTCGATGAAGAAATTCGGCAAAGGCCTCGGCTCCGCCTCCCCTGAAGGCGGCTACGCCTGGTACGCGGGGATCTGACACATCTGATTCGCAACATCATTTGCGAACCTGCGTGACGCCTGCCACCCGCTTATACTGCCCTTTGCTTTTCCAGGGAGGGCAAACGTGCGTCGGAGAGAATTCTGCAAATTAGCCGCGGCCGCCGCCGCAGGCACAGCAATTGGCGGAACCGCAAGCGCAGAAGATCCAAAACCACTCTCCACCCCAGACACAACCGCAACCTCGCTGTCCGGCGCTGAAGCCGCGCAGGAGGGCGTCGCCGTTGGCTTCGGCCAGGTCACGCAGACCTACGCCGAGTTCTGCCAGACTCCCGCGCAGGACCGCGTCTTCTACGCGCTCGAAGGTGGAAAGGTCATCAGCGAGAGACTCGACGAGGCGACCTGGAAACCGACAGGATGGATTCAGCCGCCGGATCTGCCCATTCCCGGTGGATCGTGGGATGGCGTGCCAATGGTGTCGCCAATTCCGAATCTCGCCGGCTCCGGCCCCTTCCAGCCCACCTGGGAATCGCTGCTCAATTACGAGGCACCGGAGTGGTATCGCGACGCCAAGTTCGGCATCTGGGCGCACTGGAGCCCGCAGTGCGTGCCCGAGGCAGGCGACTGGTACGCGCGCAACATGTACATCGAAACCGAGCGGCAATACCAATACCAGCTCGACCACTACGGCCCCCAGTCGCGTTTCGGCTTCAAGGATCTCTGTCCGCAATGGACCCTGCTCAACTGGCAACCCGAGGAGCTCATCGCCCGCTACAAGAAAGCCGGTGCGCGGATTTTCGTTACGCTGGCCAACCATCACGACGGCCTCGACACCTGGAACTCGCGCCATCATCCCTGGAACTCTGTGAATGTCGGCCCCCACAAGGATGTCGTCGGCACCTGGGCCAAAGCGGCGCGCGACGCCGGCCTGCGCCTCGGCGTCACCGTCCATCAGGCGCGCAACTGGTGGTGGTTCCAAACCGCGCACGGCGCCGACACAAAAGGGCAGTTCGCCGGCGTTCCTTACGACGGCAACAGGACCCTCGCCGACGGCAAAGGACAATGGTGGGAGGGCTACGACCCGCAGCGCGTCTATGCGCCCAAGCACCCTTACAACGCGCTCCCCGACGCCTCCTTCGTGAAGAACTTCTACGACCGCACGAAGGACCTCATCGACCTCCACGATCCGGACCTGCTCTACTTCGACAATCCGCGTTTCCCCCTGGGATGGGCCGGCATGAACATTGGCGCCTATTACTACAACCGCAGCGTGCGCGCCCACGGCGGTAAAGTCCAGGGCGTCATCACCATCAAAGAAGTGCCGGACCAGTGGGTAAAAGCCGCCGTTGTCGACTGGGAGCGCGGCCTGACCAACAAAATCATGGAGTACGCCTGGCAGTCGGAAACCTGCATCGGCGACTGGCACTACGATCGCCGCCTCTACGACAAGCCCGGCGAATACGGCGGCTATCTGCCCCCGCGCGACGTCATCCACTGGCTCATTGACACCGTCAGCAAGAACGGAACCTTCATCCTGAACATCCCTGGCAAACCGGACGGCACCATCGACAGCAAGGAGATGGCCATCGTCGACCGCATCACCGACTGGATGAGCGTCAACGGCGAGGCCATCTACGAAACCAGGCCCTGGAAGGTCTTCGGCGAGGGGCCTGACACCATCAAGAGCGGCTCCTTCCAGGGCAACAGCATCGCGCAGCTCAACGAGAAAGACACCCGCTTCACGCGCAGCAAAGATGAAAAAACCATTTACGCGATCGTGCTCGGCTGGCCTGCAGCCGAGTTCGTCGTACAGTCCCTCGGCACCGCCAGCGCAACCCAGCCAGGCAAAATCCTGCGCGTGGAATTGCTCGGAACCGGCGAGAAGCCACGCTGGAAACAATCTCCGGAAGGCCTGCGCGTAACGCTGCCGGCGAACTACAAGCCGGCAGTCGACTTCGCCGCGTCTCTCAAAGTGATGGTCGGATGAACAGCAAGGAGGACCCGCGCCTGACCCGCATCACAGCAATATGCTCAGGCCTGCGCGAATCGGTCCGCGCAGATATGGGCGACCACGCCGGCTTCACCGTGCGCAAAAAGACCTTCGCGTATTTTCTCAACAACCACCACGGCGACGGGATCGTCTCCATCTGCACGCGGGCCTTCCCCGGCGAAAACAAAAAACTCATCGAGGCGCATCCGAAGAAGTTCTATCTGCCCGCCTACATCGGCCCGCGCGGATGGGTTGGCCTCCGCCTCGATCGCGGCAAAGTGGACTGGAACGAAGTCCGCGACCTCGTCACAGCAAGCTATCTGCAAGCCGCCCCAAAGAAGCTGGCAGTACTCGTCGAGGAAAAGCTCCGGTAAAGCTACCGGCTACAGGCCACAGGCTACCGGCTACCGGCTGTCTTATTCGCTGTAATGCAACAAACTAAACACGTCGTGATCCCTGAACCGGTCCCGCCCCTTTAGGAAATCCAGCTCGATTGCGAAGCCGAGCCCCGCAATCTCTCCGCCCAGCTGTTGCACCAGCTTGATGGTCGCTTCCATCGTGCCGCCCGTTGCCAGCAGATCGTCCACCAGCACCACACGCTGCCCTGGCTCGATTGCGTCCACATGGATCTCCAGCGTGTCCGACCCGTACTCCAGGTCGTAGGTCACCCGCGCCGTCGGCCCTGGCAGCTTCTTCGGTTTCCGTACCGGCACAAAGCCCGCATTCAGCCGATACGCCAGCGCCGGCCCAAAAATAAAGCCGCGCGCCTCGATGCCCAGCACCAGATCGATTTCTTTGTCGATGTAGTACTGCGCCAGCGCGTCGATCAGCGTCGCGAACCCCTTGGGATCCTTCAGCAGCGTCGTGATGTCGTAGAACAAAATCCCCGGTTTGGGGAAATCCGGAATCGTCCGGATCAGCGCCTTCAGGGGCTCGCAGTCAGTCGCACAAGGGGTCATACTCTTCACCAGGCTCCTTCAATCTGAAACGGGCCGAGGCCCTCGCCTTCCTTCGCATCCAGTTCGTGGTGGAGCACCGCATCCACCCGGCTCCCGCGCGATCCCCTGCGCAGCGCCTGCTTCAGCTCGTCCAGCGACTCCGCATCGCCCGACGCTACCACTTCAACATGACCGTCTTCGGTGTTGCGCACCCACCCGTTCAGCTCCAGAGCCGCGGCCTCCCGATGGACAAACCACCGGAACCCCACGCCCTGCACACGCCCTTTCACCAGGAAGTGACACACCATAAGGAAGGCAGGCTCAGTGTTTCAGAACTCCACGCTGCTCGCAAGATAACGCCCGTCCGCGTGTGCCTCTCCAACTCGCGGCGCGAAGCGCGTCCGCCTGGACGGCCAGTCCCGCGTCCGCCGGGACGGCCAGTCCTATAATCGAGAGTGTCTTCGGCAGAGTCGCTCTCTCCCCCGCGTGGAAAGCTGGCCGGTGGAACTCGGCCGACCCCGCCGTCTATGCAGCGCGCTGTCCGATCTTCGATGTCGTCCTCCCGATCGCACGCAGCCCGCGCCTGCGTCGTCACTCTCGCGCTCGTCTCCCTCGCCGCGCCTATAACCTTCGCTGCTCAGTCTTCGTCCGTCTTCGCCCACGCCGAGCGCATCCGCGAAGCCCTCGAAGGCCGCCCCGAGCAGCAGCGCACCCGCCTCCAGTACGAGCACGTTCTTGACGCCTACCGCGCCATCTACCACGGCGATCCCGCCTCTCCCAAAGCCGACGCTTCCGTCGCTGCCGTTGCCGACCTGCTCGCCGAAGAAGGCCGCGTCTTCCAGGACCAGAAAGCTCTTCGCGACGCCATCGGCCAGTACGAATTCCTCCGTCATCAGTACCCCACCACGCGCTTCCGTTTCAGCGCTCTCCTCACCGAAGGCGAAATCTATCAGCGCGACCTCGGCGACCTCGATCAGGCAAAGGCCGCCTACCAGAACTTTCTCCGCGTTTATCCGCAGAACGCTCTCGCCGTCGAAGCCCGCGCCGAACTGAAGAACATCCGTCGCGACCAGATCGCTGCCCGCCGTCATTCCTCTTCGCCTCGTGCCACCGCCGAATCGCGAGAGCCTTCGCCGCTGTCCTCGCGATCCGCCTCCCGCAACAACGAACCGCAGCGCCCTGCAATCGCCGAGCGCGACCTCGCCGACAGCGACGAATCCCCCGTTGCTGCGGCCGACTCCCAGCCCGTCAGCGCCAGCGACACCCGCCTGCTCAACGCCCTGCCGCCTCCGCGCCGCGGCGGCCTCCCTTACATCACAGGCATCCGCCATTGGTCCACCCCCGGTTACACCCGCGTCGCCATCGACCTCCAGCAACAGGTCCGCTACCAGGCCGCCCGCGTCACCAACCCCGATCGCATCTTCTTCGACCTCTACAGCACGCGCCTCTCACCCGAGCTCTCCGGCCGCCCCGTCGAAATCACCGGCGACCCCTTCCTCACCCGCGTCCGCGCCGCGCAAACCTCGCCCAGCACTACCCGCGTCGTCCTCGACGTCAGCAGCCTCGCCGACTACTCCGCCTTCTTCCTCCAGAACCCGCCGCGCCTCATCATCGACGTCCACGGCAATCCCAACCCGCCGCGCCAGATCGCAGCCGCCGCTCCGCCGAACAGAAATCCGGCGCCCACGCTATCCGTCTCCGCGCACACACCGTCCATCTCTGAGCGAGCGTTGCCCGCTCCTCGTCCAGGCGCCAGCGCAAGCTCTCCAGCCTCTTCCGCTTTCGACAGCGACAACGGAGCCGCGCTCACCGACGTGCCGAAGCTCAGCAGCCAGCCCGGTGAGGTCCGCGCGACGCGCCATCCCACCACTGCCCCGGTCGTCGCCTCTTTTGGGCGGCGCGCGCCGGCGTCACCGTCCTCGCGAACATCGTCCACGACGTCCGCACAGGCCTTCCACTCCGACGACGACGTTCCCCCCGCCGAAGCCGGCGCCGGTGGCACTCCTGCTCCCGACGCTGAGCCGCCCACGCGGCCTGCGCCGAACTCGATGGTTCGCGCTCTCGGCCTCAAGATCAACCGCATCGTCATCGACGCCGGCCACGGCGGCCATGACTCGGGCACCCTCGGCCCCGGCGGTCTCGAAGAAAAAGACGTCGTCCTCGACGTCGCCCTCCGCCTCGGCCACCTCCTCAAACAGCGTCTCGGTGCCGACGTCACCTACACCCGCAGCGACGACACCTTCATCCCGCTCGAGACCCGCACCGCCATCGCCAACCAGGCCCAGGCCGACCTCTTCATCTCCATTCACGCCAACTCCAGCCCCGACACCGACGCGCGCGGTGTCGAAGTCTACTACCTCAGCTTCACCTCTTCCGCCGATGCCCTCGAAGTCGCCGCGCGTGAGAACGCCACCTCCGACGAGTCCATCCACCAGCTCTCCGATCTCGTGAAGAAAATCGCCCTGCAGGACAAGATCAACGAGTCGCATGCCTTTGCCGACGACGTCGACCAGAGCCTCTACGCCGGACTCGACCAGGGCAATCCTGGCCTCAAGGATCGCGGCGTCAAAAAGGCTCCCTTCGTCGTCCTCATCGGCGCCAACATGCCGTCCATCCTCGCCGAAATCTCCTTCCTCACCAATCCCGACGATGCCGCCGAACTCCGCCAGCCAAAATACCGCCAGCGCATCGCCGAATCTTTGTACCGCGGCGTCTCCCGCTACGTCTCCAGCCTCAACGGCGTCCGCGTCGCCCAGGCCGGCACTCACCCCAACAGCACCGAGTAGGCAATCGACCGGAAGTCTGAATATAGCTACAGCAAGAAGGAGCCAGCCAGCGAGGAGAAGCCAGTCAGCGGCTGATTTTGTATCAGGGCACGACCTTGGTCGTGCCGAATGAGGCCAATGAAGGTCCGGGCTTTAGCCCCTGCATCCTGAAACCTTTCTTTCAACGCCGGTGTCAGTCCAACTATCATCGAAACAGGAGCGATGCCCCGGATCCTCACACTCTGCGCGCTGTCTCTCTCGACGCTGGCCTTCGCCGCGCCCGCGCCCCAGCCTGCACCTTCGCCCGCTCCGTTGCTCCCACCGTCCTTCGCCGGCTTCTCTCAAGCCGCTCCATCGCCCGCGCTCATCAGCCCCGCCGATGCCGCAGTCCTCCACGAAGACGGCCTCACCCAATCGGCAGCCGCAACCTACACGTCTGGCTCCCGCCAGCTCACGATCCGCGCCTGGCGCCTCGGCGACGCCACCGGCGCTTACGGAGCCTTCACGTACCTTCGCCAACCAGGCATGCATGCCGACGCCATCGGCCACGAAGGCGCGTCTTCCGGTGACCACTACCTGTTCTGGAATGGCGCCACCGTCATCGACGCGACCTTCGCGCAATCCACTGCCGATGAGAAATCCGCGCTCATCAATCTCGCTGCGCAGATCCCGCAGGTCGGCGGCGCGGCCGGTATTCCGCCCAGCCTGCCGCATTATCTGCCCAAGGCTCAGCTCGACTCGCAGAGCGTGAAGTACGCCATCGGCCCCGCAGCGTATGCCGCCATGGGCGCGCCCCTTGCCGCCTCTGCCATCGACTTCGGCCTCGACACCGAAGTCATCACCGCGCACTACGGACCCGCAGGCACCCTCACGCTGCTCCTCTATCCCACGCCGCAAATCGCCGGCGCGCATCTCAAGGCCATCGACGCGCTCGCCGGCTCCTCCGGCTTCTCCACCAAGCGTGAAGGACCCCTCGTCGCCATCGTCAGCGGCAGCGCCTCTGGGCAAAAAGCACAGCAGCTTCTCGCCGCCGTTCACTTCAGCGACTACGTCACCATCAACCATCCCGAAGGCTACGTTCCGGAGACGACGAAGCTCTACCGCTTGTTGATGGGCATCACCATGCTCGTCGTCATTCTCTTTGGCGCTGCTTTGATCCTCGGCCTCTTCTTCGGCGGTGGTCGCGCACTCGTTCGCGTGCTTCGCGGCAAGCCCGTTTCCACGGTCTCCGAAGAGGAGTTCATCTCCCTGCATCTCGGCCGCTAAACCGCCAGACCCGCAGGAACGCGCCTGGGTACCCCAGTTTTCCAGAAGGGCAAGGCTTATTTACCAGAAATGAAAGGGATTATCCCGAAACTGGACGCCTCGCAGGTGAATATAAGGCGAATCGAATGCCTGATTGCATATTTTGCAAACTTTGTTCTGTCAATCACTTGCAAGCTTTTGGGATTTAGCCTTGACACCCCTTCCAGCCACTCATACTATTCCCCCAGAAAGTTCTGATGGCTTGCCTCCGTTGGAACTATTCTCCCTGAAGAGAAGGCTGCCCAGTTGCCGGGCGGCCTTTTCTCGTTCTGGACGCCACTGACTACGCCGAATTTCGACCCTCGTTTTCCACTGGGACCGCATCGCTCCATCGAGCACCGCAGTTTTCGCAACACCACGTGTTCGTCGGTTCAATGCTCTCGAGCAGAGGATCCGCCGCGCCGCACTTCCGACACGACGGCGGCACAAAATCCTCCACCTTCACTTTGGACTGATCGATCACGTCCTGCGGAATCGGCTTAGCAATGATCGCGCGGGCTTCCTCTAATTGATCCGCCGCAACCGTCACCTGCGGATTGCGCGTATCGAGCGAATTCTGTGATCGCGGACCGTCAATCCAGCTCTCGATGCCGGCTCTCCTCAGCACCTCCGCAATTTGCCAGGCCTCTTCCCGCTCGCTGCACTCGCACAGCAGCGTCTTCCACGTGTACTCGACAGGCTCGTCCTCACCCTCCTCGGCCGATTCGTCGTCCTCAGGATCGAATTCGCCATTCTGTTCTGCCGCCGCCTGATTCCATCGCCCAAAGATCGGCTTGTTGTCCGGAACAGGTTTCGCCTCTGGAGCAGTCAGCTTCCGCTTTTTCAACTCATCTCGCAGCACCTGCTGCGCCACATCGGTCAGATTCCCGAAGTCCTCAGCCAGATCCAGCAACTCCTCGTCGCTCTTCTCTGCGTAGAGCTGCGTCAACCTCTGCCACTCCGCTCCTGGATCGCTCTGCATCAGCAGCAGTATAGGCCGCGCCGCGCTTTACGCTGCCAAACCGGAACGATAGAATCAAGTTCAGCCGCAGCACGCCGATCATCTTTGCTGTAGCCCATCAAGCCGACGTAGCTCAGTTGGTAGAGCAGCCGATTCGTAATCGGCAGGTCACCGGTTCAAGTCCGGTCGTCGGCTCCATCCGAATCACGACCGCTCCCGTGAGCCGAACCTATCCCTCCTTCGCGACCAGCTGCATCACAGCGCGAATGTAACCCAGCGCATAGGCGAATCCCCTCGGCCCACCGCTGTAATTCCCTGCATCGCCAGGAACGCTGGGCACGTGATCCGGCATGATCATCCCGTCGTAGCCGACCTCCCTGTAGGTGCGCATCGCCTGAAACATATCCACCACTCCCTCATCGGGAAACGCCTCCTGGAAGTCGAGGTAGTGGCCTTTGATGTTCCGGAAGTGCACGTTGAAAATCTTGCGGCGCGTGCCGAAGTAGCGGATCACATCGAAAATCTCCTTCGCCGGATCCTGCAGCATCTCTGAGACCGTCCCCTGGCAGAAGTTGAGCCCGTGATACGGACTCTCCGCGATGGACACGAACTTCTTCAGCCCCTCCACGCTTCCCAGCACAGCATCCACACCGCGAAAGCCCTTGCCGGGAGGAACGCCCGGATCCTGTGGATGGCACGCCATCCTGACCTTGTATTCCGCGGCAACCGGAACCACGCGCTCCAGAAACCACGTGATGCGTTCCCAGTACACGTCTGCCGTCACCTGGCCTGCCGCCGTTAGTGGCGGCTCCGGATTCGTTGCCAGAGCATAGTTGAATGCGTGAGCCTCGGCGCGTCCGCGGCCTTGCACCGGAGCGGTTCGCGGTATCCCGATCAGCGTCAGGTTATATTTGACGGCCGGAATTCCCGCCGCGGCAACGTTCCGAATCATCTGGCAAATGTCGTCGACCGCCCGATCCCGGTCCGGACTCACCCCCAGCAGAATGCTCGGATATTCCGCCTTCTCGATCTCGACCGAACTCATTGGAAGAGGAATCATCGCCAGCTTCATTCCGTACGATTCGACCCTCTCCCGTTCTCGCATCAGTCCCGCCACTGACCACGGATCGTCCAGCTTCCGCGACGGAAGCCAGCCGCACACAGCCTCCACTCCGGCGGCCGAGTAGAACGCCAGGTCCTCGTCCGTCATGTGGTCCTGCATGCCCAGCTTCATCGGAAACTTCCCCGGATGCCTGCCCGGAGCGCCCGTCTCGCTCGATGTCTTTGCGGTCTGCATCATCATCGGGGCCGTCACAGCGGCCGCCACAAACTTCCTTCGGTCCACGTTCAGTCTCCAGGATTCAGTGAATTGCGTTCCGTGAATTGCGATCCGTGAATTGCGCTCGGAGCAGCTTCAGCCCCGGTGGCTGGAGAATAAATTATCCTGTCCCGGCCATGAGCACCTCGAGGTGCCAGGCCGGCGAAGACTCGATTCGTCAATCTCTCTCCGGCCCCATGCAAACGGGTTTACGTGGGCTTCACAAATCCCGCCAGGCAAAACCCGCGCAGGTGACCGCAGTACGCTAATCTCACGAACATCCTTTCCCCAACAACCGCCTTCTTAACTACCAAATCAATCCTGGGTGTTGCCCAATCTCAGTCGAGGAGAGCACTGTCTTGCTCCAACGGGCCGCAATCATCGTTCTCCTGTTTCTCCCCTCCCTTGCGCTGGCTCAAAGCGCGGAGTCGGCTGTGGGCGGGAATTCCACCCTGTGGGCCGGAGGCGAAGCCTCCTCCTTCAACCCCGATTACAGCTGCTCCAGCAACAAGCCTTTTGGCTGCCCAGGCCAGTTGGTCGGCCCGGCCGCATTCTTCGATTTGAACGTTTCCCCCAGGTGGGGAGCCGAGGGCGAAGCGCGCTGGCTGCACTGGAACGGAAGCGACGGCCAGATCGAATCCAACTACCTCGCCGGCGGTCGCTACAGAGTCGTCGACTATCATCGCCTCAACCTCTGGCTCAAATTGCTGTTGGGCGGTGGCCTCATCACCACTCCCGGTTTCCCCGCGTCCGGCAGCCTCAAAGGCAGCTACTTCGCGTATTCTCCCGGCGGGACGCTTGAGTTTCCGCTGACACACCAAATATTGCTTCGCGGCGATTATGAGTATCAGATCTGGCCCGCCTTTGCCGGACCCGCGACCTTCAACACCAGCACCGGAACCGTTGTCCAGCACGCCAATGGACTCACCCCCAATGGCTTCAGCCTGGGCGTGAGCTACCGCTTCCTCGGCCGGTAAACCAACCCTCTCGTCGCGTCCGTTCTTCACGCCCTCTCAAGGTGCTTCCTCTTCCGCACCCTCTCTCCCTGTAGACTCGATACGCTCAAACTTCCGGCACGCACCTGGCCTCTGCCGACCGGCGTGTCCACTTCGGTGCGAGGACCTTGTGAAATCCATCCGCTTCGCCTTTCTTCTGCTCTTCTCCCTTCTGCCCTCTGCCTCCACCCTCCGCGCTGAGATTCGCCTCCCGCACATGCTCAGCGATCACGCCGTTCTGCAGCGCGACCGCCCCATTCACATCTGGGGATGGGCCACGCCCGGCGCGCATCTCACTGCCAAATTACACGCGCAAACCGTCCCCGCTATCGCCGACGCCCGCGGCGCCTTCAGCCTCTGGCTCGCTCCCGAATCCGCGGGTGGACCCTACACCCTTACCATCACCGGCGATGGCGCCGACGTAACGCTTTCCGACCTTCTCATCGGCGATGTCTGGTTCGCCTCCGGCCAGTCCAACATGGAGATGCCTCTCCAGGGCTTCCCAGGCAGCGCCGTCCTCAAAGACGCCGACAAGGAAATCGCCGCTGCGACAAATCCCAAACTCCGTCTCCTCGTCGTCGATCGCAAAGGCTCCGATTTCCCACTCAACGACATCCCCGATACCTGGACCCTCTGCACCCCGGAAACCGCCGCGAAGTTCTCCGCTGTCGCCTACTTTTACGGCCGCGAGATTGCCGCAAAGGAGAATGTCCCTGTTGGCCTCATCGATTCCACCTGGGGCGGTACGCCCGCTGATTCCTGGGTCTCGATGGATACCCTCGGCTCTCACCCCGAGCTGCTCCCTGCTTTCGCCGCACGCGCTCACTTCGCCGACGAGCAGACCGATCTCCAGGCCCGCATCGCCGCCGACAAGGCCGAAGACGACGCCGCTCGCGCCGCCGGCAAGCCACTGACGCACCACGGATGGCACCCCGACGAAACCTCGTGGTCGCCCGCCGGCCTCTACAACGGCATGGTCGCTCCCTTCGCGCCCATGTCCCTCCGCGGCTTCATCTGGTACCAGGGCGAGACCAATTCCGCGCAGGACCGCGCCCCGTATTACCACACGCTCTTCTCGTCTCTCATCCGCGACTGGCGTATGCAGTTCGCGCAGGGCAATCTTCCCTTCTTCTACGTTCAGATTTCCAGCTTCGATTCACCCGCCGAGGACTGGGGCCGCGTTCGCGATGCGCAACGCCGCACCCTGCAGCTCACCAACACTGCCATGGCTGTCACCCTCGACGTCGGCACACCCGACAACGTCCATCCGCCCGACAAGCAGACCGTCAGCCACCGCCTCGCCCTCGCTGCCCGCCACATCGTCTACGGTGAAACCGACCTGCCCTATGCGTCGCCGCTCTTCCGCCAGGCCACATCGGAACTCCAGTCCGACGGTAGCCACCGCGCTCCGCGTCTGGTTCGATCACGCGCACGGACTCACCAGCCATGACCAACCCATCGACGCCTTCGAGATCGCCGGCGAAGACCACCACTTCGTACCCGCGCAGGCCCGCATCGACGGCGAGACGGTCGTCGTCTCCTCCGCCGCTGTTCCTCATCCTTTTTATGTTCGCTATGGATGGATGGGCGTCATGCCCCACAACCTCTACAACGCCGCCAGCCTCCCGGCCTCAACGTTCACGTCGGAGACCTTTCCTGCGGACTAATCTGCGCGGCACGAAAGTCCTTGCCTTCACGCAGCCCGAACCACCAGCCGTTTTCCCAATGCCCGAAGCGCAGCGTCGATGCGGTCAATCTTTGTTGCATGCTTAAGATCCGTCAGCCGAGTCACTTCCTGCCTGGTCGTTCCGATCCGCCGCGCCAGATCCACCGGCCGCACCTTCTGTCGCAGCATTTCATTCAGCAGAAGAACCTTTGCCGTCAGACTCGGAGCCAGCTCCACAACCGGCTGCCCTCTCTTCGGAGCCGAGGGAGCTGGAACCGGCCGATTGTCCTCAAAATAGAACTCCAGCGCTGTTTCCAGTGCCTCCTGCGCCATCTCCAGCGCTTCACTTCGATCCACGCCCTGGGTGTGAGCCTCCGGAATATCCGGAAAGCTCACCACGATGAACTTGCCGCTCCTGCGCAGATTGACCGGATATCGCATCGTTGCTCCTTTATTTCAGGCCGAGCTGCTTCTTGATGTCCTCCACCAGCCCTTTGGAGATGTCCTTGTGGTGCATCGGAAGAACGGACTGGCGGCCCCGCAGGTACAACTTGAGATGCGAGCCCTTCTGATCCCCAAAAGTCACACCCTGTTTTGCCAGCCACCGCTTGAATTCCGCGCTCTTCATCGGACGCTACAGTGTAAACATTTTTGTTGACCGAGGCAAGTTACCAAAGTGGAGTACGGCAGGAACGACTGCGAAACCGGGAGCGGATACAAACTGCTGAGAGCCATCAGCAGATCCGTGGCAGCTGTTCGCCAAACAGCACATCCACCACCCGCGTCCCGCCCACGCCGGTCTTCATTAGCACCATGCCCGGGTGCTGCTCCACCACTTCGCCGATCACGCGGCTCTCCGCGCCCAGCGGATGCTCCCGCATTGCCGCGAGCACGCGATCCGCAATCTCCGGCGCGACGATCGCCACCAGTTTTCCCTCGTTCGCCACGTACAGTGGATCGAGCCCCAGCAGCTCGCACGCGCCGCGCACCGAATCCCGCACCGGAATCGCGCTCTCCCGCAGCACCATCCCCACGCGCGACCGCCCCGCAATCTCATTCAGCACCGTGGCCACGCCGCCGCGTGTCGGATCACGCATCACCCGGAACCCCTCAATCTCGTCGCCCGCCGCCTCGAGCATCGAGTCGACGAGTCCGTTCAGCGCAGCGCAGTCGCTCTCCAGCGCGCTCTCAAATTCCAGCCCCTCGCGTTGCGACAGGATCGTGATCCCGTGATCCCCGATAAATCCGCTCAGCAGAATCTTGTCGCCCGGCCTTGCCCGATCCGCCGACATCCGCACGCCTGTGGGCACCACGCCGATCCCCGTCGTCGTGATGAAAACCTTGTCGCCTTTGCCGCGATTGACAACCTTCGTATCGCCCGTCACCAGCTGCACGCCCGCACTCTGCGCCGCCGCAGCCATCGAATCCACGACCCGCTCCAGCTCCGTCGCTGCCAGCCCCTCTTCCAGAATGAACGCCGCCGACAAATACAGCGGCTTCGCGCCGCCCATCGCCAGATCGTTGACCGTGCCGTTCACCGCCAGCGTACCGATGTCTCCACCTGGGAAGAAAATCGGCGTCACCACAAACGAATCGGTCGTAAACGCCAGCCGCGTGCCGCCAATTTCCAGCAGCGCCTGGTCATCCATCTTTTCCAGCGTCGAATTCCGAAAGCGGCTGACAAAAACCTTCTCGATCAGCTCCGCCGACAGCTTCCCGCCACTTCCGTGCCCCAGCACAATCTGCGGATGCTCGAAGATCGGGCAGCGGACAAGACCCAAACGGCCCCAGTCCCGCCGCTGTCTCCTCACGCTCTTCCACTTTCCCCGCACTCATCGCCCGTTCCCCAGCGTCACCAGATCCGAATCCTTCAGATGTCGCCCGTACGCGTAATACGCCGCGCACGCGCCTTCGGCCGACACCATCGTCGCCCCCAGTGGATGCTGCGGCGTGCACTCGGTTCCGAACGCCGGACAATCATGCGGCTTTTTGATTCCCTGCAGAATCTGCCCCGCGATGCAGACTGCGGGCTCCATCGTGTCGATCGCCTCAACGCTGAACCGCGCTTCCGCATCGAACTCCCGGAACTCCTCGCGGAGCCGGAAGCCGCTCTGCGGAATCATCCCCACGCCGCGCCACTTGCGGTCGTTCACCTCGAACACCTTCGCGATCAGCTCCTGCGCGGGCCGATTGCCGCTTCGCTCGAGCACCCGCGAATACTGGTTCTCCACTTCCGCCCGACCCTGTTCCAGTTGCTCCACCACCATCAGCACGCCTTCCAGAATGTCCAGCGGCTCAAAACCTGTAACAACGATCGGCACACGAAACCGCGCCGCCAGCGGCTCGTATTCGGTGTATCCCACCACGGCGCACACATGCCCTGGCCCCAGGAATCCCTGCACCCGGTTTTGCGACGAGCTCAGCACCGCCTCAATGGCCGGCGGCACCAGCACGTGCGACACCAGCAGAGACAGGTTCTTCAGCCCCATCTGACGCGCCTGCCACGCCAGCATCGCGTTTGCCGGCGCAGTCGTCTCAAACCCGATCGCGAAGAACACCACCTGCTTCTCCGGATTCGCCTTCGCAATCTTCAGGCAATCCAGCGGCGAATACACCACGCGCACATCGCCGCCCTGCGACTTGATGCTGAACAGATCGCCATCCGACCCAGGCACGCGCAGCATGTCGCCGAACGAGCAGAAAATCACGCCGGGCTTGCGCGCAATCGCGTGCGCCTTGTCGATCATCTCCAGCGGCGTCACGCACACCGGGCAACCCGGCCCGTGCACCAGCTCAATCCCCTTCGGCAGCAGGTGATCGATCCCGTTCTTGACAATTGAATGCGTCTGCCCGCCGCAGACCTCCATGATCACCCACGGTTTGGTCTGCGCCCGGCGAATCCGCTCCACCAGCTTCGCCGCAATGTCCCCATCGCGATATTCGTCGAGATACTTCATGCGCCGCTCCTGCGGCTCTCTTCGATCTCCGGAATCTCCAGCTCGCCCAGCTGATCCAGCTCCGCCAGCGCCTCATAAGTCCGCCGCGCTTCCTCTTCATCCACGCGACTGATCGCGAATCCCACATGCACGAGCACATAATCGCCCACCTGCGTCTCGGGCACATAGTCCAGGCACGCATCGCGGGTCACGCCGCCAAACTGCACGCGCGCCATCTGCAGGCCTTCCTGCGTACGAATCTCAACCACTTTTCCTGGGATCGCCAGACACATTTGCAAGATCTCCCACCGCCCGCATGTGGTGGGGAGCGGGCCGCCCGGAGAACTCATGATAGTCCTCCCTCCGTACTCCGGGCTTGTGAGATACGTCACACGGCCAGGCCCTCTCCCTACTGCGCAGAAAAGCACCGGAAACCCCCTCAGCCGAGATGCTGAGCGGGTCCGCAGGCGCACCGGATCAGAACCCGAGGCCAAAAGTTGTATGGCTCTCCCGGGTCCCACCAACCATCATTTTTGAATGACGAGGGCGGTAGCGGTTCCATGAGATTACGGGCCCCAATCCTGGTGCCTGCGCTCGGTGCGGTCATCGCCTGCACGGCGCTATGGCAGTGGTGTGTTCCTGCCGAAGATACCTCGATTCAACGGCTTTCTCAGCTGCCGATTGGCTCCCTCATCCGCATCGAAGGAGCCGTCATCGCCATCGATCCGGCCAACACCCGCTTCTGGATTCAGGACAAAACCGGCACCCTTCCTATCCCCCTCGATCCCTCCCGCCTCGGCATTCATGTCGGGGACACCCTCGTCCTCGACGCCACCATCACACCCCGCCCTTCCCATCCCGCCAATCCGCCCGGCGAACCTGCATCCGAAAGCGTGCGCCGTTCGCATTCCTCCGCGAAGCTCGCCGCCCCCCCAGGCCAGCCTCCGGACCGCCTCTCCATGGCCAATGCTGCGCCGGATGTCGGTCTCGCTGTCTCTTCGTACCAGCGCCGCGATACTCGCTGGGTTCTCTTTCCTTCTCTCTCTCTCGTGTGGCTCTTCGTCCTCAACCGCCGCGTCCGTCTGCAGAAAGCCGAGTTAAACAGGACTTCAGGCGAGTTGCAGAAGGCCTCGAAAACCGGTCATGCCCTCCGCCAGCTCTCTTCTGAAGTTCAAACCCTTACCCAGCAGGGAAACTTCAGCCGCGACGTCGTTGTGCAGGACGTTGCCGAAGTCGCTCCACTCAGCGTCGCCGTCAACATCATGGTCGCCGAGATTCAGCGATGGGAACACATCAGCAAAGAAGCCGAATCCAGACTGAAGCGGATGGCCCTGATCGACGACCTCACCGGCCTGCCGAACCGCCGCCTCCTTGCCGACCGCCTCTCTCAGAGCATCACCAAGGCCCAACGCGATCTTTCCCTCGTCGCCCTCCTGCACATCGACCTCGATGCCTTCAAACTCGTCAACGACAACTTTGGCCACGACACCGGCGATCTTGTCCTTGCCAAAGTCGCCCAGCGCCTCAGAATGCGCTATCGCCAGTCCGATACCCTGGCCCGCATCGCCGGTGATGAGTTTTCTCTCATCCTCGACAACATCCAGGACCGCGGCGATGTCCTCAAAGCAGCGCAGAGCGTCCTCGACTCTCTCAAGGACCCCTTTGCCGTCAATGGCCATTCAGTCCAGGTCACCGGCAGCGTCGGCATCAGCATCTTCCCGGACGCCCGCGATTATGGCCAGCTCCTCCAGCAGGCCGACTGTGCCATGTACGCCGCTAAACGCAATGGGAAAAGCCGCATCGTCCAGTACACCGACGACCTCGGCAGCGCCGCCCGCGAACGCCTCTCGATGGAGGCTGCACTCCAGCATGCCATCGCCAAAGGCGAGATCTCGCTCCAGTACCAGCCTGAATATGACCTCGCTTCCAACCGCATCGTCCGTTTTGAGGCCCTCGCCCGCTGGAATCACCCGAGCCTCGGTCAGGTCGGCCCCGTCAGCTTTATCCCTGTCGCTGAAGAGAGTGGCTTGATCGTCTCCCTCGGCGCCTACGTCATGGAGCGCGCCTGCACCGATGCCCTCGCCTGGCAGGCCATCGCCGGCCGCCCTGTTCAGGTCGCCGTCAATGTTTCCACCATTCAGTTCTCCCAGGATTCCTTCTTTGAAGAGGTCGCCGGCATCCTCCATCGCACCGGCCTCCATCCCAGCCTCCTGCAAATCGAGCTCACCGAGTCCGCCACCGTCGGCGGTATCGAGCGCGCCACCGACATGATTCGCCGCTTCAACCGCATGGGCGTCAGCGTCGCTGTCGACGACTTCGGCACCGGCTATTCCTGCCTCACCTACCTGCCTAAACTCGCCTTCGATACCCTCAAGCTCGACCGCTCCTTCGTCGGCGGCCTCATGGTCCGCCGTGAAACTCGCTCCTTCGTCGAGTCCATCATCGGTCTCGCCCATAATCTCCAGATGAAGGTGATCGTCGAAGGCGTCGAAACCAAAGACCAGCTTCGCCTCATCCGTTCCCTCGGTGCCGATGAAGCCCAGGGCCATCTCCTCGGGCTGCCCTCCGCCAATCCCGGCGCCCTCCTTCACGAGGAAGTCAGGCGCAGAATTCTCGAAGAGGCTTATCCCCCTCCCACTGACTACCCTTCAGACAAAAGCAACAGTCTTGTAGTGGTTCGGTCCTGAAGCCCCCGGATTTCGTTCAGCTCCGCCTTCAAACCTGCGCGTCCGGCTGATTCCACCGCTTCGCCCGCTCCACCGCCGCCTGCCACCGACGATAGCGCCGATCCATCTCTGCCCGGTCCGCGCGCGCCTCGAACACCCGCTCCGCCCGCGTCTTCGCGATCTCCTCCACGCTCGTCCAGAACCCCGTCGCCAGACCCGCCAGATACGCCGCCCCCTGCGCCGTTGACTCCAGAATTCCCGGCCGGTTCACGCGGATCCCCAGCAGGTCCGCCTGGAACTGCATCAGCAGATCGTTCGCCGCCGCGCCGCCATCCACGCGCAGCTCCGTGCACTTGATCCCCGTGTCCGCGTCCATCGCCTTCAGCACATCCGCCACCTGGAACGCGATGCTCTCGATCGCCGCGCGCGCAATGTGCCCAATCCCCGTATCGCGCCCAATCCCGATAATCATTCCCGACGCGTACGGATCCCAATGCGGCGCGCCCAGCCCCGTGAACGCCGGCACAAACACCACGCCGCCCGCGTCCGGTACGCCTCCCGCAATGCTCTCCACCACCGGCGCATACGGAAAGAACCGCATCTTGTCGCGCAGCCACTGCACCACCGCGCCGCCGATAAAAATGCTCCCCTCCAGCGCATATTCGAGCTTGCGCGCCGTGCTGCACGCCAGCGTCGTCACCAGCCGCTGCTGCGAGAGCCGGAACTTCGCGCCGATATTTTCGAGCAGGAAGCACCCCGTCCCGTACGTACACTTCGCATCGCCTGGATTCGTGCACAGCTGCCCAAACAGCGCCGACTGCTGATCCCCCGCAATCCCCGCAATCGGCACATCCCAGGGACCAGCGCTGCCGTCACCCGCCCTACCTCTTCCGCTCGACCACACCACCTCCGGCATCAGGCTCGCCGGAATCCCAAAGATGCGCAGCAGCTCCTCGTCCCACCGGTCAGCGACGATGTTGTACAGCAGCGTCCGCGACGCATTCGTCCGGTCCGTCACGTGCCGCTTGCCCTCTGGTCAGATTCCAGATCAGCCAGCTGTCCACCGTCCCAAACGCCAGCTCGCCACGCTCTGCCCGCGCCCGCACCCCATCGACGTTTTCGAGCACCCACGCAATCTTCGTTGCCGAAAAATACGGATCGAGCAGCAGCCCCGTCTTCGCCCGCACCGTGTCCTCGACGCCCTCCTCGCGCAGTCGCGCACACATCGGGGCGGTCCGCCGATCCTGCCACACGATCGCGTTCGAAACCGGCTTCCCCGTCGCGCGATCCCACACGATCGCCGTCTCGCGCTGATTCGTGATTCCCAGCGCCACCACATCGCGCGGCGTAGCGCTCACCTTACCCAGCACGTCCACCGCCGCGCTCAGCTGCGACGTCAGAATATCGACAGGATTGTGCTCCACCCACCCCGGCTGCGGAAAAATCTGCGGGAACTCGTGCTGCGCCACGCCCGCAATCTTCCCCTGCTGGTCGAAAAGAATCGCCCGCGAACTCGTCGTCCCCTGATCCAGCGCCAGTACATAAGCCATCGCCAATCACCCGCAACAGAATACCCGGGCGAATTGAAGGATTCATGGCGTTCGCTAAGAGCGGAGCGCTTTATCCCGTGCAGCATTTCTGACATCCCCGCAGCACGACGCAGAAAAGAAAAATCTGTCATCCTGAGCGAAGTATCCGAATACATTGCGCCGCTCTGGGCGCAACAAACAGTTCGAACGCGAGTCGAAGGACCTGCATTTTGCCGTGCAAGGAAGTAACTCAAGCAAGCCCTCACTTCCTAAACGCTGAACGCTGCCGCTGAACTGACGCAATAAGCCCCTTCACCACATCAGCCGCGCTCTTCAGCGCCGCATCCAGCTGCCCCGCGTCTTTCCCGCCCGCCTCCGCCATGTCCGGACGCCCGCCGCCCGACCCGCCCACCCTCTTCGCGATTTCGCCGACGACTTTGCCCGCCTGAACCTTGCCCGTCAGGTCCTTCGTCACGCCGACGATCAGCGCAACCTTGCCATCCTCCTGCGCGCCGCCCAGCACCACGACCCCCGACCCCAGCTTGTTCCGCAGATTATCCACGAGCGTCCGCATCTGTCCGCGATCGAGCCCATCCACCCGCTGCGCCAGCACCTTGATCCCGGCCACCTCGACAGCCTGGTCCGTCGCTCCCGATACCCGCGACGCCGCCGACTTCATCCGCGCCTCATCCAGCTCCCGCCGCAGCTTCTTCAACTCGTCTTCCTGCGCTGGCAAGCCGCTGCCGCAGCGCATCCGCCGGAGCCACATCCGACGGCCCCAGCTGCGAAGCAATCTGCGCCACCTGAAAATCTTTGCGGAACTCGTTCAGCGCGCCCAGCCCCGTCACCGCCTCCACGCGTCGCACGCCTGATGACACCGACCCCTCGCCCAGCAGCTTCACCACGCCGATCTCGCCCGTCGCACCCGTGTGCGTGCCACCGCAAAGCTCCGTCGAGAAGTCGCCGATGCGCACCACGCGCACCTTCTCGCCATACTTCTCGCCGAACAGCGCCATCGCGTGATACTCATTCACGGCCACATCAATCGGAACATCCTCCAGCGTCTCCACCTTCGTGTTCGCCAGCGTCTGACTGATTAATGATGTCCTCGATATCCTGCAGCTCCTCATCGGCGATGCCCGCGAAATGCGAAAAATCGAATCGCAGCCGATTCGGCTCCACCAGCGACCCCGCCTGCTTCACATGCGTGCCCAGCACCTCGCGCAACGCCGCATGCAGCAGATGCGTCGCCGTATGATTCCGCCGCGTCGCATTGCGGAAGCCCTCATCGACCACCGTATCGACACGATCGCCGAGCTTCACCGGCTGCCGCAGAATCGCGCGATGCGCAAACACGCCCTGCACCGGCTTCGTGCACCCACTCACATCGGCGACGACGGAATTGTGATCGTCGCTCATCAGCCAGCCCGTATCGCCGATCTGTCCCCCGGAATCGGCATAGAAGCTCGTCCGATCCAGCACAATCTCTACCGCATCGCCGGCATTCGCCGCGGGAACGCCCTGGCCGTCCTTCACAATGGCCAGCACCTCGGCCCCATCGACGCGCAGCTGCCGATAGCCCTCGAAAGTCGTCTTCGGCAAATCGCGAAACGCCGGGCTGGCCGACTTCTGCGACCCACCCTTCCACGAAGCCCGCGCCCGCGCCTGCTCCTCCGCCCGCGCCTCCTCAAATCCCTCCACGATCGAAACTGGATGCCCGCATCCCGCGCACGCATCCATCATGAAATCCAGCGGCAGGCCGTACGTTTCGTACAGATGAAATGCGTTTATCTCCAGCCAAGGATCAGACGACTCGCCAGCTGCGAGTTTCTCTTCGTCTACCACTCTGTGCCCTCGGCGCCGTCACCTAACAGATCCGTCAGACCGGCTTCTCACAGCCGTATTGTGCTGACCTCAATTGTGCCTTGCGGATTGCTTTCCCGCTTGCCTCCTGTACTTCGTTGAATTCAGTGACCTCATCGCAGTTCGTCGCAACAGCGCGAGACCCGAGCTCAAAATCCGAGCAAACTGCCGCTCCTCGGCCTCCACTACTTCAGCGACGCGGTCCGCGCTCTCCTTCAGCTCCGGATACGCATCCTGCATCTCGTCGCGGACCGCGAAGACCATCTTGACAAGAAGAAGGCTGCTTCCTGTGCCATAGCGTTCCGTCCATGCCGAATGGCCCGCCGGAGAATCTTGCGCAGCACATAACCACGTCCCTCATTGGAGGGCACCACTCCGTCGGAGATCAAGAAACGTCGCTGCCCTCGTGAATGATCCGCAATTATCCGATAGCGAAGCATCAAGTTCTTCGCCAGTGACCTTTCCGATACTGTTCCCGTGAGCGTCACGCAGCATTGCCTTCGCAATTAGCGGCACAAACAAATCAGTCTCAAAATTGCTGATCACCCCCTGCAAAACAGCAGCCACCCGCTCCAAACCCATCCCCGTATCAATCGAAGGCTTCGGCAGCGGAGTCAGCGTGTAATCCGTCACCACACCTTTAGCGTCCGTCACCGCGGACCGGTCGAACTGCATGAAACACCAAATTCCAAATCTCCACATACCGCGCCTCGTCCTCCCCAAACGGCCGATCCACGCCCGGAGTCTCCGCAGCCTCCAGCCCCATGTCGTAAAAAATCTCCGAGCACGGACCGCACGGCCCCGTTTCCCCCATCTGCCAGAAGTTGTCCTTCCGCCCGTACGTAAAGATGCGCTCCTTCGGAACGCCCACCTCCATCCACAAACGCTCCGCCTCGTCGTCCCGAGGCACCTCGGCATCGCCCTCGAAAACTGTCACATACAGCCGGTCCTTCGGAATCCCAAACCACTCCGGTGAAGTCACCAGCTCCCACGCATACGCAATCGCGTCCTTCTTGAAATAGTCGCCGAAGCTGAAGTTCCCCAGCATTTCGAAGAAGGTATGGTGCCGCCGCGTGAACCCAACGTTTTCCAGGTCGTTGTGCTTGCCGCCCGCCCGCACACACTTCTGCGACGTCGTCGCGCGCGAGTAGTCCCGCCGCTCGAGGCCCAGAAACACATCCTTAAATTGATTCATCCCCGCATTCGTAAACAGCAGCGTGGGATCGTTGGCAGGCACCAGCGACGACGAGTGCACCCGCCGGTGCCCCTTCGTCTCAAAAAACTTCAGAAACATCTCGCGGATACTGGACCCGCTCCACTGACCCGAATTCTTACTCGCAGGCATACATCCCGAGTTTACCGGACCAGGAGAGGCCGCTTCCTGAACAATGAGCGGCCCTCAGCTCCGAAGGCCACTACCGGCTACGAACGGCTACGAACCCTGGTCCGAACGCCGAGCGCGGAACGCTGAACGCCGTTTCTGTGCCCTGTACCCTGCACCCTGTACCTCACTCCCCCGCTCCCTCCAGCACCTTCGGACCCGTCGGCCACGGCATGCCGCCCGCCGGCTCCTCCGTCACCGCGAACGCCTTCGCCTCCATCCCCGGCGTCACATGCATCTCCATGGGCTCGGTCCACTCCTCGCCAAACACGTACAGCGGCATCGGCTTGCCCTCCATGGGCACCAGCCACAGCTGATAGCTCTTGCCCTTCGGCGGAGCCGGCAGCCATCCGGTGCAAGCCACCATGCCCATCTTCGCGTTGTAGAGCACGCCCCCGTGCCCGTTCCCCATCCCGGGCATCGGCATCAGCGCTACGCGTTTGGTCGTCGGCATCTCCAGCAGTTTGTCCGTCGCCTGCGACGCCCGCGCAATCTCCCGCGACCGCGTCTGCACCTCCGCCAGCTGTCCTTCCAGCGTATGAATCCGCTGCAGGTCCCTCGCATCCCGCATCCAGAACACCACCGCCAGCGCCGCGAACACCACCGTCGCCACCCCAAACGCCGGGGTCAGCCACGCCAACCCAAATCCCCGGGTCGGCTCCGAACCCCGAACTACGCGTCCCGCCACACCCCGCTCCGCTCGCACGCGCCGCAGCAATTCCTCCTTCACCCGCGCAGCAGGAGCCGCCGCAGGCGCGGCCAGACCAAGCAGCGCCACCCGCTGCCGCGCCGCCTCCACCTCGCGCGCGCACTCCGCGCACAGGCGCACGTGGGCTTCGAGCGTCTGCTTCTCCTCCCCGTCGAGCGCGCCCAGCGCGTACAGGTCAGAGTCTTCGGGTTGAACGTGTCGATTCATCGTCAAACATCTGCTTCAAAGTCTGCATCGCGGCCCTTACCCGCGACTTCACCGTGCCCAGCGGACTCCCCGTCCGCGCCGCAATCTCCGTCTGCGTCATCCCTTCGAAATACGCCAGTTCCACCGCTTCCCTCTGCTCGGCCGGCAGGGCAGCCAAAGCCCCGCGCAGCCGATTCATCAGCTGCATCCGCGCGGCCTCGTTCTCCAGATCCTCCGAAGACGGCACCGCGTTCAGTGAGAATCCTTCTATATCGTCCGGCACAATCTCCCGGCGCTGCCTCCCGCGCAGCCGGCTCAGCGCGCGATTGCGCCCAATCACCAGCAGCCATCCTGCCAGCGATCCCCGGCTCGCGTCGAAGCGCGCAGCCCCGCGCCACAGCTGCAGAAACAGATCCTGCAGCACCTCCTCCGCCGCGCCCGTGTCTTTCAGGATGCGCAGCAGCATGGCGTACAGCATTCCGGAATAGCGGTCGTAGAGCGCCGACAGCGCCCCTTCGTCTCCGGCCATGATGCGCTCGACGAGCGCCGAGTCCGGTACCGGCTGCAGCGGCGCAGTCATGGCGCCTCGCTTCGGCTGCTCATGCGTCTCTGTAAAAGATACGCAAATTCGAGGCCCGTCGGATTGCCGGCCGCCTCAGGACCTGCAACGCGGTCCCCGGCGCCGGGTTCGGCACGCCCGAACCTTTTGCCCACCTCGAACCACATCGCCGCCCGTCTGGCCATGGCCGTAACCAATCCGATTCTACCCATCGCGCGTACATAGAGCAGCGCCCTCCCCTCCCCCGACGGATCACCCCCGCCCACCCTCCCCCGTCTAACCTCATACCCGACCCTCTAACCCGGGGCCGGGCCGTTGAAACACTCCTCCCCCGAAGGGCTCGCCTCCTGGCGCGAGCCCTTCTTTTCGTCTGGCTTCCACGCGCGAGTTCACCGCCAAAGCTGCTAAACTCCTCCCCATCGCCACGCTCCCCAGCGGTCACGATCGACCATTCCCCACTCCCCCGGAAATGAGGAACACTCATGGCTACTGCCACCCCTGCGCAAGTCACCCCCGAACGCATCATGCAAATGGCCTGGGGCTACGTCCCGCCCCTCGTCCTTGAAGCTGCCATCCGCCACCACGTCTTCGACGTCCTCGACAGCGGCCCCAAAGACATCTGGGAGGTCCAGAAAGCCACCGGCGCCTCCGCCCGCGGCCTCACTGCCATCATGGACGCGCTCGTCGGCCTCAACTTCCTCTCCAAAGACGAGCAGAACCGTTTCGCCCTCACCCCGGAAAGCTCCACCTTCCTGGTGAGCACCAAACCCTCGTTCTTCGGCGGCATGATCAAACACTGCAGCGAGCAGCTCATTCCGCGCTGGCTCAACCTGAACGAAGTCGTCGCCACCGGCAAACCCGTCACGCCTGTCAATCAAGAGAAGTCGGGCGGCGAGTTCTTCCACGACTTCGTCCTCGACATCTTCCCCATGAGCTACGGCCCCGCCCAGGCGCTCGCCGCGCATATGAATTACGGCGCCTCAGGCGACCCGGTCCGCGCTCTCGATCTCGCCGCCGGCTCCGGAGTCTGGGGCATCGCTCAGGCCCAAAGCTCCCCGCGTGTCCGCGTCACCGCGGTCGACTGGCCCGAAGTCATCGACATCACAAAGAAAACTGCAGCCCGCTTCGGCCTCTCCGACCGCTTCTCCTTCATCGAGGGCGACCTCCTCGACGTCTCCTTCGGATCCGGCCACAACGTCGCCACCCTCGGCCATATCCTGCACAGTGAAGGCGAAGCCCGCAGCCGCAAGCTTCTCGCGAAGACGTTCGCCGCCCTCGCCGGCGGCGGCACCATCGCGGTTCAGGAATTCCTGGTCAACAAGGAGCGCACCGGCCCCGTCAACGGCCTGTTCTTCGCCGTCAACATGATCGTCAACACGCAGGAGGGCAACACCTGGTCGTTCGAGGAAATCGGCGCCTGGCTCGAAGAAGCCGGCTTCACCAATCCGCGCCTCCTCGATTCACCCGGGCCCTCACCCCTCATCCTCGCCACCAAACCGTAGCAGCCGCGTAGCAAAAGAGCCGGGTGCCCCATTCTGATCGCCGCTTTTGGCGATCAGGGTGGGCATCGCGCAAAGCGCGATCGCTCGATGTTCGAGGGCCGCCGTCCACATCAGGTCCTGCGCAGCAGGACGACGGTAGAAGCCACGGGCTTCAGCCCGTGGAACACATCGTCGCGGAAAGAGGGCTTCAGCCCCGGAACCCCTCACCGCCGCGCCGCCCTAATTCCTAAACTCCAAACTCTAAACTCTAAACTCGATTCCCTAAACCCTCGCGAATCGCCGCTCCCTTACCCGCCCCCGCCGCGGCGACAACAGCACCATCGTGATCCCCATCGCCGGAATCAGAAACACCGTCGACCCCATCACCCACATGAACGCCCCCGCCGCCACCTGGTCGTTCAGCGCGCTCAGCCCAAACAGCCGCGGAACCGCCCCATAACTCGGATACAGCAGCCGCCCCGAGAAACACAGAAACGCCGATAGCCCCGTGTTCACCAGATCCGCCAACAGCAAATAGGGAAGCAGCAGCCACCGCGAACCCCTCTGTCGCCACGGCCACGGCGCAATCACCGGCCACCAGAACATCAGGCTGGTGAAAAAAAAGCACGCATGCTCGAAGTTGTGCCAGTTCTCGCTCGCCAGCGCAAATTCGTACGCCTTCGGTATATGCCAGCCCACATACGCCGCATTCATCGCCAGCCACGCCACCTTCGGCTGCGTCAGGAAAGAGCCCACCCGCCCGATCACGCCCGTCAGAAACAGAGGCCGCAGCCCACGGATCACACCTCGCGGCAACCCCCGCAGCATCGGCACCACCGGAGCCCCCAGCACAATCAGCGGCGGCGCAATTGACATCAGCACAAAATGCTGCGCCATGTGCATGAACAGCAGCGTTTCGCTGAACGTATCGAGTGGCGACGCCACCGCTACAAAAATCGCCAGCATCCCGCCCAGAAATGCGATCAGCCGCCACAGGGGAAACAACCACGCCCGTGTCCGCCGAATTTGTAACCATCCGCGAACATAAATCGCCGCTGTCACCGCCAGTGCCGCCGTCACAGCCCACGGCACATCCCATTGCGTAACCAGGGGGTCGAAATTCATTGCCCGCTCACGGCTTCGCGCTCTCCGGCTGCGGCGACGGCGTCGTCTCCGCCAAATGCCGCGAAGCATCGAACGCCGGCGGCTCGCCCTTCGGATGCAGCGTCTCCAGAAAACTCACCAGCGCCTCGATCTCCGGCGGCGAAAGATTCTTCCCATACGCCGGCATATTCCCGCCGCCCGTCACCACCTTGTAGCGCATCTGATCCGGCGTCATCCGCGTCGCCACGGCGTCCAGCGCCGGCCCGCGCTCGCCGCCCTGCCCGCCAATCGAGTGGCAGTTCCGGCATTGCTTTGCCTGAAAAATCACCGCCCCCTGCCGCTCCAGCGGCGTCGCCTCCTGCAGATATTTCACCGGCAGCGTGTCGCCGCTCCACGCGCTCATGTGCGGGCTCCATGGCGTCGACATCGCCAGATGCGTGAACACCGCCCAGCTCACCGCCACCAGGCTCAGCGCCAGCACCGCCATCGGCCGCCGATGCCAGCTCTTCTCCCCCTCCGACGCCACAAACGGCACCGCCAGCAGCCCCGCAATCATCACGAACGGCGCAATCAGAATGAACGGCGTCTCCATCGACGGCGGCAGATACGACAGCACCGCGTAAATCCACAGGAAAGGGAAGTCCGGCTTCGGCACCGTCTGAATGATCGATGGATCCGGTTGCCCGCCCGGCCCCGACGGCCCAAACACCGCCGCACACACCGCCACTGCCGCCAGCACCGCGCCGGAAAACACCAGGTCCTTCCAGAACGCGCCCGGCACAAACGGAATGCCATCGTCGTGCGCTAGCTTGTTGTACTCCTCGATGTAGGTTTCCTTCCGCACCAGCCGCCCCGGCATCGGCCACTCATTCACGCCCAGCTTCAGCACCATCCAGACATGCACCGCAGCCAGAAACATCAGCGTTCCCGGAATCACGAACACGTGCAGCGCAAAGAATCGCGACAGCGTCGCGCCCGCAATCACCGGCCCGCCCAGCAGCAAATGCACCAGCCCGCCGCCCATCCACGGCACGCGGCTCAGGATGAACACCCCGATGCCCAGCCCCCAGTACGCATCCTGGTCGAAGCGCAGCACCTGCCCCGTGAACGCCATGCCCAGCGTCATCAGCAACAGGAAAACGCCCACCGTCCACGTCAGCTCGCGCGGAAATTTGTACGCCCCAAACAAAAACACCTGCGCCATGTGGATGAACACCACGGCGACCATGAAATTCGATCCCCACGCATGGATCGCCCGCAGAAACCAGCCCAGCGGCACCTGGTGATTCAGAACATTCAGGCTGTTCCACGCCTCGGCCGCCGACGGCACATACACCAGCGCCAGCAAAATCCCCGTCACCACCTGCAGCATCAGCAGCGTGAACGCCGCGCTCCCGAACACGTACCACCAGCTCGCCGTGTTGCGCGGCACTTTGTGCAGCACCGCGTCCTTCACCGGCCCCTCGATCTGCAGCCGCCGCTCGAACCAGTCGTAGACGCGCTTCGTTCTGGACGCTTTCATCCCCGGCATCCGCAATCCCCATCCCGCGCAGTTCCATCAGCGCCCGGCGTGCTGATCGTCACCAGCTTCGCCGTATTCGACAGGCTCGGCATCTGTCCCGCATTGATTTGTAACTGTCCGTTGGCTATTTTGTAGTCGTAGGTGAACAGTCCCCGCTCCGGCGGCCCCGACGCCCGCGATCCATCGGCGTAATAAACGCCGCCATGGCACGGACACATGAACAGCTGCGACTGCGGGAACCACCGCACCGGGCATCCCAGATGCGCGCAGTTGATCGCAAACACCGTAAACTGGCTCGCCCCCTCGCGCCGCACCCAGCAAGCGACGTTGTCCGTCTCCCCGTCCCACGACTGCCTGAACGGATTCACGTACGACGCCAGCCGCGTCTCCCCCACCGGAAATTTCCCCACATCCCCCAGCGAAACCCAGGACTTGTAATCGGAATCCTTGCGCACCGGAGCCAGCAAATACCGCACAATCGGCACCGCCAGCGCGATCCCCACCAGCCCGTTCAGCGCCACGCCCGCCTTCAGCAGCAGCCACCGCCGCGAGACGATCGCCGGGCTCTCCTGATCGCTGGCCTGGTGGCTCGCCGTCACAATATCCGGCCCGCTGCTCTGCTTCTCAGGGCTGTCGCTCACGTCGCTCATCCTTACCTCCCCAGCGCCGGCGCTGCCGATACCACAGCCGGATTCCGCAGCGATCCTAAATACGTAACAACATCGGTTACATCTTGCCCGGAAAGCGGCGCCGCGCCTGCATTTCCGGCCTGCTT
>CAWFXK010000018.1:0-182392 GCA_963819725.1 uncultured Acidobacteriaceae bacterium
ATCAAGCACACCAATCCCTGCGGCACCGCCACCGGCGGCAACCTGCTGGAGGCCTACCGCAAGGCCCTGGTCGCCGATCCCGTCTCCGCCTTCGGCGCCGTCATCGGCGTCAACCGCGAGATCAACGGCGACACCGCCGAAGAAATGGCCGCGCTCTTCGTCGAAGCCATCGCCGCGCCGTCCTTTACTGAAGACGCCCTCTCCCGCTTCTCCTCGAAAAAGAATCTGCGCCTCGTCGTCGTGCACCCCGCAAAGACCACGCGCATGCTTAAACAGATCTCCGGCGGCATGCTCATGCAGGATGCCGACAACCCGAAGTTCTCCTCCGCCGACCTGAAAATCGCCACCCAGCGCGCTCCCACTGAAGAAGAGCTCAACGCGCTGCTCTTCGCCTGGAAGGTCGTCAAGCACGTCAAGTCGAACGCCATCGTCTACGCGCGCGACGGCCAAACCGTCGGCATCGGCGCCGGACAGATGAGCCGCGTCGACGCCGCGCGCTTCGGAGCGATGAAGGCCGTGCTCCCCCTGAAGGGCTGCGTCGCCGCCTCCGACGCGTTCTTTCCCTTCCCCGACGGGCTCGAAGTCGTCGCGCAAACCGGCGCCACAGCGGTCATCCAGCCTGGCGGCTCCGTGAAGGATAACGACGTGATCGCCGCCGCCGATCGCCTCGGCCTCGCCATGGTCTTCACCGGCATCCGCCACTTCCGCCACTGAAGCCCGGACGACTGTTGTTCCACAACGTGCCCAAACTCCGAGCACAGCCAGGTGAAGCGCGATTATAATCAGTGACCGGCCAGATACACGGACCCCCTCCTCTCAGAAATCCTTACGCACACCTCTTCAGGACTGCGGCCTTCCCCGCCGGCTTTCCTGATTGATCACCTGTTAATCCACTGGTTCGCCCCCAGCACCGACGTTAACTCAGAACGTGAACAGCGGCCCCGGGCCCCTGTCTTCACCGCACCTCGTGCGGAATCGGAAAACAAAGGAGGTCGTCATGAGTACTTCGCCCGTTGGAACAATCGTGAAAGAGTCAGTTGGGTGGTCAATCGCACTCAGTATTCTCATGATTGTTGTCGGCATTCTCGCCATTGTCATTCCCCCTGCCGCAGGAATTGCGGTGCTCATCGTTGTCGCCTGGCTGCTCATGCTGAGCGGCCTGTTCCACCTGGTATTCGCGTGGCATACGCGCACATCGGGCGGAATGATTTGGGAGCTGCTGCTTGGCATTCTCTACGTCTTCGTCGGAGTCTATGCACTGCTTCACCCCGTCGCAGGCCTCGCGTCACTCACACTTTTCCTCGCGGTTTACCTCTTCGTCGAGGCGGTACTGGAATTGGTTTTGGGGTTCCGTCTCCGTCCCCAGCCCGGATCGGGCTGGTTGCTCCTGGATGGAATCGTAACGCTGGTCCTTGCCATCCTCATCTGGAGGAGCTGGCCATCGAGCACCGAATGGGTAATCGGAACCCTGGTCGGGATCAGCATGCTTTTCAGCGGCACCGCCCGTTTGTCGCTATCGATGGGAGCCCGCCGCGTGCTCGCAAAGGCGGCTTGAATCCAATCCCTGCCGGACGGCGCAGCTTGGAAGCGCCGTCCGCCCACGGGACAGAGCTGCAACTGGACATCACGTGAGCCCTGCACTTAGCCAGTAGCGGAGAAAACGAATTGGGAACTGTAGTCCCTCTGTCGGACGCATCGCGACGGCCTGCAGATTTCCCCGCCGTGACGGCCGGGTCGATTTTTTAGCAACTTGCCACACCCCCCGAACAAGGGGGGAGTGGGGCCTTCGTTGCCCGCTGACTGCCGACCGCTATCCGCCGACCGCTGATTGTGGTAAACGTGACCAATGCGTGCCGTTGCCGAGAAATTGCACCTCAGCGAAATTGCGCCCGGGCTGGTTCAGTCCGAGATTCGCGCCATGACCGTGGCCTGCGACCTGGCGGGCGGAGTCAACCTCGCCCAGGGCGTGTGCGACACCGGCGTTCCCTCGCCCGTCGTCGCGCGCGCCATCGAAGCCATCACCAGGGCCTCAATATCTACACCCGCATGGATGGCATCGAGAGCCTGCGCCAGGCCATCGCCGCCAAACTCGCGCGCCACAACGGCATGAACGCCGATCCCGACGCGGAGATTCTTGTCACCTCCGGCGCCACCGCCGGATTCCAGGCCGCCTGCATGGCGCTGTTCGATCCCGGCGACGAGGTCGTCCTCTTCGAACCGTTCTATGGCTACCACCTGAACACGCTGCGCTCGCTGCGCGTCAAGGCCGTCTCGGTTCCGCTCCGCTTGCCGGACTGGGCGCTCGATCTCGACGCGCTGCGCCGCTCCATCACGCCGCGCACGCGCGGCATCGTCCTCAACTCGCCGTCCAATCCCTGCGGCAAAATCTTTTCCCGCGCGGAACTGGAGGCCGTCGCGGCGCTGGCCATCGAGCACGACCTCTTCGTCCTCACCGACGAAATCTACGAGTACTTCGTCTACGATGGCGCGCAGCATATCAGCCTCGCCACGCTGCCGGGCATGGCCGAGCGCACCATTTCCATCTCCGGGTTGTCGAAGACATTCAGCATTACCGGCTGGCGCATCGGGTACCTGATCGCGGATCGCCGCTGGCTCGGCGCCATCGGCTATTTTCACGACCTCGTCTACGTCTGTGCGCCGTCGCCCTTCCAGCACGCGGCCGCCGCCGGACTGCTGCAGCTGCCCGACTCGTTCTACTCCGGCCTCTCCGGCGAATACCAGGCCAAGCGCGACATGCTGTGCGCCGCCCTGAGCGACATGGGCCTGACCCCCTCGATTCCCCAGGGCGCCTATTATGTGCTCGCCGATGTTACAAATTTGCCGGGCGCCACGGCGCAGGAGAAAGCCCGCACCCTGCTGCGCAATACCGGAGTCGCGGGCGTGGCGGGAACCGCATTCTTTGCCGATGGCCGCGGAGAGAATCTGATCCGCTTCTGCTTCGCCAAGCGTGACGAAGATCTGGCGCGCGCCTGCGATCTGTTACGCGGGCTGTGAGGGCTCAGGCGGCCCTCGCCGCGATATCCACCAGCGGATAGCCGAGCTTCTTCCACTCGTCATAGCCGCCACGCAGCGGCCGCACGCGATGGATGCCCATGCCGCGCAGCTTCAGGGCCATGCGCGCCGCGGTAGCTTCGCTGGGACAGGTGCAGAACAGAACGATCTCCTGGTCGCGCGGGATGCGATCACTCTGCTCCACCAGCTTGTCCGGCGTCAGGCTCAGCGCGCCAGGCAGCGTGCGCGGATCGGGCAGATAGTCGAGGGGATGCCGCAGGTCGACGATGAACACCGGCTGGCCGTTGTCGAGCATCCGCTTCAGGTCGCTCGGTTCCAGCCGCGCCATGCGCACCGAGCGCAGAAACGCGCGCCGCTGCAGCATGCGCCAGACGAGGAAGCCGATGAACAGCAGCGCGAAGATTGCGCCGAAAAAGTGAGCCGTGGTCGAGAGCGCCTCAGGATGATGCTTCAGCACGTCGCCAAAGAAGCGCCCCGCGAGCGTGACGGTGAGGGTCCAGAGCAGCACGCCTCCGGCATCGGCGAGAACGAACTTGCCGTAGTTCATCCCGATCTGGCCGGCGATGGGCGCGGCCACCGAACCCAGCCCGGGAACGAACTTGGCCACCAGCAGCGCCGTTGCTCCGCGTTTGGTGAAGTATCCCTCGGTCTTGCGCACGCACGCCGTGCTCTCCAGACTCAGCCTGCACATCAGCCGCACCACGGCCGAGCCGTAATGCTTGCCGAAGACGTACCAGGTGCTGTCCGCCAGAAGACTGGCAGCCAGCGCAGCACCAAGCACAGACCACAGACTCAGCTGATGGGTTGCCGTCAGAGTGCCCGCGGTGAGCAGCAGCGGCGCGCTGGGGATGGGAATGCCCAGCTGCTCGGTCAGGACCCAGAGGAAGACGATCCCGTAGCCGTATTTGATAAAGAAGTCGAGCGCGATGGGCATCGTGGGCAGCCTGCGGACCGGAGCTTCAGTATAGATGTCGCAGGCAGCGAAAAAGGCGCGGCGGGATTCAGCAAGGGTCTCGATCGATCGGCACGGGCGTGCCACCGGATCGCGTCGGGGCTTTCTCGCCCGGCTCGCCGGAGCAAGGGCAATTCCGGTGCTCCGAGGGAACGGCGGGGAGCGACGATTGGCATTCGATCATGCTGTCGACCTGATCGCGGAGAACCTCCGCCAGCTCGTCGATCAGCGCCAGCAGCTGCAGTTTCCCGCGTTCGGAGAGCAGCGTGAAGGCGACGCCACCGCATGTCCGGAGTGCAGCTGGCGTATGGAGGCCTGGACGCGCAGCGGCAGCTGGCGCACGCAGAAGGTCATCTCCACGTTTTCGCCCTGGCGGAAGCCATGCGGCTGTTCCACCAGGATCCGGCACCCGCCAAGGCTTAGATTTTCAATCTTCCCGGTGGCCCGCAAACCCGAAGTCAGGGCCCGCATCTCCGCGTTGCCGCTGCACTGAAACCGGGGATGCAGCCTTCGATCTTCACCTCTTTGCGCCACGCTCTCCCCTTCCGGTCAGCGTTCCTGAATCGGTTATCGGCGGAAGGCAGAGCGTTCGTGAGGCGCACAGCGCGGCGACGCGGGTGTCGCAAATTCGAACAGCAGCTCGAGCGTCCGCTCGTGACCGCCGATACATCGGCGGCGGCGCATCCCGGAGTACTCTGGTTCCATGCCATCGGACGTCGCTGCTCGCTCGTCGACAGGCTCTGCAATCCGGCTGGCCGCGGCCCGCGCGGTGCTGGAGAAAGCCGTCACGGAGCGGGCCTTTCCCGGAGCGGCGTATGCGGTGCTGCATCGAGACTCGATCGTCGCGCTCGACTCAGTCGGCCGGTTCACCTGGGAGCCGGACTCGCCTGAGGTGGAACCGGACACTGTCTTCGATCTGGCCAGCGTCAGCAAAGTGATCGCCACGACGTCCGCGGCGATGATGCTGGTAGATCGCGGCAAGCTCGACCTCGACACTCGGCTGGGCGATATCCTCCCGGGCTTCGTGATCGGCATGGCGCCGGGCAGCGGCAAGGAGCGCGTGACCCTGCGCATGCTGCTGGCGCACACCTCCGGTCTACCCGCCTACGAAACGCTGTTCCGCAACTGCGATACGCCGGAGTCGCTGCTGCGCGCGACCCTGAAGCTGCCGCTGGAAGCAAAGCCGGGCACGCGCACGGAGTACTCGGATTTCGGCTTCATCCTGCTGGGCAAGGTCATCGAAATTCTGTCGTACAAGCGGCTGGACGTGTTCTGCACGCGAGAAATCTTCGAGCCTCTCGGCCTCACCGCCACCCGCTTTCGCCCCCTGGAGGAGAGCCGGCCCCTGATCCCGCCGACCGAGGATGACCAGACCTTTCGCGGACGGGTCATTCAGGGAGAAGTGCAGGACGAGAACTGCTTCGTGCTTGGCGGCGTCGCCGGACACGCGGGCCTGTTTTCCAACGTTGGCGACGTGCTTGGATTTGCGCAGTGCATTTTGGCGCGAGGCCGCACCCCGGACAGCCGGCAGCTCTTTCAGCCTGAGACGCTGGACCTGTTTGCGAAGCGCGAGGGGCCGAGCCACGAGACGGCGCGCGCATTGGGGTGGGATGTGCCCACGGCGGGCTCGTCCTCCGGCCGCCTCTTCGGACCCCGCTCCATCGGGCACCTCGGCTATTCGGGATGCTCGCTCTGGATCGACCCCGACCAGCAGCTCGCAGTGACACTGCTGACCAATCGGACCTGGCCGGACCGCTCCAGTCAGGTGATTAAGCAGGTGCGGCCGGCATTCCACGACACGGTGGTGGAGGCGCTGCGCGGCAACATACTTGCCGCCCACTGAATGCGGAGAGGACAATATGAAAAGTCCTCGCTCACATTTCGTCTTCAGGTAGCTGGGATCCAATGCACGGGCGGACTGGACGGTGATCGCATGCCACAATCTGCCAGCCTAAAGAGTGTTCTGCGCTGGAGATCAATTCCAGAATTTCTTCTTGCGGTTGGAGTATGGACAATGATCCAACTCCACCACTTCATCGCCGCATATGTCTGCTGCTTACTGGTCGTATTATGGGCTGTCGCCGCTTGGATGGTTTCGGACACGCTTTACAACCAGTTTTTAACATTCGACAAGGCAAAGCACAGAAGGAACCCTGACAAACCCCGCTCGATGCAGCGGTTCCGCTATGAGAGAAACAATTTGTGGGTTATGCGAATTGCGCCGTCGCTGTTGGGTATTATCGTAATCGCTTGCGGATTCTCTTATGTCCATTGGGAGCAGGTAGATTGGCAGCTTGTCCAACTGTACGGCAGATTGTACCCAGGGAGCGATCCACACTATGGGCCGTGTATTCCCATGAAAGGCGCTGTCACCGTCCACTTGGGAGATGACGCATTGCAAGTTTCCAAATCAAATCTGCCTATAACATTGATTAGGATTCACGGTAAAGATGCCATCGTTCTAGATCGCGATGATGACGGGGCGCTCGTATTGATTGTGGATGTGCGAGACAAGAACGACAATCTCATCGTAAGGCTCGACAGGCACGAATTTCGAGTTAACCCTAACAACTATTTCAAGGTTGAGCGCCCGAGACACAGTCGCAGCGAGCTGATAGTAACCGGACAGGATGGAAGTAGGGTTATTGATGCTCTTTATGCGAACGAAAATGTATTTTCGCTCACCGGTCGCCTATTTGTGGACGGGCAATTGTTCGATTTTTCAACGGGAATAGATAATGCTGAACTCAAAATGCATGGTGTTTGTATTGCCGCACCAAATCTACGATCACCCGCGGTAATAATGAATTTCTGATGGTCACTATCATGGTGCAGCAGATCGAGAACATGAATTGCGGGTACGTAAAAAAGCCTTCGCGACCCGATTTGCGCGAAGGCTTTGCTGCTCCGAATCCAGTGGTTAGTAGATGCGGAAGTTAACCTCGATGTTGATCTCCACCGGAACCGGGTGACCCTGGTAGGTGGCGGCTTTGAATTTGTACTGCCGCACCGCTTCCAGAGCCTTCTCGTCGAGTCCCATGCCCAGCGGCCGCACGATGCGCACGCGCTGCGGGTTGCCCTGTGCGTCCACGATGAGGCCCACCACGCAGACGCCCTGGTACTTGGCGCGCCGCGCTTCGTCTGAGAACTCCGGATCGGGCGCATACACCAGCACCGGGTTGGAAACGCCGCCGCCCGGGTGATAGAGGCCGCCGCCGTACCCTCCGCCGGAACCTGGCCCGATGCCATTGCCGTTGCCGGAACCGATGCCGCCACCCGAACCGCTGCCGAAGCCCGAGCCCGAGCCGCTGCCCTGCGAAGCCAGGGCGATCTGCGGCGACTGCGGAACGCCAATATTCGGCATGCTGGGATTGTCCGGCAGCTTGATCTGCTGCGGCATCAGCACCGCCGGGGTTACAGCCAGCTTCGGATTGTCGATCTTCAGAATCTGCGGTGGAGCAAGAGGCCTCTTCGACATCTCCGGCAGCTTGCCTTTGGAAGCCTCAACCAGCTCGTGATTGCCGCCCCCGCCACCGCCGCCCATCGTGTCTTTCAGGGGAGAGGGAGGAACGTAAGGAGAAATGTCCACCGGCGTGACGACGGCCCGCTTCGCAACCTGCCGCTCATGCCACTGCTCGATCGTGAACAGCATGATCAGACCGATAACAACGGCGTGCGTGATGAACGAAACCGCACTCGAAGCAGGGTTCCGCTTGACCGCCATTGGGTCGCGCACCGCGATGGGTGTGGAGCTCAGCTTCAGAGGCGGCAGCTTCTTCGGGAAGAGCACGTCGGCGACGCTGGCGAACAGCGTCTTCCAGATCGGCTCTTCGACGATCGATTCCAGACCCCCCAGATGCAAAGCTGGCGGCTCTGGGCTTCTACCCCGATTTGAATCCGGTACCAGGTGCGGAGACGTCAAAACCGTATTCCCCATTGTTTGCTCGCCGGACGTCACCATCCGGCTCTCCTGATTATCAATGACAGCGGCCCTCTCTGTCGCGCCGGGGCTTTGCTGTACTTCCTCAGATGCGGATCTGCCCCGAAAAATCGCCTGCACCTCTCTCTTTCAGGGATAGACGCTTGATCCCTCAGGAAGTTACTGCTGTTCCGCCGGATACAATGAAGTTTTACCCGAAATCAGCTGGAGAACCGATGGCGTCTGCCTCCCCACCTGGCGATCCCAAGCCTGTTGCCCTGAAAGATACCCTTTCCCTGCCCCGAACCGGCTTTCCAATGAAGGCCAATCTGCCGCAAACCGAGCCTGCCCGGTTGCAGGCGTGGGAGAAGTACCGTCTCTACGACCAGATCCGCAAGGCCCGGGAGGGGGCCCCCCGCTGGCTCCTGCACGATGGACCGCCGTACGCGAATGGGCCAATCCATCTGGGCCATGCGCTAAATAAGTGCCTCAAAGACTTCATTGTCAAGTGCAAAACGATGGCCGGCTTCGATTCCCCCTACGTCCCCGGCTTCGATTGCCATGGCCTGCCGATTGAAATCAAAGTGGACGAGAAGCTGGGGCGCAAAAAGCTGGACATGCCCCCCGGCGACTTCCTGCGCCAGTGCCGCGAGTATGCCCAGAAATATGTGGATCTTCAGACCAGCCAGTTTGTGCGCCTGGGCGTTTTTGGGCGCTGGGACAATCCCTACTCCACCATGTCGCGCAGCTATGAGGCGCGGATTCTGGAGACCTTCTACCGCTTCCTCGAGGGCGGCTTTGTTTACCGGGGACTTCGGCCGGTTTATTGGTGCATCCACGACCGGACGGCGCTGGCCGACGCCGAAATCGAGTACGAGCAGCACTCCAGCCCCAGCATCTATGTGCGCTACGACCTGACCAGCGACCCGGCGGCCATCCATCCGGCACTGGCCGGCAAAAAGGTCGCCACCATCATCTGGACCACTACCCCCTGGACCCTGCCCGCCTCGCTGGCCGTGGCCTTCCATCCGGACTTCGATTACGTGGCTCTGGAACAGGCGGGGCAGGTCTACATCGTCGCCCAGGCTCTGGCGGCGCCGGTGCGCGAGGCGTGCAATCTCGAGGCGGCTGTGCCGGTGGGCGGCTTCAAGGGCGACCGCATGGAGCGCGCCACGTTCCGGCACCCGTTTCTCGACCGGCAGATCCTCGGCGTTCTGGCTGATTACGTCACGGCCGATCAGGGGACCGGCGCCGTCCATACCGCTCCGGCGCATGGCGCTGACGACTTCTATACCGGTGCGCGCTACGGACTGGACCAGACCTGCCACGTGGACAACGCGGGCCGGATCCACGACGGTCTCCCCGAGTACGACGGCAAGACCGTCTTTCAGGCGAATCAGCCAATCATCGATCTGGTGGCCAGCCGCGGCGCTCTGCTGGGCAGGTCGGACATCTTCCATAGCTATCCGCACTGCTGGCGCTGCCACCACCCCGTCATCTTCCGCGCGACGGAGCAGTGGTTCATCAACATTGACCAGCCCATGCCGGCACTGGGAGCCATCCGGACGGTTCCCCGACGACGTTCCGCCAGCGCGCTCTGCACGAGATCCGGAACAGCGTGAAATGGGATCCCGCGTGGGGAGAGGAACGCATCGCCAACATGATCGCCACGCGTCCGGACTGGTGCATTTCGCGCCAGCGCGTGTGGGGCGTGCCGATCGCGGTCTTCCTGTGCGAGGGCTGCCACCAGCCGCTGATGGATTGCGTCCTGAACCAGCGCATCCTGGAGCTTTTTGAGCGGGAAGGCGCCGAAGCGTGGCGCACGCCGGCGGCCGACGCAGTGCTGCCCAACGGCGCGCACTGCGCCAATTGCGGCGGCACCGCTTTTCGCCGCGAGACCGACATTCTGGATGTCTGGTTCGACTCCGGCTCGAGCTGGCATGCCGTGCTCGAAGCCGAACCCGGGCTGACGCCGCCCGGCGGACCTGTATTTCGAGGGCGGCGATCAGTATCGGGGCTGGTTCCACACCTCCCTGCTCACGTCGGTCGGCGTCGGACAAACGCATGAGACGCCGTTCCGCATGGTCGGGACCGCCGGCTGGACCCTCGACGAGCAGGGCCGCGCCATGTCGAAATCGCTCGGCAACGGCGTCGATCCGGTCGACATTGCCGACCGGCTGGGCGCGGAGATCGTCCGCCTGTGGGTGGCCAGCGTCGACTTCCGCGAGGACGTCGTCAACAGCGAGAACATCATGCTGCGGCTGGCAGACAATTACCGCAAGCTGCGCAACACCTTCCGCTTCCTGCTGGGCAATCTCGACGGGTTCGATCCCGTGTCCGACGCCGTGTCGGACACGGAGCTGCTGCCGCTCGATCGCTACATGCTCACCCGTGGCCGCGAGCTGGTGGAGAAGGTCTGCGGTTGCCGATGGCAAGGGCGGCTGGTACGGCGATTTCCAGTTCCACCGCGTTTTCCATGCGGTGAATGAGTTCTGCATCGTCGATCTCAGCGCGTTTTACCTCGACCTGCTCAAGGACCGGCTTTACACCTTTGCGCCCAGGGGTCTGGAGCGCCGATCCGCGCAAACCGTGCTGTGGCGGATCGCCGAGGCTCTTGTCCGGCTGGTGGCGCCGATCCTGACCTTCACGTCGGACGAGGTGTGGCAGTATCTGCCCGCCGTGTCCGACAGAGCCGGCAAGCGTGCATCTCACCCTGTTCCCGAAGGCCGACGAGCTGGGCGCGGCGGATCCCGCCCTGTCTGCCGACTGGCAGCGGCTCCTGGCGATCCGCGACAAGGTTCTGGTGGCGCTGGAAGCGGAACGCAAGGCGGGGCGCATCGGCAAAGGCTCTTGAGTCGAGTGTCCACATCGAGTACTCCACGTTCGCCGGCAAACCCGTGGGCGACGGCGCGCTGCTGCTGCGATACGAGCCGGCCCTGAAAGAGCTGCTGAACGTCTCCTCGGTGAAGCTGTTCAATCGAGGAGAACACGAGGCCGGAGCTGTGCCCATCGGCGATCCGGAGTCCCTGTCGCAGTTGATCCATCTCGTCGTGGTGCCCGCCGAGGGAACCAAATGCGATCGCTGCTGGAATTACTATGCCGACGATGGTCCGCTGCACGTGCGAGACTTTGGCGCCTGGAAGAAGGTCTGCGGTCGCTGCATCGGCGCACTGCGGGAGATGGGCTTCAATGAGGACGCGCAATGAACCGAGAAGCTCGGCCCGCGACCGGCGCGCGTGGATCCTGAGCATTTCCGCCATCGTGATTCTCATCGACCGGCTCACCAAGTACTGGGTTAGTCACCACATTGAAGAGGGCGACGCGATCGTCGTCATCCGGCGCGTCTTTCGCATCACGCATGTGCGCAATCCTGGCGCGGCGTTCTCGATGTTCACTGAGTCCACGCGCCCGGAAGTGGTCCGCTGGGTGCTTTCCGGTTTCTCCATTCTGGCGGCGGCGGTTGTCGTCTTTGCCATCCTCCGCTTTGGACGCCGCATGACGCCGACCATGCTCGCTCTGGCCCTCATCCTTGGTGGCACGATCGGCAATCTCTGGGATCGGCTGCGCTCAGGGCCTGGTAACCGACTTTCTCGAGGTCCACATCATCCACTACCACTGGCCCGACTTCAACGTGGCCGACTCGGCCATTGTCGTCGGTGGAATTCTGCTGGTGCTGGATGCTCTGCTCTCGGGCCGCCACGAAGAGGAGTCCTGAACCGGCAGCACACCTTTGTGCACTCGGTCACAGCCCTGGGCGGGCCCCAGCGCTTACACTACAGGCCGTGCTGGAAACACCGATCGTGTCCGGTGCCAAATGTCTGACGCAGAGTCAGACCCGCGGACCCGACCGCCCGTTGCTGAACCTGACGATCGGCGACCTGCTGCATCGCACCGCCACCCGTATCCCGGATCGCGACGCCGTTGTCTCCTGCCACCAGGGCCGGCGTCTGACATGGGCGGAGCTGAGCGAGCAGGCGGATCGCGTGGCGCGCGGGCTTTGGGCGCTCGGAATCCGCAAAGGCGACCGCGTCGGACTTTGGTCGACCAACTGCATCGAGTGGGTCATGATGCACATGGGCACGGCGCGGGCCGGGGCGGCCCTGGTCAACGTGAACCCGGCCTACCGCTCCCACGAGCTGCAGTACACGCTCACGCGATCGCGCATGAAGGCGCTCTTCCTGTGGAGCCGCGACAAGCGCGCTGACTACGGCGAAATCCTCGGCCGGGCGCGTCACAACCTCACGCTGGAGCTGCGCCACACCGTCTTCTTCGATTCGCCGGAGTGGCTCGGGTTGCTGGAGACGCCGGGGCAGTTGCCGGATCGCGTCGACCCGCAGGACGTCGCCAATATCCAGTACACCTCCGGCACCACGGGGCTGCCCAAGGGCGTGATGCTGACGCATCACAACATCGTTAACAACGGTCAGTTCCTGGCCCAGGGATTCCACTACACCGAGCGCGACCGCGTGTGTGTGCCGGTCCCGCTCTTCCATTGCTACGGCTGCGTGATCGGCACCATGAGCGCGCTGAACACCGGCGCGGCACTGGTCTTCCCCAACTGGACCTTCGACGCGCGAGCCACGCTGCAGGCCGTGCACAACGAACGCTGCACCTCCCTCTACGGAGTGCCCGCGATGTATGTAGCCGAGCTGGCCCTCCCCGACTTCGCGGAGTTCAACCTGACCAGCCTGCGCACCGGCATGATGTCCGGCGCACCCTGCCCCATCGAGCTGATGAAGCGTGTGCTGCACGACATGCATATCCCGGAGCTGGTGATTGCCTACGGTCAGACGGAAAGCTCGCCGGTGGTCACCATGTCCGACGCGGACGACCCCATCCACATCCGCGTGAACACCGTCGGACGCGCCATGCCGCAGACGGAAATCAGGATCGTCTCCGCGTCGGACAAAACGCCCCTGCCTGTCGGACAACAGGGCGAAGTGTGCGCACGCGGCTACGTCGTGATGAAGGGCTACGATGCTGAGCCGGACGCCACGAAGCTCGCCATCGACCAGGACGGCTGGCTGCACACCGGTGACCTCGGCGTGATGCATCCGGACGGATGTATCCACCTCACCGGCCGCTCGCGCGACATCATCATCCGCGGCGGCGAGAACATCTACCCGCGCGAGATTGAAGAGTTCCTGTACACGCACCCGAAGGTCAGCGAGGTCCAGGTGGTCGGCATTCCGAGTGAGCGGTTAGGCGAAATCGTCGTGGCGTGGGTGCGCCTGGCGCCCAACCAGACCGCCACGGAAGAGGAGATCCGCACCTTTTGCCGTGACCAGATCGCCTACTTCAAAATTCCCGAGCACATTCGGTTCGTCACCGAGTTTCCCGCCACGCTCTCGGGCAAGATTCAGAAGTACAAAATGCGTGAGTTTGAGATCGAGGCTCGCGGACTGCAGAACGTCGCCTCTGCCCGAACCGCATAGCCACGCAGGGGCAGACAGCAGACAAAGACCCTTTATCCGTGGGGTCCCTTCATGGACGAACCAATATTTTCTAATACATGACACGGATTGTCTTATTTCTTCTCTTACGTTTGTTCTTGTGAGATCGTGATGGTCTCCCCGGAGGATTCCCCAATGGAACTGAAGAAGTTTTTCCTGGAGCAGCTGGAACTGGAAGCGGCCTCGTCCCGCAAGGCAATCGAGCGCATGCCCAAAGGCCAAAATTCATGGAAGCCACACGAGCGCTCCATGGAGTTCGGCTACCTGGCGTCGCTCGTCGCCGGCATGCCCGGCTGGATTGCGATGATGATCGAAAACGACGAAACCGATCTGAATGCCGCTGGCGTCTCATTCCGCACCCGTGCGGTCGGGACGCCGGCCGAACTGCTCGCCATGCTGGACGAAGGACTGGCCCGATCGCGCAAGGCGCTCGAAAACACCACCGAGGAACACCTGATGAAGCCCTGGCGGCTGAAGATGGGCGATCAGGTTCTCACCGAGGGCCCCCGTTACTCGCAGATTCGCGATGGCGCGCTCAGCCATCTCGCCCACCATCGCGGACAGTTCACCGTCTATTTGCGCCTCACCGAAGCCAAAGTGCCGGCCATCTACGGCCCCAGCGCCGATGAGTGGCACTAGTAACGCAGGCCGAGACGAAGAGGAAATTCCTCTTCGTCCTCGTCCCCATCGATGCGCTGAACGTGGTCGTCCATTCGGCTGCGATGCATTGCCCTCAGGACCAGGTGCGCTCCGGCCACGAGTCCCACACCGAGTGCCAAATGTCCGACGCCCGCTTCGACGACAGGCTCCAGCGCCACCGTGAACATGACGACAGCCGGGAAGAATCCCAGGTACGGAATCAGCAGGAGCGCGAAGTTCGTAGCCGAATTGGACCGGGCGCCGGTAAATGGAATCGTCGTCACGTTCATGAAAAACAGGTCCGTCAGGATGAGGCTCCAGCCCAGGGCAACCAGGAGCTGATCAGCTGCGAACGTCCAGCGATGCGAATCCGGCGCCCCGAACACGTAGGCGCAGCCGGCCACGATCAGACTCAGCAGCGCACTCCACAAAAACACCCAGCGCCTGGCCGCACCCACTTCTGCCGGGCCCGCCTTGCCCAGGATCACGCGGAAAATCCAGCGGCCCCGCTGATCTGCGGGAGCGAGAAACGTGCTGCGCAGGCCGGAGACCGTCCAGAACGCGACAATCGGTACACTGGCTCGCAGCCCCTCCGGCGAGAAAAAGAATGCCAGACGTCCATGTTGCAGGCTGACGCGCGTCACCGTGGCGAAGAGCAGCGCGATGCCCATGCCGCCGTACATCACCAGCACCATGCGATAGCGGGGAATGCGCAGCAGATTCTGCCCAATAAACTGCCAGACTGCGCGACCGGCCGGCGTGCGCGCCACCGTTGCGTGCACTGACCAGCGTACCGGCACAGCAGCCCAGTTCCGCCTTTCGCGCTTCGCGGTTCCCTCCACCAAACTGCGCGTTTTGCGCCACCACGCCAGCGGATACGACGCCACCGCCAGCGCGATCGCAGCCGTCAGCGCCGTCCAGGCGATATGAGCCAACCGTACAAAGACTGCCGGCGTCGACGGCCCGTCCAGAACGCGCTGATAGACTCCCAGGAACCAGAACGAAGGCAGCCAGGCGCCGACCCTGGACCCAGTCATACCGGCCAGGGTTCCCGCCATAGCGGGGTACAGGAAAAGCAATGTCAGCAGTCCCCAAACAAACACGCCCTGCAGCCACAGCGAGATTTTCCTGAAGAGTCGATCTCCCAGAAGCCCGAGCAGCGATCCCTCCAGCGCCAGAAAAAACGCTGCTCCGAAGGCCCCGCTGGCTGCGACGGCGAGCAGATGCGCAGCCCAGAATCGCAACAGATGCGGCGGATCGACTGCAGCCGGAAGGACGAGCGGCGGCAGGAAATTCGAATCGAACAGCGCCGCGCCCAGCAGGATGAAGATCGCCGCCACCCGCGCGCCCAGCATTTTTCGTGCCCGCGTCGGCAATGGCGACAGCACAAACACATCGAGCAGGTCGGGGAATAACAGGTCCCACTCGAAGATGGTCACCAGCCCCATCACCACCATGGAATAGACCACGTAGAAGTAGTGGTCGCCCACCTGCGACCAGTATGGCCGCGGCCCCCAGTACCGGCCCACGTGCCCCCGCGGCAGGTGATAGACCGGATACAGGTACATCGCCACGACCAGGCCGGGGATTCCGATGGCGCAGGCGGCCTGCACCAGGCGCGTCTTCGCGTCGCCGTCGGCAGACGCCATATCATTGTTGAAAAATCGATCGAGGAAATGCCGCACCAGCACGCGGAATTGGCCTGGCTGCGCTTCCGGAGCCGTGGATTCCCGGCGCGCCAGCACTTCCAGCGAGAGGACCTCGTCGCGCGAAGGCTTCGGTTCGCGGGCCACGCTAAGCATGGCCGATCCTCATCACTTCCACCATCTCGCGCGCCGCCGAAAGCGTGTCTTGCTGGCGAACCAGCTGCGCAAAGACCCGCTCCAGGCTCGGGAGTTCCATCAGTCGCGTCAGCTCGGAGGGCGCAGCGTCCGCCACCACCTTGCCCTGCGCAATCACGATCACGCGGTCGCAAATTTGCTCCACAATCTCGAGCACGTGCGAGATGTACAGCACGGCCTTACCCGCAGCGGCCAGTTCATGCAGCAGATCGCGAAACAGCCGCGACGAAAGAACGTCAAGACCTGATAAAGGCTCGTCGAAGACCAGCATCTTCGGGTCGTGCATCAGCGCCGCCGCCATCAGCACGCGCTGGCGCATCCCCTTCGAGTAGGCCGTCATGGGCGAATGCCGCCACGACTCCAGTCCCAGCAACTCAAGCATCGCCGTTGCCTTTTCTTCGATCAGGCGCTCGCGCATGCCGCGCAGGCGGCCCACCAGCTGCAGGTATTCCATGGCGGACATCCAGGCGTACAAGTGCGCTTCTTCCGGGACATAGCCGAAGGTGGCCCGCCAGGCGATGGGGTCGGCGTGGATATCCTTGCCCTCGAAGAGCACGCGGCCGTCGTTGGGTCGCAGCAAGCCGGTGACAATTTTCACGGTCGTCGACTTCCCTGCCCCATTCGGCCCCAGGAAGCCGACGATTTCCCCGGCCCGAACCTGGAAGCTGACGTCGCTGATGGCGGGAATGCCGCGGTAGCTTCTTGACAGGTGCAGCAGTTCGAGCATGAGCGGCTCCTTCCATACCCTATGTAGCATACTGCTCTTTATCCAGTCAACAGAATGCTACATAGGTTATAATCCTGGCCATGCCGGCTGACGCGAAGCTCTCGCACACCGCCGCAATGATCCTCCAGGCCATCCACGCTGGCCACATTTACGGCTTCAGCGTGATGCAGATGACCGGCCTGCCCAGCGGCACCGTCTATCCGGCCATGCGCCGTCTGGAGCGCGACGCGCTGATTGCCTCCAAATGGGAGCAGCAGTCAATCGCCGATGCCGAGCAGCGCCCGCCGCGCAAATACTATCGGCTCACCCGCTCCGGCAGGGCTACGCTTGAAGCTGCGTGGGAGCGCTATCCGCTGCTGGAAAAAATGATCCCCACGCCTGAGGTCGAGCGCGCATGAAGCGCGACCGGCTCGCCGCGGCGCTCGCGTACGCCAATGTGCGCGCGGCCTCGCTGCTGGTGCCTCGCGCCAGCCGCGCCGCCTGGCTAGCCGAATGGACCGCTGAGATCTGTCACGTGTACCACGCCTCCTGCGCGGAATGCGCTGGCTCGCGTGGTCCCAGTCCCTTCGAATTCAGCCGAGGTGCTTACCCGGATGCCTTCTGGCTGCGCCGCGATCAGCTGCGCACGCATGGGCTGCGTGGGTTCCAGGCCGGATCGGCGGGTCGCTGCGCGCTGATTCTCACTTCTCTGGCGGCAACTGCCTTTCTGCTTTGCCTTATGCTGCCTGGAGCGCGCACCGCGCTGCTCCCGCTCCATCCGAACCGCACCACCGATCTGGTCACAATCTCTCCGGCCAGCTACGCGGGCGTCGAAGCGCCCGCCATCTCTCTGCAGGAATATCTCGAGTGGCAAACCGACACGGAGAAGCTCTTCTCCGAACTGGCCTGGTATCATCCGGCGGTCAGGAACGTGGCGCTGGCTCACGAACGTACTGCCCGTCTCTCCGTCGGACTCGCGAGTGCAAATTTCCTGCAGCTGCTGCGCGTGCCGATTTCTGGCGATGCTCCGCCTGGAGACGCACAGCCGACTCTGGTTCTGACGCGATCCGCGTGGCGCACCTGGTACCACAGCAACCCTGGTATCGTCGGCCGTTCCGCCACCATCGACGGAGAGCCGGTGCGAATTGCGATTCTGCGCGACGATGACAGCCGCCTTCCAGGCGCCATGCAGGCCTGGCTACTCGAGGATCACGCAAGTCTGCAACGGCTTTCGCCACACGCGCAGGGATTTGCCTTCGCGCGCATTCGCAGTTCCGCCTTTCCGGCGCCCCGTGGCGGCATCCGCATCATGATCGAAACTCGCTATGGCGTCACGCATGTCTTCGACTGCGTCTCGGTCTCGTGGCTCGCGTGGCAGCCCACCTTGAACTTCCTTCTCGCCCTGCTGCTCGCCTGCCTCGCACTGCCCGCCACCACCGCGCTGCCACTGGGCGACTATCCACGCTATCGCGGCCGCATGGTATTCGGCGTCACCGCGCGGCGCTGGACTTTTCTCGCCCTCAAGCTGCTGCTGCTGCTCGCCGTGGTCTATCTCGCGACCATCGCGCTCGCCTGGGGTCCCGTATGGGCTGGATCGACATCGGTTCTTCTGCAGGTGATCACCGCTTTTCCGGCGCTGCTTTTCGGTTTCCGCTGGATGCTCCAGGATCAGCGCCGCCGCTGCCCCGAATGCCTCCGCCGCTTGTCGAGTCCGGCGCGCGTCGGCCAGGCCTCCTGCAATTTCCTCTCCTGGAATGGCACGGAGTTGTTCTGTGTACAAGGCCATGGCCTGCTGCACATCCCTGAACTGCCCACCAGCTGGTGCAGTACGCAGCGCTGGCTTTGCCTTGATTCCTCGTGGCGCTGTCTGTTTCCCGAGAGCTGTGCGCCCTCACCAGGGATGGTTTAACGCCGGTTCGCGCTGCCCGCGGTTTTGTGGATTTGCGTGCAATAAACTGGTGCCACACCGTCTCCGCAATTCCACTCAAGGACCCCGGCGTTTTGAATCTCTCCCGTTGCGCAGCCTGCGTGCTCCTGCTCACTCCCATTGCCGGTTCCGCGCAACTGACGTCCCCGGAGCACTACACCTGGAAGAACGTGCAGATCGTCGGTGGCGGCTTCGTCGACGGGATCGTCTTTTATCCCTCGGCGACCGGCGTTCGCTACGCCCGCACCGACATCGGCGGCGCTTATCGCTGGGATGAGGCAAGTCATCGCTGGCAGCCTCTGCTGGACTGGATTGGTGAGCGAGACCACAATCTGATGGGCGTCGAAGCGATCGCGATCGATCCGTCGGATCCCAACCGCCTGTACCTGGCCTGCGGCACCTACACCAACGCAAGCGCGCCAGACGGAGCGATTCTTCGCTCGGCGGATCGCGGCAGAACGTTGCGGCGAACGAGTGTGCCCATCAAATTCGGCGCCAACGAAGATGGGCGCGGCAACGGCGAACGGCTCGCCGTCGATCCGCAGGATGGGCGAATTCTCTACCTCGGCACGCGCCACGACGGCCTTTGGCGGTCTCGCGACCTTGGCGCGACCTGGACGCGCGTCGCGAGTTTCCCTGACGTGACGGAAGCTGCCCCTGCACACGGCAGCGGCATCGTCTTCATTGAATTTGCCCCCGCGCCCGGACACGTGCACACGGCTACGCAGACGATTTACCTTGGCGTGTCGCTGATGGGCCGGCCGAATCTCTTCGTCTCTAACGACGCCGGAACGACCTGGCAACCCGTCGCCGGCGCGCCAGATCAATACCGTCCCACGCGCTCTGCGCTCTCTTCCGATGGATTCCTCTACATCGCTTACGGCACGGCGCCCGGCCCTTCCCGCATGACCGACGGCGCGCTGTGGAAACTGAATACACACACCGATGCGTGGACCGACGTCACGCCGGAGCATCCCGTGCGCGGAAGCAAGGAGTTTGGTTACGCCGCAGTCGCGGTGGATGCGCATCATCCCCAGAGCCTGATCGCCAGCACCTTCGACCGTCCTGGATCCGATGGTGGCGAAACGATCTTTCGCTCCACTGATGCCGGCGCAACCTGGAAACCCCTCTTCGGCAATATCCAGAGCGGAGTCTTCGACTATTCCCTCGCGCCCTATGTTCAGCCCACGCCCATCCACTGGATGTTCGACATCGAAATCGACCCCTTTAATTCCGATCATGCCGTCTTCACTACCGGCTACGGCGGTTGGGAAACGTTTGACCTGAGCGCCATCGATCGCGGCCAGTCCACGCATTGGAGCATTCTCGTTCCTGGGATCGAGGAGACGGTCGCGCTCGAACTCGACAGCCCCACTGACGGCGCGCACCTCATTAGCGCGATTGGCGATTACGGCGGATTCGTGCACTGGGATCTGGACCGGCCTGCGCCGGAAGGCTCGTCAGCGCCGCCGCGCTTCGGCAATACGACTGGCGTCGCGTCGGCTGCGCTTCGGCCCGACGTTGTCGTGCGTGTTGGCGTCAGCGCAGAACACAAGCCCGGCGAAAGCATCAGCTACTCGCTCGATTCTGGCCGCACATGGAAACCCACGTCCGCGAATCCAACCCCGTCCAGTCGCGCAGGGTCGATTGCCGTCTCCACCGACGGGGCGACCTGGGTCTGGACTCCGCAACGCGAAGCGTCTTCCGTCACACGCGACGAGGGAACAACATGGAAAGCCGCACAGGGACTGCCGCTTGGCATGCGGGTAATCGCCGATCCGCAGGATCCACGCGCCTTCTACGCAGCGTCTCTTCAGGATCGCACGCTGTATCGCAGCGCAGACGCCGCGGCTACCTTCACCGCACAGCGGTTCACGCTGCAGAATGCTCCCACAGCATCATCTGCTCCTGCGCGGCGATCCGCGTGGCGGCCAGGATCGCCTCTACGCCGCGCCTGGCCGCACAGGCGACCTGTGGTTTGCGGCCTTCGATGGCCTGTATCACGTCACGCCCGTGACCAGTCAGGATGTCTCCTTCGCCCGCATGCCCGGTGTCACGGAAATTCAGGCCTTCGGCTTCGGCAAAGCCGCTCCAGGCCACAAGTATCCCGCGCTCTACCTTGCCGGAACCATTCAGGGCCAGCCTGGCATCTTTCGATCCATCGATGAAGCCCGCACGTGGACTCGCATCAACGACGATCACCATCAGTGGGGCCTCATTTTGCAGATCACCGGTGATCCGCAGCATCTACGGACGCGTCTACGTCGGCACGCACGGCCGCGGCATCCTCTACGGCGATCCGGCGGCACGCAGCGCAACAGCACAACCCAAGAGAAAATGATCATGAGCCAGGAACTCTTCGCTCTCACCGGCACCAACATCCGCCTGGAACCACTCCAGCCGCATCACGCCGAAGCATTGGTCGCAGCTGCTTCTGATCCCGGCGATCTCTATCGCTGGACCTTCGTTCCCCAGGGAATCGCGGAGATGGCGAAGTACGTAAACACAGCAATCAGCTGGCGCGAAGCTGGCACCGCTGTTCCCTTCGCAATCGTCCGCCAGGCAGATGGCTCGGTCATCGGCTGCACCCGCTTCTTCGACATCGAGCGCTTTCCCTGGCCCGAGGGCCACGAACGCCATGGTCGGCCGCATCCCGACGTCTGCGAAATCGGCTATACGTGGTTCGCCCCCTCGTCGATTCGCACCGCGGCCAACACCGAAGCGAAACTGCTGATGCTGACCCACGCCTTTGAGGTGTGGGCCATGCTGCGCGTTTGCCTGCACACCGACGAACGCAACCAGCGCTCCCGCACCGCGATCGAGCGCACCGGTGCCAGGTTTGAAGGCATCCTGCGCTCCCACCGCCTGGCTTCCGACTTCATCGCACGCAATTCGGCGCGTTTTTCGATCATCGCAGTCCGAGTGGCCTGAGGTGAAGCAGCGGCTTGCGGCTCGGCTGAACAGCCGCTGAACGCCGCCTCGCCGAGGCGCCTCCGTCACTGACTCGCGGCGGCTCCCGCCTTTGCCACCTCCGCCGCGAAAACATACGTTGGACCGAACATGTTCGATCGGAAGATGACCCACTTCTGATCCGGCGTGAAGCTCACATTCGGCTCCAGCCGATAGTTGTGCTTCGACATGTTCACAAGATGCTCGCTGTGAAACACGCCTGGCTGCCAAAAGTCCCAGCTCGTTAATCCCGTCGCCATTGAATCGGCTCCGGATGAAACAGCTCGATCCACTCGCCATCCGGTGCCTTCGCCACCTGGCCTGGATCGCCACCGTCGCCGCAGAAGAGCGTGCCGTCGCGCGTGACGTTAAAGTGGATGGACCACTCGTTGCGCTGCATGTGCCAGGCGGTCCGTTTGCCGGTCTCCACGTCGTAGCCCGCCAGCCAGAAATCCTCACCCTTTGGCGTCTGCCAGTCGTACCAGATTGTCTTGCCGTCGGGAGCCCAGAACTCGTGCCCGAAAATTTCCATGAACATCGTTCGCTTGTGGATGAGCGTGTTGTGCGTGCCGTCGGTGTGAATCGTCCAGATGCGATCCACCTTTTGCCATGGTCCCTCGTGACAGTACATCAGCAGATTCGGATCGGTCGGCGAGAACAGCAGGTGATTGATCCAGTCCGTGCTGTGCAGCAGCGGCCGCAGCTCGCCGGTGCGCAGGTCGATGACAAACAGCACCAGCGGCAGCCGCGCGGCCAGGCGCTGCTCCATCATCTGTCCCTTGTTCAGCGGCTGCAGCATGTTCTGCGCCTGCTGCGATCCTCCGCGCTGATCCTGGCGATGCGCGTCCCCCGGTGGAGGCTGGTTGTAGTCCTGTCCAGCGGTTCCTTCGATGTAGGTGCCGGCCGCCAGCGTCTCATCCGCATTCACTGTCGCCACTGAGCCGCGAGTCGGCATCGTGGCCAGCTTCCGCGTCTCGCCCGTGTCGACGTTGGTCACGTACAGCCCGCGGTCCTCAGGCTTGACGTAGAACACGCTCGGCGTTTTGTGTCCCACCACGATCGTGCGCACGTGCCCCTGCACCACGGGCCGCGTCTTCCACGTTGTCAGGTCCATGACGGAGATGCCCTCCGGCGTGGTGTACACCATCTCCTTGCCGTCCGGCGTGTAGGCATTCACGTTGAAGTAGAAGCTCGCCGAATCCGGCTCGCGCGTCAGTCGCACCACGCGATGTCCAGTGGATGGATCGACCCACGATGTTGGTGGCTCCTGCCCCGGCTGCCACGAAGGGTCGGACCCGACCGCATTCGGCGCCACCGTCGACGCTGGCCTCTGCGCCTGCAGCATTGCCGGAAGGCAGGCAAGGAGAACTGCGCACAGGATGCTCTTGCTTGGCTGAACGATTTCCATTTCCGAAACTCCTGGGGTGAAGTGGCATTGGACCAGAGCGCACGGCCGCACGTGGAGCGGCAGAAATCCGGCCTGGGGAGGAGCGACCGCCCGGCGCCGAGAGGCTCCGAATGGTCAATCCACTTTTTCTACATTGAAACACATCCTCTATTGACAAACGTTGTTTTGCTCCATTAATGTCCGGGCGTTGCAGTAATCGCTTGCATTCCCCAACCCCTGTTGTCCTTTGGAGGCTTTATGAAGATGCATACCCACCGAGCCTGGCGGGAGTGTCTCAGCCGTGCTGTGTTCGCCCTGAGCGTAGCTCTCGCGCTTTTCCTTGCTCCTGAACTGTCGGCGCAAACCGCCGGCGACGGATCGATCCAGGGTACGGTCACAGATGCAACCGGGGCCGTCGTTCCCAATGCCACTGTAACCGCGACCAACACCGCTACGGGTGTCACTACCGTGCGCGTGTCTTCCTCGGCGGGCTTTTTCAGCATCTCACCGGTGCCGCCCGGCAATTACTCCCTGAAGGTCGCCTCTTCGGGCTTCCAGACTCTGGTTCAGGACAACGTCGTCGTCGACGCGCTGCAGATCCGCTCCTTTAATCCCGTGCTACAAGTGGGAACCGCGAGTCAGACGGTCACGGTCACAGCAGCTCCACCCGTGCTGGATACCGCCGATGCCACCCTGGGCATGACGGTCGAAAATGAGACTTATTCCAACCTGCCGCTGCAGATGAATAATGCGCAGCGCGATCCGACAGCGTTTGCCGTACTCACGCCCGGTGCGCAGGGAGGTACCCGCCTGCCTGTGATTGGCGGAACGGGCAACTATCTTGGCCAGCTGTATCTGGACGGAATGCCTGCCGAAACGGTCAGCCAGCAGGGCGACAACCGCCTCGTTTCGCAGGACGTCGATCTGGACGCCGTGGATCAGTTCCAGGTGCTCACCAGCGCGCCTCCCGCCGAATACATGGGCGCCGGCGCCGAGAATTTCACGCTGAAATCCGGCGGCCTGCAGTATCACGGGCAGGTTTCGGACTTCTTCCGTAATACCGAATTCGATGCCTGGTCGTTTACGGCCAAAGCAGCCACAACAAAGAATGCCCAGGGACAGACGATTCCCGCTCCCAAACCGGTGGAACACCAGAACGAGCTGTCGGCCACACTGGGAGGAAAAGTTCCCTACACAGGGAACAAGTTGTTCTTCTTCGTTGCCTATGACAAGTTTGACGAGCGCAAGGGCGCAAACTACCAGCTCTTCACCATCCCGACGACTTTAATGAAAACGGGTGACTTCACCGAGATCTCCGGAACAGGCAATCCGCCCATCATCTACGATCCGACCACCAACACATGCGTCGGCAGCACCTGCACGCGCTCTCCCTTTCAGGGCATCAAGAATGGCGTAGCCACCAACAACGTGATTCCTTCCAGCGAGATCTCTCCCATCGCTCAGAAGATGCAGTCATTCCTGCCTGCACCGACTGACAGCAGCGTGACTGTGAATAACTATCTTGGTGGCGTTCCCAGCGGCTTCGACAATCACGTCGTGAACTGGCGCGTGGATTACGACCTGAATGCCAGGAATCGCCTCTCCAGCGTCGGTGCCATGGGTTCCGTGAACTACCTGAACAACTTCTCGACTCCCTACCTGCCTCTGCCCTACACCGGCGGCGATCTGGCCAACATCTACCCCAAGGATTATGTCGTGGGTGACACCTACACCATCACCCCGAACCTCATCAACCAGATCAAGTTTTCCTTCACCCGCTTTTACCAGAATATTCACAACTCAACCCAGGGCGTGCAGACCTGGGAAGCGGGAACCATGGGCATCACCAACCTCCCGCCCAATGGCGCCCAGTCCGCTGAGGAATTCCCGGAAGAACAATTTGGAACCACCACGAAGTTTGGCAACGTCCAGAGCAACTGGACAAGCTATGGCAACTCGGTCGCGACGCAGGTGACCACTCCCAACAACTACGCGGTTACGGACAATGTCCAGTGGGTGAAAGGCAAACATTCGATGACCTTCGGCCTCACCTGGCAGTGGGAAGAGATCAACAATGCCAACCCCGCGACCTATACCGGCGTGTTGCAGCTGCCATTTAATGCGAATTCCACGGCCAATTACTCAGGCAATTCGCTCAATACGGCAACCACCGGGTATTCATATGCCAGCTATCTGCTCGGCGCCGTCGGCGGAACGCCTTCCATCGGCCTGCAGCCCGTCAGCGAGGTCGGCGGCCGCTATCACACCATCTCTCCGTATTTCGAGGACAGCTATCGGATTACGAAGAACCTCACCCTGGATCTGGGGGTTCGCTGGGATTACCTGCCTCCCTATCATGAAGTGAAGAACCGCTGGACATTCCTGAACCCGAACCTCACCAACCCACTGACCGGAACTCCTGGCGAGTTGCAGTTCGCCGGCAACTACGGCGGAGCCGGCGTCAGCTGCGGCTGCACCACCCCCGTCCAAACCTGGTGGAAGAACTGGGGCCCTCGTGTCGGGCTCGCCTACACCATCAATGACAAAACGGTCGTACGGGCCGGATACGCGCTGGTCTTTACCCAGGCCGGCGGCGTCGGCGGCCGCGGCGGCGCATTTAACGGCACTGGGCAGACCGGCTTCAACGTCAGCGCCATTGGCCCCGCCGAAGTAACGACCGGCGCCGCAGCAGGACCTTCCTTCTACCTGAACAACAGCGCCTACTTCACTTCCATCGGGCTGGCGAATACCTCCCTGTTTGGGCCGGGGTTCGCTTATCCCTCTGCACCGACACCGAGCGCAGCGGCACAGACCCTCAACACAGGGTTCTACGTGAACCCGAGCACTGGAAAATTCGTTACCGCCAGCAGTGTCTCCTACGCCGACCCGTATTTTTCCTCCCGCGCTCCCGAACTCAGCATGTATAACTTCGGCATCGAACGCGGAATTACCCATAACATGACGCTCGCCGTCAATTACGTCGGGAACGAGAGCCATTTTATGGTCGACGCCGGTGCGCTCCCATCCGGCGCCAATGCCAATGCCCGTGGCTACTGGACGAATGAGCTGAATCCCGCCTATCTCGCAGCACTGGCACCTGTGGCAGACAGCACAGGCAAGAGCCCTCTGCTCTCGGCCAAAGCCACACCCGATAACGTTGCTATCCTGCAGTCAAAGATACCGGGTGCTCCCGCACCGGCCTTTTTTGTCGCCGCAGCACAGCTCAGCGGCGCGGCAACCATCCAGCAGATGCTCGCCCACTTCCCCCAGTACAGCGGCGTCAGCGATACCTGGGGAAACGTAGGCAACTTCAGCTACAACTCGCTCCAGATCACCTTGCAGCAGCGCCTCAGCCAGGGGCTCACATTCAACGTGAATTACACGTATGCGAAGAATATCGGCGACGATGGCACCTTCCGCAGCGGCTTCGCTATCCCCGCCGCTGCGATCTCCGGCGGCACGCGATCCTGGAAGATGGACCGGATGGATCGTTCCTGGACGGTCATCTCCATTCCCCAGTCTCTGCATGCATTTGGCGTCTACGAACTTCCCTTCGGTAAAGGTCACATCGGGAACGATTCGCGTCTCGTGCGCTGGCTCGCCGGTGGGTGGCAGCTATCCGGGATTTACAGCTATTCAGCGGGCACACCTATGGCAGTCATTGGATCCGGTTGTAACGGAGCAGTTGGCCAGTGCATGCCGGACCTTAACGCCTCCTCCGCGGCCTTCACACACCACAATGCCCGCATCAATGGCAACTTCGGAAAGGGGCCGAATGGCGTCCAGGCCGCCAACCTGGGTCACGTGCAGTATATCGACCCAACCGCGTTCGCAACTCCGCAGAACGTGTCGCCGGTCAGCACACCACAATATCTGATCGGCAATGCGCCCAGAACGAAGGCGCTCAGTCTCAACAATCCCGGCACATGGGATATTGATAGCGGCGTGCGCCGTACCTTCCCCATTCACGAACGTCTGAACTTTGTCTTTGAGGCGGATTGCCTGAACACGACTAACCATGTCACGCTTTTCCGGACCGAACGTCAGCTGGTCGCAGGGCTCCACTTCCTTCGGCACGGTCGGTGGTATAGCAAACTCGCCGCGCGACTTCCAGTTCGCCGGCCACATCAACTTTTAACGCATGCGGTCCGCCGCCGATTCCGGGGCTGTCGCAACGGCAACCAGGGAATCGGCGCAGCCGTAGTAAAGAAACCACTGGCTGTGAAAGTACACCAGCCCTTCGGCAAAAGTAGTGCCGGCCGAATACTGTCCGCTACGCTCGTACGGTAGAGTCGGCTGTAACACCGGATTATCGGTCCGTGCGACTAACTTCGCCGGATTGTGGGCGTCAAACAGCGCCTCTCCCGCAGCATACGTATTCGCAGCCAGTCTCGAATCGCCTCCCGAGGCGGCGTTCTTACCGTTGTAGATCACAACAATCCCACGCCGCGTGAGCACCGGCGGCGGCCCCGTCTCGGGGAATGAGCTGTCGAACCGTCCTGGCCGTGGCCTGAGCACTTCGATGGGCTCGCCGTCTGTACCTTCTACAGGCGTCCAATGAATAAGGTCCAGCGAGGTAGCCAGGTGGATTGCACCCTCACCCCAGTACATCCAGTATTTGCCGCCGATCCGCGCCGCAATCAGCCTTCCGCCGCGCAGTTCCGTCACGATTCCCGCTGACTTGTACTTCAGATCCGCGTACTTCCCTCCCTCCGCATCGAGAAAGGCGGGACCATGTTTGGTCCAGTGTTCAAGGTCCGGCGACGTGGCGATTCCTATGGAATAAGTAACACGGTTCCACTGCGTGTAAGTCATCACATAGGTGCCGTCCTCGGCCTCTGCGATGCGTGGATCCTCCACACCACCCGGCCACTCCCGCGACTCCTGGCCGTCTGTCTCCGGATAGAAGACAGGCGCTGCGCGGCGCGTGAAGTGGATGCCGTCGGAGCTTTCCGCCAGCCCCAGACGCGAAGTGTGCATTCCAATCTGCATCTCGCCGGTATCGTCTTCTGCTCGATAAATCACGTTGATTATGCCGTTCCGCACGACGGCCGCTGGATTGAACGTGTGCAGCGCCTCCCAGTGCACCGGAGCCTTGCGGATCGGATCGGCAAACAGCGAAGCGGCATTCGGCGCAATAACAGGATTGCCGACTCCAGGGCGCGTGAAAGGACCAATCTGCCAGGATAGGCCTCGATTAGGGGAACCCGCGCCCGCGACCACGCCGACGCAGAGAGCCGCTATAGCTAATGCAACTCCGTGCGATCTTAGCCTCACCTCAAACCTTCCTCATCCCCGGCAACAGAAAGACCTGCGGTTCTTTCGCACCCTCTTCCACGACGTACAGTCGGTCGGCAGGCAGATCCTTAAACGTGTCCAGCTGCCCGGAGGGCCAGCGAACCTCGATCAGGTCGGCGGTCGTTGCCTGATCGAGCCCAAAGTGCAGCCGCAGGTCGCTCTGTGAAAAATAGCTGCCGCCGCTCCGTACTTCGTCGATCAACACTAGCGGCTTATCCCCCTGCACACGCGCTGTTATCTGTACTCGCGCACCGATCCCTGTGCGGTTCGACTTTGTTCCGATCAGCTTCACCTTGATCCAGTGACGCTGACCGTGCGCATCGCAGCGCAGCAGTTGAGGCAGGCTGTTCACGCAATTCACAGCCACATCGACGTCGCCATCGTTATCGTAGTCGCCGAAGGCGCAACCTCGCGCCGGGACGGCCGCAGTCACGCCCGGGCCGCCCAGAGCACTTACATCTTCAAAACGGCCATTGCGCAAATTGCGATAAAGATACTTATGTTCCGCGTACGGCGCTTCCGTCTTTACCGTGCTCACTTCCGGATAGACATGGCCATTGGCGACAAATAAGTCGAGCCATCCATCGTTGTCCATGTCGATGAATCCTATCCCCCAGCCCAGATAGCGTGTATTGACACCAAGGCCCGCCTGATAAGTGCGGTCTTCGAAGTTGCCGCCACCGAGCCCCGCATAGAGCGAATCCGTGTCACCGGCGAAATTCGTCTTGGCGATATCGAGCCAGCCGTCGCGATTGTAGTCGCCCACCGTCACACCCATTCCCGCCTGCGGTCTCCCATCGGGCGAAAACGCGACCCCGTCCTCGATGGCGACGTCGCGAAAAGTCCCGTCCTTCTGGTTCTGATAGAGCGTCGCCGCGGTGGAATCGTTAGCAACGTATATGTCCGGCCAGCCATCGTTATCGAAATCGGCGACCGCCGCGCTTAGCGCGTAATTGCCCAGCGTCGTCCCCATCCCCGCCTTCTCCGATACATCGCGGAACGTGCCGTCGCCATTGTTGTGGTAAAGAATGTTCTTCCCCGGTGCCAGTCCCGGCGGGCCACAGGCGACGAGAATGCCCTTGTACAGGCACGGACCCGATTCCGGCAGCGGCGCGGTCTTCAGATCGAAGTCGATATAGTTGCCGACAAATAAATCCAGGTGTCCGTCGCGATCGTAGTCGAGAAAAGCGCACCCGGAATTCCACCGCGTTTTCGGCTGCACCAATCCCGCCTTTACCGTCACATCGGTGAAGGTGCCGTCGCCATTATTGTGGAACAGCACGTTCTGCCCGTAGTACGTCACGAACAGGTCGTCCCAGCCATCGTTGTTGTAATCTCCAACGCAACAAGCCTGACCCCATCCGCTGTGACCGACGCCAGCCTTCGCCGTCACATCGGTAAAAGTTCCATCGCGATTGTTCCTGAATAAGTGACAAGTTGGCTCATCGCCTTTTGAAAATCCCTCCAGTCGCCAGCCATTTACCAGAAATATATCCAGCCAACCATCCTGGTCGTAGTCGTAGAAGGCAACTCCGCAGCCGGTGGTTTCCAGCAGATACTTGTTCTTGCCTTCGCCCCCGAAGATCGTCTTCGCGTGCAGACCGCTCTGTGTCGCAACGTCGACAAACTGAACTCCCAGCGGAGTTCCCGCAATCGGTGACGCCGGCCCTGGTGGCGGCGGCATCGGCCTCGCGTTGTAAGTTTGCTGCGCGCCCGGTTTGGCAGACGGCATCTGCTGTCCTGCCATCGGTGCATCTCGCTTCCACGGTGGCGTCGCCAGCGACAGAACATCCGCTAAAGGAAGCACCAACGCGCTACGGCTGAGAGAAGACAGAAACTGCCTGCGATTCATCGATAGAAAAGTACCACGGCGCTCCTATGGATTCTTTGCTGTCAGTGCTTCGGCCTTCTGCCGTTCCGCCGCCGCTTCAACGACGCGCCCTTGCTGGACCAACGCCGCTGCGAGTTGCCGATGGGCCTCGACATAACTCGGATCGCTGCTAATCGCCTCCTGATAGCGCGCGATCGCATCGGCAATGGCCCCCTTGCTGAGCAGTGCATTGCCGGCATTAGTGGCAAACATCGCGCGTTGTCGATTAACCGCCACGCGCGTCAGACTCGCCGCTGTCTTCCGCTCTGCGGCCGCTTCCTCCTGCTTCCCTTCCGCCTGCAAAACGCTGGCCAGTGTGATGTGCGGACCCGGTTGATCCGGAATCAGCTCGATAGCTTTCCTCAGAGCGGCGGCCGCTTCGTCGTATTTGCCCTGCTGCCGGTAGATGCTGCCCAGAATCGACCAGCCATCGCCGTTCTGCGGACGAAGATCCAGCGCAGCTCGGAGATTTCGCGCCGCATCGTCGAAGCGGCCGTCCTGCATATAAAGGATGCCCAGCGTATACGGCGCATCCGGCGATTCCGGATCCAGCTGCAGGGCCCTTTCCAGTTCTGCGATCGCGTGCGGCAAATCGTCCTTCAGCTTGAACGCCAACCCCAGATCGTAGTGCAGGTGAGTATCCTGCGGAGCCAGCCCAAGGCCCTTTTGCAGTTCGCGAATTGCATCGTCGATGTTGTTTTCCTGAAGATATGCGGCGCCAATGTCCTCGTAGATTGTCGGGTTTTGCGGAGTCAGCGCGGCAGCTTTCTGGTATAGCGGAATCGCTTCTTTCGCGTGGCCCGTCTGCACCATCGCAAGTCCAAGGTTCGTGAGCGGCTCGGCCTGCTGGGGGCGCGCCGCCACTACTCTCTGAAACAGCGGAATCGCATCCGCTTCTTTACCCGCACGCTGCAACGCCAGCGCCAGCTGATACTCGGCATCGAGCTGGTTCGGATCCAGATCCATCGCCTGCCGGAAATGCGGGATTGCCTGATCATCCTCATTCGCGGCCACCAGCGCATTCCCCCACTCCAGCTGCACCGTGGCGCTCTTCGGATCAAGCTGCGATGCGCGCGCGAATTCCATCTCCGCGCGGCCCGTTTGTTGCTCATGACTCAGGACCACACCCAGATGCGTGTGCGCCGAGACCAGCGTGGATTCAATCGCGATTGCACGGCTAAACGCCTCCTCTGCGTCCTTCCAGCGGCCCGCCTGCGCGTCGAGCGATCCCAACTGATCGACCAGCGAGGCATTGTTCGGGTCCGCCGCGACCGCGCGCCCCATCACGCCAATGGCCGCAGTCGCGTTCTGAACCGCCGCCAGGTCGCGAGCCCACATGGCGAGCAGCTCGCCACTAAGTGGCGCTTCGTGATCCATGCTCTCGAACAAAGCGATGGCCTGCTTTGTGGCGCCCGTCTGGCTGTACGCCCGCGCCAGGTTCTCTTCCGCGTTCCGATCGCCGGGCTTCAGTGTGAGTGCGGCCTTCAGTTCCGCGATCGCCTGCGGATAATCGCCCTGCGCACACAGCACCACGCCCAGCGCGCTGTGCCCTTCTTCAATCCCCGGCGCCAGTCGTACGGCCACACTGAACTGCTTGCGCGCTTCCGTCAGGTCTCCCTTTGCGTACGCCTCGGTCCCGGCGCGAAAGGCCTGGCTAGCCCGCTCCAGCTCCGGCTTCTGCGCCTGGCACAGCAGCAATCCTCCAGGCAAACAGACAGCGAGCGTCAGAACCCGGACAAGCCCCACTTGCATCTATTGCCGCTCCTGCGGTGCGTTCGACGACGCCGCAGCCGTTGTTCCCTGCAGTTTCTGCAGAAGCTCAAATTCGCGACTCGCGTCTGCCTTCCGCCCCACGGCGGAAAACGCGCGCCCCAGAAGCATGTGAATCATCGAATTCGACGGGTCGATCTTCTCCGCGCGCTCGAGATACATCGCCGCCGTCACTGGATCATGCTCTTCGAGCAGCGCCTTGCCCAGCAGAATATAAGGACCGCTGGCGTTCGGCTCCAGCAGCACCGCGCGATCCAGCACCTGCTGCGCGCGCGCATACTGGCCACTGCGAACGTACGCATCCCCCATGCGGTCGTACGTTTCTCCATCCAGCGGATTCACCTTCACTTCCTGCTGCAGCTCAACCAGCGCACCGCTCGCATCCCCGTTCGCCAGATCGATCTCGCCCAGCAGTCGATGCGCGAGCGGGATCTGCGAATCCAACTGTACCGCCTTCTGCGCCGCTGCCGCCGCTGGCGCTGTCAGCTCCTGGCGAAACAGCATGCGCGCCGTCAGCAGCCACGCCGCCGCCGAATCCGGCGCGAAGTCGTACTGTACAGCGAACCCGCTGCGAGCATCGTCGTACCGTTTCGTCGCGATATAACAAAGTCCCAGAACGTAGTTAGGATCGGCGTTCGCGATTGGCCCCGCCGCATGCGCCTTCTCCAGCAGCGGAATCGCCTCCGCCGGCTTTCCCATCCGGTACAGCGTCACGCCGCGCATCTGCATCGCCTCCAGGTCGGAGGGATCCTGCGCAAGCGCCCGCGTAAACGAAGCATCCGCCTCCGCAAGGCGATTGTTCTCATACTCCACAATTCCACGCAGCCGCTCCACGCCGGCAGGTTCCGGCTTCACGCTGGCCAGCGCGTCCAGTTCGCGGATCGCGTCGTCGAGCCTGCCCTCAGCCATCAGCGTGCGCACGTCGGCGACCGACCGCGGCCTCGCCGCAATATCGTTTTGGGCGGCGGCGCTCGCCGTCAGGACCGAGAGCGCAAGCGCACACCACAGCGGAGCCCGAAACATGATGCGGGAAGTTTACTCCTCAAAAGCGTCCGGAGGGGGAGGGGAGGCTTCTCCCCCTCCAGGACTGGGGACACTGCCGACTAGAACTGCACTCGCAGCGAGAACTGCATCTGGCGCGGGTTGGTGTAAATGCCCAGCGCCGGCTCGCTGTTGATGTTGCCGTCGGAACCCGTGTTGGTCGACCCCGGGTTCGCCGGATTGATGTGGTTGAACGCGTTGAACGCATCCACGCGGAATTGCGCAAAAATGCTTTCACGGATCGGGAAGTTCTTCTGCAGCGACATGTCTGTATTGAAGTACCCCGGTCCGGTAAAGACATTTCTGCCGACAGTCCCAATCTGATCGAGCGCGGCCTGGTGGAAGTTGCTGGTATCCGAGGCTTTGAAGAAGGACCGGGTGTGGCTGACCGGGTTGAAGCCGCCCAGATGCGTGTGGAAACTTCCTTTGTCCCCCACAGGATAGCAAGGCGCGCTCCCAGGGACGGAGTTGCCGCATCCGCCGCCTACGTTGAGCGTAAAGGGCAGACCGTTGGACCAGTTCAGGACCGGGCTGAACTCCCAGCCGCCAATCACTTCATCTTCCCAACGTGGCACACCGCTGGCCCACGTCTTACCTTTACCGAAAGGCAAGTCGTAGATGCCGTAGATCACCAGCTGCTGGGTACGCAGCCAGTCATCAGGTCCCCTGCCGACACTCTTGTTCCAGGTGGCGTATTGCGAGTTGAAGTTCGTCGAGTGTTGCCAGGCATACTGAATGTTGAACGAGAGGCCATGCGTGTACTGCTTGGCCGCCGTCACATCCAGAGCGTTGAACTCAGTATCCTGATCGTCCCCGTAGTAGGAAAGGCCCTGCGTCCAGCCGCACATACCCGGCGCGATGAAGGGCTCATTCTGCGCAGCCAGCTGCGCTTCGTACGCCGGATTCGTGCAGGCGGAAAGGCCTCCGCCATAGAACCGGGAAAGGAAGTTCGACGTCGACGTCCCGCCGTCCGCAGCAATCTTGCCGCCTGCGACGCTGGGATCGTAGTGGAGTGGTGCGCCCGTTACGCTGTACACCGCAGGCAGGAAGATACCTGCTTCGTTAGGGTTCGTATTGTTGCCGTCTCCGGAGCTCAGCGTGTGCGTTCCCTTGTTCGCCACATAGGCCGCCGTCACTGAGAAGGTGGGGGTGATAGCCCGCTGCACGCTCACGTTCCACGCATCCAGCGTCGGCAGCCGCAGGCTGTTGGGACGAAACTTCGGACTCACGTTGTAGCCCGGTGCCGGCAGCAACCCATTCGCCGGAACCGTCGGGAAGACAAACGCCGCCGGCCCCTGAGACAGGGTAAAGGCGGAGCCCGTGATTGTCGCGGCGCTCAGCGACTGGTTCGCCAGAACCGGCAGGTTCTGCGTCACCACATGTCCGAAGATCGATCCGAATACCCCCAGATCGAAGCTGCGTCCGTAACCGCTGCGAACCACCGTCTTCGAATCGGGAGACCACGCGATGCCGATGCGCGGATTCCACGCGTTGGTCGCAGGATTCCATCCCATATTGGTCGGCACGTTGCCGTAGCCCGCGACCCTCAGATAGCCATCCGTCTGATAGCCTCCCGAGCCGCCGTTGAGTTCCGCCAGAGCGCCGTTTCCCTTGCCATTCACCGACTCCGGGAAGTACAGCTCATAGCGCATTCCGTAGTTGACCGTCAGCGAAGGCCGAGGCCGCCAGGTATCCTGGAAGTAGAAGAAATCTCGCTTCTGAAATTCCTTCGCGTTGGTGGAGGAACTGACATAGCGGCCGAAGTTGCTCACGTCGCCCAGCACAAAGCTGGCCATGCCCAGACCTGTCTTCGACAGGCCTCCATTCGAAGTGGGTCCCGGATTGAAGGTTAGAAGACCCGCACGATCTGTATCGCTGGGTACTCGCAGGTTCCGCGCGTAGCGCAGATCGACACCGAACTTATAAGCGTGGTTTCCCGAAATCTTCGTCCAGTTCGTGACCAGCTGGAACTGGTCCTCTCGCTCCGTCAGAGGGCAGTTGCAACGCGTGATGTTGAGGCCGGAACCGTACTGCGGCCCGGCGCCCTGACCATTGCTCGCGCCCTGGTTGCCGGAGCGGTCAGCATCGGCAATGTTGAACCCTGGCGCACCGTTGGTGAAGGAATTACCGGGAATATTCAGGCCGGGTATTCCCAGCTGTGTTCCGAAGGCAGTCGACCCGTCATATTTGGAATCAACTACGTTGTAGCGGTAGTAGCCGATTCGCCAGTCCGCCAGCAGCTTTGGACTGACTGCGATATCCATGCCGGCTGCCAGGCTGTCGTCTGCGCCGTTGGATACGCCACCATACCCGCCGATCCCGAACCCGGCACCGCCCGCGGGACCGAACATTGTCGTCCCCGAAAGCACATCGGTGAACCGGCTGAATCGTGTGAACGCGTGCATCGCGGACGACAACTGATCGTCGACGCGCACATCCCACTGGTTGTTGTTGAACAGGCCGGTTCCGCCCGCCGAGTAGTTATTCTTCAAACCATTAACTGAACCGCCGCTGTTTGGCTTGTAGGGTTGCAGCAGCTTCAGCAGATTCAGCGCCTGTGTGGAAAGCTGACTTGCGGGAATCACGTTGCCCGGATAGGGAGTGGCGCTGCCGTTCTGGTAGATCAGCGGAGCCGTCGCGCTCCCCAGAATTCCCGCCGCATACTCGCTGAAGTCGCAACCGGCTATTCCATTGCTTGCGGTCGTCTGGCCCAGGCACGTTGAGATCAGGTGCGCCGTGGGAACCGTTGCCTGTGCAGAAGTTCCAACCTTTTGTCGCACACCCTGATAGTCGCCGAAGAAAAACAGGTGGTCTTTCCAGACCGGGCCGCCCACCGAACCGCCGAATTGGTTCCACAGTCCGGGAGCAAAGGTCGTGCCCGGGAACTGTGTGTACGGATCGGTGCCCAGGTTCGCGGTGCTCTTCCGATAGTCAAACGCGCTGCCGTGGAAGTTATTCGATCCTGATTTCGTCTGCGCCGCCATAAATGACGAAACGGCCTTGCCGAACTCCGCGTCGAAGTTCTGCGTAGTGATCTTAGTCTCCGAAATCGCATCCAGGGGTGGATTGAGCACAATGATCCCGAGGATAGGATCCTGATTGTCCGTGCCGTCCAGCTGATAAGCGACGCCACCGAACGCCTGGCCATCGACCTGAATCTGTTTGCTCGCCTGCGGATTTTCATCGGCGGCATGATTCCAGTTCAGAGACTGCGCGCCGGGCAACAGTAGTTGCAGGTTCGAGAAATTGCGATCGGGAATCGGCAGATTCTCCACTTCGCTCGTCGTGAAAATCGTGGCTACGTCGGCGCGATCCGTCTTCAGCTCCGGAATGTTCTCGGCACTCACGTTCACTGTCTGCGACTCCGCACCTACCTGCAGCGCCGCGTCGATCTTCGGCGAAGTATCCGCCTGAACCAGGACGCCCGTGGCGCTGAAGGTTTGAAAACCCTTCGCCTCTACTTTCACGTTGTAAGTATCGGGAATGAGATGCTCGGCGAGATACTCGCCGGAGCCGTTCGACTGAACGGTGACAGACGTTCCCTTCGAAACATCGGTAATCGTAATCGTGGCGTTGGGAACGACGGCGCCCGTGTTATCGGTAATTGTTCCGTTAATCGAGCCGTAAACCGCTTGTCCCTGCAACGCGGTGGAGAAACACAGCGCCACCAGCAGAGCGCACCCTGCCGCGAGCCCTAAAAGCTTCCTCATAATTGCCTCCACAAGACTTCCCAGGAACGTCACGTTCCTGTTTAACCTTCTGTAAAAAGACTTTCTAGCCTGATCTTTTTAAAAGATTCTTTTTGTCAAAAGCCGCTTGCGGCCTCTCCATCTGGGGATTGGCCGCGTTCTGAATACCCAAATTACGAAAACGGTTGGAAGGTGCGTTGGTGTTTAGGTCGCGGTCCCTGGGATTGTTCCTGCTCGCGAACTGGGGAATAACCGCACGACTGAAGAGTCGATCCTTACTGCCGCAGTGACTGTAGGCAATCGCGATGACCATTGTCAAGTTGCTCTTCGCGCTGAAACTCTCTGTCCATCACCCTTCAGTGGTCGGACCGCACCTAAAGTGCTTGTATCTCGGTGCACAGTGACGAAATGGTCCGGTCCCGTCGCATCGCGGCGGCAGCCCCGCCAGATAATTCGCAAACGCATCCCGCAATCACAGCGCAAATTGAGCATGGGGAATTCATTCGGATCAACGTGGTAGCATTCGGCACTGGATCGCAGCCGTCCCTTCCGCGACCAGCGGATGGGAGGTATTCTCTCGGCGATCGGAGCCCCTCCAATGAGCACCACGCCCCGTGGATTTTGCCTGTTCCTTCTGCTTATCGCCTTCAGCCTCTCTCTCATCGCCCAGCAGGACACAAATTCATTCCAAACCAATCCCGACTGGTGGAAGAACGCCGTCATCTACGAGATTTATCCGCGCAGTTTTCAGGATTCCAACGGCGACGGCATTGGCGATCTCAATGGCATCACGTCGCGCCTCGATTACCTGCAGGCGCTCGGCATCAATGCAGTTTGGTTGACACCCATCTACCCTTCGCCGCAGGTCGACTTCGGCTACGACATCTCCGATTACACCGCCATCGATCCGAAGTACGGCACGCTGAACGATTTCGATCGCCTTGTTACCGAAGCACGCAAACACAACATCGGCATCATCATGGATCTTGTCCTGAATCACACCTCCGACAAGCATCCCTGGTTCAAAGAATCCGCCAGCTCACGCACCAATCCCAAAGCTGACTGGTATGTGTGGCGCGACCCGAAGATGGTCAACGGCCATCGAGAACCACCTAATAACTGGATTTCCCTCTTCGGCCACTCCGCCTGGCAATGGGACCCCGCGCGAAAGCAGTATTACTACCACCGCTTCTACGTTCAGCAGCCCGACCTCAACTGGAACAATCCCGAAGTGCGCAAAGCCATGTACGACGTCGAGCGCTTCTGGATTCAGCGCGGCGTCGCCGGCTTCCGGCTCGATGCCATTACTTCTCTTTTCGAGGACCCTTCCTTCAGCGATGAAGACTACGTGCTGGGCCCGGATGGCAAACCACTCATCAATGCTTACGGCGACAAGGAGGTAAACACCGACAAGACCGACGACCTCCCCGAAGTCAATGACGTGCTGCGCGAGCTACGCCAGGTTGAGAACGAGACGCATGAGCGAAAGGTAATTCTTATCGGCGAGACCTACCTCCGCTCCATCGACGACCTCAGCAAAATGTACGGCGCACACAATGACGAGCTCGATTTGCCCATGGACATGCAGGTCGGCTTCATCAACCACTTCGATGTCAGCCTGTTTCGCAAACGTATTGACGAAGCCGAAACCAAAATCGGCGGCAACCAGCCGCTCTTCGTCTTTGACAACCACGACAATCCGCGTTGGGATCGCTACGTCAGTGCTGATCATAAGGACGACGTTGGTCGCGTAATCGCTACCCTGCTCTTCGCTTCTCGCGACACGGCAATGATGTATTACGGCGATGAGATCGGCATGGCCACCACGCCGCCCACGCGCAAAGAAGACGTCAAGGATCCCATCGGCATCACCGGATGGCCAAAAGAAAAGGGCCGCGACGGCGAACGCACTCCGATGCAGTGGAACGACGGTCCGAATGCCGGCTTCTCGCCGTCGGGAGTGAAGACCTGGCTGCCCATTCCTCCGAGTTACGAACAAATCAATGTAACTGCGGAGGAACGCGAACCCGATTCCATGCTGCACTGGTATCAGCAGATCATCGCGCTCAAGAAACAGGATCCGGCACTGCATGACGGCGCGGAAACCATGCTCAATACCAGCGACGAGCACGTTCTCTCCTGGCTGCGCAAATCGAGCAATGGTGAAGCGGTCGTCGTAGCCTGCAACTTCACCGAACAGCCACAGACGATTAGCTTCGATCTGTCGTCCCAGGGTATCCACGGCACCGGCGTGACAACCCTGATGAAATCGCCTGGTGGCTCTGACCCGGCGTCGTTGAGTTCGGTGCAGCTTGGACCATACGGTGTCTATATCGGACGGGTTCAGTAAGCGTCACTAACTATATAAATGTTGATTGGCGGGGCCCGACCCAGAATCGGACTTTGCCAGTTGGAACCTACCAGCGAAGAGTTACAGTCTTCTCCATGTGACCTTCGCCCTCGGGAAAGTGAACCGTCAGCGGCCGGATCCCGTTCTCCGTAGTACCCAGATCGCCGTCGCTGGTGGCGAGACCTTTAACCGGTCCGTTTTCCCGGATGTTGAGTATCTGGCTGCTGCCGCCTGGTGCGGAGAGTTTCAACATAAGTGCGTGCTCGGTGTAGCTCTCATCCAGCACCTTCATCTGATGCGTTTCCGCTCCTAATTCAGGCAAATGCTCCTCGATTCCCGCCTCCACAGCGCGCAGGGGAATACGTAACACTCCTTTTTGCTCCGCCGCTCCCGGCAAACGCGAACCCAAACTCAGTTTGGGATCGCTCGACTGCACCACAAGCTCACGTCCTTCGCGTCGAAAACTCAGATCGACAGTCCTGTTGCCGAATGGCAATCGCCGAATGGCCGCCCGATCCCACTGCGCCGGCAAATGAGGAGTCACGGTCAGCGTATTTTCTGCCGCGTTCCACTCCAGCCCAAACAGTCCACGCAATACCGGTGAGATCACCATCGCCGATGACCACAGTTGATGTGCGGTGCTGCGCCCCAAAACCTGATAGAACCGCCCCGAGAGTAACTCCGTCACATCGCCCGGATCCTGCGCCCATGTCAGATTTGCATTCTGCATCAGGTGCACATAACCGTCGATATCCTGCCCCGCGCGATACTCTGCGACCGAAACCCAGCCCGTGTACAGTGGCCACACCGTTCCCTGGTGATAACTGATCGGATCGTAGAAGCTCGTTCGATCGCTAATGATGCGTGTCCCCCAGTCGGTCGAAATATCGCTGCCCGCCCATTGCTCCATCATCGCTTCCGAATGTTCCAGGCGGTACGTCCCATCCCACCACGCTACCGACGGGAAAATGCTCTCCGTCTTGTCGAGTCCCTCAGCACCATTCCAGCTAAATGCGTATCCTCCGGCGTCCGCCAGGTAGTACTCTGACTCAATCGTCTTTGCGATCCGCGCCGCGCGCTGCCGCGCCTGATTGGCCAGATCGGCGTGTCCAGTCCTGCCCGCCAGGTCCGCAAATGCCAGGCTCGCCTGTTCGTCGAGCGCCGCCAAATAAATCTCCTGGTGCGGCATCTTCGGCACCCACGACTCTACCCAGCCTGTTCCCTGCGAGTTGTCGTAGATCCCATCGCCGTCCGAGTCGTGTGCAACTTCGAAGTTCCAGGCGCGCTCCAGCCCCTGCCAGTTCGCAGCAACAAATTCCCGATCGCCGCTGATCTTCAGATAGTCGTCTACCGCCATCGGAAGCAGCGGAGTCGAATCCGCGGCCGCATACTCATAGGGCAGAGACTCCCATGGCACCAGATCGGCCGTCTGGGAGCGCTCGTGCATGATTTTTCCGTCGTCGCGCTGGTGTTGCAGCAGGAAATCGATCTCCTGCCTCGTCGTCTCGAAGTCGCCGTAGCTGTTCACTGCGTAGAGCGACCACAGCGCATCGCGACCGAAAAACCAGCCGAAGCCCGGGCGGTCAACCTCTCCTGACCCGATGAAACCAGCGGTGAGGCGCCTCCTCCTTCCCACCGGGCGCGGTCTGCACCCGCAGCTGATCGATCGCCGTCTCCGCCCAGCGAGAACGCCTCGTTCAGTTTCGCGTCCGGCGTCTCGATCGCGGCCCGCCGTGACGCGAGATCCGAATAGTAAACACGGTTCGCTTCGCGGATCGCGCTCACCCGGCTTTCCAGCTCGATTCAGGCTCTGGCGCTGCGCTCCTGTCGTCCCATCCGCCGCCGTATCGGCAAAGCTCATCAGCAGCGGATAGCTCTTCGCGCCATCCTGCCTGGGATCGAAGTGCACCACAAACTGCAGAGGCCACGTCGCCGCACGCTCCTGGTAAGGCGGAAGAATGCCGGGCTCGCTCCCCGGAATCGTCAACGCAGCCGAATGCCCTGGAAGCGCCAGATGCAGGATGTAGAATCCCGATCCATCGCTGTTCCTCACCCATTCCGGTGATGGAGCCGAGGGCGAGTCCGCCGGCCACATTCGCTGCATCACAGGCTCGAAGCTGAACGTCACCGTCATCGGCCGGATCGCCTGCATTTCGTAGATCACCATCGCGCCCGTGCCCGCATTCAGGCTCTTCGGGGCCAGCATGATCTGGCGAATGGTGAAATTCGCGTGCGAATAGGTGATGGTCGTCTCATCCGGTCTCACGTCGATATCCGCCGCGAGAGGATTGACTTCAATCGGCACCGGATAATCCTGCATCTGCACCGACAGGCGCATCCCGCTGAGAATTTTCCAGGGGAAAAGCCACAATTCGTACGTGCCATCCTGACGCCCAAGGATCGCGCCCCGCGGCCCCACTACCGAGAACGGCCTCTCCGGGATGGCCTCCCGCCGAATCTCCAGCGTTCGGTATGCCGGGCTGAGACGTGTCCGGCCCCTGCGCTAACGCACTCCAGCCAACCATGGCGAGCAGGGCGAGCCAGAAAACGCTCCTGGCGGCCGCCGCAGTCATCCTGCGGTCGTTCATGCGCAACCAATCATTCATGCCCTGCACTTTTCCGCCTTTCCTCGGCCTGCCTCGTGCCGGCCGTCATGAGCAGAACCTTCCCGTATATCATGCTGAGGCGGATGGTAACGCGATGACTGGAATCTATCTACTTCCCTGGAAGAGCAGGGCCCGAATTCTCAGCACAGTGCTGGCACTGGTCGCGACGTTCGCGCTCGGTCAGAATTTCGCGAGCGCACAGGCTCCGTCGCCGGCGCAATCCGGCCAACCCTCCCTTTCCCCACATGCCGCTCCGAATCTCCCCATCGACTCATACATCAGCGATGCCTGGAACACCCTCCGCCGTTCCATGCTCGACTGCACGACGCTCGTGGATACCAAAGTTACGACGAAGCCCGTTCTGTATCTGCCGCAGGATTTCGCCGAGCCTCCTGAAGTCGCTGCTCTGAAGCAAAAGTGCGGCGTTAGTGTCCAGCGGCTGCCCGCGAAAATCGAACACCTCGGCGAAAGCGTGGATCTGCCTTCGCAGGGACTGCTGTATCTGCCGCACCCCTACGTTGTCCCCGGCGGGCGATTCAACGAAATGTATGGATGGGACAGTTACTTCATTATTCTTGGACTCCTCCAAAGCGGGCACACAGACCTCGCGCGCGATATGGTGGAGAACTTCTTCTTCGAGATCGAGCACTACGGTGGCCTGCTCAACGCGAACCGCACTTACTATCTCACCCGATCGCAGCCACCGTTCCTCTCCTCAGAGATTCGCGACCTTTGGCAGGCAGACATAGCAGCTGGCAAAAAGGATGAGGCGCACGCCTGGCTGGAGCGCGGCTACGCATTTGCCCTCCGCGACCACGCGTTGTGGACCAGCGAGGCGCATCTCGCCGGCAATACCGGGCTCGCCCGCTATTTCGACTACGGCGACGGTCCCGTCGCCGAAATGGCCGACGACGACACCTACTACCAGAACGTCATCTCCTGGCTTCTGGCGCATCCCACAGTGCACACTGACTATCTCGTCGACGGCCCTGCGAATCCCACGCCCCACGATCGCGACAAGATTGCCGCGATCAGCTGTGATCCGCAAGCCTCGGGCGTCTGCGCGCGCGCACACATCGGCACGCACTGGCTCACTAAGGACTTCTACAAAGGTGACCGCGCCATGCGCGAGTCCGGCTTCGATCCCAGCTTTCGCTTCGGAGTATTCGATGGGTCGACGCATCACTACGCCCCCGTCTGCCTCAATTCGCTCCTCTATAAATATGAGCGCGACCTTGCGTGGATGGCGGACCAGCTTGGCAAACCGGACGAAGCAAAGAAGTGGGATGCCGTTGCCGAGGCGCGTCGCGCGGCGATGGATCGCTATCTCTGGAATCCGGAACAAGGACGTTACTTCGACTACGACTTTGTCACGGCGAAACAATCCACTTATGAGTACGTCACAACGTTCTACCCGCTCTGGGCGGGAGCAGCTACACCGCAGCAGGCGCGTCAGGTTGAATCGCATCTGAATCTTTTCGAAAAGCGTGGCGGACTCGCAATGAGCACCCGTGACACCGGTGTGCAGTGGGATCTTCCCTATGGCTGGGCTCCGGCGATCTGGATCGCGGTGGCCGGCCTGCAGCAGCAGGGCGATCTTCCTGACGCGGCGCGCGTTTCGCGGGAATTCATGACGACCGTGCGCAACAGCTATGCCCACGACCACACCATCCGCGAAAAGTACAACGTCGTCACTGGATCGTCCGATGTCCAGGTCGCGACCGGTTATCGCCAGAATGTGGTCGGCTTCGGCTGGACCAACGCCGCTTATCTGAAAATGGAGGCCCTGCTGAGCGCCGCCGAAAGTTCTCGCCCGGCAAAATGACCTGTTCGCAACCTGCCCCCCAGGGTCCGGAGGTTGCGTCTCTTTCCGATTTCACGCCCTCGGCTTCCCGTGCCACGACGGGCTATACTCGATGGAAGTTTTCCCCCGGGCAGTCGGATCGAGGATCTGGCATGAAACTTCGTTCTGCCCCCGTTCTTGGCTGGCTTTGCTGCCTCCTTTGCATCGCTCCGGTTTCCGCGCAGACCCGGCGCGCCCTGCTCATCGGCATCAACACCTACGAGCCCGCCGGCACCAGCGCAGTCCATCCGCCCGGCTGCACCTATGGACGATGCGAACTCGGCTACTTTGACAACCTCGAAGGGTCTGTCAACGACGCCCAGTCCATGGCGGATATGCTCACCAGTCCAAAGTTCGGATTCCCGGCGAACCAGGTCACTCTGCTCGCCAATCCCAGCCCCGCCCACCCTGCCCCCGGCCTCCTTCTTCTGGCCCCGGACCAAACCACCCGCGACGGGATTCTCGCTGCCATGCAGAAGTATCTGGTGGATGTGCCCCAGCCCGGCGACACCGTCGTTTTCTACGCGGCGAGCCACGGCTCGCTGCGCGTCAACAGCAAGGGAACCAAACTCACCGTCCTGGTCAACGGCCAGTACGTGCACGCCGACAGCACCCTGGTCCCCTCCGACGCCTGGAAGGGCGGCTACGACGTGCGCGATCGCGAGATGACACGCATCTTTAATGCCGCTCTCGACAAAGGCATTCACCTCACCATCATCTTCGACAATTGCCACAGCGGCGGCGTTACCCGCGGCGTCCCCGCGAAGTATCGCGCGCGCGATCTGCCCTTCGACTCGCGCGACATCGCCGAGGCTCCCGAGCCGCTCGCCGGCGGCCAGCCACGCCCTGGACCCACGCAGCGGACCGACAATCCCGCTCTCGTCTTCTCCGCCGTGCAGCAGGACCAATCTTCCAAAGAAATGCCCGACACCGTTCCGCCCACCGAATCGCACGGCGCCTTCACCGCAGCCCTGGTTGAGGCCTTGCAGGTGCTGCCCGCCGATGCGCCCGCCGAGGTTGTTTATCAGCGCGTGCGCGCCGTGCTCGGCAATGAAGATGTCCCGGACGAAGATCCCGATCTCGACGCCACGGTTGCACGCCGCGAACAGCCCCTGTTCGGCGGAGCCGCCTCGGACTCGGGCAACATCCGCGCGGCCGTGCTCGGGACCGCCGCCAACGGCAACATCTGGCTCGATGTGGGTCGCGTCACCGGCATCGGCGTCGGCAGCGAATTCACCTCCGAAACCGGCAGTGGTCCAGCGATCCAGCTCCGTGTCATCGCCTCCGATGGCCTCGCGCGTTCCATCGCCACCGTGGTCGCTCCCTCCGGCGCTTCCGTAAAAACCGGCGACATCTTCGAGCTCGCCAAATGGACGCCCGCCCAATCGGCGCCTTTGCGCGTCTGGCACTGGCCCGCCACCTTGTCCCAGGCCGATATCCTCGCCGCTGTCGCGCAAATCCGCGCCGCCGGCGTCGCTACCGTTTCCGATCCTGCCGAAGAACAATGGACCCACATCCTGAGCTGGGATGGCAAAACCTGGACCCTGCAACAAGCCGGCGCCTCTTCGTCCATACCGCTCGGCCCTGTGCCTATTTCCGACTCCCTCCGGCAGAAACTCCCCGCCGGCGCAAAGCTCTGGGTCAATCTTCCCCCGTCACGCGAACTCGCAGCACAGCTCCTGCCTCCCGATTCCTCCAGCGCCGTGCAATCCTCCGCCGATCTCGTCGGCGCACACTACGCATTAACCGGCGTCCTCACTCCAGACGGTCCTGCCTGGGCGTGGTTCCATAAAAACGAGCTCGTCGCAGGACCTCCTTCCCCGAACGCGCCGCCGCACACACCCGGCTGCTCGCCTGCTTCGCAATACCCTGTTCGCACCGACTGGGTTGCCATCTCCGATGCGAATTCAACCCAGCAAGCCGCCGCAACCCTCAACCGCTACGCGTCGCTGCTGGCCAAAGTGCACGGCTGGCTCCAGCTCGCCAACAGCCCCGCCGATGCGTCGAACGCAGCGTATTATTCTCTGGCACTGCTTCCAGCGGCCGGAGGCCCACCCATCGCCGGCAACACCCTTCTTCGCGAGAAAGATGTTCTCAAGATCGGCCTGCAGGCCAACGGCCGCGTGAGAGACAAGCGCTGGGTGTACATTCTCGACATCAACTGCCAGGGTCAGGGCACCGTCGTTTACCCAGGGGGGAACTCCGACAATCAGTTTCCCAACGAGTCCGACACTGGCCATATGTTCGTTTTGCCAGGAGAGCCGGAGATCGGCATCAGTCCGCCATTCGGGGTCGACACATTGATCTTGCTCAGTACGGCCCAGCCTCTCTCCGACCAATACGTTCTGAACTTCGAGGGCGTCGCAAAAACGCGCGGCGTGCAATCGCCGCTCGAACAACTGCTGAGCAATACCAGCGCCGGAACACGCGGCGATCCCGGTCAGGTACCTACAAACTGGAGCATCGGGCTCACTACCATTCGCAGCGTCCCCCAATCCAACCCATAACCGGGGCCCCCACCGATCCACTGTTGTATTTCAGGAGATTTCCATGATTCTGCTTTGCGCCTTTCTCGTTGGCATCGTCGCCGGTTTCCGCTCCATGCTTGCCCCGGCCATCGTCTGCTGGTTTGCCCGTGCAAACCTGCTCGCCGTCGGAAATACCTACCTCGCGCTGATGGGCTACACCGTCACTGCAGTGGGCTTCACCCTGCTCGCCGCCTGCGAACTCGTCGTCGACAAGCTGCCGAAGACTCCGAGCCGCAAACAGCCACTGCCCTTCGCCATTCGCATCCTCACCGGTTCCCTCGTCGGCGCCACCGTCGGGGCAACCGGAAACAAGATCGTCCTTGGCATCGTCTGCGGAGCCATCGGTGCCGTGGTCGGAACACTGGGCGGCGCCGCCGGCTCGTGCCAGGCTGGCAGCACTGTTCGGCCGCGACTACCGCGCTGCCGTTCTCGAAGACCTGGTTGGAATCGGAATCGCCTTGTTTGCCATCCTAAAAGTTGCATGAACCATTCCTTTGACGCGATCGTCGTCGGCGCCGGCCAGGCTGGCCCCTCCCTCGCCATGCGCCTCGCCGGTGCCGGATGGAAACTCGGCTTCGTTGAGCGCCATCTCTTTGGCGGCACCTGCGTCAACACAGGCTGCACCCCCACCAAGGCCATGGTCGCCAGCGCACACGCCGCTCACCTCGCACGTCGCGGCGCCGACTTTGGAGTCCACGCTGGTCCGGTCACCGTCGACATGCGCGCAGTCAAGGCCCGCAAAGACGCCATCGTCTCGAACGCGCGCAACGGTGTCGAAAAAGGGCTTCGGTCCACGAAAAACTGCACCGTCTTCACCGGAACCGCCGCCTTCGAGTCGCCCACCGCCATGCGCGTTGGAGACGACCGGCTCGAAGCACCGAAAATCTTCCTCAACGTCGGTGCCCGTCCCACGATTCCGAAAATGCCCGGCGTCGATTCGGTTCCCTTCCTCACCAGTACCACCATCCTCGATCTGGAACAGCTGCCCGAGCACCTCATCGTCGTCGGCGCCGGCTACGTCGGTCTCGAATTCGCACAGATGTTCCGCCGCTTCGGCTCCAGGGTCACCGTCGTCGACAAAGGTTCCCGCCTCGCTCCACGCGAGGACGAAGATGCCTCCAAAGTGATCCGCGAAATCTTCGACTCCGAAGACATCGCCGTCCGCATCAACGCCAACTGCATCCATCTTCTGCGCGACGGCTCGAACGTGGCCGTCGGACTCGAGTGCAACGAGGGTGAGCCGCGCATCGTCGGCTCCCACATTCTCCTCGCCGTGGGTCGCACGCCCAACACCGGCGACCTCAATCTCGCCGCCGCCGGCATCACGCCCGACCAGCACGGCTACATTCCTGTCGCCGACGACCTTCAGACCTCCGTCCCCGGCATCTTCGCTGTCGGCGACTGTAACGGTCGTGGCGCCTTCACCCACACTTCCTACAACGACTACGAGATCGTCGCTGACAATCTCCTCGACCATGCTTCGCGCCGCGTCAGCGACCGCATTCCAGCGCACGCCCTTTACATCGACCCGCCCCTCGCCGGTATCGGCATGTCTGAAGCTGAAGTCCGCGCCACCGGCAAGCCCGCCCTCGTCGGCTTCCGCGCCATGACTCGCGTCAGTCGCGCCATTGAGAAAGGCGAAACCTTCGGCTACATCAAGGTCCTCGTCGATTCAGAGTCGCAGCACATCCTCGGCGCCACCGTCTTCGGCACCGGCGGCGATGAGGCCGTACACTGCATCCTCACTGCCATGTACGCTCGGCAGCCGGCGTCGCTGCTCACGCATTCGGTCCACATCCATCCCACCGTCGCCGAACTCATTCCCACAACCCTCGAAGACCTGAAACCTCTCCCATGATGCTGCGCATTCCCTTCGACGAAGTCGCGTCCACCCTCGCCGCCATCCTCGTCCGTGCTGACTTCGAGCCGCATCGCGCCGACCTCAGCGCCCGCCTCTTTGCCGAGACCACCCGCGATGGCGTCTACTCCCACGGTCTGGAGCGCTTCCCGCGCCTGCTTGCCATGATCCGCAACGGCTCCGTCGACGTACATGCTGCCCCGCACCGCATCCAGCAGTTCGGCGCGATGGAGCGCTGGGACGGTCGCCGCGGACCCGGCAATCTCAATGCGTGGACCTCGATGGCCCGCGCCATCGAGCTCTGCAATCAGCACGGCATCGGCTGCGTCGCGCTCGCCAACACCAATCACTGGATGCGCGGTGGCACCTATGGCTGGCAGGCCGCCGATGCCGGTGTCATCGGCATCTGCTGGACCAACACGCTCGCCAACCTTCCGCCGTGGGGCGCCTCTATTCCCGCCCTCGGGAACAATCCCCTCATCATCGCCGTGCCACGTCCCGCCGGCCACGTCATTCTGGACATGGCGATGTCGCAGTTCTCCTACGGCGCGCTCACCAGCTATCAGCAGAAAGGCCAACTGCTCCCCGTTGACGGCGGCTTTGACTCCAGCGGCAATCTCACCCGCGACCCCGCTGCCATCGAGGCCTCACAGCGCCCCCTTCCCATCGGCTACTGGAAAGGCTCCGGCCTCGCCATGATGCTCGACATGATCGCATCGCTGCTCTCCGGCGGCCTCGCAACCCATCAGATTCCCACCGACCCTTTGCGCGAATCCGGCCTCTCCCAGGTCTTCCTCGCACTCAACCTCGCGCGTCTGCAACCCGCCGAAGACTCCGCCCGCAGCGCCAACGCCATCGTCGAGTCCGTGCTCGCCAGCAATCCCGGCGCCGTGCGTTATCCTGGCGAGCAGATCCTCGCCACTCGCGCCGAAAATCTCGCCCTCGGCCTGCCCGTCCGCGAAGAACTCTGGGCTGAACTCCGCACACTCTGAGTCGCAAAGCTCACCCCGCGCTGATCAAAACGCCGCCCGGCGCTAATCTAAATAAAGATGCGCGCCGCTGTTCTGCACCATCCCGCCCCCATCGCCTCGCGTCCGCTGGCCCTCGAAGACCTGCCCATCCCCGAGCCAGGCTCCGGCCAGGTTCTGCTCAAAGTTGAAGCCTGCGGCGTCTGCCGCACCGATCTCCACATCACCGCCGGCGAGCTCAAGCCCCTGCGCGACACGGTCACGCCCGGCCACCAGATTGTCGCGCGCATCGAAAAACTCGGCCCTGGCGTCGGCTCCACCCACATTAGCGATCGCGTCGGAGTCTCCTGGCTCGGTGGCGTCGATGGCACCTGCCCCCTCTGCCGCAAAAATCGCGAGAACCTCTGCGACCATCCCACCTACACCGGCTACTCCGTCAACGGCGGCTATGCCGAATACGCCATCGCCCGCGCCGATTTCCTGATCCCGCTCCCTGAAGACCAGTCCGCCACTGACCTCGCACCGCTGCTCTGCGCCGGCATCATCGGCTTCCGCAGCCTGCGCGTGGCCGAAGTCGCCCCCGGCGATCGCGTCGGCCTCTTCGGCTTCGGTGCCTCCGCGCATCTCGCCATCGACGTCCTCAAATCCTGGAACTGCGAAGTCTACGTCTCAACCCGCGGCGCCTCGCACCAGCAGCTGGCTCGCGAGCTCGGCGCCGCCTGGGTTGGCGACGCCACCGAGCGCCCGCCCGTCCCGCTCGACTCCGCCGTCACCTTCGCGCCCAGCGGCGACGTCGTCCTCGCCGCGCTCGCATCCCTGCGCAAAGGCGGAATCGTCGCCATCAACGCCATCCACCTCGACCGTATTCCGCAGTTCGACTACGATTCGCTCCTCTGGGGTGAGCGGCAAATGCGCAGCGTCGCCAACATGACCCGTCAGGATGCCCGCGACTTCGTCGCACTCGCAACAAAGATCGGCATCCGCCCGCGCACTACCATCTTTCGTCTCGATCAGGTCAACGCCGCATTGGCGGCCGTCGCGAATGATGCCATCGACGGTGCCGCCGTCGTCATTCCTTAGCGCAGCACGACCGCCAGCGTGAATCCGTCGTAGCCCTTACTCCCGACGGTTTGGATCGTCGTCGCGCTCACCCGCTTCTCCCGCGCCAAAGCTTCGTTGAACCGCCGGATTCCCTGCACCCGCGCATCGCTGGTCGCGGCATCCGCCACGTCGCCATCGCGAATCACGTTGTCCACTACAATCACCGATCCTGACCGCGACAGCCGCACAGCCCATTCGAAATACTCGGTGGTGTTCTCTTTGTCGGCGTCGATAAATACAAAATCGAACGCCGCCCTTCGCTCTCCCGCCATCTGCGACAGCGTCGTAAGCGCGGGCCCCTGCCGAACTTCAACCCTGCCGCTCAAGCCGGCGCCAGCGATGTTCCTGCGCGCAACTTCCGCGTGCTTCTTCTCCGCCTCCAGCGTCACCAGCCGCCCGCGCGCCGGCAAAGCGCGCCCCAGCCAGATCGTGCTGTATCCGCCCAGCGTTCCAATCTCCAGGATCTTTCGCGCTCCCTGCATCTTCGCCAGCAGATACAGCAGCTTTCCCTGGCTCGCCGACACCGCAATCTCCGGCAGACCCGCCCTCGCGCTCTCTGCCAAAGCAGCATCCAGCGCTGCATCGGCCCCAATCAGCAGTCCGTCCAAATAGCTTTCGACCGCGACCCACGTCTCTTCAGGTTTTCGTTTTGTGTTTCCGGCGTGCTTCAATTCAATCCGCTCGTCTCGTTAAGATGCCACCAGCTCCGAGAAGTCCGCGATCCGCGAAAACGATCCCAGCACGTCCCCGATCAGCGCCAGACGATTGCTGCGCACCGCGGTGTCGTCCACCATCACCATCACCTTGTCGAAGAATAAGATCGACATGCGGCCGCAGCGTGGCGATCTTCTCCATCGCCTGCCGGTATTCTCCGCGCCCGCCCAGATCCTCCACCACCGGCGCCAGACGCGTCGCCGCGTCGCGCAGCGCCCGTTCCGCGGGGTCCGTCAGCAGTTGCGTATTCACTGCGCCGGTTCCCTGGCCCGCCTGCAGAATTCCCTTCTCCTGCGCCTGGCGAAGAATATTCTTGATCCGCTTGAACGCCGCCGCAATCGCCGCCAGATCCTCCGACCCGCGCACCGCCCGCAGCGCCTCGGCTCGCGCGATCGCATCCCGCATGTTGTCGGACCGCACCGCCACCACAGCGTTCACCACGTCGTAGCCGAAGCCCCGCATCTCGCGCAGCCAGAAGATAAAACGCTCCTCAAAGAAAGCAGCCAGCGCCTTCTGCGTCTCTTCGCTCACCTCCGCCGGCACCGCGCGAAACAAATCCGCGCGCACCAGCGGCAATCCTGTCTCGGCCAGAATCTTCACGATCGCATTCGCCGCGCGCCGCAGTGCATATGGATCCTTCGAGCCCGTCGGCTCCAGGCCAATCGAGAACATCGCCACAATCGTCTGCACGCGATCCGCAATTCCCAGCACCTGGCCTTCCACCGTCGGCGGAATCGGATCCTCCACCGCCGCCGGCGAATACTGCCAGTAGATGGCCTGCGCCACCGCCTCGCCCAGACCCTGCGCGCGCGCATACAGCCCGCCCACGATGCCCTGCAGCTCGGTGAACTCCTTCACCAGCTCGGTCGTCAGGTCCGTCTTCGCCAGCTCCACCGCTTTCAGCAGCGCGCTCTCATCGATCGCCGCTCCGCGTTCGGCCAGCAGGCCCGCCAGGTTCTTCGCAATGCGCAGATTCGCCTGCGTCTTGTCCCAGTAGCTGCCCAGCTCTTTGTGGAACGTCACCGACTTCAGCATCTCCACGCGCTCCTCCAGCGGCGTCTTCTGGTCCATCGTCCAGAAGAACTGCGCATCCTTGAAGCGCGCCCGCAGCACCCGCTCGTGCCCGTGCCGGATCGTCTCAATCCCGTTTTCTTCCGGATGCGTGTTCAGCACCGCAAGAAAATACGGCAGCAGCCTGCCCTCCGCGTTCTCCACCGCGAAGTACTTCTGGTGATCCCGCATCACCGTCACCAGCACTTCTTCCGGCAGCTGCAGATACTCGCGGTCGAAGTTCCCCAGCACCACCGAAGGCCACTCCGTCAGGTGCGTCACCGTCTCCAGCAGCGGCGCATCCTCGCGCCAGCGCGCACCCGGTACCGCGCGCGTCTCCACATCCAGCGCCTTCCGAATCCGATGCTGCCGCAGCTTCACATCGGCAGTCACCCTGGCCGCCTCCAGCACCCCCACATAATCGTCCGGGTGATCGACCGTCACCGCGGCGTCCCCATGCAGGATGCGATGACCCCAGGTCAGGTTCGCAGCATGCACGCCGGCAAACTCCACCGGCAGAATCGCGTGATCCAGCAGTGCCACCATCCACCGCACCGGACGCACAAAAGTCTCCACCTTCAGCGGCCGCCAGTACATATTCTTCGGCCAGTACACCGCCGCCAGCTCCCCGGCCAGCCGATCGGGCAGCACCTCGGCCGCCGGCCGGCCCTTGTCCTTCACCATCGCCGCCAGATATTCGCCCTTCGCGCTGGTCACTTTGAACAGCCGCGTCTCGCTGCTTTGCTGATCTTCAAGCTTTCCCTGCATCTCGGCCCGGTGCAGCAGCTCGGAGTTCAGATCCGTTCCCCGCAGGTGCTCCTCTTCAAAGGTCGCCTTGCGCAGCTGCTCCTCGCTCATCCCCGCCTTGCGCGCAAACGCCAGCGCTGCCGCTGTCGGCTCGCCGTTTTTGAACGCCACATTCCATGACGGGCCGGTCATCTCGCGCGTCGCATCCTGTTGCCGGGCCCGCACTCCGTTCACCTGCACCGCCAGCCGTCGCGGTGTCGAATAGCTGTGGATCTCGTGATCGTCCTCCAGCAGCCGCTCCCGCCGCAACAACTCCACCACCCGCTCGGTCAGCTCCGCCTCCGCGGCTGCAATCATCCGCGCCGGAATCTCCTCCATCCCCGCTTCAAATAAAAGATCCGGCATCTCTATCGCGCCCCCGCCCGCTGTCGCTGCATCGCGTACGCTTTCGCCACACCCACCACCATGTTGCGAATCCGCGCCATCACCGCCACCCGTTCCGTCACCGAGATCGCTCCCCGCGCATCCAGCAGATTGAACAGGTGCGAGCACTTCAGGCACAGCTCATAGGCCCCCAGCACCGGGAACCGCCGCAGCGCCGCGCGCATATCCTCGTCCGCAGGAGCCGCCCCATCGTGCACCAGCCGGTCGTGGATCTTCTCCTTGCGCTCGGCCGCCTTCTCCACTTTGAACTGCTGATGAAACGCGTCCAGCAGCGCCTGGCATTCCGCCTCGTACAGCCGCAGATGCTCCCACAGCTTCCCCACATCCGCCGCTTCGAAGTTGTACACCGACAACTGCAGCTCCGCTTCGAGACGAATATCGCCGTACGTCACCTGCTTCCCCGTCCGCGGATCGACGGCCCACACCACGTCGTACAGCGAATCCACATCCTGCAGAAACGCCGCAATGCGTTCGAGGCCATACGTGATCTCGCCCGAAATCGGGTCCAGATCCATCCCCCCGCATTGCTGGAAGTACGTGAACTGCGTGATCTCCAGCCCATCCAGCATCACCTGCCAGCCCACGCCCCACGCGCCGCCAACCGGCCACTCCCAGTTGTCTTCCTCAAATTTGATGTCATGTTCGCGCAGGCGAATTCCGATCGCCTCCAGCGATTGCAGATAAATCTCCTGGATATCCGCCGGCGGCGGCTTCAGGATCACCTGCAGCTGCGTGTGCTTGTAAAGCCGGTTCGGATTCTCCCCGTACCGCCCGTCGGCCGGCCGCCGCGATGGCTGCGTGTACGCGATCGCCACCGGGTCCGGCCCCAGCACCCGCAGAAAGGTGTCCGGCGACATCGTCCCCGCGCCCACCTCCATGTCATAGGGCTGCGCAATCACGCAGCCGCGCTCGGCCCAGAAGTTCTGGAGCCGCAGCAGAAGTTCCTGAAACGTCAGCGCCTTCAGCGCAACAGGCGGAGTAGTCAAGGGCGTCAACATGGGCACCTGGAAGGGTCGAGGGTTTGCTCTAACGATTCTATCGGCAGCGCGACTTCAGCGCATCATGGCACGGATTTGCGCGCTCCAACGTCCCCACTAACCCCCTGTACCCTGTACCCTGTACCCTGCTCTCTGTACCCTCTTCTCAATCCCCCGTCGCAATCTTCTCCGTCTGCCGCGACATCCGCGCCGTCCGCTCGATCTTCTCCCAGTTGAACGGCCGCCCCTCCACCGCCCGCTTCAGCGTTCGGAACAGCACAATCGAGAACAGCTGCCGATAGGCAAACCGCTGCAGCCACACATGAAACAGCAGCCAGCCGTCCCCTCTATTTGCTGGATGCCGCGGCTCAAGCGAAAACGCCAGCAGTGAAGTCATGAAATCGATGAGCATGAACGCCAGGAAATACACCAGCAGCTTGTCCACCGTGCCCGCGCTCGCCGTCTCCGGATGAAAGTGCCGGTCCACCAGATACTGCACCACCCCCCACGCGAACATGATGTCGATGAACGGCGACACCAGCGGCAGCAGGATCTGAAAAATCAAAATATTCGGCAGCGCGAAGAATCCCATCGCCCGATTCGTCCTCGCCGCCGCGCGATGCTTGAACACCGCCTGCAGAATCCCAAACGACCACCGAAACCTCTGCCGCATCAGACTCCGCGCGTTTGCCGGAGCCTCGGTGAACGCCAGCGCGCGGTCGTCGTAGATCACCTTGTAGCGCGCCTCCAGCAGACTCATCGTCAGATCCGCATCCTCGGCCACCGTGTTCACTGGATAGCAGCCCGCCGCCTTCACCGCCCCCGTCCGCCACGCTCCAATCGCCCCCGGCACTACCGTCACCACATTGAACAGGTCCATCGCGCGCCGCTCGAAATTCTGGCTCGTGATGTACTCCAGCGCCTGCCAGCGCGTCCATGTGTTGATCCGGTTGCCTACTTTGGCATTGCCGGCCACCGCCCCCACCCGCTCGTCCGCAAAGTGCCGCACCAGCTTCGAAACCGCATCGTGCGCGATCACCGTATCTGCGTCGATCCCGACGTAGACCTCCTCCTCCACGTGATCCAGCCCGTAGTTCAGCGCCTCCGCCTTGCCGCCGTTCAGCTTGGTCAGCACCAGTAGCCGGCCGTCCTCGATCTCCTTCGAATACGCCTCGCGCGCCACATCGAAGGTCCGGTCCCGCGACCCATCGTCGACCACGATCGCCCGCAGATTCGGATAATCCGACTTCAGCACCGACCGGATCGTCCGCACGATCACCTTCTCCTCGTTGTAAGCCGGAATCAGCACCGCCACCCGCGGCTCATACACTCCGCCCGGAATCTTCCTCTTCCGGAACCGGTCGATCGTCGCGAAGATGCCGACCAGCACCAGTCGCCCGCTCATCAGCACGTCGCCGATGAAGAAAATATCCACCACGAAATTCGCGAAGAACGAGAACAGGAAGAACGCCACCCAGTCGATGCGCGCCTGCCAGCGCATCTGCGGCCCAATCGGCGGCATCACCTCCGCCGTCGTCTTGCCCATCAGCTCCGACACCGGTACAAATTCGTAGCCCTTCGCCCGCAGCGTCGTAATCAGCACCGGCAGCGCCTCCACCGTCGCCGGCGATTTCCGCCGCCATCGTGCAGCAGGATAATGCTGCCCCGCATCCACGGATGCGTCTTCATCTCCTCAATCTGCTGCAGAACGCTGTCGGTGATCTCCTGCGGCGACTTGTGCGGATGCTCGCTCCAGTCGTCCGTGTCGATCTTGTCCCCGATGATCGTGTACCCCATCTGCTGGATGCGGTACGCCGGCCCCGCCTCATCGTTCGTGTCCGGCTCCTGGTCGATCGAGTACGGCGGCCGGAAGTAGAGCGGCTGTCGTCCCGTCTCCGCCGCAAACAGCCGCTCCGTCCAGTTCAGCTCCAGCTCCAGCTGCCGCGACGAAATCTCGCTGATGTCCGGATGCGTGAAAGTGTGATTCCCGATCTCGTGCCCCTCCCGCACGTAGCGCTGCAGCAGTCCGATGTTCTTCTGCGCTTCCTCCCCGATCACCAGAAACGTGCCCTTCACCTGGTACTTCTTCAGAATGTCGAGGATCCTCGGCGTCCATACCGCATCCGGCCCATCGTCAAAGCTCAGCGCCAGCTTGTGCGGATCGTATCCGTATTGCTCGATCGTGTACGACCGCGGCAGCCGCACCATGCCCTCGTCCGTCACCGTGAAGTTGTCCGCGTCCATCTGGATCGAGCGCTCGCCCGCTTGCGGCGTCGCCACCACCCGCAGGATGTCTCCCTCCCCTTCGGTGTCCACGTCCTGGCCCGGCGGCACCGTCTTCAGCAGATCCGGCGCATTCGCCGCCCCCGGCCGATCCCAAACCTGCCACAACGACGGATCCTCTTCCCCCAGCCTCCACAGAGCAAACGTCCGCAAACCCAGCTGCCGCCCGGCACGCAGCTCGTTCAGCGCCGTTACCCCATCCAGGAACCAAACCTGGTGCCGCAGATGCTCGTCCTCATCGTCGTAAGCAAAGTGCGGATTCAGCTCGTCGCCTTCCAGATGCACATCCGCGCCCGAATCGGCCGCCTCCTGCCAGGCGTCCTGCACCGAAAGATCGGTGACGTCGACCACCTTGCCGGACGCCTTCTTCCCCTTCTCCGGCAGCGGTTGCGCCCAGTCGAAGCCGTAATTGCCGATCCCGCAGATGATCTTGTCCTTCGGCACCAGCTTCAGCACCCGCTGCAGATTGCCCTCGAACCACGGCTCGCTCGCCACCGGCCCCGGATCGGAGGTCTCCTCGTGCTCGTCGTAGTTCATCAGGATGATGCCGTCGCTCGACTGCGCCAGGCGCCGGATCGTCCCATCGTCCGCCCCCGCCTGCACATTCACGTAGATCCGCAGGTTCTTCGCACGCAGATCGTTATGCAGCTCCCCCACCCACTCCGCGTACAGCTTCTCGTCCTCGTCCGGAATCATCTCGAAATCCAGACAAATCCCCCGGTATCCCGGATTCGCAAACAAGAACTTATCCAGCTGGATGTGCAGCCGATTCCGCGCTGCCGCACTGTGCAGCATCTTCCCGATCACATCCCCGTTCCACTCCTGGTTCAGCGTGTCGTAATCGTTCAGCATGGGCACGACATCGGTCTCTTCCTTCGCCGCCTCGATCGTCGTCTTCACCCGATTTTCCGGATCGACGCCATGCACGCCGGCCGCGTCCACCACGTTGTAAAAATGCACTGGGAACAGCGGCGTCGCCGCCACCAGATTGCCGTCCGCCGACACCACGTGCAGCCAGTCCGGAAACAGAATGTCGATCTGATGAATGCGCGTCTTCAGCGCTGAATAGCTGGCCTCGTCGTTCTCGTAGAACGCTGCCCGCAGCCCCTCATCCTGGTTGGGTACGATGTCGGTCGCATGGCGCCGCCCCCTCCGCCGCGGCGCCCGCGCCGCCGCACGCCTGGCTAGTTCCGGCTGCCGCTCCTTCAGCGCTTTCACGTTGCGCCTCTGCGCCGGCAGCAGCAGCTCCGGAAGCGTCTGCTTCGAAAGAACGCTGAAGACAAAGACCGCTCCCACGATGGTCAGCAGGATGATCGATAAGTCACTCAGCCGCCGGAGAATCTTCCGCCGCCGCTGCTTCGGATCGTAGAAAACCTGCTTCATCGTGGCCTGTCTCAATCCTACATAAAGCAGCGCCCGCCCCTCAGCCCCACTTGCCCTTGCTCGCTTCTTCGCTCGCTTCTTCGCTCGCCATTCCGCTCGCTGTTCGCTGACCGCTTCTTAGCTGACCGGCCTTTAGCTAACCGGACTTTAGCTGACCGGACTTTAGCTAATCGGACTTTAGCTAACCGCCTTTTAGCTCCGCCATCCAGCTACCATATCCCCAATGCCTCGCCCGGCTCTCCGCAATTGGTGGCTCCTCGCGCTCGCCCTCGCGGCCGGAGCCGCTCTGCGCCTCTGGTTCATCCACGCGTATCCCGAAGTCGATGGCGACCCCCTCGTCTACGGCGACATCGCCAAAAACTGGATGCTCCACGGCATCTACGGCAGAACCCTCGCTGGCCACGCCGTCCCCACCCTCATCCGCCTGCCCGGCTATCCCCTCTTCCTCGTCCTTTGCTTCCGCCTCTTCGGCCTCGAGCACTACAACGCCGTCATGTTCGCGCAGGTTGCCATCGACCTCGGCACTTGCCTCCTCATCGCCGCCCTCGCTCGCCGCATCTGGAGCCCGCGCGCCGGCTGGTGGGCCCTCTGGCTCGCCGTCCTCTGCCCCTTCACCGCCAATTACACCGCAACTCCTCTCACCGAAACGCTCGAACTCTTCTCCATCGCGCTCGCCTTTTACGCCTTCGATCGCTTTCTCTCCACACCGCGCTGGTCCTGGGCTCTCACCCTCGCCTTCGCGTGGAGCTACGCCGCCATCCTTCGCCCCGATGGCGCGCTGCTCGCCATCGCTCTCTGCCCCGCCCTCGTCTTCTGCGGATCAAAACGCTGGGGCGCCACACGCATGTTCCGCTGGGCTCTCGTCTGCGCCTTTCTCTCCGTGCTCCCCTTTATCCCGTGGACCCTCCGCAACGCCCGCACCTTTCATGTCTTCGAGCCCCTCGCTCCGCGCTACGCCGTCGATCCCGGCGAAGACATCGACCCCGGCTTCCAGCGCTGGACTAAAACCATCTGCGTGGACTTCGCCTGCACCTGGGAGATTTACTGGAACGCCGACAACGACGTCATCGATGTCACGAATCTGCCTTTGCGCGCCTTCGACTCCCACCAGCAACACATCCAGACCCGCACCCTCATCGATGACTACAACCGGCAAACCACCATCACGCCGCAGATCGACGCCCGCTTCGCCGCCCTCGCCGCCCAACGCATCCACGACCATCCCTTCCGCTACTACGTGGAACTCCCGCTCGCGCGCCTGGCCGACATGGCTCTCCGTCCGCGCACCGAGATGCTCTGGATCGAGTTGCGCTGGTGGCAATACCACCGCCATCGCGCCGAAACTGAATTTGCCTTTGGATACGCAGCGCTAAACCTGGCCTACCTCATCGCCGCGCTTATCGGATTCCTCAAACGCCCGCGCCTCGCCGGCGTCATCCTAGCCTTCATCCTGCTGCGCTGCGCACTGCTCCTCACCCTCGAAGCCCCGGAGCAGCGCTACACCCTGGAGTTCTTCCCACCGCTGATCGCATTAGCCGGCGTAGCCTTCAGCCGAAGTAGAAGGAACGAACGCAACAATTCACCGGGAATCGGCATCGATACGCTGAACGCTGAACGCTGAACGCTGAACGCTGAACTGCTGCCTGCTGAACGCTGAATTGCCTGAACGCCGCGTACTGAGCCGACTCGCTACCGGCTACAGGCTGCAGTTCGGCGCATGCCGAACTGCTACACATCCCCCTCATCCAGCCGCAACTCCGTCACCTGAATCCGCCCCGTGCAGATCCGCAGCGGCTGCGTGATCGAGAACGCCCGCCGCGTCCCCGGCGCCGTCACCAGAATGCGCGACACCCGCGAGCAGTCAGGCCCCGTCGACCACACCACCTGGAACGCCGCTACCGCATGCGGCATCAGCGTCACGCTCGGCGCCGGTCCGCTCGAAGGTCCAGGCTTTGTGCTCGACAACTCTGCCATCACCTGGGTCGAGCTTACCTTCTCCATCGCGATGCTTCCGATGTTCTCGCCCTGCGCGTCGACCAGCGCGACCACCGGATAGCCGCCCAGCCTGCACGGCATGGCGCCGCGATTCATGAAAGCCAGCTTCACCGAGCGGAAGATCCCGTTGGCATCCCCCGCGATCTCCTCCACCGAAAGAACGTCCGGATCGCACAGCCCGGCATTCTGCGCGTCCTGCGCCGTGGCCCGCGCAATCAGGTGCGGCATCTCGCCGCTCGTCATCATGTATGGCGCATTAGGATTCGGGTGCAGCGCCACATCGTCCGGCGCCCCGCCCTGCGCCGCCAGTTTCACCCTGCTGCCTCGCGTGCCCGCACAGCCAAGACACACCACCGCGACGCAGCCCGCGGCAACCGCCGGATACAGCCAACGTCTGAACATGGGAGGGAGTCCTTTGCTCTTATTCTAGGATGTTCTCGCCGCGCATGCCGGTTGCACCTGGCCGAAAGAAGGTTGCCTGCCCCCAGGATTTAGAATCGGGCCATGGTTTCGGCCCTCGCTCCGCGCCCTCTCGAAGGTCAGGTCGCCCTCGTCACGGGCGCGGCAAAGCGCATCGGTCGCGCCCTCGCACTCGCTCTGGCCGACGCAGGCGCTTCGGTCGCCATCACCTTCCGCGACTCCGAGGCCGAAGCCCATCAAACGGTTGCCGAGATCGAAAAACTGCGCGTCCAGGCTGCCGCCTTTCGCGTCGAGCTTCGCGACCCTGCCCAGATTCGCTCCGCCGTCGACGCCGCCGTCGCCCGCTTCTCCCGCCTCGACATCCTCGTCAACAACGCCGGCCGCTACGAAACTGCCGCTCTCGAATCCATCACCGTCGAGCAGTGGGACACCATGTTCCAGACCAACACCCGCGCGCCCTTCCTCGCCGCCCAGGCCGCATACCCGCACCTGAAAGCCGCCCACGGCCGCATCATTAATATAGGATCGCTCGGCGGTCTCCACCCCTGGCCCACCCACGCCCACTACTGCACCTCCAAGGCCGCGCTCCACATGCTCACCCGCACCATGTCCAAAGCCTGGGCGCCGGAGATCAGTGTCAACTGCGTCGCCCCCGGCATGATCGTCAACGGCGAAGTCGACCCCGAGTTCGAACACTTCGCCCGCCGCACCCCCATGCAGCGCAACGGCACCGCTGCCGACGTGGCCGCCGGCGTCCTCTTCTTCGCCACCGCCCCCCACTTCATCACCGGCCAGATCCTCTCTGTCGACGGCGGCCTCGGCCTCTGACTCGCTACCGGCTCCGGGCTCCAGGCTACTGGCTTATGTTCTCCCCGCCCCTGCCGATAGAACAACCGGGAGACACACGATGTCCACCTTTGCCTGGAACGATTCCTACAGCGTCCACGTCCACCAGTTCGACGCCCAGCACCAAAAGCTGTTTCAGATCATCAACTCTCTCGCCGACGCCATGCGCGTTGGCAAGGGCGAAGACGTCATCCGCGAAGTCGTCGGCCAGCTCGCCGTCTACACCCGCACCCACTTCCTCCAGGAGGAAGTCGCCATGCGCCAGACCGGCTACCCCGATCTCGCCTCGCATCAGGCCCAGCACAACAAGCTCATGGCCGACGTCGAGAAATACAAGGCCGACCTCGACCATGGCCGCAAACCGAATCTCGTCGCCGTTCTCAATTTCGTGCAGAACTGGCTCGTCCAGCACATCCAGAAGTCAGACAAGAAATACTCCGACCACCTCAACGCCCACGGGCTGCACTAACCCGGAGCCCACTCACACAGGCCTCCCACAAAAAGAAAGGCGCTCCCGCGGGAACGCCTTCATTTTCGTTAGCCGGTCTTTCGCTGACCGGCTCACAGCTGACCGCTTCTTAGCTGACCGCTCCTCCGCTGACCGGTCTTTAGCTGACCGCTTCTCAGCTGACCGTTCACCCCACCGGCACAATCGAACACGGCGTGAAATGCGCCGTCAGCAGCGACGGATCCGGGAAGCTGAAATCTCCGTTGATCGCCGTCGACGGCGCCGCGTTCTCAAACCACTGCAGCACTCCCAGCGTCTGCGGATGATACGTGAACCCATGCAGCGTCACATCCGTGTAGTTGGGGATGAAGTTCTCCACTACATCCCCCACCTCGAGCGTGTTCTGGCAAACCCCGTTCGGGGCTCCCGGAACCTGATAGTCCGGCGTCACATTGTTCACAAACGGATCGTTCACCGTCTCAGCCAGCTCGTGCGATAGCGCGTTGACGTCGGCAAACACGCCCGGATCGCCAAACACCGTATTCGCTACATCGGAATCGAGCGACGTTGAAAACACCACCGTCTGCACAAACGTCCGGTTCGCAGTCTGCCGCGCCTCATACGCCGTGTGGAATCCGCCGATGCAGCAATCCACCGGCTGTCCCATCGAGAAATCCCCGTACACCGCATTGCGCGTCATGAAGATCGGGATGGACCGCACGTCCACCGGCTCCAGCTGCAGCATCGTGTTCAGCTGCGACGCGATGAAATTGACGTCGATCAGCGCAAAGTACGTCCCCGTCGGATCCACGAACACTTCCGAAGCGCCCACCGGCACCTCGATCGTCACCGGCGTCAGCGTCTGCGGCGTGCCCAGCAGCACATGGTAGTTGTCGCCTCTCCGCGTATTGACCAGCGGCCAGAACTGCGCGCGCATCTGCGCATCCACAAACTGCGTGTCGCCGCTGGCATATTCCGCATCGTCGAACAGCGGCGAGTTTTTGATCTCGCGCGTGATCGTCGTCGCGTCAATCGTGATGTTGTTGCCGTTCTGGTCCACAAACTCGTCGAAGTAGAACGACAGCGGAACATACTCCGTCGCCACATTGGTCGTCCGCCGCAGCGCTGGATTCTGCCCCACCATCGTGTAGGCATAGCTCTGACCATCGCTCGTAAACGAGCTGCTGAACGTTGGGATCGAAACGATGTTCTGGCCCTGTGCCAGCGTTGCCAGGTTTGTGGCCGCCGACAACCGGTTCTGGGCTCTGTGCTGCGGCGTCGAGTTCAGCGACGCGAAATAGCCGCCCGGAACCGCTGCCGGTTGGCGCGGCGTTCCGCTCAGGGTCTGAGCGGCGGCCAGTTGAACGAAAAGAGCCGGAGCAGCGAGGCAGAAAAAGGCAGACAGCTTCCTCATGGGGGAGGTCTCGACTTTCTTTGCTGACTTATTTTTTGAGAAGCGCACTCAATGTGCTTCACCAAAGACCCAAAGTCAATCGCATCTTTGGTAATTTCGCCGCTCGCAGCCGCAAAAATTCACCAACGATGACCACAGGAGTGGTCTTTCGCTCGCTTCACGTCCTCGCGACATTACGACAGGTTCTCGTCAACAACAGAACGCTGACCAGAGGATCAACGGCGATTTCCGCTAACCGGACCTTGGCTATCCTGACTTCAGCTAACCGCTGTTTAGCTAACCGCTTCTTAGCTGCCCCCGTCTACTTCCCGAACAGCCGCCCCATCAGCCCCGGCCGCTTCACTTGGTCCTCGTAGACGTAAACGCCCTCCGGCTCCGGCTGCGGTCCCAGCGGCTGATTCTCGAACGCCGCCCGCGGATTCTTTTCGCACAACCGCTCCGCGGTCCCCTCGCCGTACTTCTTCGCAATCGCTTCGTACGCGGGCCGCATCGCTGGCCGCCGCCCCTCCAGGTTGTGCGCATCGGTTGCGATGAAGTGCACCCAGTTCTTCTCCAGCAGCTCCCACGCCAGGTGCTGGGCCCGCTTGCCGAACCGTCCGTTCAGCGACGACGCCGTGATCTGCACCAGGCATCCCGTCCGTATCCATTCCGCCATCCGCGCGTGTTCCTTCTGCAGAATCGGGTTCCGCTCCGGATGCGTAATGATCGGCCGCATCCCCTTCACCTCAAACTCGTAGAACGTGTCGCCGATACTCTGCGGAATCATGAACTCCGCAAACTCCACCAGCAGATACTTCCCGTTGTTGATGGTGAACTTCGTCGGATGCTTCAGCGCGTCGTCGATGTTTTCGTAAGAGAGATGAAAGTCGCAGCCCAGCCCCAGCGTGACCGCGTCCCCGACCCGCTCGCGGATCGCGTCGAGCTTCTCCCGATTCCGCTCCGGATTGAATTCCCACGTGTCGTTCGCATGCGGCGTCGCTGCGATGTGCGTGATCCCCTCCGCCACCGCCGCCTTCGCCTGCGCCACCGAGCTCTCGATGTCTTTGGGCCCGTCGTCCGTTCCGAACAACAGGTGATGATGGATATCGATCATGCCGGCCGTGCCAACGCCCCCACCAGCGATTCGAAAATCTTAAACCCGTCCGATGAACCCAGAATGGATTCGCTCGAACGGTCCGGATGCGGCATCATCCCCAGCACATTCCGCCCCTCGTTCAGGATCCCCGCAATATTTTCCAGCGACCCGTTCGGATTCGCCTCCCGCGTCACCGCACCCTCCGGCGTCGCATACCGGAACACAATGCGATCCTGGCTCTTCAATGCGGCCAGCGTCGCCTCGTCGCAGAAGTAATTCCCCTCCATGTGCCCGATGGGAATCTTCAGCACCTGCCTCTTCGTCAGTGTCTGCGTAAACGGCGTGTCCGTCGTCTCCGTCCGCAGATACACCTGCTTGCAGATGTACCGCAGTCCCGCATTCCGCATCAGCGCGCCCGGCAGCAGCCCCGCCTCGCATAAGATCTGGAAGCCGTTGCAAATTCCCAGCACCAGCCCGCCATCGTCCGCGAATTTCTTCACCGACTGCATCACCGGCGAGAAACGCGCAATCGCCCCCGTCCGCAGATAGTCCCCGTAGGCAAATCCGCCCGGCACCAGAATCGCATCGCAATTCTCCAGGCTCGGAGAGTCATGCCACAAAAACGTCACCGGCTGATGCGCTATCTCGGCCACCACGTTGTAAGTGTCGTGGTCGCAATTCGATCCCGGAAACACCAGCACGCCAAATTTCATATCTATCTGAAGGTTAGCAGGTCACCCTGGAGATTCGTCATAGCCTTCAGGAAAGCATCAAAGGCCCGGTCAACCGCTTGGCCTGCAAGAGACGAGACCTCTTCGTGGCAAGAAAACACATTCACGCTGTCCGATCTCCGAATGACCTCAAAGTCAATTTCTCCTGATACCCAGACGCAGACGCGCCCCATCATCGCATCGGTGTCGAAATCGGCAAACGCAGCAGGTTTATTGGTACAGGGTCTTTCGTGAACCCCCGCCAGCACCACACCGCGGGCGCCCGAAACATCTTCTCTCGAATGAAACCAGGAAGAGATCTCCTCGACAGTAAGCGGGTAGTCACTCATCGATCTGGTTTTCTACACCCTGTACCCTGCACCCTGTACCCTGTCTTTCAGCCATGCCTCCATCGCCCCCAGCGCCCGTTCACACACGATCCGGTGCCGCTCCCGCTTATCCCGCACCTTCCGCCGCGTCGCCTCATCCAAAGGCTCCAGCAAATCGAACGTGATGTTCGCCGGCTGAAACCGCTTCGCATCCGCCTCCGTGATGTACCGCACCAGCGACCCCAGCGCCGTCCCCCGCGGAACCGGCTCCGGCCTCTCGCCCCGCGCCATCTCCGCCGCATACATTCCCGCCAGCATCCCTGTCGCAATCGACTCCGTGTACCCCTCCACCCCCGCAATCTGCCCCGCAAAGAAAATTCGCGGATACTCCCGCAGATGTAGCGTCCGCGTCAGCACCTTCGGCGCGTTGATGTATGTGTTGCGATGAATCTGCCCATACCGCAAAAACTTCGCGCTGCTCCAGCCCCGGAATCATCCGGAAGATCCGCGCCTGCTCCCCAAACTTCATGTGGTTCTGAAAACCCACCAGGTTGTACGAGTCCGCCCGCAGATTCTCCACCCGCAGTTGCACCACCGCCCACGGCATCTTCCCCGTTCGCGGATCGATCAGCCCCACCGGCTTCATCGGCCCAAACCGCAGCGTGTCCCGCCCCCGCCGCGCCAGTTCCTCAATCGGCAGGCACCCCTCGAAGTATTCGAGCTTCTCCCACTCCTTCGCCTCCACGCTCTCCGCCGTCAGCAGCGCATCGTGGAACGCCTCATACTCCCCCTGCGTCATCGGACAATTAATGTAGTCCGCCGTTCCCTTGTCGTACCGCGCCGCAAGGTACACCTTCTCCCGATCGATCGAGTCCGCCTCCACGATCGGGCTGATCGAGTCGTAAAACGCCAAATGCTCCGTCCCGGTCAGCCGCGCAATCTCCTCCGACAGCGCCGGCGAAGTCAGCGGCCCCGAAGCCACAATCGCGATCCCCGATTCAATGGTCCCGCCCGGATCAATGTGCGTGACTTCTTCCCGATGCACCGTGATCCGAGGCTCCGCCGCAAGCTTCTCCCCGATCAACCGCGAAAACTCCACCCGATCCACCGCCAGCGCATGCCCCGCCGGAACCGCGCTCGCGTCTGCACAAGCCAGCAGCGGCGACCCCGCTCGCCGCATCTCCTGCTTCAGCAGCCACGGCGCCGTGTTCTCGCTCTCGCTTTTCAGAGAATTGCTGCACACCAGCTCCCCAAAATCCGCCGTCTGATGCGCCGCCGTCGTCCGCTCTGGCCGCATCTCGTACAGATCCACCGCCACGCCCAACCGCGCAGCGGTCAACGCCGCCTCAGGCCCCGCCAGCCCCCCGCCAATAATCCGAATCCTCATCGGCCGACTTCGCTCACTCCCGCCAGCTCGCGCAGCGCCTCGTCCTTCACCCGCATCCGCGTCCAGTCGTCCATCCAGTCCGCGCCCAGCGTCTTGTAGAACTCGATCGCCGGCGTATTCCAGTCCAGCACGTGCCAGAACAGGATCACGCACCCGCGCTCCACCGCAATCGCCGCCACCTTCTCCAGCAACGCCCGCCCAATCCCGCTCCCGCGAAACCGCGGCCGCACAAACAGATCCTCCAGGTGCATCGCCCGCCCGCGCCATGTCGAATACACCGGGAAGAACAGCGCAAACCCAGCTGCTTCGCCGTCCTCCTCCGCAATCACCGTCTCGAAATACTGCTCCCCGCCCGGCTCCGGAAATCCATCGCGCAGCAGCTCCGCCTCCGTCACCTGCACTGCGCCCGGAGCCCGCTCATACTCCGCCAGATCCCGAATGAACTCCAGAATCAGCGCAACGTCGTCCCTGCCCGCCTCCCGAATCGTCGTCATGAGCTTTCATTATAAAAACCGTCGCGCCGCGCACTCGTGCCTGTAACCTGTTTCCGGAGAAACCGCCATGCAGCCGATGTCGCCGGTCGACGTCATCTCTCCGGCCTTCCGCCGAACCCGCACTCTCCTCTATCCTCCCGGCTCGGCCCCCGGACTCAACGCCCCCTTCCGCTTCGGGTTCTTCCTCAAGATCGTCGCGATCGCCGCCCTCACTCAGGGCAATATCTATGGCTTTGTGTTCGGCATCGCGTTCGAAGCCCTTTTCATCGTCGCGATGGGAGCGGGGGCCGCCGGGATTGGTCTCGGCATACACCGCGCGCATCCTCCAAACTCCGCGCCAGCTCCCGCATTCATCACCTTCGCTGTCATCGCCTTCGCTGTCATCGCCATCCCCATCGGTCTGCTCTTCGCCTGGATCTGGTGCCGCCTCCGCTTCACCCTCTTCGACCTCGTCCTCTACCGCCACGGACGCGTCGCGCGCGCCTGGTCCCCCTACCGTTCCCAGACTCGGCCCAGTACCCTCTCACCTGCAACCTGTCACTACTGCAACCTGTACCCTGTACCCTGTAACCTGCCCCGCCTGCCCCCTGCCCCCTGCCCCCTGTACCCTGCAACCTGTACACTGCCCTCCCTCAACTCCAGACTTCCTTTTTCCCCCTTTTCGCGTCATCATTAAGGTCAATCCAGCCTCAGGCTGGGCCGTTCCCCCAGACGCTCCGGTCGAACCTCAGCACCGAAGCGGCGCAAAACGGCGGTTGCCGTTTGGCCAGAACGGTCAGGGAGGCGCTTATGCAGCGCTGTTTCGCCCTCGCGGCGCAGATCACCCTCACCGCGATCCTCGCCCTTCCCGCGGCATCCTCCGTCTGTGCCGAAACTCCGCAGTCGCCGCAAGCCACTCCCCAGCTCACTGCCAGGATTCCGCCCCCTGCCTCCCCGGTCGCGCCGGTCGACCTGTCCCCGGAGATCCGCGGCGATCTGGCCATGGCGCACCAGGAGTATCTGCGTGCCATTGACGCTTACAGCCAGGTCCCCGACAAAACCGCCGTCATCTGGAACAAGCTCGGCATGGCCTACCACCACCTCTTCGCCGTCGACGAGGCGCGCCGCGACTACGAACGCGCCCTCCGCCTCCGCCCCGATTACGCTGAAGCCCTCAACAATCTCGGCGCCATCTACTACGCAAGGAAGAACTACAAAAAGGCCATCCGTTACTACCGCAAAGCCATTGCGTTCGACCCGCAGTCCGCGACCGTTTACAGCAACCTGGGCACCGCCTGGTTCGCTCGCGGCAAAACCACAGACGGCATCGAGGCCTACCGCACCGCCTTCGCCCTTGACCCCATGGTCTTCGCATCCGACTCCGCCCTCCTGGTCAACGAAGGCCTGGACTCGCATGAGCGCGCGCTGCAGGACTTTTGCCTCGCCAGGCTCTTCGCCGCCTCCGGCAGGAACGAGGAAGCAATCGACTTTCTTCGCAAAGCCCTCGACGAAGGCTTCTCCGACCGCAAAAAGATTCTCGCCGACCAGACCTTCGCCTCCCTGCGCGCCACCCCCGAATTCGCCCGGCTCATGATCGAGCAACAAAAACCCCACTAACGGCTCGTCTCTCCGCTCGGCTCTCTCCGCTCGATCTACCACTCGCCTATTCGCGCTTTTCCGCTAACCGCTTCCTGGCTAACCGCTCCTTAGCTAGCCGCTTCACCAGCCAACCGCTTCTTAGCTCGCCTTCAGCCTTCCTTAAGCTCCACTTGTTATCCTCCACCCATGTCGCGATCCGGCCCCGCCGGGGGATGCACAGCTCTGCTCGCTTGTGCTGCGCTGTTCTGCGCCGGGATCTCCCTCGCCCAGTCTCTGCCCTCAGCACCTCAACCATCCGCCCCGCAGCCCGTCCCAGCGACCTCCACCTCCGCAACGCCGCCTTCCTTCACCCTCGACCAGGCCATCGCCGCGGCCGTCGTCAACGATCCGCTCTTCCGCGCCGCCGTTGCCAACGCCGGCTCGCTGCGTCTTGATGCCGCCATCAGCCGCAGCGCCCTTCTGCCCAGTGCGTCGGCGAACGGCATCTACACCTATACGCAGCCCAGCGGCGCCCGCAGCGAAACAGCTCCACGCGGCCTCCAGTCGCTTCCCGTCTTCGTCGCCAACGACTCCATCCACGAGTACTGGGCACAGCTCCTCGTCAACCAGAACGTCAGCGCTGTCAATATCGCCAACTGGGGCCGCTCCCGCGCCCTCGCCGCCCAGGCCACCGCCGACCTCGAGATCGCCCGCCGCGACCTGGTCCTCCGCACCGTCACAGCCTATTTCGATGTCGTCTCCACGGCGGAGAAAGTGAACGTCGCCCAGCGCGCTCTCGACGAAGCCCGCGCCTTTGTCGACCTGACTCAGAAGCTCGAAAACGGCCGCGAAGTCGCCCACGCCGACGTCGTCAAAGCCGACCTGCAGTTCCAGCAACGCCAGCGTGAATTCGACGATGCCTCCCTCGCCGCGGAAAAAGCCCGCCTCGACCTTGGCGTCCTCCTCTTTCCCGATCCGCGCACGCCCTACACCCTCGCTGATCAGGGCCAGCCCCTCGCGCCACTCCCCGATCGCTCCGCCGTCGAAGCGGCCGCCTCCAGCCACAATCCCGACCTGCGCAGCGCCCTCGCCGCTCTCCGCGCTGCAAAAAGCGAAGTCTCGGCCGCACGTTTTGCCTACGTGCCCAGCTTCGGCTTCAACTACACCTACGGCATCAATGCGCCCCGGCTTGACGCCTGGGAGCAGAGGCGCGTTCCCGGCGAGCCCGACGTCCGCAACCTCGGGTTCTCGGCCTCCTTCTCCATCAACGTCCCCCTCTGGGACTGGTTCGCTACCCAGGACAAGATCCGCCAGGCCGAGCTCCGCGAAAAGGCCGCGCAGGCCACCCTCACCAATACCCAGCGCATGCTCATCGCTCAGCTCGACGAGTACTTCAACGAAGCCCGCGTCGCCTCCGACCAGGTCGCCTCGCTCCGTACCAGCGTCGACACCGCACGCGAAAGCCTGCGCCTCACCCGTCTCCGCTACTCCGCCGGCGAAGCAACTGCCCTCGAAGTGGTCGATGCCCAGTCCGCTCTCGCCCAGGCCGAAGCCGCCCTCGACGACGGCATTCTGCGCAGCCGCGTCTCCCGCGCCAACCTCCAAACCCTCACCGGAACCCTCTAGATGACCGAGCGCCGCCTTAAATCCGACACGAATTCCCGACCGGCCAGCTTCCGTAACCGGGCACGACTTGACTCAGCCTGCCCCGAGCAAGCTCTGAGCGCAGCGAAGTGCGCGTCGAATGAGTACCGGGACACCCACGACAACCCGCACAAGAATTACAACCCGTACAGGAATTACCACCCCCACAACAGCCCCCCGGCCAAACACCCGGCCAGGTTCACCCCACAGCAAGAAGCTAGGTCCTCTGATAAGCGAACTTCAACAAGAATCGATTCGTGGTCCATCTCGAAAGTACTGCCCTGGACCATTTCGGAAAAGCACGGTCTCGACCCCGCCTTCCCCCTGTGCCGATCCGCCCACAAAATAATCCGGGCTTCAGCCCCAGACAGACGCTTCCTGCTTCCCGCGTCCAGCTTCCTGCTCGCTTTCCTCCTCCTCACCGGCTGCTCGAAAAAAGAATCCACCGAGCCCACCGCCGTGCCCGTCCAGGCCGCCTCCGCTCAGGTCCAGCCCATCACCGAGCACACCATCACCGACGCGGTCCTCGCCCCCATTGCCCAGGCCGCCATCTCGCCCAAGATCACTGCCCCGGTCAAAAAGTTCTACGTCCAGCGCGGCGCGCATGTGAAAGCAGGCCAGCTCCTTGCCACCCTGGAGAACAGCGACCTCGCCGCTGCCGTCACCGACAATCAGGGCTCCTTCGACGCCGCCGACGCCACCTACCAGACCGCCGTCAAAGCCCAGGTCCCCGAGGACTACCAAAAAGCCCAGCTCGACCTCGCCCAGGCCAAAGCCAATCTCAATCTCGCGCAAAGCATCGTCGACAACCGCAAGCAGCTCTTCGCCCAGGGCGCCATCGCAGGCCGCGACCTCGACACTTCCCTGGCCGCGCTCGTCCAGGCCCAGGCCGCCTACGATACCGCCGCCAAACACCTCGCCGGAATGAACGAGGTCAGCCACGCCGCCGCCCTCAAAGCCGCCCAAGGTACGTTCGAATCCGCCAAAGGCAAATACCAGGGAGCCGAAGCCCAGCTCAGCTATTCCGAAATTCGCACCCCCATCGCCGGTGTCGTCACCGACCGCCCCCTTTACGCCGGTGAAACGCCTGCGCCTGGCGCGCCCTTCATCACCGTCATGGACACCTCCGCCCTCCTCGCGAAGATCCATTTGTCACAGCCACAGGCACAATTGCTGAAGACCGGCGACCCCGCCTCAGTCTCGGTCCCCGGCCTCACCGATCCTGTCCCTGGCAAAATCACCCTCGTCAGCCCCGCCCTCGATCCCGGCAGCACCACCGTCGAAGTCTGGATTCGTCTGGAAAATCCCAAAGGCACTCTCCGCCCCGGCACCGCCGTCCATGTATCCATCGCCGGACGCACCGCGCCTCAGGCCATCGTCGTGCCCTCGGAAGCCATCATCGTCCCCGCCTCCGGAAAAACCTCCCTCATGGTCATCGGCTCCGACGGCGTTGCCCACCTCACCCCCGTCGACACCGGCATCGCCGACGCCGGCATGACCCAGATCCTCTCCGGCATCAACGCCGGCCAGCAGGTCGTCACCACTGGCGCAGCCTCTCTCGACGACGGCACCAAAGTTCAGGTCAAAGCCGCGGGCGAAGACTCCGATGCCAAACCCTCAGCCTCAAAAGGGGACGACGGCAAATGAGCGGCCTCGCCACCGGCCCCGCCGCACTCTCGGCGGAGAACTCTTTCTGGCTCCCCCGCTGGGCGCGCAGCATCTTCTTCTTCACCATCGTCCTCGCCGTCGCGGGCATCTTCCTCGCCTTCCGCATCCCCATCGCCGTCTTCCCGCAGACCAACTTCCCCCGCGTCATCATCGGCGTCGACAACGGCGTCATGCCCGTCGAGCAGATGGAAGTCACCATCACCCGCCCCATTGAAGACGCCATCAACTCCGTCCCCGGCCTCGTCACCGTCCGCTCCATCACCAGCCGCGGCTCAGCCGATGTCAGCCTCTACTTCAACTGGAATGTCGACATGTTCCGGACCCTGCAGCTCGTCAACGCCGCGCTCTCCCGCGTTCAGCAGGAACTCCCCTCCACTGCGGTCATCACCTCCAACCGCCTCACCTTCGCCACCTTTCCCATCCTCGGCTACGCCCTCACTTCCAACACCGTCTCGCAGACCCGCCTCTGGGAACTCGCCACCTACGAGCTCAAGCCGCCGCTCAATCGTCTCGACGGCGTCAGCACCGTCACCGTCCAGGGCGGCCAGGTCCCCGAGTATCACATCGTCCCCAACACCGCGAAGCTCATCTCCGCCCAGATCGCCATCCCCGATATCGTCAACGCCATCCAGCAGACCAACCTGCTCCAGTCCCCCGGCCTTTACGAAGCCAATCACCAGCTCATCCTCGGCTTGGTCGGCGATCAGGCCTCCAACCTCGCCCAGCTGGCGCAAATCTCCGTCAAATCCACCGCCTCCGGCGTTCCCATTCATCTCTCCGATATCGCCCAGGTCGTCCCCGCCACCAAGCCCGTCTACACCATCGTTACCTCCGACGGCCAGCCCGCCGTCCTTCTCAACATCGCTCGCCAGCCGGACTCCAACACCGTCGCCGTCGCCAATGAAGTCGCCGCCGAGATGACCCAGCTCCGCAAGGACCTTCCCGCCGGCGTCACCATCAGCCCCTTCTACGACCAGTCCCACCTCGTGCGCGACTCCATCGCCAGCGTCCGCGATGCCATCCTCATCGGGCTCATCCTCGCCGCCATCATCCTCGTCCTTTTCCTGCGCGACTGGAGCGCTTCCCTCGTCGCCGGCCTCGTCATTCCTGTAACCGTCTTTGTTACCTTCATCGCCCTCTTCGCCCTCGGCCAGAGCTTCGATCTCATGACTCTCGGCGGTCTCGCCGCTGCCGTCGGTCTCGTCATCGATGACGCCATCGTCGTTGTCGAAAACATCGCCCTCCACCGCGAAGCCGGCGAGGACCGCATCGAAGCCGTCCGCAAAGCCCTCGCCGAAATCACCCACCCCCTCATCGGCTCCACCATCACTCCCATCGTTGTCTTCCTGCCCCTCGTCTCGGTCACCGGCGTCACTGGAACCTTCTTCCGCGCGCTCGCCCTCACCATGACCGTCGCCCTGCTTACCTCCCTGGCCCTCGCCCTCACCTGGACGCCCGCCCTCTCCCTCACCTTTCTGCGCGGCACCAACCGACACAAAAAAATCGTCCCCATCGACGTCGAAGAACCCGAGCACCGCCACGGCATCATGGCCCCCGTCCTCCGTGTCCACGAGCGCGTCCTCCGCCTCGCCCTCGCCAAGCCCCTCTGGCTCGCCGCTGCCTGCGGCCTTCTCATCGTTGGCGTCTTTTTCGCGTACAAAGGCCTCGGCTCCGACCTCCTCCCCGAAATGGATGAAGGCGGCTTCGTCCTCGACTACATCATGCCCGCCGGTTCCTCCCTGCAGGAGACCAACCGCGTCCTCCTCCACATCGACAAAATCCTCCACTCGATCCCCGAGGTCACCACCACCTCGCGCCGCACCGGCCTCCAGATGGGCCTCACCGCCGTCACCGAAGCCAACACCGGCGACTTCACCGTCATGCTGAAGCACCATCGCAGCCGCGGCATCGATGAAGTGATGGCCGACGCCCGCGAGCGCATCAAGGCCGCCGAGCCCGAGCTCGACGTCGAGTTCACCCAGGTTCTGCAGGACATGATCGGCGACCTCTCCAATGCCCCCGAGCCCATCCAGATCAAGCTCTTCTCCACCAGTCAGGACCTTCTCAACCAAATCGGCCCGCGTGTCGGCGACGCCATCTCCAAAGTCCCCGGCGTGGTCGACGTCCAGAACGGCATCGACAACACCATCAGCGGCCCCGCCACCGTCTTCCAGGTCGACCCCGGCCTCGCCGGCCACTATGGCTTCACCACCTCTGAAGTCGCCGCCGACGCCACCTCCATCCTCGACGGCCTCACCACGCCGCAGCCCCTCATCCAGAACGGCCGACCCTACACCATCCGCGTCCGTCTCGACGACGCCAGCCGCGCCTCGCTCGATGCCATCCAGAACACCGTCTTCGTCAGCTCCACCGGCAAGCTCGCCACGCTTGGCTCGCTCGCCCATATCCAGCAACTCCCGCCGCAGAATGAAATCATCCGCGAAAACCTGCAGCTCATGGTCGCGGTCACCGGCCGCCTCGAAGGCTCCGACCTCGGCACCGCCGTCGCCCACGTACAGAAGGCCGTCGCCGACCTCCATCTGCCCTCCAGCGTCCGCGTCAACTACGGCGGCACGTATCAGACCCAGCAGCAATCCTTCCACGAACTGTTACAAGTTCTCCTTCTCGCCCTCGTCCTCGTCTTCGGCGTCCTCCTCGCCGAGTTCCGCAGCTTCTCCGCACCCGCCTCCATCCTCGTCTCCTCGGTCCTCTCCACCGCCGGCGTCATCTTCGCCCTCCTCATCACCGGCACCACCTTTAATGTCGCGTCGTTCATGGGACTGATCATGGTCATCGGCATCGTGGCGAAAAACGGCATCCTCCTCCTCGACGCCGATCAGCGCTTCCGTGCCGGCGGCATGAGTCCCCGCGACGCCATGATCCAGGCGGCCCGCCGCCGTCTCCGTCCCATCGTCATGACCGCCCTCGCCGCCATGACCGGCATGCTTCCGTTAGCTTTCGCCCTCGGCCAGGGCTCCCAGATGCTCCAGCCCCTCGCCATCGCCGTCATCGGTGGACTCACCATCTCCATGGCGCTCTCTCTCATCGTCACTCCCGCCGTCTACTACTTCCTGGCCCACGAATAGCGCCAAATCGCGCACGGTACCAAGGTTTCCCAATCCCAACCCGAAAACGCGAAATTACACTACTGCGACAATTGCCCTCCACCGCGGAGTGAAATCATGAGGCAGGCATGCACCACCATCCAGTCATTATTCAGGGAGGCATGGGCGCCGGCGTGTCCAGCTGGCGTCTCGCCCAGACCGTCTCCCGCCTCGGCCAGCTCGGTGTCGTCTCCGGCACCGCACTCGATCAGATCCTTATCCGTCGTCTCCAGGATGGTGACCCTGGCGACCATATGCGCCGCGGCCTCGCCGCCTTTCCCTTTCCGGAAATGTCCCAGCGCATCCTGAGCGCATACTTCATTCCCGGCGGAAAAGCCGCGACCGCGCCCTACCGCACCACGCCGCCGCACTCCAGCAACGATCCCCGCGACCTGATCGAGCTCTGCATCGCGGCCAACTTTGTTGAAGTCTTTCTCGCGCGCGAAGGCCACGACCATCCGGTCGGCATCAACTACCTCGAGAAGGTTCAGATCCCCCACCTGCCCTCCCTCTATGGCGCGATGCTTGCCGGCGTCGGTTACGTGCTCATGGGCGCGGGCATCCCCCTCCATGTGCCTGGCGTGCTCGATCGCCTCGCCGAACACCAGCCCGCTGAGTATCCACTGCACATCACTGGCGCACGCGAAGGCGAAAGCACCGTGATGCGCTTCAATCCCCGCGACTACTGGGAGAGCAGCGCCACCCACGCTCCCCTCCTCCGCCCCGCATTTCTCGCCATCGTCTCCTCCAGCACCCTCGCCACCACCATGCTCCGCAGAGCCAACGGCCGCGTCGATGGCCTCGTTATCGAAACCCGCACCGCTGGCGGTCACAATGCCCCGCCCCGCGGCAAGCTCCAGCTCACCGCGCAGGGCGAACCTGTCTACGGCGAGCGCGACATGATCGACTACGACAAAATCCGTGACCTCGGCGCCCCCTTCTGGCTCGCCGGCGGCTACGGTTCGGCCTCCAAACTCCAGCAAGCCCTGGCCCTCGGCGCCACCGGCGTCCAGGTCGGCACCGCCTTCGCCTTCACCCGCGAATCCGGCCTGCGCGACGACCTTAAACAAGCTCTGCTCAACAAAGCCCGCTCGGGCGATGCCCGCGTCTTCACCGATCCCCTCGCCTCCCCCGCTGGATTTCCCTTCAAGGTTGCTCTGCTCGATGGCACCGCATCGGACGACGCCGTCTGCGCCGCGCGCCCGCGCATCTGCGACCTCGGCTTTTTGTCAGAGGTCGTCCGCGCCGAAGATGGCACCCTCATCCATCGCTGCCCCGCCGAGCCGCTCTCGCTTTACCTATCCAAAGGCGGCAAGGCTGAAGACGCCGTCGGCCGCAAGTGTCTCTGCAACGCCCTCATGGCCAACATCGGCCATCAGCAGGTGCGCTGCGGTTCTCATGTGGAGCCTCCCCTCGTCACCGCCGGCGACGACCTCACCGAAATCGCCCGCTTCCTCCCTGAATCCGCCGCAACCTACGGCGCCGCCGACGTCCTCAACGCCCTGCTCCCCGCCAGCTTCTAGCTCCCAGACCCGTCCAGACTCCCAGCCCGCTCCTTTCCAGATCCCAGATCCCGTTCTAGATCCCAGATCCCAGCCAGGTTTGACAACCAGTCCTTTCCCAGAGTAGCGTCGTTAATCGTTACATCGATCATCGACCTATGCCCAAACGTAAACTCGACCCCCTCCCCGCCGCCGCCTTCCAGATCCTCCTCTCCCTCGCTGGCGAAGACCGCCACGGCTACGGCATCATGCGCCAGGTGGAAGAGCAAAGCGCCGGCCGCGTGCGCCTCGGCCCCGGCACCCTCTACAGTTCCATCCAAACCCTCCTCGACGAACGGCTCATCGAAGAAACCGATCCGCCCCGCGACGACGACGCCCCCAACGCCGAGCGCCGCCGCTACTACCGCCTCACCTCCGCCGGACGCAAGCTTGCCCGCGTCGAAGCCGATCGCCTCGCCGGCCTCCTCCGCCTCGCTCGCGCCCGCAAAATCTACCGAGGGGATTATGTCTGAGAAAATCTTCGCCCTCCTCCTCCGCCTCTACCCCGCCCGCTTCCGCGCACGCTACGGCGAAGAGTCCCTCCAGCTCCTCCGTGATCGCCTCCGCGACGAGGCCGGCCTCCTCGCCCGCCTCCGCCTCGCCTTCGACCTCTTCACCGACACCGCCTTCGCCCTGCTTCGCGCCCACCGCATGGCCCAGCCCGCGATGCAGCTCGCCACCACCCGCGCACCGCTCGCCGGCCTGCCCTCCTTCGGCATCCTCGATCGCCCGCCCCTGCGCCGCTCCGCCGTCATCGTTGCAGCAGCGCTCTCGCTCAGCGGAACCGCCGCCTTCTTCCTGCTCCTCAACTACGCCGGCGTCCGTCCAGGCTCTCGCCTCGCCACACTGGAAGCGCATCCCACGCCCGCACAGCGCCGCACCGCCGTCCTTCGCAACCCCGCCCACAGCAGCGCCCGCCACCGCGCCCGCTCTTACCAGGAGCGCCGCCGCCGCACTCAACACTCGCACCGCTGACTCCGCCAACGCGCAGCAGGCGAACCAGGCCATAAGCATCCAGCAGCCCGGCCCCGCACAAGCGCCCGTTGATCCCGCGGAGCGCCATCATGTCGTCGCAGCCGCCGCCCAAAATCTCCGTGAACATTATTTCGATCCGGCGCTCGCGCAAAACGCAGCCCACCTGCTTCTCGTCCAGGAGAAACTCGGCGCCGACGACACTGCCTCTCCGAGCGAACTCGCCGCACTGCTCACTCACCAGATCCGTACCGCCACCGGCGACTGGCATCTCATCGTCGTCTACAGCGCGAACCCGCTGCCCTCCGTGCCTCCAGCCTCGCCTTCGCCTGCCGATCTCGTCGCGTCTCGCCAGGCTCTCCTCCTCCAAAACTGCTCCATCGGCAAAGTCGCCGTCCTCCCCCACAACATCGGCTACCTCCAGCTCGATTCCTTCCCCGATCCCGCCGTTTGCCGCCAGCCAATCGTCGCCGCCCTCTTCTCGCTCAACAACACACGCGCCATCATCTTCGACCTGCGCAACAACCGCGGCGGCATGCCCGACATGGTCGCCGATCTCGCCGCGCCTCTCTTCGACCACCCAGTGCCCTGGTACAATCCCCGCGCCACCTCCTCCGATCCCGCCTTCACCGCATCGCCCGTCACCGGCAGCCGACTCGCCCACACGCCCATCTACATCCTCACTTCGCCGCTCACCTTCTCCGGCGCAGAGCACTTCACGTACAACCTCAAAATGCTGCACCGCGCTACCGTCATCGGCCAAACCACCGGCGGCGCCGCACACGCAGGCACCTTCCACCGCCTCGACGACCACTACGGCATCGGCATCCCCGAAACCCGCATCGTCAACCCATACGCCAGCCGCGACTGGGCCACCATCGGCGTCACTCCCGACGTCAGGGTCAGAGCCGTTGACGCTCTCACCACCGCCGAGCAGCTCGCCACCGCGAGATGAAGCACCTCAGTCCCTGAATGCCCCATGTTGGCTGAATCATTACTCTGCGATTTCCACAGCTAAATGCTCGCGCAGCGGTAATCCACAGCTATTCCGCAGCAAAATGATTTCTCCGGCTGCCCCGCTTTCCTTTTCATGTACACAGCCCTGGTTACCAATGGGTATACAACTCCGGGAACCATTCGATCACCCAAGTGAGCACAAGGCGTCCTCGCACGTATTGAGCCGCCGGCTCCAGTGAGCCGACAGATCGTTCGTCATTCAGCTTTGCTTTGGTTCCTCATGTAGGTCCGCACCAGCATCCCTTCCGGATCGCACCAGTGGCCTGCATCCCTTCGCGCATTTTCGCCGCACGCCCGTGCTCGACGGAGACGCCGTGGTGCGCCTCTCGTACGACAAATCCCGGCATCGCCTGTTCGGAGTCCCTCCCGTGGTCCCTCATTTGTCCCCTCGTGCGCGGCTCGCGCTCCTCGCCCTTCCTGCTGCCCTGATCGCCCTCGCTGTCACCGGATGCGGATCCAGTAGCCGTGCCGGCTCCAGTGGCCCCGGTTCCGGCAAGGGTCCCACGCCTCCTCCGGCCCTCGCCAGCATCGCTGTCTCTCCCTCCATGGCCACCATCGCTCCCGGCGCGACCCAGCAGTTCACCGCCACCGGCACCTGGTCCGACGGATCCACCGGCGACGTCACTGCCACCGCCAACTGGACCAGTTCCTCCACCAGCGTCGCCACCGTCAAGGCGGGCCTTGCCACCGGCGCCGCCGCGGGCATCACGACCCTCAGCGCCACCATCAGCGGCGTCAGCGGTACCGCCACGCTCACCGTCACTCCGGCTGCGCCCACTCTCTCTTCCATCGCTGTCTCGCCCGCCTCCGCCTCCCTCGCCGCCGGCGCCACGCAGCAGTTCACCGCCACCGGCGTTTATTCCGACGGCTCCACGCAGAACCTCACCTCCTCCGTCGCCTGGACCAGTTCCTCCACCGCCGTCGCCACCATCAATGCCGCCGGCCTCGCCACTGCTGACTCTGCCGGATCCACCACCATCACCGCCACCGACAACGGCGCCACCGCAACCGCCAGCCTCACCGTCACCGCGTCTTCGTCGCCCACGCTCACTTCCATCGCCGTCACACCCGCATCCGCGTCCATCACCACTGGATCGACGCAGCAGTTCACCGCGACCGCGACTTACAGCGACGGCTCGACCTCCAACATCACCTCAATGGCAACGTGGGCTTCTACGAACAATGCGGTCGCCACCGTCAACGCCTCCGGTTTCGCCACCGGCGTTTCCGCGGGAACGGCTTCCATCTCCGCCACTTTGAACGGAGTCTCCGGATCATCCGCGCTCACTGTCACGGCCTCCTCGAAGACCGTCACCTCCATCGCGGTCACGCCCAACCCGGCCAGCTTTGCTACAGGAACCACGCAGCAGTTCACCGCTACAGCCACCTATAGCGACAGCTCCACGGCGGACGTCACCTCCACCGCCACCTGGGCTTCAACGAACACCTCCGTCGCCACTATCAATGCCTCCGGCCTCGCCACCGCTGTCGCTGCCGGATCCACCACCATCTCCGCCACCCTCAACTCCGTCACCGGCTCCTCGCCTGCCACCGTCACCGCCGCGGCCGCGGGCACAACGAATGTCACCACCTGGCACTACGACAACGACCGTGACGGCCTCAATCCGACGGAAACCACCCTCACTCCCTCCAACGTCACTGCTGCTTCCTTCGGCAAGCTCTTCTCGTATCAGACCGACGGCTACGCCTACGCCGAGCCGCTCCTCATGTCCAACGTCACCATCAACGGCGCGAAACACAACGTCCTCTACGTCGCCACTGAGAACGACAGCGTCTACGCCTTCGACGCCGACACCTACGGCACCGGCGCTCCCCTCTGGCACGTCTCCCTCCTCCAGTCCGGCGAAACGCCGCTGACCAACGCACCCATCAAGCCGGTTGAAGGCATCACCTCCACCCCGGTCATCGATCCCACCACCGGCACCCTCTACGTCGTCTCCGTCGCAGACTTCCGACGTGCGCCGGCAGCAGCTTCCGTCTCCACGCGCTCGACATCGCCACCGGCGCCGAAAAACTTGGCGGCCCCGTCACCCTCCACGTCAAGGTCGCTGCCTCCAACAGCAATGCGATCGGAGGAATCGAGACTCTCACCACCTCCTGCATCCAGCGCGCCGCGCTCCTGCTCGCCAACGGCAACGTCTACATGGGCTTCGGCAGCTGCCACTCCGGCTGGCTCGTCGCTTACAGCGCTTCGACGCTGCAACAGGTGGGTGTCTTCAACTCCAGCACCGTCCTCAACGGCGAAGGCACCTACGCCAGCGCCGGCGGCGTCTGGATGGGCTCCGGTGGCCCCGTCGCCGACAGCTCCGGCAACGTCTACATCACCACCGGCAACGGTCCCTGGAACGGCACCAACGCCTGGGGTGACTCCGTGCTCAAGTTCCCGCCCACTCCAACCGCGGGCGCCAACGGCAGCATGCAGCCCACTGACTACTTCACCCCCAGCATTTACCAGTACATGGATTGCGACGACGCCGACCTCGCCGCCGGCGGTCTCATGCTCATCCCTGGCACCACCACCCTCATCGCGGGCGGCAAAACCGGCACCATGTTCCTCGTCAACAGCAGCAGCCTCGGTCACGAATCCGCCAACGACGCCGGCGCCATCCAGGAACAGGTCTGGGGCGCGGGCCTCGCCTCCGGCAACACCTACCCCAGCACCTGCACCGACTCCTCCGGCACCAACAACGCCAACGTCACCTCGTACGAGATCTTCGGGACCTCCGCGTATTTCAACAACTACGTCTACCTCGGCGTTACGCCTACCTCCTCCACGGCTCCCGGCGGCGTCCGGCAGTTCGAGTACAGTGGAACCCTCTCACCCTTTGCAGATACCACGCAGTCCCTCAATCAGGGAACCCGCGGCACCAGCCCCTTCATCTCCGCCAACGGAACCAGCAATGGCATCGTCTGGATGATCGACGAGGGCTTCCCTCTGCAGAACACGCAGCACGATCCCAGCAATCCGGGCACAACCGAGCCTCCCACCAGCGCCACCCTTCGTGCCTTCGACGCGGCCAGCTACCCCAACGAGCTCTACGACAGCTCGCAGAACTCCGCCGACGTCCCCGGCTACGGCATCAAGTTCACGTCGCCCATCGTGGCCAACGGCAAGGTCTACATCTCCACCGGCCACGACCTCACCACCGTCACCAATCCCAAAGGCGAAATCGACGTCTATGGACTGAAGTAAACCATCCTCAGTCCCGCACGCAGGGCGTGGCCAAACCGGCCCACGCCCTTTTCCTTTTCCGGGGCTGGATCTCTCATTGGCGCACGGATACGCAAGCTAGATGAAGAGCTCGATTCTTTGAAGGGGTCTGGCTTCAGCCGGACCGTAATGTCTGCGTGATGAATTCGGCTTCAGCCGCTGAGGGATGGCCTTCGCGGGCCAAACCGGACCACGCCCTATCTCCTTCTGCAGCTCACCACCGGACACTCCCAAACCTCGACCCCGCGGCCAGGTTCACCCCACAGCAAGAAGCTTCGGCCCTTCGATGGGATTGGTCAAAGGATTTGAGTCACTATTCCCGCCAGCAGTACTGTCCCCGCAAATCCGGCGGCCCATTTCGGGAAAGCACCGTCTTTCGCAGCGATTTCAAACGATTCTTTGAGAGGGTCTGGCATCAGCCGGACCGTGAAGTCTGCGTGATGGATTCGGCTTCAGCCGCTGAGGGATGGCCTGCGCGTGGCCAAGCCGGCCACGCCCTCTCCCCTTTCTGTAGCTCACCGCCGGACACTTCAAACCTTGACCTCGCGGCCAGCTTCACCCCACAGCAAGAAGCTTCGTCCCTTCCATCAAGCTGGTCAAAGGATTTGAGTCCGCGCTCCAGCCGGAAGTACTATCCCGCAGATCGATTTGCCCATTTTGGGAAAGCCCCCCTTTTCGCGCGACGTTCGGCCTGTACGACGCAACTGTTAAGGCGACCGTTAGGCGCGTGAGCACACCGGTCGCACACTACTTCCGGTTCCGCGACGGGAAGGCAACTGAATCACCTGAAATCCCCGCCAAACCTCAACCTCGCGGCCAGCTTCACCCCACAGCAGAAGCTTCGTCCCTTCCATCAGATTGGTCAAAGGATTTGAGGCCGCGCTCCAGCCGAAAGTACTGTCCTCGGAAATCCGTCGGCCCATTTCGGAAAAGCACTCCTTTCCGCAATCCGGACGCCGCGTAACTTCTGGTGCTGGAGTCCGGAAGCGCACGGATACAGCTGCATCGCCGGAGACAGCCGAATCACCGGAAACCGCCAAACCTCAGCCTCGCGGCCAGGTTCACCCCACAGCAAGAAGCTTCGTCCCTTCCATCAAGCCGGTCAACGAATTTGAGTCCAAACTCCAGCCGGAAATACTATCCCGCAGATCGATTTGCCCATTTTGGGAAAGCACCCTTTGCAGCAAGCTTCTTGAACCGCTGCGAAATAACCCCCGAAGTCCGGCCTGAGACCCTGCCTCCCTGACGCGCTTCCAGCTTCCAGCTATAGCTAACACGAACCCACCACGGGATGGCCTTCGCATGGCCAAACCGACCTCCGGCTTCCTTTTCGTTTGATAGCGCACCGATACCCAGGCGTGCGGAAGAACTCGATTCTTGGAAAGGGGCTGGCTTCAGCCGGACCGTAATGTCTGCGTGATGAACTCGGCTTCAGCCGCTGAGCGATGCCCTTCGCGTGGCCCAAGCGCGACCGCTTGAGCCACTTCTGCGCACTCAACGCAGCCAGCGAAGCCGTCGCCGAGCAGGCCAGCCTCTGCAGCGCGCACGCGTCGTCATCGAACACGGCACATACTCCGGGTGGGTTAGCCGCGCGCCTCACCGCCGGCAAAAACAAAAAGCGCCCGTCTGGGGCGCTTTTTGCATCGATCGTATTTCTCTGCTCTTTCGCTGAACGCTTACGAAGCCATCGCCGATCGGGCCACCGGCAGCTCCTGCCTGAAGCCCCGGGCCCGGGCCACGACCCGCACCCCCTCCGGCGACTGCTCCATCGCCAGGGTCTGCGAACAATCGCCGCACAGCCAGTAATGCTCCATGTGCCGCGAACGCTTTCCCATCTTGTCGGCATCGCCCGATGCCACATCGAAAACGAAAATCTTTCCCTCTCGCAAATAATGCAGGGGCTTCGAGCACCTGGGATTTGCGCAATGACTCACCATAATCCATCTCCACTCTGCGCTTGCCCGTTTCAGGCGAACTTTCCAGTTTCGCTGCCTTGCTCGCGATCCTGTGCGCTGCCGTTAAAAGGATTCTCTGCGGGATCCGCGCTCGGATATCCCGCGCTGCAACTGATACTCGATTCCTTGCAATAGGATGCGGAAAAATCCGGCGTTCTGTTTTCCGCGGGGGTTAGCCCGGAGATCACCATCGTCGCGGATGGCGCTGACATCGACGGTTAACTAGTTCTATTTTGGCACGGAGTTCCCTTCAGCACCGGAAAATTTCGATGAATTCCGGACGCCATCTTGTGCTCCTGTGACAAAATGATCGTTTGCTCATTTGAAAACGACAATGTCCTTCCTGCGGTCCACTTTCATCGGTCTTTCTCGCAATTCCACCCTTCGCCGTTTTGCCGAGCAATCCAGCCTCGGGCGCCGCATGTCCGCCCGCTTCGTCGCCGGCTTCCGCATCGAGGATGCCCTCACCGCCGCCACCAACCTCAACGCCCAGGGCCTCTCCGTCACCCTCGACAGCCTCGGCGAGAACGTCACCACCCCCGACCAGGCACGCCAGTCCAGCCAGGTCTACCACTGGCTCCTCGATGCCCTCGCTCAGTCCAAAAGCGACGCCAACGTCAGCCTCAAGCTCACCCAGATGGGCATGGACCTCGGCCTCGACCTCGCCTCCGAAATCGTCTCCTCCCTCGTCGACCACGCCGTTCAGGCCAATTCCTTCGTCCGCGTCGACATGGAAGGCACCGCTTACACCCAGGCCACCATCGACCTCGTCCGCCAGCTCCACGCCAAAGCCGAAAACCGCGGCCACGTCGGCATCGTCATCCAGGCCTACCTCCGCCGCAGCGCCGACGACGTCGCCACCCTCCTCCGCGACGGCATCCGCATCCGCCTCTGCAAAGGCGCCTACCAGGAGCCGCCCGACCTCGCCTTCCCTGATAAGAAAGACGTCGACGCCAGCTTCGTCGCTCTCACCAAAGTCCTGTTGAAAAGCGGCGTCTTCCACGGCATCGCCACCCACGACCCCGCCATGATTGCCGCTACCCGCGACTTCGCCCGCGCCGAGCGCATCGACCCTAAAACCTTCGAGTTTCAGATGCTCTACGGAGTCCGCCGCGACCTGCAGCGCTCCCTCGTCCAGGAAGGCTACCGCGTCCGCGTCTACGTCCCCTTCGGCGACGAGTGGTACCCCTACTTCATGCGCCGTTTAGCCGAACGCCCCGCCAACGTCCTCTTCCTCGCCCGCAACTTCTTCCGCCGGTAAGCCCGCTCCGCGAAGTCCTCTCGCCGTCACTGCATCCCGATCAACCGCCCGTGCCCCGCGAACCGAATCCAGCCGGGACTCCCTCGACCGCAAAGTCGACCGCACCCCCCCGATTCAAATTCGCCCAGCAACGCCCGGCAATAGGTGCGGTCGCAATTACCGGAATGGGACCTTAGTGCCAAAACTCCCCTCGATGAGCACCTCGCCCCGAAATCACCGATGGATCAAGGATCAGTAAACAGGAGCCGACTTTCAGTCCGCGTCCGTTTTCAATGAGCGACTTGGCGATTTCGCACTCTTCGACGACGACCAGGACCGTTCGGTATCGACAAGCCCGTCTACCGGGAGTAATCCGCAGAATGCGATTGACCATCGTTCAATAAGCGCGTTGTGCTGTAGCGCCAACGGACAAGTCTTGCCTGAACGAGTCCATGTCTCCGGATCTGATACGGACCTGAGCAGGATTGCAGTGGCGCTCCAAACCTGGCTCGCTGGAAAGGGTTGGCGGGGAGGGCTGTCCAGCCGCTCCCACCGCCCGCCAATTCTTTCCTGTCAATTCACTGCCGTGACCACGCCGTGGATCGGTTGGAGGCCAAAGTGTTTGGTCGCTGGCGAATGGACTCCCGTCGGCAGGTCCACAAAGGTCATGGTCAGATTCGAGAAAGGAACTGAGCCTGGGGCAAAGTTTCCTCCCGTGACGCAGACCTGCACCATCGAAGACGGCGGTGTGGTTTCGAAGGGAGCAACGCTGCCGTTCCCGGTGATCAGGTTGACCGTCCCGGTGAACTGAAAGCCCTGCAGGGTCTTCGGACTCAACGCGGGACAGCCATCCATATTCCACACGACTTTTGCGCCGGTTACGGCGATGTGGTGGGTGTGCGCTCCCCGCGTCGCGGGATTGGCTGGGTCGACAATGCCGATCTGCGTGCCGTAGTCCGACGTTTCCATATTCATCTCCACGGAAAAGTCAGCCGTATCCCGGCCCGGGTTCAGCGCGATCTCCCATTTGCCCCGCATTTCATAGGGGCCTCCACTGACCGTGGAAGGCGTGTAATCGTTGAGCAGACCGCGGAGGTGTACCTCGCGTCCGCGCGGGGCCTGGGCGACGGCGGCTGCTCCCGAGAGCAGCAGGATAGACGTTGTACAGAGGGTCCTGATCGAAATCTTGCTGTGCAGTTTCATGGATATCTCCCATACCGTGATGGGCAACGGCCCCGCCGAGGCTGCCTTGTGAGGCTTCTTCCTGGGAATCAATGACTGGGAAGGTTCGCCGCGACGATCCGCGCCGGAACTCCCGACACCATCCGGCAAACGGCAGACCCGGTCAAGCGGCATGAGGCAGACAAACCAGAAACCGTCTAACGCCGCCTTTTGCAGTCTGGCCAGCCGGGGTTACAATCGCCACACTTCCAGCCAGACGGAACGCTTCCGGGGAGAGCGCAATGAGCGAGCGGTCGGTTGCAATCCCGCCGTTGCAGAAGGCGCCGGAACGGCGGCTCGACTCATGGAAGGAAATCGCAGCCTATCTCAACCGAGACGTGACGACCGTCCAGCGCTGGGAGAAGCGCGAAGGTATGCCGGTCCACCGGCATGTCCATGCCAGTCGCGGCTCCGTCTATGCCCTCGCCGACGAGCTGGATGTCTGGATCGAAAGCCGCCGGGTGCAGGAGAACGAGGCAGAGGTGGCGCCCTCCGCGGGGACGATCGCTCCCCGAGAGGAACGAAAAGCCGCCGGAAGCCGCGGCTATCTTTGGCTGGTAGCCGGAATTGTCTCAGTTGGGCTGGCTGCGGCCGCCTGGTTTGGGCTTCGCGATCGCAGAATTCTGGCCACTCCGCCAGCCATTCGGTCCCTCGCGGTGCTGCCGCTCAAGAATCTGTCGGGTGACCCCTCGCAGGAGTATCTGGCGGACGGGATGACGGAGGCTCTCATCGGGCGGCTCTCCGCGATTCACAATCTGCGCGTCATCTCCTACACGTCGGTGATGCGCTTCAGGAATCCACAGGTGTCCGCACCGGAAATCGCGCGCATGTTGGGGGTGGATGCTCTGGTGGAGGGATCGGTGATACGCGACGGCAGCCGGATTCGCATCACCGCGCAGCTGATCCGCGGCGCCACCGATGAACACTTCTGGTCGGCGACCTACGACCGGGAGATGCGGGATGCGCTGACGATGCAGAGCGAACTGGCGGAATCGATTGCGGAGAAGGTGGAAGTGACCGTGACCGGAGACGAGCACAGGCGGTTCACCGCAATGCGCCCGGTGGCGCCCGAGGTCTACGAGAGCTACCTGAAGGGACGCTACGCCCAAACGCACGGGAGTGCGGAACAGAGTGCCGCCGATTTCGAGGACGCCATCCACAAAGACGCGACCTTCGCTCCGGCGTATCTCGGTCTTGCCGAAGTGTGGACAGGACTGGGATCCGTTGCAGGCGGAGTTTCACCGGCGAAGGCACGCCCGAAGGTGATCGGCTTCGCTCGGCAGGCCCTGGCTCTCGATCCCGATCTGATTGCCGCCCACGTTATTCTCGCCAATGTGCTGCAGGAGGAATGGCACTGGGCGGAGGCTGAGACGGAATACCGGCGCGCCCTGGATCTGAATCCGAACGACCCGGAGGCCCGCTCCGGTTTTGCCTTGTGGCTCCTCTGTGAGGGACGAACCGATGAGGCCGTGGCCTGGATCCAGAGCGCGCGCAAGCTGGATCCCACGGAGGTTTCCGGCCACGACGTCTCCTGGATTCTTTTTCAGGCGCACCATAACGACGAGGCAATCCGCGAATCCAGGAGCGCTGTAGCGCTGCAGTCGGACGACGTCGCTGCCCTTTCGGCCTTGGGATTCGAACTGGCCGCCACCGACAAGCCAGCCGAGGCGATCCCCGTTCTGCGAAGAGCCGTGGCTCTTTCCCATGGCAATTTCGCTTCAACGGGCGTGCTCATCCGTGCCTATGCGCGCGCTGGCCGCAGGCGGGACGCGCTGGCATTGTTAGCGCAACTGCAGGCGCGGAGGAAGGCGGGTTACGCTCCGGCGGCCGCGTTTGTTAATGCTTACCTGGGTCTCGACGATCGGGAGCAGACCTTCTACTGGCTCGAGCAGGCCTACAACGAGAAATCCAACATCCTGCAGTATGTGAAGACCCATCCGTACTTCGATCCGATTCGGAGCGATCCGCGATTCGCTGATCTGATCCGGCGTGTCGGTCTTGGCTGAGCATTTCCTGCCACGCAGGATTCACCGACCCAGGCCGCTCGCGCACAGCTGCGCGCGACCGAGGTCATGGGGTGGAGTGGAATAAGGAATGGATTCGTCGGCAGTCCAGCCAGCCCTGCACTTCGCCCATTCTGTGAAGAGGACCGATGGTCCGTGAGTCAATCATTGTTCATGTACTCATCGAGCACCGATCCGTACCGGGAAGTCGGTTTGTGTTTACTGACCGGCGGCGACATCAGATTTCAACTGTTGACTTCAGGCCAAATCACTCATCCAACCTGCTTTTCATGCGGAATCAGGAATAGGTACCCCCCAAACGCGCTTCTCCCTTCTTGTTGCCCTGGACTCACGCCAACTCGCCCCGCACTCCTCGACCGGTCCTCCCCTTTGCCGCACCACTACCGGAGCAGTCGCACTCCAGGCGGAGAACGAACCACAGCCGCCATCCAGAGTCCTCGAACCAGACCTAACGGTAAAGAACACCCAAAAGCGCATCGCAAAAGACCGCCGCCCCTTCCCTGCAACGTCTCCTCGCAGCCCCGTCCATCCAATACAAAAGGCGCCCACTCCGGAGCGCCTTCTATTCCCTGTTGGCTATTGGCTATTGGCTACTCCCTGCCTCACCGCGGCTCGTACGGCTCAATCGACAGCAGATTTCCCAGCACCCGCCGCTCTTCCGGTGAAAACTCCTGCGAAAACCGCGCCGAGTTCAGAATCGCCGACCGCTGGTCCGGCGGAATTTGCCGCAGATCCGCGAACGCCCGCCCCACCATCCGGTGCCGGTCCGGAGCCATCTGGTTCCACGACTGGAACGCCCCCCGCACTCCCAGCTTCTGCTCCGGTGTCAGGTGCTCGAACATCTCGTTCCGCTCGATCATCCGCTGCCGCTGCTGCGGCGGACGCTCGTCCAGCGATCGCAGCCGGTTCAGCACACGCTGCTGCTGATCCGGAGGCAGCCGGTTGAATCCCGGCTCCCGCCGCAGCTGCTCTTCCTGCTGCTGCGGCGACAGGTTCTGATGGTTCATCAGCCATTGCCCAAGATGCCCAGGCCGATCCGCCCCATTCAAAGCAGGATTGCCGTTCACCCCCGGCCGCATCATCGGCACATTGCCGCCGCCCCCGGGTCGCAGCTCTCCCGGACCTCCCACTGCCCGGCCCCCATTGTTTCCCCGCTCAGGTTCGGCCGCCCGTCCGGCCGGTGGTCGCGCCGGAGCCTGCCGCGCCGGGGCCGCGGGTCGCGCCTGGGCCCGCGGTCCACCTGCCCACACCCGCGGTCCCGCATACGATGCCGGCGCCCACAGAAATACCAGGCACAACGCCGCGGCGCACGCAGCCCATCCGAACGCAACCCTGCGCCCGGGCGCCGCGCCCTGCGTCTTGTCCTGAATTCCCGTGGTCATCGCCTTACTCCCCAGGGTCAGTACCGCAAATCCGACTGCCAATCTCACCGGGCTGGCTCTCGTTGTGCGTTCCCATCGCCTCGCCCTCGTTCCTTGCTACCGGCTACCGGCTACAGGCTGCCGTTATCCGCGTCCTGCTGATCCAGCGAGTTCAGCTGCTGATACATCTGCGCGTTGTCATCCATCGACTGCAGATCCTTAATCACCGGCGAGGCCTGCACCGTCGGCGTCTTCGTCGGCGAGAACCCGCCAAACCCGGCATACGTCCCAACACCCACGGCCACCACCAGCGCCATCGCCCCCGCCATCAGCGGCCGCATCGACACATGATTCCCGAACATCAACCGTGCCCGCACCCGTTCCAGCCATCCGGCCGGCGCGGACTGCTGCTCCTCGCGCAGCAGCACCGCCATCCGCGTATCGAAGTACGGCGAAACATCCGGAGCCGCCCACGTGTCCATCAGCGCCATCGTCGCTTCCAGCTCCTTCAGCTCCTTGCCGCACTCGGCGCAGCTCTCCACATGCGCCCGTACCTCAGCCGGCGCCTGCTTCGGGGCAAGAAGCAGATCCGGCAAACTCGCTTTCACTTCACGGCAGACCATACAATCCCCCAAACTCAAAATTCCTCATCCCTGTTGCACAAATTCCTTCAGCCGTTCCCGCAGCGTCTGATACGCCCGGAACAGCAGCGACTTCGTCGCCGACTCGCTCAACCGCAGCACGGCGCCAATCTCCTTGTAATCCAGCCCCTGATACTTGTGCATCAGCACGGCTGTCCGCTGCCGCTCCGGCAGCGCCATCACATGTTTGCGGATGGCCTGCATCCGCTCGTCCTTCAACAGCTCCTCTTCCACCACCGGCCGCGCATCGGCCACATCCGGCGTCGTTCCCGTCTCCGGATCCGGCTGGTCCAGGTAGATCGTCTGCGCCGCCCGCTCGTGCTTCGTATCGCGCGCGTGGTTCACGCCCAGGTTCGTCGCGATCCGGTACAGCCAGGTCGTGAACTTCGCCTCCGCCCGGTACGTCTGCCGCGAGCGATACACGCGCAGGAACACCTCCTGCGCCAGCTCCTCCGCCACGGCCTGATTATGCACCATGCGGTACATGAAGTTAATGATCGGCTTCCGGTACTTCTCGATCAGGAAGTTGAACCCAACATCATCGCCTTCCCGAACCCGGAGCATGATCTCCGCGTCCGACATCGACCGCCAGTCGGCCGGTCCCGACAAGGGTTTCAGGCTCTGGGCGGCTTCCGTGCCTCGATTGCCCAACCCCGGCGTGGTGAGAGCAACGCTTGCCATATCCCTGCTAACCCCATTCGGATCGTCGGGTTGCGGGGAAATTTCATCTTCTTCATCTGTGGATTCCGGGGTTTCCGGGCCTTCTTCGCCCTCGTCCCAGCCCTCGGTGACATCGGGAATCGGGCCCAGAACCCCGTCGTCCTCGTCCGGAGGCCGGTCCAGGGGCCCATCCAGGGGATCGTGGGGGTCGTCCGGCATTGGGGACGGGTTCCGGAAAGCCATAGCGCTGCATCATTTTACGCTTGCCGGGGTTGGGGGAGTGAAGGGGTGTTGCCGCGTAAGTATTTGATTCTGCGAGCACCGGGGTTTTGGGAGAGCTGGTATCAATATGAATCGCAAATACTTGCGGATATCTGTTTTGAAATCATATAGCTGGATGGGCACTAATTGATTTGGCTAACCCAAAATGAGGGGTGGGGCGTGCCTATACTGTTCTTGGAAATGGTTTTTGGGGCTCGATTTCCAGACCGCTGGTTTTGCTAAGGTGTTTTTCCTGGGTGTTTTTCTCAGGATGCCCCGTAAACGCTTCTGGATGGGGTTCCACGTTTTTCAGGGGCGCATTTGAGGTGCAATTTTATGTTTGCATTGAGGCGCAGAGTTTCGTAAAGTTGCTGATGAGTTGCGGATAAATTGCTGGTTTGTTAGTGGGGTGGTTTGTCGAAGCCCCGCAAAACGTGGGGATTTTTAAGGGACCGGCGGCAGGATTCGAACCTGCAACCTCCGCGACCAGGTGGCCGTCCTTTGGAGAGGGTGGGGCTCCTGTCGAAATCGCGGCGTTCTATCCGTCTGAACTACGCCGGTTGCGATCAAGGATAGCTGTGCGCTGCGAATCCTGCAATGGCAAAAGACATTTTTCAGCCCGTCTCCGATCCCCAAAAAGCCATGAAGCGATTCAACACGGCGTTGCGCCGTGTCCTTCGCGTCTCAAAAGACGACCTGGCTGCAGCCATGGCTAAAGGAAAGCCTCCCACGCGGGGAGGCCGAAGCGAGGGCCGAAGCCTAAGCGGGTTTCCGACCCCGCCGTTTCCATTTAGAATTCCGGCCTTTGCCCCACCTTGCCGGTTAGCTGCTTGAACGTCAGCCGCTTGTTTGCGACCTGCGAGAGCGCCAGCGCGAACCGATCCGAGTCATCCAGCGGGTTGTCCTTCGTCGCCCGATTGTTGAAGCGAAAAACCTGCTCCGTCACATAGCGGTCAAGGTGAAATGGTTCCACGGCAACATAGGTGCCTTTCAACGTCCGCTTGAGCAGACTCCAAAAATTTTCGACGGAGTTCGTGTGGACCTCGCCGCGCACGTACTCATCGACGTGCGAAATCACTTCGTGAACGAATTCCTGCAGCGCGAGATTGTCATACGCGGTGGCTCCATCGGTGTAGACCGTAGACCCTTTCTCGATCTGATCAAGAATCGCGTTCTGCAAAGTCTCCCGCTTCACATTGGGAATCACCTGGGCACGCACTTGGCGGGTTCCGCGATCCAGCATTCGATCACGGCGGTTTTCTTGCTTGCGATCTCGCCGGACTTTAGCGCCAGTCGCCGACCCGATGCATGAACTTCGGAGCGCCGCCGATATGGCACTCATCGCTTTCGACCGGTCCTCCAGACCTGCCGAGCTTTGAGAAGTCTCCACCTCCAGCGCCAGCCGCAGACGATGGAGAATGACGAGGCAGACTTTTGCGTGATGCCGAGAGCACGGGCTAGTTCGTAACTGCTGATGCCGTTCTTGCAGTTCACGAGCAGCCACAGCGCCGGGAGCCACTTCGTCAGAGAGATCGGCGAGTCCTCGAAAATGGACTCTACTTTGACTGAGAACTGGCGGCGGCAATCCCGGCATTTCCAGCGTTTCTGGCTCTTCAGGTAGTATGGTTTGTCCGTCTGGCAGTCTGGGCAGACAGCACCATTTGGCCAGCGCATCGCCGCTACAGCATCAATGCAAACCTGCTCATCGCTGAAGTACTGAATCGCTTCCAATAACGTCTTTGGTGCGTTATCCATACACCAACAATAGCAAATTGGCGTGGGTTAGTCAACTAAATTATCACCGCTGGATCGGTGCAGACGGGGGTCAATGTGCCACGCATCAGGCCGATGCGGGGCGCCCGATCGCCGGCGAAGGGGCGGGGTTCAGTTCTTGACGGTCATGGCGTCGGAGTCGACGGCTTTCTTGCCGGTGACGCCTTCAAGTCCGGCGAGAATGCCGCGGTAGTCGCTCTTGTCGCACTGCATAGCGAATCCGCCTTTCTGATCGCCGTTGACCCAGGTGAGGCCGACGAAGTGCTTCTTCGACTTGGTGAGGGCGAGCAGCGCGCCGATGCCCAGCGAGACGACCGCGACACCGATGGCCGCTCCAACGCGGCGATGAACATCCTGGCCGTAGCTGATTTCGGTGACGGAGGCGGCGGGCAGGACGATGAGGTCCTTGCCCTGATCGACGAAGCGAACCTTGTCGGCCTCGATGTACATCTTGATTTTCGTGCCGGCTTTGAGATCGGGCAGCGAGCCGCCGTCGTACATGACGTTGTGGCTCACGTCGGCGGCGACGAGGCTGAACGGGATGAAGAGAGATAAAACCAGGGCAAGAGAACGGAAGAACAGGTGCTTCACTGGAACTCCTTTGGGAGTAACTGGGAATTCTAGTCTTGCGGGGCGGGGTGGGAGGCGGGATTTATTGGGGGGACTTAGTACCTTGGTAATGAGTGGGTCGCTGCGCCGCAAGCGGCTCTGCGACAGCCTGCGGCATCATCGAAGGCGCTGCTCGCCGACTCTTTCGGCACCCAATCGACGCGTACCTCGCATGCGGCAAGGAGCTTGCCAAGGGCAGGCTCTCTCGAGTCGTCCCCTGACGACGGGGTCTGCGATTACCGTCGGTATCTTCCCCAATTGTCCTGGACATGTTTATCCTAAAACTGGGATAATCATGGCAGGGCCGCTGCCGGGAGAAAAGCCGCTTCGCTGGATGCGGGTCGTCGCTGAAAGATCTGCGTCTCTTTCCCGAAGCGGTGAAAACGAGCGTGGGCTTTGCGCTCAGTGTCGCGCAGTACAGAGGGATCAACATCGCACTGAACTTGGCCGCCCGACGCGTGTGAAGGGCGAGGGACCGCGGGCGTCTCAGACGCTCGGAAATTGTCCGCGATTTTGATGGCGATACGAGTTTCGGGCGATCTATACGGAAGCGTTTTGCAACAGAGCTATTTATGTGCTGCACGGCGATTTCAGAAAAAGTCGCCCAGGATGGCATGCGACCCGGCCAGATCCGATACATCGTAACGGGCGATCAACACTTGTTAAGGCTGGGGCACCTGGGATCCACGAACGGCTGAAGGCAGCGCAGGGAGAACAGTAGAGGAACGACGAGACTACGAGGAACGATATGGCTAAGAGAACCTCACCTCTTGTGACGCCGTCCTCCGGCAACGTCTTCGCCGACCTGGGTCTGCCGGATGCGGCCGAACTGCAGACCAAGGCGCGGCTCGGAGTTACCATCTGCCGCATTGTCGAGCAGAAGCGGCTGACCCAGGCGGAAATTGCCCAGATGCTCGGGATCAGTCAGCCCAAGGTGTCGGCGCTGCTCCGCTACAAACTCGAAGGCTACTCGGTCGAGCGACTCATGCGGTTTCTGGTGGCGCTCGGGCAGGATGTCGAGATTGTCGTGCGGGCGAAGCCGCGGTCGCGTTCGGCAAGGATCGCGGTCACGGCTGCGTAACCGACCCGATGTTATTCGATCTCCTAATCTCGGAAAAACTGTCAAGAGGGAAGCCCAAAATCCAAAGTAACCACCCCTGACTTATAACCACTTACAAGCCAAAACCACCCAACAAACCTGGCCGACTTACTCTCCCAACCTGATATTCTGAACTTAGAGTAGAAAAAGAAAAAAAGCCCGCCCAACGCGGGCTTTTTCTTTTTCTGACGCCCCAATTTCGGGTGCCCCATTCTGGTCGCGCCTGCTTTTGGCGCGGCCAGGGTGGGACGCGCCGCAAGGCGCGCCGCTTCTCGCTAATCCTCTCTCGCTAAACGCTTCTCGCTAATCCTCTCTCGCTCGCATTTCGCTCAACGAAAGGAACCGCCGATGTCCGACAAGCAAACCGCTTCCGAGCCCGAAGTCATCTTCGACCCCTACAACCCCGACCGCAACATCGTCCGCCTCTGCGCCTCCCTCACCATCAACGGCGTTCAGTGCAAACAGGCCGCCCTCCGCGGCCAAAACTATTGCGTCGCCCACATTGACCGCCAACCGCGCGCCTTCGAGGAACCCGGCCACATCTGCATTCCCCTCCTCGAAGACCACTCCGCCATCCGGCTCACCTGTACCAAGGTTGCGCATTCTGTCGCCAATGAACGCATGAAGCCCGATGCCGCCAACCAGGTCCTGCACGCCTGTAAAATCGCCGCCCTCACACTTCCACGCCCCGCCCGCCTCCAGCCCTCCGATCAGTCTCAACCCCGTAAGGAAGCCTCCCTTTCCGTCGTCGACGAGCAGGGGACTTGGATTGCCCCCTGCGAGCCCTTCCTCTCACCCTCCGGCGAAATGACGAAATACGACGAGCTCGACGCCCGCTGGACCAGGAAACAGCAACCCGAAAACGAAGCCGAAATCGACCCCGTCACCGCCATCACGAATCGCTACAAGCAACTCATCGTCGAGCTGGACCGGCAAAGAATCGCCCGCGAAAAAGAGGAATCCGCCGCCGCCTTCGCCGCCGGTCTGCCCGATCCCCACGCCGAATTCAGGTTGCGCTATTCCGACGACTGCCCCTTCGGCACCTCATGGTGCAACGGACCATGGCACGACCATCATTGCGACTTCTGCAGGGGTAAAAGGCAGTTGTCCCCCACCGATCCCCGCCACCCAGGCGACGAAACCGTCGCCCTGGCCATCGCCCTCAGCAAACACGTCAGGCAACATCAGGAACCACAGCATAAACAGCAACCGGCCCCGGCACAGGCCGATGTTTCCGAACCCGAATCGATTCCAGGCGCGGCCGAACTTCGCGCTCCGACCTGTGACGCGGCTCCTGAACCCGCCCTCGCCCTCGACCTTCAGGCCACAGCCGATCGCTCCACCACTCGCTGTTCGACTCGCTCTTCCGCTCGCTCTTCTGCTCGCTCTTCCGCTCGCTGCTCCACTCGCCGTTCAGCTACCCGTCACCGGCTACGGGCCACCGGCTCTCAACCATGTTGTCAAGTTTGTCAACACAGCTACCCATAACATTCCAAACGACAAAAAACTTGTCCCCTCCCAAAAACACAACATTTCGCCCCAAAAAGCGAAAGAGCGCAGCCCGCGCTCGCTGCCACTCCTCACTCTCGATCGCCATCGTGCCCGCTACTTCGCTACCGCGTGCTGCTCTCTTCGCCGACCTTAAGGACCGCCAGGAAGGCTTCCTGCGGAATGTCGACTTTGCCGATTCGCTTCATGCGTTTCTTGCCTTCTTTTTGTTTTTCGAGGAGCTTGCGCTTGCGGCTGATGTCGCCGCCATAGCATTTGGCCAGGACGTTTTTGCGCAGGGCTGAAACCGTCTCGCGTGCGATGACCTTCGCTCCGATGGCGGCCTGGATGGCCACTTCGAACTGCTGGCGAGGGATCAGCTCGCGCATCTTTGAGACCAGAGCCCGGCCGCGCTCGTAGGCGAAGTCGTGGTGAACGATGATCGAGAGCGCGTCCACTGGCTCGCCGGAGACGAGGATGTCCATCTTGACCATGGGCGAGTCCCAGGTGCCCGACAGATGGTAGTCGAGCGATGCGTAACCGCGACTGACACTTTTTAAGCGGTCGTAGAAGTCGAGGACGATTTCGTTGAGCGGCAGCTCATAAGTCAGCATCACGCGCGTCGAGGAGACGTACTCGAAGTTCTTCTGGCGGCCGCGCTTCTCTTCGACCAGTTTGAGGATGCCGCCGACGTACTCCTCGGTGCTGAGGATGGTGGCGGTGATGATCGGCTCTTCGATCTTCTCGATGTCGGAAGGATCGGGCCAGCGCGAAGGGTTATCGACTTCGATCACCGACCGATCCGTGAGGTGAATTTTGTAGCGGACACTCGGCGCGGTGGTGATGAGGTCGAGGTTGAACTCGCGCTCCAACCGCTCCTGGATGATCTCCATGTGCAGCAGGCCGAGGAAGCCGCAGCGGAATCCGAAACCGAGAGCGACCGAGCTTTCCGGCTCGAAGAAGAAGGAGGAGTCGTTGAGCTTGAGTTTTTCCAACGCATCGCGCAGCAGGGTGTGCTCGTGCGAATCGACCGTATAGATGCCGGCGAAGACCATGGGCTTGATCTCTTCAAAGCCGGGCAGGGCGTGGGCGGCGGGGCGCGCGTCCTCGGTGATGGTGTCGCCGACGCGCGTGTCGGAGACGTTCTTGATGGTCGCGACGAAGAAGCCGACCTCGCCGGCCGAAAGCTCCTCGATCTCGACGGGCTTGGGGGTGAGCACGCCCATCGACTCGACGTCGAAGACCTTGCCGTTCCACATGAGGCGAATCTTCATGCCCTTGCGCATGCGCCCGTGAACGATGCGCGCCAGCACGATGACGCCGCGGTAGGGATCGAACCACGAGTCGAAAATGAGCGCCTGGAGCGGGGCTTCGGGATCGCCCTTCGGCGATGGGAGGCGAGTGACGATGGCTTCTAGAATGTCGGGCACGCCCTGGCCGGTTTTGGCGGAGACAGGAATGGCGCCGGTGGCGTCGAGGCCCACGGTCTGCTCGATCATCTCCTGGGTGCGCAGGATGTCGGCGCTGGGGAGGTCGATTTTATTGATGACCGGAATGATTTCGAGGCCGTGATTGATGGCGAGGTAGGCGTTGGCCAGGGTCTGGGCTTCGACGCCCTGGGAAGCATCAACAACAAGGAGCGCACCCTCGCACGAGGCCAGTGAGCGCGAGACTTCATACGAGAAGTCGACGTGACCTGGCGTGTCGATGAGGTTGAGCTGGTAGGTCTGGCCGTCGTGAGCCGGGTACATCATGCGCACCGAGTGGGCCTTGATGGTGATGCCGCGCTCGCGTTCCAGATCCATCGCGTCGAGGACCTGGGCATGCATTTCGCGCTCGGTGAGGGAGCCGGTGAGCTCGAGCAGGCGGTCGGAGAGCGTGGATTTGCCGTGGTCGATGTGCGCGATGATCGCGAAATTGCGGATGTATTTGGCGTCCATGGAAAAGCAGGGGACAGGGTACAGGGTGCAGGGATCAGAGGAGCCTGGGCAGGTGCAGAGGCTCACGTTGGCATTGCCGGTTCACCGCTGGAAGAAGTTCGCCGGAAGGGTCAGTTTACCATCGGCAGGAGTTGGGCCTGCGCCCTACAATAGGGACTGCGCTGCATGCGAAACGGGTTGAGACGAGGTTGGATCGCGGCCGGAGTGGCTGCGCTCGCGATGCTGACGGGATGCCCGTCGAAGCAGACGAGCGATCCGCCGCAGCGGGCACAGGCGCCGGTGCTGCCGGCTTCGGCAGTTGAGCCGGCAAAGCAGGCAGCAGGACCGGCAGCGGCGCCGAGCGGGCAGAATCCTGGACAGAGTGCGGCGGCGGGTGCGGGTCCGGCGCAGACGGCGCAGGCTCCGGCGGAACCGTCAGTCCAGGATAAGCAGCTGATCGATGCGGTGGAGAAGGCGTATCACGCTGGGCTGGCCGATTATCAGGCGGGGCACGCGGAGTCGGCGCGAGCGAACTTTAATTACGCGGTGGATCTGCTGCTGAAGTGCAACTGCGATCTGCGCGGGGACGCGGCGCTGTCGGAGGAGTTCGACCACGTTGTGGATGCGGTGAACACGCTGGAGATGGACGCGCTGGCGAAGGGCGGAGGTCCGCAGCAGCAGGAGGAGACGCCGGCTGAGGCGGCGGGGAACATCACGACGCCGGCGAATCCGAAGGTGGCGGCGACAGCTGAGGCGGAAATAAAGACGACGGTGTCGGACCTGCCGCTGGTGATGAACGACTATGTGGCGTCGTATATCGACTTCTTCGAGAACAGTCCGAAGGGGCACGGGACGATTGTGGCGTCGCTGGAGCGGATGGGGCGTTACAAGGACATGATCCAGAAAGTGCTGCGCGACGAAGGATTGCCGCAGGACCTGATCTATCAGGCGTTCGGGGAGTCGGGCTTCAGGCCGCAGGCGGTGAATGCGAAATCGGGCGCGGGCGGGATGTGGCAGTTCATGCCGTATGGGACGTACGGGCTGGAGCACTCGGCGTGGCTGGACGAGCGGTTCGATCCGGTGAAGGCGACCGAGGCGTACGCGCACGAGATCAAGAAGATGTACGACCAGCTGGGCGACTGGTATCTGGCGATGGCCGCGTATGACTGGGGTCCGGGGAATATTCAGAAGGCGGTGCAGCGCACCGGGTACGCGGATTTCTGGGAGCTGTACAGGCGGAATAATCTGCCGCAGGAAACGAAGAATTATGTGCCGGTGTTTCTGGCGGTGACGCTGATGGCGAAGAATCCGAAGCAGTATGGGCTGGAGGACATTCAGCCGGATCCGCCGCTGATGACCGACACGGTGAAGACGAACTATGCAGTGGATCTGCGGCTGGTATCGGATATTACGGGCGCGCCGGTGCAGGAGATCGAGGGGCTGAACCCGAGCCTGCTGCGGATGAGTACGCCGCCGGATGACGAGTACGATCTGCGCCTGCCGGCGGGGACGGCGTCGGTGTTCGAGAAGGATATCGCGGAGATTCCGGTGGAGAAGCGGCGGTACTGGCGCTTCCATCAGGTGCAGGAAGGCGACACGCTGGCGAGTCTGGCGCGGACCTGGCACGTGTCGCAGTCGGAGCTGGCTTACGTGAACCAGCTGAAGCCGGATGCCGATCTGGACAGCGTGGATTCGGTGATCATTCCGCAGTCGCCGACGAGTGAGGGAGTGCTGCGGGCCACGTTCTACAAGGCGCGGCGCGGCGACACGCTGGTGACGATTGCGGACCGGTTCGGCGTGACGGTAGAACAGCTGCGGCGATGGAATCACGTCTACCGAGGCAATGCAGTGACGATGGGACGAAAGATGTATGTGTCGGAGCCGGCGCGTCTCTCGGGACTGCATTACGGGCGAAAGCGGCGGGGGACGTCGAAGGGACAGAAGACTTCGACGAAGATGGTGGAGCACCACGACGACGAAGAAGCGGCCTCAAGTGGCGCATAAATGACTCGGGCACCGTGGACCGGGTGCCGGACACCGGGAACTGGCGCGAAATCCTGACAACGACGTTATGCTCCCGTAGACTCGTAGAACCTTATTAAGACAAAGGAAGACGGATGGGTTCTTTGTATGCCATCGTGCTGGGCGCGATTGTCCTGAGCCTGCTGGGCGTGTCGGTGAGCCGGCTGGGCAAGGTGAAGACGAAGGCGGATTATCTGGTGGCGGGGCGCACGCTGCCGGCCTTCGTGCTGATTTTCACGCTGCTGTCGTCGTGGATCGGATCGGGGTCGCTGCTGGGCGGCGCGGAGAATGCGTACAAGCACGGGTTTGTCGCGCTTTGGCAGGGCGGCGGCGGCTGGGCGGGGCTGGTGTTGATCTATTTCATTGCGCCGCGCGCTCGGCGGTTTGCACAGTTTACGATTCCGGATCTGCTGGAGACGCGGTACAGCCAGACGGCGCGGGTGCTGGGCGTGATCGCGGTGCTGTTTGCGTACACGGCGATCACGAGCTACCAGTTGATCGGCGGGGGAGACATTCTGCACCTCGTTTTTCCTGCGGCGATCACGGCGGACCTGGGCAAGTACATCGTGACGGCGTTCGTCATCGTATTCACCGCGATCGCGGGCATGGCGTCGGTGGCCTATATGGATGTGGTGATCGGGATGCTGGCGACGATCACGATGTGCGTCGCACTGCCGGTGCTGATCCACCAGGCCGGGGGATGGAGCGCGGTACATCACGCGCTGCCGGCGACGCACTTTGAGGTGCTCGGTGATTTGAGCTTTACGCAGGCGATGGAGCTGATGGTGCCGACCATGCTGCTGATGCTTGGCAATCAGGCGATGTATCAGAAGTTCTTCTCGGCGAAGTCGGAGAAGGATGCGCGCGTGGCGGTGGTGGGCTGGATCATCGGCACGGTGATTCTGGAGACGGTCATCGTGGCGCTGGCGGTGGTGGGCTCGGTGATGTTTCCGCATGGCGAGGTATCGCAGCGGCCGCGCGAGATCATCGCGTTTACCGCTCTGCATGGGTTGCCGGCGTGGCTGGGCGCGCTGCTGATGGGCGCGGTGTTCGCGAAGATCATGTCGACGGCGAATAACTTCCTGTTCTCGCCGGCCACGAACCTTATTAATGATGTCTTTGTTCGGTACATCTCGCCAGACGCGTCGAACAAGCGGATTCTGCTGGTGTCGCGGCTGATGGTGGTGCTGTTGGGCATCTGGGCGCTGGTGCAGGCGCTGGGGACGCAGAGCGTGCTGCAAAAGACCATCTATGCGTACACGATTTACGCAGCCGCGCTAACGCCGGTGATTCTGGCGGCGTTTTATTCCAGACGTGCGAACGCGGCCGGCGCAGCAACGGCGATCGCGGCGGGAACGTTCATCACGGTGTTCTGGGATACGGCGTTTGTGCGGGCGCATGTGCCGGCATGGGCGGCGGAATCGGATTTCGCGATCTTCCCTGCCCTGGGCGCGGCGCTGCTGGGGCTGGTGGTGGTGAGCGCGGTGACGAAACCTCCGGCGCCGGAGCAGATTGCGGCATTTCATGGGGCGGGGGCTCAGAGCGCAGAGCTCAGGGCTCAGTAAAGGCGCCGGTACCGGGCACGGGGCTCCGGGCCGAGATTTATGCTCTGGGGAGAACAGCCGATTTGCTAAACTAAGGCTGCCGGAAGGCTGCTACCCTCCCGGCAGGTTGTGCTACTTCAGCAGTAGCAGAAGCACCAGGACAACGAGTGCTATCACGAATCGCCAATCTACAGCGACTGTGATGAGCACCCGCATCCAGGATGATTTCTCATCCACGGGCCTCACCTCCCTTGCGTTGGAACGGCTCGCTGACCGTTGCTGCGGTTCGCGAGCCGTTTGGCCCGATCTTCCGGACCAATCTTCGCGTTGCCGCTTGCACTCCGCAGAGAAGGTAAGTTCAGGGTATGTCCCGCCTCAGCAGTGGGACAGATTACCGTGGTTTTCTGCGCCAGCTAAGAATGGGTGGATTCCGTCGCGTCGTGCTGGCGAATGAGGGCGAGTCCTTCTTCGCGAGTGTGGATCCTGCCCTCGAGTTGGGCATCTTCGGCTAACCGCAGCATCTCTTTGAAACGCGGGCCGGGCTGGTATCCGGCGGCGATAAGGTCGCGACCGGTGACCAGAAGCTGCGGGCGGACTTGTTCTTCGGGCAGCTCTTCCCTTCTCCGCTTTGCGAATTCGTAGAGCGAGAGATCGCCGTGGCTCGAGGTGACGTCAAGGCGATGCAGCGCGAGGTGCTCGTCGAACCTGGGCAGGCGGAAGAAGCGCTTAAGGGTGGATACCTTCATCTTCTCGATGTCGCCGAAACGCATGTGGTTTTCGACGAGCGCGAGGATCTGGTCACAATCTTCGTTGGAGAAGCGCAGGCGGCGGAGGATTGCGTGCGCAATCCTGACGCCGACCTCGACGTGGCCGTTGAAGCGGATGCGGTCGGGCGGGTTATGGGAGAAGGTTGCCGGCTTGCCGATGTCGTGGAGGAGCGCGCCCCAGGCGAGCGTGGGCGAAACGCCGGCGGGGAGTTTTTCAAGAAGCAGGAGAGTGTGAATCCAGACATCGCCTTCGGGGTGGTATTCGGGCGGCTGCTCCACGCCGTGCAGCTTTGTGACTTCAGGCAGGATTTCGCGCAGGAGTCCGGTGGAGTCCAGCAGCTCAAAGGCGCGGCGCGCGTGGCCTTCGGTGAGCATCTTCGTGATCTCATCGCGAACGCGCTCGCGGCTGACCTGCGCGATTCCTGAAGCGAGCTGGCGGATGGCACGCGCCGTTTCCGGTTCGATCGCGAACTCGAAGCGCGCTGCAAAGCGGACGGCGCGCAACATACGGAGCTTGTCCTCCTCAAACCGCCGATGCGGCTCGCCGATCGCGCGGATGATTCCGTCGCGAAGATCGTTGCGGCCACCGACGTAGTCGAGAACGGCGGACGTCAGGCTGCAGGTTTGGCGCTCGAGGATCGGGTCGAACATCATGCCATTGATGGTGAAGTCGCGGCGGAGGACGTCTTCCTGGGGCGTCGCGGAGAAGCGGACTTCAGTGGGGTGGCGGCCGTCGTGGTAGGCGATGTCGGAGCGAAATGTAGCAACCTCGGTGACAATTTCGCGGGATTCGCCTGGTCTGGTGGGATCGGCCAGATCCTGGCAGACCAAAACAACGCCGAACTGGGCGCCGACGGCGAATGTCTTCGGGAACATGGCGAGAACGACGTCAGGATGGGCGCTGGTGGCGACGTCGAAATCTTTAGGCTCGATGCCAAGGAGCATGTCGCGAACGCAGCCGCCGGCGAAGTACGCTTCGTAGCCAGCGGCGCGGAGGCGGACGACGATGTGCTCGGCGGCGAGTTGGGCGGGACGTTGCATCGGCGGGACAGGCTTCTTTGCACGATGATAGAAGGAAGATGCTGCCCCAACCAAAGTGGGATTTCCGGCGCTGTGTCGAGACCCATACCCTGCCTGAGTGAGTACTGCAACGAGCGAACCGACGACCATCGCGACTCCCGATATGACGTGGGGCAGCCGTGTGTTGGGGAGCCGGGTGCTTTTTGGGCTGTTCCTCACGTATCTGCTCTTCTTCTTCGGAGCACATGACGGCGTCAGCGACCCGGACATCTGGTGGCATCTGCGCAACGCAAGCCTGCTGGTGCACAACGGGCACTTCATTCATGCAGACACGCTGAGTTACACGGTCGCGGGCAAGCCATGGGTGAATTTTGAATGGCTGTCGGAGCTCCCGTACTATTTCGCTTATGTGTGGCTGGGCCTGAGTGGGCTGTATCTGACGATGATGCTGCTGGCGACGGCAATCATTTTGGGCATCTATCGCCTGGCGCTGCTGCGGTCGCAGGATACGGTGGCGGCCTTCGTAGTGTCGTTTGTTGCTGTGCTGTTTGCCACGGTGTCGCTGGCGCCGCGCACGCTGCTGTTTGGCTGGCTGTGCCTGGTGGTGGAACTGGGGATTCTGTGGGGGCTGGAGAAGGGGCGGGACCGCACAGCGTGGCTGCCCGTACTGTTCTTGCTGTGGATCAATCTGCACGGGTCGTGGTTCCTGGGACTGGGGTTGATGTTGCTGTTCTTCGCGTGCGGCTTCGTCGAGGGAGAATGGGGCGCCTTGTACGCGACGCGGTGGAACGCGGCACAGAAGCGCAAGCTGGCCGTGGTGACGGTGGCGAGTGTGGCGGCGCTGTTTGTGAATCCCTATGGATGGCGGCTGGTAGCGTATCCGCTGGATGCGCTGGTCCACGACAAGGTCGGCATGAAATACATTGCCGAGTGGGCGAGCCTGGATTTTCATTCCATGCTGGGCAAGACGATGCTGGCCACGCTGCTGGCGATGGCGCTCCTGCAGCTGGTACGGGGGCGGCGGTGGTTGCTGCAGGACTTTGTCCTAGCGGCGGTGGGCCTGTTCGGGGCCTTGACGTACGTGCGGTTCGTGTTCCTTTGCGGAATCCTGGTGCTGCCGTTGCTGGCGCCGCTGCTGCGGCTGCCGGCTCCGGAAAAGGAGCGAACGCACAAACCTGGACGATGGCTGAACGCGATGGCGATCGCGGTATTGCTGGTGTTGATCGCGAAGAGTTATCCGAGGGCGACTCAGTTGCAGGCCGGGATCGCGCAGAGTTTTCCGGAAAAGGCGCTCCCTTACGTGCGTGGTCTGGCCGGAAAGGGCCGGCTGCTGAACGAGTATCGCTGGGGCGGATATCTGGAGTGGGAAGCGCCGGAGGTGAAGATGTTCATCGATCCGCGCTCGGACATTTTTGTGGAGAGCGGGATCATGGCCGACTACGCCAAAGCGGCTCATATCGAGGACACGTTCGGCGTGCTGGACAAGTATCAGATTCAGTATGTGCTGATGCCGCGGCAGACTCCGTTTGCCTATGTGGTGGCGCACAGTCCGCTGTGGAAGACGACGTATGAGGACGAGCAGGCTGCGGTTTTTGAGCGGACGCGCTAATTCCTAGCTGGATTGGGATGGGGGCTCCGCGTTCCTTACTATAAGGATATGGCGTCCGAGTCAGGACTGATCCTCGGAATCGAAACATCGTGTGATGAGACGGCGGCCGCAGTGGTGCGGCGCGGCAGGGAGATTCTGTCGAACACGGTGGCGTCGCAGATTGCGGTGCACCTGCCGTATGGGGGCGTGGTGCCGGAGTTGGCGTCACGGGAGCATCTGCGCAACATTCTGCCGGTTGTGCGGGAGGCGCTGCGGGCGGCGGGTGTGGGATACGGTGAAATTGATGCAGTAGCGGTTACAGAAGGGCCGGGACTGGCGGGGGCGCTGCTGGTGGGGATCAGCTTTGCCAAGTCGCTGGCGATGGCGCTGGGCAAGCCGTTGATCGCGGTGAATCATCTGGAGGGACACATCCACGCGGTGCTGCTTGAAGAGGCTCGACAGGCGGGTATGGCAGATGGGGGCGTGCGGGGGGATGAAGTGCGCGGGCCGACGCTGGCGCTCGTTGTGTCGGGCGGGCACACGCATTTGTATCTGGCGGAAATTGCGAAGGACCACGGGACGTGGACGTATCGCAACGTGGGGCGAACGGTGGACGATGCGGCGGGCGAGGCGTTCGACAAGGTGGCCAAGCTGCTGGGGATGGGGTATCCGGGCGGCCCGTGGATCGATGCGCTGGCGCCGCACGGGAATCCAGAAGCTGTGCCGTTCACGTTTTCGCAGATCAAGGCCAAGGTGCATCGGAAGGGCAAGGTGGGCGGGCTGAATCCGGCGGAGGAGGTTTACTTCTCGTTCAGCGGGATCAAGACAGCGATGCTGCGGTACACGAAGGTGTACGAGATGGGCGCGTCGATTGAGGCGCGGCGCGCGGCTCTGGCGGGAATGGAGAATGCGAGGCCGGCCGATGCGCTGGCGCTGTGCGACAAGCGAACGCTGGATCTGATTGCCTCATTCCAGCGGTCGGTAGTGGACGATTTGCGGCGGAAGACATTTCGCGCAGCGGAGCGGTTTGGGGCGGAGCGGGTGATCGTGTCGGGCGGAGTGGCGGCGAATCGCGAGCTGCGGGTGCGGTTTACGGCGGAGGCGGCGGAGCGGCATGTGCCGATCGCGTTTCCGTCGATGGCGCTGTCGACCGATAACGCAGCGATGATTGCGGCGGCGGGGTGGCCGAAGTTCGTGATGGGGAAGTTTGCCGAAGAAGGGCTGACGGCGGAGCCGGGACTGGCGCTGGGGCGGTGAAAAGCCGGGCACCGGGCACGGGTCACCGGGCACCGAGCCGGCTTTCCATGCGCTGGTAGAATCCGAAGTGGTCTCCATGAGTGTGACGAAGCAAAGTGGCGAGGAAGTGCGCGCCGCAGGCGGCGATGTGCCGGTAACGATGCGGCTCTACAACACAATGTCCGGGCGCGTCGAAGATCTGACACCGGCGGATGGCAAGGCGCTGCGCATGTATGCGTGCGGGCCGACGGTTTACGACTACGGACACATCGGGAACTTCAGGACGTTCCTGCAGGTGGATGTGCTGCGGAGATCGCTGAAGCTGCTGGGGACGAATGTGCGCCACGTGATGAACATTACAGACGTGGACGACAAGATTATCCGCAACGCGACGGCGGCGGGCGTGGACATCGACGCCTACACGAGGAAGTATCAGGAGGCGTTTTTCGAGGACCTGGATGCGCTGCGGGTAGAGCGTCCGGAGGTGATTGCGCGCGCGACGGAGCATATTCCTTCGATGGTGAAGCTGATCGAGCGGCTGGCTGCGGAGGACATTGCGTATCGCGCTGAGGACGGGTCGTGGTATTTCCGGATCGCTCGGTTTCCGGAGTACGGAAAGCTTTCGAAGAAGGATTTTGCGGGGATTGAGGACGGGGCGCGCGTGGATGTGGACGAGTACGAGAAGGACGCGGCGCGGGATTTTGCGCTGTGGAAGGCGCCTAAGCCTGGCGAGCACAAATGGGAGACGCCGCTGGGTCAGGGGCGGCCGGGGTGGCACATCGAGTGCTCGGCGATGGCGATGGAGTATCTGGGGGAGAGCTTCGATCTGCACGGCGGCGGGGAGGACCTGATGTTTCCGCACCACGAGAACGAGATTGCGCAATCGGAGTCGGCGACGCACCGAACGTTTGCGCGGCACTGGTTTCACGTGCGGTTTCTGCTGGTAGAAGGCCGGAAGATGTCGAAGTCGGAGGGGAACTTTTATACGCTGCGCGATCTGCTGCTGCGCGGGTATAAGGCCTCGGCGATCCGGATGCTGCTGATCTCGGTTCCATATCGGCGGCAGCTGAACTTCACGTTCGAGGGTCTGGCGGCGGAGACGGTTGCGGTGGAGAAGCTGCGGACTTTCCGGGACCGGATTGTGAATACAAGGTGGGCGGCAAGGCCGAATTCAAATGGGGCAGCCGGCGAAGTCGCCGAGATGGCGCGCGAGGCCCGGACGAACTTCCGAGCGGCTCTGGCCGATGATCTGAACACAGCGGATGCGCGAGCGCCGATTTTTGAGATGGTGCGTGCGGTGAATGCGCGCGCGGATGCGGGGCAGTTTTTCGCCGAGGACGTGCCGGGGATTCTGGAGGCGCTGCGGGAGTTCGACCAGGTGTTTGCGGTGCTCGAGGATCACGATGCCGAGTGGACGAAGTTCACGCTGGACTGGGCTGAGCGGGAGGGCAAGCTGGATCAGGCAGCTCCCGAGGTGCTGGCGACGCGGGGCGTGACCGATGAGAAAATCCAGGCGCTGGTGGAGGAGCGAGACCAGGCGAAGCGGCGGCGGGATTTCAAGCGGGCGGACGCGATCCGGAATGAGCTGTCGGGGATGGGGGTTTTGCTGGAGGACTCGAAAGAGGGGACGAGGTGGAAGCGGAAGTGACAATTCGAGAGGAGCTTGCCTGGATTGAGGCGAATCGATTGAAGTATGACGGGCAATGGGTCGCTCTGCGAGGAGGGAGTCTGTTGGCGGCTGGCTGGGATGCTGCAGAAGTCTTCTCTAAGGTTCGTGACCTTGCTCCACCTGCGCTTGTCATTCAGATTCAGGTAGAAGAGCTACCCTTCGCGGGGTGGTGAGGTGGCCCGATCAACGCTGGAAGGGCAAACCGGCGACGGGCTCAGTTTCGGCGACCCTTTCGAAGACCGCGACCAGGGGTTTGACTTTGGGGATGACAGCCTGAACGGCGCGAAGATTCAATGACGCGTCGTGGGCGGCTTTACTCTCCCAGACTTCAGTGACCCAGAGGATGTCTTCGCTGGCGGCATCTTTGGCGATGACGTAGCTGAAACAGCCGGGCATGTTGGCAGAACTCTCGGCGAGCAGGGCGATCACTTCCTCGCGCTGACCTGGATGAAGGGTCATCTTTGCGATGAGGCCGTACATGAGTCGATCTTAGTCCGCGGCGGTGGCGGTGGCGGCTCGTTTTTTCGGCGTGCGCGCGGGGCGCGGCTTTGGCGCTTCGGTCGTGGGTTGCTGGCGCTTCGGAATATCGGCGATATCGGCTTTGCCTTCGGCGACGCGAATGAAGAAATCCTGGACATTGAAGGCTGGCTGGCTGGCATCGCGGAGGCGAACGTAGGAACCGTCGGGACGAAGCTGGCGAGCTTTCACGTTGTCGGCGAGATAAGCGGCGAGAATTTCGTCGCGGACGCGAGCTTTGATCTGCGGGTCGCGAATGGGGAAGACGACTTCGCAGCGCTCGAAGAGATTGCGTGGCATCCAGTCGGCGCTACCGCAGTAGTACTCCTCGTCGCCACCGTTGAGGAAATAAAAAAGGCGACTGTGCTCGAGAAAGCGGCCGACGATGGAGCGGACGTGAATGTTCTCGCTCAGATTTTTGAGGCCGGGACGAAGCGAGCAGATACCGCGAACGATGAGGTCGACCTGGACGCCGGCGTGAGCCGCCGCGTAAAGAGCTTCGACCAGGCCCTGCTCGAGGAGCGAATTCATCTTGGCGATGATGCGGGCGGGCTTGCCGGCGGCAGCGTGCTCGGCTTCGCGATGGATGAGGCGGATGAAGCTTTCGGCTAAAGTGAGCGGCGCGACGAGGAGTGGGCGGTAGTCGTCGGACTCAGAGTGCGCGGTGAGGTAGTTAAAGACGCTGTGGACGGCGGCGGTGATCTCCTGATCGGCGGTGAGGAGGCTGAGGTCGGTGTAGAAGCGAGCGGTGTCGGGGTTGTAGTTGCCGGTGCCGAGGTGTGCGTAGCGGCGGACGACGCCGTCGGGGTCGCGGCGCACCTGGAGGGCGAGCTTGCAATGGGTCTTGAGACCGACGATGCCGTGGAAGACCTGGACGCCTGCATCTTCGAGATCGCGGGCCCAGCGGATGTTGGAGGCCTCGTCGAAGCGGGCCATGAGCTCAACGACGGCGGTGACCTCCTTCGTCTGCGCGGCTTCGGTCAGCGCCTTGAAGATGGGCGAGTCGGCGCTGGTGCGATAGAGGGTCTGCTTCATGGAGACGACGTTGGGGTCGCGCGCGCCGGCTTCGATGAAGCCGACGACGCCGTCGTAGGAATCGTAGGGGTGGTGGAGGAGGATGTCGCGGTGGCGCAGCTCGTCGAAGAGATCGGCAGACTTGCGGTTGAGGCGCAGCTCGTGCGGGACGAAGGGCTGGAACTTGAGGTCGGCGCGCGAGGATGAGCCATAGAGGGTCATGATGCGCGAGAGGTTCACGGGGCCGTCGGTGTGGTAGACGAGGGATTCCTCGAGCTCGAAGTTGGTGCGGAGGCGATCGACGATTTCCGGGTCGGCCTGGCTGTCGATCTCGAGGCGGACGGCGTCGCCTTTGCGGCGATTGTGGAGCTCGGCGCGGACGGTTTCAAGCAGCGAGCGCGCTTCTTCTTCCTGGAAGTAGAGGTTGCTGTTGCGGGTGACGCGGAAGGCGGCGCGGGAGAGGATCTCGTAGCCGCGGTACATTCCGCCGGCGTTGCGCTCGATGAGGTCGGCGAGAAAGATGTAGTCTTCCGTTCCATTGGCGGCGGGGACGCGCACGAAGCGTGGGAGCGCGCGGGGAACGGTAAGCACGCCGAGAACGGGGCCGGCGGTGCCGCGGCGTTTGCGGCGCAGAAGGAGCGCCAGGCACATGGCCTTGTTCAGGACGCGGGGAAACGGGTGCGAAGGGTCGATGGTGATGGGGGTAAGAAGCGGGTCGACTTCGCGCTGGTAGTAGTCAGTCGCGAACTGGCGGGCTTCCTCGTCCATCTCGTCCCAGGAGAGGACGCGGATGCGCTCGGCGCGGAGTGCGGGCAGGAGCTGATCATTCCAGCAGCGGTACTGGTCGGCGACGAAGCGCTGGGTTTCTTCGCGGATGGCATCGAGGGATTCGCGCAGAGTGGCGCCGTCGGGCAGGGCTTCGTTGTAGCCGTCTTCAATGCGCTGCAGGACGCCGGCGATGCGAATCTCGAAGAACTCGTCGAGGTTGCTGGCGGTGATGGCGAGGAATTTGACGCGCTCGAGGAGAGGGTTGGAGGTGTCCTGGGCCTCTTCGAGGACACGGCGATTGAAGCCGAGCCAGGACTCGTCGCGGCTGAAGAAGAGGCTCTGCGCGCGCTGGGGTTCTTTCCGCATAACATTCAGCCGGTGGCCGTGGAATGCCTCGAAGCAGTTTACCGGATTGTTTCTATGGTACCAGGACTGACGAAGGATGAAATTGGGATGAAATTTCGCACGTTCGTACGGATCAGGAAGCGGCGTGAACCTCAGAAGGGGCGTACTCGAGGGCGGGTTCGGTAGAGTGCTGCCGCACGTTCATGCCGAGTGTGCTGAGGAAGAAGCTGAACAGGATCGCTTCCATTCCAACAGTGATCGAGAGCCCGGATGGAATCACAATCCGGGAGATGTGCTCAACATTTAAGGGCCCAAAGCTATTGCGGTGCCATTCCAACACCGCATAGACAGCCGATCCCAGTCCGCCCAGAACCAGAAGAATGCCACCGACCAGTCCGCGTTCGAGGCTGATGTGCCGGAAAAGCCGGTTGTACAGGCGGCCGGCCGGATAGAGGCGTTCCTGTACAGCATAGACGCGAGAAAGCACAGCAAAGAGGACCGACTGGAACCCCGTGATGATCATGAATGCGCAGTAAATTAAAGTGTCGATGCTGAAGCGGACATGCCGGATGTGGACCTGGCCGAAGGACAGAAACGCTGTGCCGGCCAGCCCCACGAGCACGAGCATTAGCCCGGGATAGAGGAACAGCCAGTTCGGACTGAAGAGGAGCATAAAGCGCAGGTGGCGCCAGCCGTCACGGTAGGGACGGAGATGCGGCGGACGGGAGCGGCCATCCGGGCTGAGCATGGTCGGCACTTCGCAGATTTTCATGCGCATCATGGTGGCTTTGATCACCATTTCGGATGCGAATTCCATGCCTGTGGTGTGCAGATCCATGCGCAGGAACGCGTCTTTGGAATAGCCGCGAATGCCGCAGTGAAAATCATTGGCGGGGCTGTGGAAGAAAGTCTTTCCGATCGCGCTGAGGATAGGATTGCCGATGTAGCGGTTTTTCCAGGGCATGGCACCCGGCTTGATACCGCCCCTGAAGCGGTTGCCCATCACAAGGTCATAGCCCTCGCGCAGTTTGGTCAGGAATGGATCCAGGTCGGAGAAGTCGTAGCTGTCATCGGAGTCGGCCATGACGATGTATTGACCGCGAGCGGCGAGGGAGGCGCCGTAGAGAGCGGCGCCGTAGCCTTTAAGTGGGACCCTGACGACGCGCGCGCCGTTGCGTAGAGCTATTTCCTGAGATCCGTCGGTGGAGCCGTTGTCGCCGACGACGATTTCGCCAGCAACACCGGAGCGCGAAAGATAGTTTGTGGCCTTGCGAATGCAGGCTTCCAGCGTCTCAGCCTCGTTGAGGCAAGGCATGATGATGCTGAGTTCGATGGGCAAGTGCGCCTCCACCGGCGTCGGGAGCGGACCTCAGTAGAGTAGCACGCAATGAGAGGAGCATTGGATAGCGGCTGCCGTGCGATACTGATTGCCATCGGCAGAGCCAATCGCGATTCAGGAGTCTTGCCACAAATGCCGGAGACGACTCGGCCGGCTACTCGATGGTATTTTTTGCTCCCGGCTGTAGTTCTTGCGGTTGTCAGTGTGGCGGCTGGGGCGCACAATGCCTGGACCAGCAGCATCGATTTCCGCTGGGTTCCGACTCATCTGTTAGTGCACCACATAGATCCCTGGAAAGATGACCTTGCGGGTGATCCACTGCACGCTTATTTTCTTGTGCAAAAGCCGGTGTATCTGGCCCTTGCTATATGTAATTCTTGCTCCACTGGGCCTACTGTCATACTCGGCTGCTAAGGTCTGCTGGTGCGTTTGCAATGTGCTGTTTGGGCTTGGCGGCCGTAGCCACTTGCGGTGAGATATTACGCTTTGACGCGGGCTCAGGTATTCATTGTCTTCTTGCTTTTTCTCTGCGGGACACCGTTTCGTAACAGTGTGGGAAACGGCCAGGAGGATCTTCTGGTGCTGGTTTGCATTGCGGCGGCTTTCTGTCTGGACAGCAAGGCTGCTCCGCTGCTCGTGGGCGTTTCATATGTTAAATACAGTTTTGGTCCACCCTTTTTCTTGTATCTATGGTTTCGCAAAGTCATTCTTATCGGCTTCGATTAGCTTAGTACCTGTGTTTGTCGGAATACTCATCGTGTCTGCGTGGCTTCACGCAAATCCGGTACAAATCGCACTTCGATCCTCTTACCTCACTGAAGCATGTGGCGCCGGTTTATCGATGGAGCTTGCCGACTTATGATCTTACCGGTCAAATTCGATATCTAGAACTCTGGCTGCATCCCGGACAACTGGGCTTTAACGGGCTGCAGGAGATTACACCTTTCGTGGTGACTTTGCCGTTGACGTGGTGGATCGCCAGACGAACGACCGGGTTCTCGGAAGAAGGAAGTGTTGCCCTCATCACCCTGTTGTCGGTCATCGTATTTCTGCACAACGAGTACGATTACGTGATGTTTCTCTTTCCACTATGCCTGGCTGTGCGCCACATTGAGCTACGGAGCGCGCAGGTCGTGCTTGCCGTAATCCTGTTCTTCTGGTTCGGACTAAAGGTACTTCATATTGTCCTGCCCTAATAGCTTCGCCTACCTGGTGGTTCCGGGTTTCTTTACTCCTTGTAACGATGTTTATTGCGCTCGCTAAACTGGCGCGCGAAACAGCGACAATCTCGACCACCGAAAGCATTCAACTGACGCCGAGGTGAACTGAAGCGCTACCGCGGGACTGGCCTTCAGCTGTCATGAGGTCTGCCTCGGTACGCTTTCTCCAGAAATGGCGCATTCGTAAAGCCGCAAGGTTCATTCCGCCCAATGCACGAGTGCTGGATGTCGGCTGCTCCGACGGAGCGCTATTTGAGCAATTAAAGTTTTGCGGGACGTCGTTGGGATCGATCCGGATTTGAAGACACGCCTCCACCTCGAAAACGCGAAGTTGTTCCAGGCTATTTCCCGGCAGGACCTGCCCGAATCCGGACCATTTGATGCCGATCACGATGCTTGCCGTCCTCGAGCACGTTCCCGAGCATCAACAGATCACTCTGGCGCAGCGACTGTTTCAAGACCATTTGCGCGAAAGGGGTCGCCTCATTATTACAGTGCCGATCGCCCCAGGTCGATAACGTACTCAGCGCGCTCCGCATGCTACGGCTTGTGGATGGGATGCACGTCGAACAGCATTACGGATACGACGCGAAGCAAACACCGGCGCTTTTTCAGTCGGCTGGATTCACCCTTTTGCACTCCATGCGCTTTCAAATTGGCCTGAACAATCTGTTTGTCTTTCAGAAACCCGGTCAGCACGATATGTGATGGCGCAATGGGACAAAGGCCCACTGAGTGGAGCTGGTGGAAATCGACCACGATTTGACGCCCTGAGCCGCTCGGCGACGATAGGGTCAGGAAGCTTCAGGGAGGCAGAGTCATGGCTGGATCCCCATGTTCGGGCAGTGAGGCTGTGGTCAGGGCGGAGAACGCCGCGGTGGAGATGTATCAGTTGGCCGCGCTGATGCTGGGCGATGAGGCCGCAGCTCTCAGTCTGGTGGAGAATACTGTGGCTTCGGTGGACGTCGATCCGTGCGCCGATCCGGCGGCCGCCAAAGGGCTGGTACGCGAACGGGTGCTGGACGGGGCTCTGGAGGCGATGCAGCGGCAGGATCCGGCTGCATTTGCAGAAGTACCAGGGGTGCTGCAGAGCGGTGGCTGCATCGAGGACGATCCGGTTCCTCTCTCGGGAGCGGAGATTTCAGAGCTGGTGGCAGGGGCGGGACGTGGGCCGCTGCTTGCCTGGCTGGCGCGACTGACGCAGGCGCAGCGCGCGGTCTTCGTACAACGAGCAGTGCTGGGGCGGAGCAATGCGGATACTGCGCGTGCGATCAATCGGTACGCGAGCCCCTCGATCTGGACCACCGAAGCGGTGAGCAGTGTGTTCCGGCAGGCGCTGTGCTCGCTGGCTTCTTCCCTGCTCCATGCCACGGCGGCGGTCCAGGTTTAACCTGGCGGGCCCCAGCGGTTAAGTCATCGGCCCTGCTCGGATCGGTTACACGGCACTATTGCGGAGTCGCGGAATCCGCGAGACGCGACGGGTGCGCATCGACTACTCTTAGGTCAGAGATTCTTCTGAACTTTTTGCTTAGCGCAGTGCATCCAAAGCACATACCCGTGACCCGGGACCGGAAGTCAGCGGATTCCCAGAGAGGCTTTTGTTTGTGGCGGAGGCGTTAGCTACCGATTCACGATGTTTGCGCCCAGGGCGAATCGCCGCACTGGCGGCGGCTCTGGCGCTGCTGAGCGGCGTGGCGATCGCTCAGGGTCCCCCAGGAGGGGGATCGGTGTCGGTGCCGGCGGGACCGATCCTGATCCCGCAGCCGGCGGTGGACAAGTCGACGTATCAGAGCAGTGTGAGCGACGGGAAGGTCACGCCTGGAGTATTGCCGCTGTCGCTCAGCGATGCGATCCAGCGGGGGCTGAAATTTAATCTGGGGTTGATCCTGACATCGCAGAACACTCTGTCGGCGCGAGGTGCGCGGCTGGAGCAGCTACAAGTGCTGCTGCCCACTGTGAGCGGATCAGTGAAAGAAGCGGTGATGGAGACGGATCTGCAGGCACAGGGACTGCGCATTCCGGGATTTCCGGCGATCATCGGGCCGTACGGCTATACAGATATTCGCGGATCGCTGAGCTGGTCGCTGGTGAACTTGTCGTCGCTGGAAAACTACCTGGCGCAGCGGCACAACTTCAAGGCGGCGCAACTCTCGGCGCAGGACGCAAGGGACCTGGTGGTGCTGACGGTGGGCAATGCGTATCTGACCGTGATTGCCGATGCGGCGCTGGTGCAGTCCGCGCAGGCGCAGGTGGATACGTCGAAGGTTTCGCTGGATCAGGCAGAGGGCAACCACCAGGCGGGGACGGCTCCGCTGCTGGATGAGCTGCGGGCGCGCGTGGACTACCAGACGCAGCAGCAGACGCTGATTGCGGCGCAGAATGCGTTCCAGAAGGACAAGATTGCGCTGGCGCGGGCGATTGGGCTGCCGCTGGAGCAGCAGTTTGAGCTGACAGACACGGCGCCGTATGCGCCGTTCGACCAGCTCGATGCGGACAAGACCGTGCAGCAGGCGCTGGCCAACCGTGCGGATCTGAAGGCGCTCCAGGAGCAAGTGGCAGGTGCGGAGAACGCGCGTAAGGCGGCGACCGCAGAGCGGCTGCCGACGATCACGTTCAATGGCGATTACGGGGACATTGGGATCAATCCGAGCCATTCGCATGGAACCGGCGACGCGGTGGGCTCGCTGGACGTGCCGCTGTTTGAAGAAGCGAAGCTGCGCGGCGATGCAAAGCAGGCGCAGTCGCAGCTGGAGCAAATGCGGGCGCGGCTGAGCGACATGCGCGGGCAGATCGGAGCCGATGTGCGGGACAGCATCCTCGATATCCAGGCGGCCGAGAAGCTGGTGGAAGTGGCGAAGAGCAATGCGGATCTGGCAAAGGAAGAGCTGAGCGAGGCACAACAGCGGTACAAGGCAGGCGTTTCGGACAATCTGGCGGTATCCCAGGCGCAGCAGGCCATGGCCCAGGCAGACGAGCAATATGTCGCCAGTCTCTACCGGCATAATGTGGCAAAGCTGTCGCTGGCGCGGGCGCTGGGTGTGGCGCAGAGCAATTACAAGGATTACGTGGGAGGAAAGTAAGTGGCGGAGCAAAATACCGAGCAGTCCAGACCAACCGAGGAGCGGCCGGAAAGCACATCGGCGCGTCCACGCCGCCGGTTCATCATCATCGGCCTGGTTGCGGTGCTGGTGGTGGGCGCGCTGCTGTTCTGGTGGCACTCGACGTACTACGAAGATACGGACGACGCGTCGGTGGACGGCCATCTGGTGCAGATCAGCTCGCGCATCAGCGGGCATGTGGCGAAGGTGCTGGTGCAGCAGAACCAGTACGTCGACGCGGGCACGCTGATGGTGGAAATCGACCCCAGCGATTACCAGACGGCGGTGAACCAGGCGGAAGCGAACCTCGAAGCCGCAGTGGCGAACTACGAGGCCTCGCGCGTGAACGTGCCGGTCATCAACATCAATACGGGCAGCAATCTGAAGAACGCCAACACCGATGTGCAGAGCGCGACGGCGGGCGTGGCGCAGGCGGAGAGACAGCTACAGGCGGCGCAGGCACGGGTGGCGCAGGCGCAGGCGAATTCCACGAAGGCGAAGCTGGATCTGGAAAGATACACGCCACTGGTACAGAAGGACATCATTTCGAAGCAGCAGTACGATGCGGCGGTGGCGGCAGCGGCGGCGGGCGAGGCGTCGGTTGCGGAAGCGGAAGCGAGCCAGATCGCCGCGCAGGACGCGGTGCGGATCGCGCACGACCGCGTAACACAGGCACAGTCATCGCTGAAGAGCGCACAGACCGGACCGCAGCAGGTAGCGATCCAGAGGGCGAAGGCGGATCAGGCGGCGGGGCAGGTGGATCAGGCCAAGGCAGCGCTGGCGGAGGCGAAACTGAACCTGAGCTACTGTGAGATCCACGCGCCACTATCGGGGATCATCACGACGAAGAGTGTGGAAGAGGGCCAAAACATCGCACAGGGCCAGGCGCTGATGACGCTCGTGTCGCTGGACGATGTGTGGATCACGGCGAACTTCAAGGAGACTCAGCTGCAGCATATGCAGGTGGGGCAGGCGGTAACGATTCATGTAGACGCGTTTGGGCGCGACTACGACGGGAAGGTGACGCAGATCGGGGGAGCGACCGGGTCGATGCTGAGCCTGTTTCCGCCGGAGAACGCGACGGGCAACTACGTGAAGGTGGTGCAGCGGATCCCGGTGCGCATCGACCTGACCAAACCGGACGAGAACAAGGACCACATGCTGCGGCCTGGAATGTCAGTCGAGCCGAAGGTGCGGGTGAAATAGAACGGGTTACAGGTTACAGGTTACAGGTTACAAGTTGCAGGTTACCAGGTTACAGGGCGTCCGGTGGTTCGGGCGCCCTTTTCTGTTTTGTGGTCGCACTTTCTGAGTCAGTAAGGCACGGCTACGCGGTAGGCATATCCGTTGCGGTAGACGATGACGGTGCGCGGGGGCGGCATCATGGCGACGACCGGCGGCGGAACGTAAACGTAAGTCGGCGGTGGCGGAGCCGGCTGGACATACGTGATTTGTTGCGGGGGCGGCGCGGGTGCGGGAGCCGGCTCTTCGTAGGCGCTCGGGCGCTTATAAAGTCCGGAGGGCGTCTGGTCCAGCGGTTGCTGGTCCAGCATGGGTACGCCGAGGTCGTCCATGACCTTAAGCGTGAGGCGAGTTTCTTCTTTCAGAGTTGGTCTTGGACCGCGGCGCGGCAGGTTGATGAGGTCGATGGGCCAGAGGATCGGAATCATCCACGTAACCGTGTCGCGAGTGGCGTGGCTTTTGCCGAGGATGCGGCCGTAACGGTCAACGTTGTAGCCGGGAACATCGACGATTTTGGCGTCGACGGGGATGATTGTGTCCGGCTCGATGACCATGCGGTCGAATCGGAGCTCCATCCAACCCTTGCCGACGAGGTGGCCAGGATCTTTGTAATCCTCAAAGCGGCCGACGAGGTAACTGCCGAATGGCAGCACCGAGCGCCCGTAGCGTTCGGAGTGGCCAAGCTGGCAAAGCACGGGATCGCCGATGGCGGTGGTTTTGGAGTTGAGTTTGGGCTCTGACAGCGTGCATGAGATCAGAGAACCGGCTGGAATCAACTGCTCGGCGGCGTAGCTCGATAGCGGCGCTGCGAGGAGCAGAGCAAGAAGAGACAGAGATTTGCCCTTCATGAGGAAGGCCTCCTGGTGGGTCAGGTTCACCGTAAGAACACGATGGCTGGCCGGTCGTTGCGCAAAAATCGGACCGGCGCCGATGCGCGTTGGATTGGGAGTTTCCTCGGAAGGAACAGCAGGGCCAGCTCTGTGGCGTACGGGGAGGCTGGGGGAACCATGATGGAAGGGCCGGCGGCGGATGTCAAGCGCAAAGCAGGAGGGGATGCGCCGATTCGCGCCACTGCGATCTTGGCGAGTCGTTGCACTGGCGAGGAGTTCCTCCGCTGGCCGAGGGCCGGTGGGGGACTACTCGCAGTGGAGCGCGATGGTGGGTTCGACGTGGGCCGCGCGCAGGGCAGGAACCAGGATAGCAGCGACCGCGGTGGCGATCAGGACCAGAGAGACGGTGGCAAAGGTGAGCGGATCGGTTCCGCTGGTGCCGTAGAGCACGCTGGCGGTGAAGCGCCCGAGGGGGAGAGCGATGGCGAGTCCGATGGCGAGGCCGATGGCGGTGAGGACGAGGCCCTGACGCAGGATCATGCGGAGAACGATGGGACGTTTTGCGCCGAGCGCCATGCGGATGCCGATTTCGCGCGTACGGCGGCGCACCGAATAACTCATGACTCCGTAGAGACCGATAGCGGCAAGGGCGAGGCCGATGACGCCGAAGATTCCGAGCAGGAGCGAAGAAATGCGGGGCAGGAGCAGAGACTTGTCGACGTGCTGCTGCATGGTCTCAGCATTGAAGACGGCCATGTTGGGATCGAGCGCATTGATCTGCTGACGCACGGAGGACTCGAGGGCGCGAGGATCGATCGAGGTCTTGACGACGATGGTGGTTCCGAAGAAGCTGTTGGCTTTTTCAGGCGCGGCATTGAGGAAGAGAAACGCGGCATCGGAGGGCTTTTCGCCGATGGTGCGATTTTTCGAGTTACGGGCAACGCCGATAATCGTGTAACTGTTTTTATCCTGGCGAATGGTGCGGCCGATGGGGTCCTGGCGGGGAAACAGATGCGCGGCCATGGTCTCGTTGATGATGGCGGTGGACGGACCGTCGACCTGAGGGGCGAACTCGCGGCCGCGGAGCAGGGGTGTGCCCATGGTCTGAAAATATCCGGAGCCGACGGTGTTAACGAAGGCGTTGCCGTTCTGTGCGGGATGGCCGCTGGTGGCATCGACGGCGAAGTTGTTCATGGTGGCGCCGATCGAGAGCGGCACGACGCCGACAAAGGTGAGGGAGCGAACGCCGGGCAGCGCGGACACGCGGTCGCGCAGTTGAGAGAGGAACTGCACGGTTTTGTCGTGCGAGTAGTTCTGGATTTTGGGATCCATGGACATGATGAGCAGGTTGGCGGGCTTGAATCCGATGTCGATGGAAGAGGCATTGCCGAGGCTGCGAAGAAACAGTCCGGCGGTGGTGAGGAGCACGAGGGAGAGCGAGACCTGGACGATGACCAGGGTATTGCGCATGCGCGAACGCGGGCTGCGTCCGAAACCGGCGGGGCCATCTTTGAGGGAGTCGACGAGGTCGGGGCGCGATGCGCGCATCGCAGGAATGAGGCCGAAGACCAGGGCGGTGATCGCAGACAGGCCGAGGGTGAACAGGGCGACGCGCCAGTCCACGTTGAAGTCGAAGGCGATGGGGAAAGGCAGAGGGAGCTGGAAGCTGGAGATGGCGCGAGCCGCCACCGCAGCGAGCAGAAATCCGACGCCGGCGCCTGAGAGCGAGAGCAAGAAGCTTTCGATGAGCAGCTGGCGCACGAGCTGGCGACGCCCGGCGCCGATCGCGAGGCGAATGGCGATTTCTTTTTGGCGGCCGGTGGCGCGGGCCATAAGCAGGTTGGCAACATTGGCGCAGGCGACGAGCAGCACCAGGCCGACCACGATCATGAGGACCGCCATGAGCGTGAAGGCGGGCGTGGCGGAGCCGGCAATGAGTCCGCCGGCGGTTTGCAGGGCGATCTTTTCGTGGGTCTTGTCAGCCTTGTGCCAGGCGTCGTCGAGCCGCTTCTTCACGACGTTGACGACGGTGGCAGCCCGGGCGCGGGTGACTCCGGGTTTAAGTCTGGCGTCGAGCATGATCCATTGCTCATCGCGCGCGGTTCTGAGGTTGCTGCTGCCCGTGGTCAGGTCCGGCAGGATTTCTTCCGAAACAGCAAGGGGCACCCAAAACTCGGATGCGATGCCGCGATCGACACCGTAAAAGCCTGGCGGTGCGACTCCCACGACGGTGTAGTGCTGTCCGTTGAGCGCGACATCGCGGTTGAGGATGTTCGGGGCGGCGCCAAAGCGACGCCGCCACAGACCGCTGCTGAGCACGACTACGTGGTCGCGAGCGACGGTGTCATCTTCGGGAAGAATGGAACGGCCGAGCGTCATGGGCACATCGAGCGTGGGGAAGAAGTTGCCGCTGACGGACTGGCCCCAGACCCGCTCGGGCTCACCCTTGCCGCCGATGCTGGCGGGGATGAGAGGAAAGTGGGCGGCGATGCCACCGGCGAAAATCGCAGCGGTTTGATCGCGATAGTCGATGTAGTCGGGATAAGAAAAGGAGTTGCCCTCGGAGAACATGACCATGCGGCCTGGATCCCGGACGGGCAGGACTCCCCAGAGGAGGCCATTGGCGACGCTGAAGACGGTGGCATTGGCGGCAAACGCCAGGGCGATGGAGAGGATCACGACGAAGGAGAAGCCTGGAGCCTTGAGCAGAGTGCGAATGGTGTAGCGAAGATCCTGGAGCAGGTTCCCCATCGGCGGCGCCTCGGTTAGAAGAGATGGCTGCGGATGGAGACTACGCTTTGGATCGTGGGAAAGTTCGCTGACGCCAAGAGCTCGCCCCATGGCAGGATCCAATGTTGCAGGGTAATGCGCTCGTTCAGGATGTAGAACTGTGGCGAGCCCCTGCGAGCAATGGGGCCATGCAAAGCAAAACGCCGGAGGTTTTGGCTCCGGCGTTTTTTGGTGCCTTCTGCTTAATGAAGACTCTTATACCAGGGCCGGGACGTTGACCTTGTCGTACCAGCTGTGGGCGGATTTGAGGGCTTTGTTGACGTTCTCGATGTTCTCGACGCCTTTGGTGAGGAGCCAGTCCTCGAAGGCCTTTGCGCCTTGCTTTGCGTAGATGGCGATGCCGTCTTTCCAGGTGGCGCGGCCGCAGAGGACGCCGTTGTAGGGGGCGCCGGATTCGTTGGCTAACTCGAGGGTCTCGATGAAGACGGGGTTGGAGACGCCGGCGGAGAGATAGATGAAGGGCTTGTGCGTGGAGGAGGCGGCGAGGCGGAAGTGATCGAGGGCTTCGGCGCGGGTGTAGGCCTGTTCGCCCTTGAAGGATTTGGTGCCGGACGACGAATTCCATCTGGATTGGCACTTCGACCTTCAGCACGTCGACGCCGTAGCGCTGTTTGCCGAACTCCTCCATGGAGCCGGTGACGATGTCGGGCTTGCGCTTCGCGTAGGCGACGCTCTTCTCGTCTTCTCCGTTGACGCCGTAGCCGACCAGCTCGAGGAAGAAGGGGATGTCGTGGGCGCGGCACTCGTCGGCGATGCGCTCGACCCAGGCATGCTTGAGGTCGTTGACGCGGGAATTCTCGTAGGGGGTGTAGTAGAGGAGGATCTTGATGCAGTCGGCGCCGGCTTCCTTGAGGCGGCGGACGCTCCACAGGTCGAGCAGATCGGGCAGGCGGCCGGGGAGGGCGGCATCGTAGCCGGTCTTCTCATAGGCGAGCAGCAGACCCTTGCCGTTGCGGCGCCTGGAGGCGGGCAGGCCGAATTCGGGGTCGAGGAGGATGGCCGAGGCGTGCTTCGTGAGGACCTCGGTGACGAGGGATTTGAATTCCTCGAGGGCGGAGTCGGGGACTTCGGCGACGCCCTTTTCCTTGGCGAGGGATTTCTTCAGCGAACCGCGCTGATCCATGGCGGCGGCAGCGATCACGCCGCGCGAGTCCGATACGGCTTTCAGTCCGGCGAGTTTGCCGGGGGTCAAATTCATCGACATCGTTTGTCTCCTGCGCTCTGAAATATCGAAAAAGGCGTTTCCCGTACCATTTTAGCCGCCTGCGCGCAGGCTGGGCAGGTAGCGAAAGTAACGTATGTGAATTCCTGACGTTTGGGGGAGGGCCGGCCAGGGACCTGTGGCTGGGAAGGTGGCTCCAGGCTGAAGATACGTGGAGCGGCGAGGTTTTCACCCACTTGAAAGCGCAACCTATGGTTTTGACCAGTCTTCCCAGCGGAGCGATTTGACACGGCGAAATTCAGAACAGTTCGCCGTAACGAGGACACAGTCGTGCCGCACCGCCTGACCCGCGATAAGAAGGTCGTACGCTCCGATGGGTTTCCCTGCTCTTTCCAGTTCGGCCCGGATATTCCCCGCAACCTTCGCGTCGCTGTCATCGAAGGGAAGAATCGAAATGGGGCCAGCCAGCAATCGCTCAACACGCTGGGCATTTCCAGCGGCTCGGGTGCTCTTGTGCACCCCGTACCACAGCTCGAACAGTACGATTGCGGAGACATTGATGGTTTCTCCGGATCGGAGAATGGCTTCAAGCCGGTGACGGACGCGTGCCGGGTCGCCATTCAACAGAGCAATGCACGCATTCGTATCCAGCAGGTAGCTCACTCAAACACCGTGCGTATCGGAGTGCGCGGCTGGTTACGATCTCTGGTTGTCAAATCCGTTTCGTCGCACTCGTCCATCTGGGAGAACCACTCCTTCACGTCCGCGATAATCGGCTGAAGCAACACTCCATCCGCCGTACGGCGAATCCGCACTCGATCACCATCGAAGCGGAAATCGCGGGGCAGGCGCACAGCCTGGCTGCGTCCATTGCGGAAAAGTCTGGCTGTCTGCGTATTGTTCATCGATAAAAACGCCCCCGGTGATCTATTCCATAAGTATATACCAATTTGGGACACGGAGATCGGTGATGTTCATCGATCCAATCACAACTCAGGGGGCGAGATACGGGCGGAGGCCGTCCCAGGGGTAGAGGCCGGTGGGGCCGCCGTTGTCGTATTCGACCTGGGGGCGGCTGGTGAAGCGGATGAAGAAGCCGACGATCTGGCTGTTGTAGTCGCGGGTGTTGTTGAGGGAGAGGAAGCCGCCGGCGTACCAGTGATCGCTGAGGTGGTAGGCAACTTCTCCCTTGAAGTCGTAGTTGCCGCTGACGACGGACTCTGAGGAGTAGGAGGCGTTGTTGTTGGCGACTTCGAGGGCAGTGTCGAGGGGGAAGTACGGCACGCTGTCCTGCTGGAAGGCCTCGAGGCCGAAGGCCGCGACAGCGTTGTAGTGGATGTTGGGACCGTAGCGGCCCTCGAAGGAAAAGGGCACGTTGGCGAGGTAGTAGGCCTGGGGGCTGAAGTATCCGCCATGGCCGTAGGTGAAGAAGTTTTCGTTGGTGCTGTAGTGCATGCCGAAGAAGTTGACGCCGACGGTGAGATTGCCCTCGTCGGGAACTTCTTTCACGCGGAAGTACGCGCCGGCATCGCCGTCGATTCGGTTGTTGCTCTCGACGTGGACGCCGTTGAGATGCTGGCCACCAACGCTGACGTAGTAGCCGGAGTTGGGGTCGCTCTTGCCGTACTGGACTTCGCCACCGGTGGAGACGACGCCACCCCAGGGGTTACCGGCGAATCCTGGGCCGGCGGAGCCGGGATCGCGGAGGCCGGAGTACGACAGCTGCGAATCTTTCACGGAGTCGCGCGTGACGGTGATGACGAGGGGGCCGTTGCCGGGCTTCCAGTTGACGCGTCCGATGACGTTGGAGACGAGGAAGCCCCAGGGCGAATAGCCGACTGCGGCTGCGAGATTCTCGGTGGCGAACTGGACTTCGCCGCCGACGCCGACGGCGTTCTGCTGGTTGAGCACGGCGTTGGCGGGCGCGGTGCCGAGACGCTCGGCGATACCGCCGGGGAGGAGCGGGGATTTGGCAACGGCGCCGGAGTCGAGGAAGACGGGATTGGAAACGATGGTGAGGCGGCCGCCGGTGCTGAGGGGCGCGGAGGCTTCAAAGGGCGCCTGGAGCGCGGTGAGAGCGTCGAAGCCTGCGGTGCCGCTGCGGTGATTGACGATGCCGGTACCGCCTGCCCATGCGCTGTAACCGGCCTCGATGGTGGCGAGGTTCATCTGCGCCTGCTCACGGAGGTCGCGCTGGCGGACGATGGAGGGCCGCTCGTAATGTCCGCGTAGCGGAGGCAGGTTTTCCTTCATGAGCTCGTCGTCAGTGATGCCGTCGGGGCGCTCGAAGTAGTCGGGTTGGGGCGCCGACGCGATGACCTGCGTGGGTGGGGCGTACTGTGTGGCAACGAGCGAAGGATCGACGGGTTGCTTCGCGGCATTGAGCGTGGCCTGCGCGTGCTGCCAGGCCGGGTCAACGGTGGTGGAGAGCGGTGTGAGCGCGGCGCTGGTATCGAGGCCGATTTCGATGGGCTGGTCCTCGGTGGGAGGAAGCGCGGGGTGGGCTGCGATGCTGGCGCCGGTATGGACTTCGGCTGGCGGGAGCGAGGCTTCGGGCGTGTAGGGTTTGGTTGCGGGGTTGGGTTGCGACGGATGTTCGGAGTTAGACGGCGCTTGAGTTGATTCTGAGCCGGAGCGCGGAGATGGAGTCAGCGGCACGATCCTGCCGGTTCCGGGGCCGGTGGTTGCAGGCGCAGGCGAAGTCGTGGCAGCGCCGTTGCTGTTTCCGAGCTGCACGGGCGCGGTGCCCATGTAATAAGGATCGGGGCCGAGAGTCGGGTTGCTGGCGCGGTTGGGATTCGGATGACTGTAACTCGGCAGCGGAATGCTGGTGTCAGCGGGGCCGCCTTCGGTATCCGGGTTAAGCAGGTTGACGAGGCCGGCGGGTCCGCGAGGCCGGCTCTGCTGCACGAGATCGGCCTGGTCCAGTTTGTGTGCCAGCTCGGTGGCCGGGCTAACGGCGGGCATGGCTTTCAGGGACGCGCGCCAGTAGTCCGCGGCTTTGGCGCGATCGCCGCGCGCGGTTTCAAACTGCGCCGCGGAGGCGAGGATCTTCGGATCGTTGGGGAATTTCGCGAGGGCGTCGCGCAGCCAGGCTTCGGCCTGCTTCATGTTTTGCGTCGGCGAGGGCGGCGCCGATCATGCTCTGGTAGTCGTAGGCCGTGGCGTTGGTCATGTCGAGAGACAGAAAGATGGCCATCGCGTCTTTGGGCTGACCGGCCTGAACGAAACCCGCGGCGAGCGCTTTACTGACGGCGGGATTGCCGGGAAAAGCCTGCGCGGCGGCGGTGAGGATGTCGACGGCGCGGCGGGTATTGCCCGCTGCTGTGGCCACCGCGGCGCGGCGCTGCGCCCAGGTGGCCCAGATGGTCTGGACCTGGCGGCGCTGCTCGTCGGACATGTCGCGGCGGTCGCCGAGGGTCATGAGCTGGCGGTAGAGGTCACGATCGTCGCCGACATTCATCAGCCTCCACGCATTCGCGATGTCGACCGAGGCGGGCGCCTGCTTGCCTGCGGCGTGGTAGTAGTCCTCGACCTGGGTGAGGAGGCCGAGCGCGCTGCGCTCGTCGCCATTGGCGGCGTAAACGGCGGCCAGGGTCTGCTGGTATTCGGGATCGCTGGCGAGCTGTTTGCGGATGGTCTGCGGAATCTCCTGGATCTGCGCGAGCGCGTCGGCATCGTGATCGGTGGCGTGGAGCGCGGCCATGAGGCCTTTCCAGGCGTCGAGGTTGTCGGGGTGCTGCGTAAGCACGCTGCGGTAGATGTTGTACGCGCCCTCGGAATGGTTGCGGTCAAGATCGAGCGCGGCAACCTGGAGTTGCAGCGAAATGGGCAGAGGCTGGCCGTTATCCTGATAGCTTTTGACCGCGCGCTCAAGGAAATCCTGTGCGACGTCGGGATGATTCTGGCTCTGATAGATCGCGGCCAGCTCGGAGAGGAAGCCGCCGCTGCGCAGCGCGCTGTCATAGGCGTCGGGGGGCATGCGCTCAACGATGGCGATGGCATCGGCATCGTGGCCGGCCAGATGCTGCATCGAGACCAGGCCCTGCCACGCGTCGATGTTGTTCGGGTCGGCGCGGATGACGCGATGATAAATGTCGGATGACTGTGCGTAGTCCTTATCCTGCGCGAGTAGTGCGGCGTATTGGAGTGTGATGTCGGTGCGGATCTTCTCCTCGCCGGCGGAATACTTCAGATTCATCGCCTGGACGAGGGTTTTTTGCGCCTGGGCGTCCTGACCGGCGGCGACGTAGGCGCGGGCGAGGTTGCGCAGGTAGTCGGGATCGCGGGCGACGGATTTTTTCAAGGCGGGCGGGAATTTGTTCTCGGTGAGGATGGCGTCTCTTCCCTGCCCTGCCTGCGCCTGGGCGTTGAAGAGGCCGCGCCACCAGGCAGGAGACTGCGGCTGGCGGTGCAGCAAAGCCTGATAGACCGGTACGGCGAGGTCCGGCGCCTGCATCCTCATATACGCGCCGGCTTCGCCGCTAAGGGCATTGATGTTGCCGGGGCGCAGGGCGAGGGCGGCCTGATACTGGCGAATGGCGTCGTCGAGGCGGTTGGCGTTGAGGGCCTGGGTGCCGAGCTGCATGGCGTTCCAGAAACGGGCGGTGGCGAGCGACTGCGCGATGAGCGGAATTTTGAGGCCGTTGTTCTGCGCCTGCTCAAAGTACTGCGCGGCCTCGGCGAAGTTGCTCTGTTTCATGCGCACGAAGCCAAGGCCGGCGAGGGCGCGAGGATTGGTCGGCTGCTTTACGGTGAGGTCGACGAACATCTGCTGCGCACGATTGAGGTGGTTGGCGGCCAGCTCGTTGAAAGCTTCGCGCTCGGCGGGGGTGCGAGCGATGCCGGCTGTTGCGCTCGACTGCTGCGCTTCGGTTTCGGCCAGCTCTTTGGCCAGCTCAGGATCGGGATGGAGCTTGAGGTACTCGCGGACAGCGGGGATAGTGGCGGGGTTCTGCACGTCCCAGGTGAGCGCATTGCGCAGCGCGGTCTGCGCGGTGGTGTCCTGCGGATACTGGCTGAGAATCTTCTCGCCTTCGGCGCGGGTGCGGGGATCGTAGGTGAGAACGCGGCCGAGGTCGATGGTGTACTGCGGATCGCTGGGATATTTCGCGGCGAGGCCGCGCAGGCCGTTGATGGCGTCGGGCAGCTCTGCGGGAACTCCGGCTTCGGTGTCGTAGTACGCGAGGGCCCAGTTATCGGGCGGATGCGTGCCGAAGGTCTGGCGGTAGATTTTGAGAGCTTCTTCGTTGTGGCCGTTCTTCGCCAGCTCGGCTGCCTGACCCAGGAGCTCGTTTTGGGTCTTATTGCTGACGAGCGTTTCGATCTTCGCGATCTCGGGGCTGTTCGGGTTCACTGCGCGCAGGCGGTCGATATAGGTTTGCGCCTCGGCATCGTTGCCGGAGAGTTTGGCCCAGCGGCCGAGTCCGGCGAGAGCTTCCTGGTTGTTGGGATCGGAGAGGAGAATCTGCTGCCAGGTTTGCGCGGCGAGATCGATGTGGCCCGACTGTTCCTGAGACTGCGCCTTTTGCAGGAGGGCCTGCTCGGCGGCAGATTGCGCAGGCGCGGGGAGCGAGCAGACGACCGCCGCGAGAACCAGGACTGCGAACCTGTTGCGGAGGTTTCTGTTCATCGTCGCTACCTGCATACCACTCGACTTTGTGGGGAGGCGATCACACAAAAGGAGATGGAACTGGGGAGGGGAACGGAAGTTCTACGAAGGGGTGCTATGCGGTTTTCCGGGGCTAAAGCCCGGATGATTTCGGGGAGCTTCTTCCACGGCCTGAAGGCCGTGGCTTCTACCGAGGGTGCCGCTGACGCGGCACTCGAGGAGCTGAAAAGATCGTCCTGGGCGCGGAACGTCATAAACTCTCCACGACCTGCAGGCGGCGGCGAGCGCGCGAACGGAGCCAGCTGCGAATCCAGATGGCGAAGACGAAGCTGATGGCCAGCACCGCCAGATCGACCATCCAGGGCACCTGCATGAACCACAGCTGAAGGGCGGTCCACGAGGGCAGGACGCCGACGTGATAGACGTTATTGCCGATGCGGTAGCTCTCGAAGCGCGGGCCTTCGAGTAGCGCAACGGTTCCGGAGACGGCGCTGGACTGCGAGGCTTCGAGAAAGGCCTTCAGCATGGCGGGATAGTTGGCCGCGGACTTCATATCGATGACGACGACGGAGCGCCCGCTGGAGTACGGCGACTCGATCTCCTCAATCAGACCGTCGGGAACGCCGGTGGTGCCGATCATGCCAGAGGAAAGCTGATCGTTGGCGGGAATCCGCCACCACATGTTGTGGACGGCGGCGAAGAAGCCGCGCGTGTCCTGCACTTTGAGTGCGTTGTCGCCGAAGGTGACGGGCATTCCTGAAGCCAGGCGACCGACCTCACCCGTGCTCGGGCCTGTGACGATGACGAGGAAATCCTGGTCGGCGCCGGACTGCAGCGCCTCTGGTCCGGCGACCGTGACGCGCAGCGTGGGATAGCCGGTCTCTGCGCCGAAGTGGCCCATCATCGTGAGGTAGGTTTCAATCTCCTGCGACGAGGGCTCCTCGGGCAGGATGACGGTGGTCTGGCTGAGATCGGCGTAGCGGGTGAAGGGGAAGCCGGCGTTGGAGAAGAGCTCGAGATTGGGCATTGAGGCCTGGTGCGGCAGGCCCTGCAGGTCGATGTACGAACTGCGGAGGATGGCGCCCATCTGGTTTCCGGGAATGGTGGTGTTGCAGCTGCCACCCTTCAGCAGCTGGAAGGTGAACCTGAAGCGCATGGAGTTGGAGAAGGGGCGCAGGTTGACGACGGGGATTGCGATGTTGACCGATGACTGCCGCGAGACTTCCTTGCCCGGGAAGAGCGGAATCGATCCCAGATAGGCGTCGTTCGACTCGACCTGGACGCTGGAGATAGGGCCGATGGGGATGGAGTTGTAGCGGTAATCGAGGTGGAGCTTGACGTTCTGCTGCGCATCGCGGAAGAACAGGTCGGGAGGAATTTTGTAATAGGCGATGAGCGGCTCGTTGCCGTCGCCCTGGAGGGCCTGAGCGGGGCCGGTCCACAGGGGAACGCGGCCTCGATCGTCGGCGACGCGCCAGCGCGGAGCGTCGTCGGCGGTGCTTTTCGCGGGCAGATTGATTTGGTTGACGGAAGCCGTCGCACCCTGCAAGCCCGGCCAGCCGGTGGCGAGCGCCTGCGCGGCCACGAGGGTTTGGTCGGCATTGTTGCCGGTAACGATCAGGACTTTGCCGTAGGGATCGACGGGGTTGGTGCGGATGGCGAGTGTTGGCGATAGAGGCGGGTCAACGTTGAGCCCGGGAGGCAGCGCGTTGACGTTCTCGGCGATGAGCACAACGTTGCCGGTGGGCAGATTGCCGATGGAGACCGGGAAGCGCATGGCGCGATAGTCGCCGAGCACGCCGAACCATGAAGTGACCACGCCGGCAGCCTGCAGAGCCTTTTGCGACGGCGCGGAACCGAAGACGATGGGGATCACGGGCGGCTGGGCCAGTTGGGAGTCGAAGAACGGGAGCGGCAGAAGCTTGAGTTCGTCGGCGAGCGGCAGCAGGTCGCCGGACATGGCGATGGCGGTGTTGGGATCGACGTGCGCCCAGAGTGCGGAGTTGGTGGGATCCTCGCAGGTGGTGGTGTAGTGGGCGATCAACTCGAAGGTGAGCTGGTTGTTGCGGACGAGAAGATCGGGAGGGACAACAACGTCGGATTCGATGACAGCGCCGTTGTTGGGCGTCTGCGGAACGGGCAGCGTCGCGAACGTGGTGCCGTTGAGGATTACCTTGAGGTGGCTCTGCGCGGGGATCAGGCTTGGCGAGAAGTGGTAGTAGAGGTGCATCGAGGCCTGTTTCACCACTTCGTTCTGCGGGATAGCGAAGTAGATGGTGTCGTAGGCGTCGGTACCGCGCAGATTAACAGTGTTCGTCGTGCCGAGGTCGAAGAGGTTGGTGCGGGTGCTGAAGGTTCCGGCGGCCGGCGGCGTAGTGGCGGCGTTCGGGCTGGTCGTGGCGTTTTGATCTGTTGCTGCGGGCGCGGCGGGCTGCGGGGTGGTCGGGGCGGGTGAGGTTTGTGCCGGGACAGTGGTTGCGGGTTGCGGAGTCTGCGCACCGGTATTTGGGTCTTGCGCTCTGGCGGTCGCGCACCATCCGGCGAGTCCGAGCGCCAGCAGAAGGACCAGGCTCTCCGCGGTGACCGGCTGTCGTTTGCCGGGCTTTTCTTTGCGGCGCGGCACCATGGAGGCGATGGCCATGCCGAGTCCGCGGAAAGCGATGCGAATGATGCGGGCCAGACTGTGCAGAGGACGATCGACTTCGCGGGACTCGCCCCATCCGAGCCAGGAATCGGCGCGCGAGAAGAGCACCATGGTGAGCATTTCTTCTTCGGCGACGGTGAGCGGATCGAACTGGAGGCGCAGAACGCTGTTGGCGAGGCCCACGACCCTGGCGGGCAGCTCAGCATCGCCGGTGCGCAGCGGGAAGATGACGGTCAGGGCATCGCCGTGGTTGGCATGCATGCCCTCGAGCAACTCCATGGCGAGGCCGCCGCTGGAGACGTCGATGGTTTGTCCGGGAACGATGCGGCCGTCGCCGAGCGCGACGCGCACGGGCGCGGCGAAGTTGATGCGCACATGCTGGCGAGTCTGGCGTGCCTCGCGCGCGACGGCGACGCACACGCTGAGGATGACGATGTTGAAGGTGGTCCAGAGGGCGTTGGTGATGATGGTGCCGGGGTGGGTGCCGTCCCACAGCCAGCCGAGGCCGGGGATATGCATGAAGCGGGGAATGACCATCAGCAGGCCGAGCGCATTGAAGGCGAGCAGCACGATGAAGGGCTGGGCGATGCGCGCGTCGAAAAAGGTATGGGTGACGAGGCCGCCTTTGCTGGTCACATTGAACTTGCCCGCCTTTGGATTGAAGAGCGCGATCAGGGTGGGCAGCAGGATGTAGGGCGAGAGCACCGTCTCATAGATCTCGTTCCAGAAGGAATGGCGGTGGTAGCCCTGGATGCGGCTGTTGGTGACGCTGGAGAGGGTGAGATGGGGCACCGCGTAGGCCAGGATGGCGATCCAGTAGCCGGGAATGTTGGTGAAGCCGAAGATAAGGTAGATGAGCGGCGCGGTGAGGAAGATGAGGCGCGGCAGCGCGTAGAGGAAGTGCGTCATCGCGTTGAAGTAGCAAAGGCGCTGCGGCCAGGTGAGATTGGGCGCGAACAGGGGATTCTCGATGCGGAGGATCTGGATCATGCCGCGCGCCCAGCGGATGCGCTGCTTGACGTGCGCGCTGAGGCGCTCGGTAGCGAGGCCGGCGGCCTGGGGAATATTGATGTAGGCGGTGTTCCAGCCGCGAATCTGCAGGCGGAGGCAGGTGTGGGCGTCTTCAGTGACGGTTTCGGCGGCGATGCCACCGATTTCGTCGAGGGCCTCGCGGCGCAGGACTGCGCAGGAGCCGCAGAAGAAAGCGGCGTTCCAGAAATCGTTGCCGTCCTGGACGATGCCGTAGAAGAGCTCACCCTCGTTGGGGATGACGCGGAACTGGCCGAGGTTCCGCTCGAAGGGATCGGGCGAATAGAAATGGTGCGGCGTCTGCAGCATGCCGAGGTTGGGATCCTTGAGGAACCAGCCGATGGTCATCTGTAAGAAGCTGCGCGTGGGCACGTGATCGGAATCGAAGATGGCGACGTAGGGGGCGCTCAGGCTCCTGAGGGCGTTGTTGATGTTGCCGGCCTTGGCCTGGAGGTTGTCGCCGCGGGTGAAGTAGCCGATGCCGGCTTCGATGGCGAACTCGCGGAACTCTTCGCGGTTGCCGTCGTCGAGGATGTAGACGTGGAGTTTGTCCGCGGGCCAGTCGATGTTGAGGGAGGCGAGCGCGGTGTAGCGGACGACGCTGAGGGGCTCGTTGTAGGTGGGGATGAGGAGGTCGACTTCGGGCCAGTCCTCGGGATCGTCAGGCAGGGCGACGGGGGCGCGGCGCAGGGGCCAAACGGTCTGCAGGAAGCCGAGATAGAGGATGCCGAAAGCGTAGGCTTCCGCACCGAGGAGCAGGAGGATAAAGAAGACGTCGACGGGACCCCATTTGGTGCCCGGATCCTGGAAAAAGGCGAGGATGCTGCTGACGCGCCACCAGCCGTAGCGGAAGGTGGCGAACATGGAGAGCATCATGAGGATCAGGGTGATGAGGTAGGAGTCGGAAACGCGGCTGAGCCAGACACACAAGAGCACCATGAGCAAACCGAGAACGGCCTGCTGCGGCCAGGAGAGGGCCAGAGAACCGAAGAAGAACAGGGCGACGATGCCGAAGGCGATGAGGACGAAACGCAGCAGTTTGAAGAACGGGCCGCGTCCGGTCTCGAAGCCTTCCCAGAGCTCGTCCTGGGTCATCGTTCGCTCCAGCGCACGCCGCGCTGACCTGTGCCTGCTGCGACCGATGTGTTCCGGATCCACGTGACCAGGCCCATGATGTCTTCGGAAGCGGGTGAATTGGGCGCATAGTCGATCACCGTCATGCCTTCGGCCAGAGCCTCGCTCATGGCGGGGCTGCGGTGGATGGCAAACGGCAGCAGGCGCTCACCGAGCTGCTGACGGAGAACCTCGCGGACATCGAGCTGCAGCGGCGAAGACGGATCGAACTGGTTGAGGACATACCAGGCCTGCAGAGGCTTGCCGTGGAGTCCTTCCTGGTTGCGAAAGAAGCCCTCCAGCACGGGAAGCGTAACGACCGAGGCCATGTCCGGCACCACGGGAACGATCACCATGGGGGACAGCCGGGTGGCCTGGCGCAGCATGGGCGCCGATCCGGTGGTGACGTCGATGAGCACGCGGCTGACGTCCTGAGCGCCGCGCGTCATCTCGCGACGGAGAAGGTCGGGGTCGGCGTCGTAGCGTTCGGCTTCGAGAGTGAGCACGCGGATGGGCGGATCGCTGGTGCCGCCGCTGAACGTGCGCACCACGCCGGGCTTGATTTCGCGCGCGCCGAAATAGAAGGGCAGCACGCCGAACGAGCAGGTATCGGTCAGCAGCACGCGCTCGCCGCGCGCAGCCAGGGCGCGCCCGACGGCGGCGACGAGGCTCGTCTTGCCGACGCCGCCAGCGAGCGAGAAAAAGGTGAGGACCGGCACCTGGCCTTCCATGCGGGAGGGCTGCAGGTCTTCGGGGTTGCGGCCGAAGACGCCGCGCAGTGCATACCAGCGGGAAGCCACTCGCTCGCGGGACTGCTGCAGGGATTCGCTGTCGGGGGCCTGCACGGGAGCCTGGGGCATGGGCGGCGCGGGTTGCGCGAACTGCGCCAGAGGCGGTGCCTGCGGTGGATATGGAGGCTGCGCGATGGGACGGAGCCGGCGGTGGATGTGCGGGCTGCGCTATGGGCGGAGCCTGAGGCCATGGGAAAGCCTGGCTTACAGGCGAAGGGCCGGTTTCGGCGAGCCATGCCGGGCGCACTTCGGCGCCTTCCGCTTCAGGTGTCCGTTCGACTGGACGCGGATCGGGTGGTCCCGCTTCGCGAAAATAAGGAGCGCCGTTGAGGCCATGCCGGGTTGGGACGCTTGTGTCAGCAGGTGGCGGCACTGCGGGCCTCCGCTCCGGTTCCGAAGGGTTCTCAAACAGCCGTTCAAAGGGATTTTCCCGGCGCGCTGGTGCAGGGGCGACTGCAGCGGCCTGCCGTTCGCTGCCGGGCAGCAGATCTTCCCAGCGCGGGCCTTCGCCGAGAGCAGGAGGAGCTTTCTGTGCCTCTTCGCGGGCAATGCGCGCGCGATCCGCGAGGGTGCGCTGCCGCATCTGGGCGCGCATTTCCTGACGCGACGAACTGAAGTCGCGGTACTTGGCCCCATGCAGGTTGGCCCACGAGTACAGCGTGGCGACGTCGTCGGCCTGCTCGGTGGGGTCGGGGTTCCGGGCGTTCTCGTCCGGCTTCATGGCGTCATCACCCTCGGATTGCAGCAGGACCGCTGCTCTTTGATCGACTGTCGTGGAGGGCGGCGGGTAGCTGGGCGAAGAGACCCGGCTGTGCAGCGATTTCCACGGCAACAACACGTCGCTGTCGTCGTTATCAGCCCAGCTCGACATCGTCATCCAATCGCTGGGAAACTGTTTGCTTTTGCGTCAACCTGATGACTGTCCCGAAACAGCACTCGAAGTAGAAGTCTAACCAAGTTAACCCTTTAAGCCGCCATGGAACCATTCCTCTTCAGTAACGGCGGTACCGTTACGACAGTGGGGTTGAAGTGGAACAGAGTGTGCCACTCAGGGGGGTTCCGCATAGGGGAACTGAAGCGGCTGATGCCGCGCTCCGCGGCTGTTGAGGGCAGAGTGACGCGCTATTCCTGCGCTCGGGCGAAAGTTATCAGAGGGCTACTGATGAGTTCTATGCGCAGGAGTGAGCGGAGCGGGAGCCCGTTTGCTTCCGCACTGATATCGTCAGGCTAAGCCTGTCAGATCACCTTTCCGGGAAGGTTTCGACGGGAACGCGCGGGTGTGTCCGGTAGCGGCGGCATTTCCGCGTTTTGCTCCGGCAACTGATCGTGCAGCATAACGTTGAGAAGGGACTGGTGCACGCGGATGCGCCCGTTGTATTCGATGAAACCCAGTCTCCGGAAGCGATTCATAAAGAAGCTGACGCGGGAGCGAGTGGTACCAATCATGTCCGCGAGGGTCGCCTGCGTGATGGCCGGAATCAATGTCTCCGGCTTACCGGGCTGGCCAAATTCCGCCATCAGGAGCAGGATGCGTGCCAGGCGCTTCTCGCTTGAATTGAAAAGCTGATCGACAAGATCGGCCTGCGTCCGCATTCCCCTGGCCAGCAAAAACTTGAGAAACAGATCGGCGAACAAATGTTCCTCATGCATGACCCGGATCATCTCGTCGCGTTCGATTCTGAGAGCCGTGCAGGAAGTGAGCGCCGTGGCGGTTGTCATGCGCAGCCTGCCGGCGCCGGCGAGTGATTCTTCGCCGACGAAATCGCGAGGGGCAAGGAGGGTAATCGTGGCTTCTTTGCCCTTCTTCGAAACAACGGTCAGCTTCGCGCGACCCCTCTGAATATAGAAAACGGAGTCTGCCGGGGCGCCCTGGCAAAAGAAGGTATGCTCCGGCTTCAGGTGAACGATTCTCCGTCCGAGGCCGGACTTCGCAAGGAACTGGGCAGCGCTGAATGCGGTGATCTTCGGCTCGCTCATCATCAGCCTCCTCGCAACGTTTCGGAAGCGAGTTCTTCGGCAAGCCTGTGTGCGTTGACGGAGTGCTTGTGAGCCTGCTTCGTGAGCTCATGAGCTGTCAGATATTCCCCCTTACCATGGGCCGTAGCCGCCGCGGCATGAGCGTGGGCGGCTAGGTTGTGCAGTTCTGCTGCCCGATCGTGTGCACTTTGTGGCATAGGTTGCTCTCCCGATTCCCGGCCTACAGGGAATTACTGGCTAGTCAGAACACGCTCGGCGTGAACCGTGTAGAAGCTATGCTTCGTCCCCGCGATGACGTCCTTTGCCTTGTCAACGTCGTCGGCAGATCCGTGAGCGATACGGCGACAACCGAATTCAGATCGGACATTTAGATCTCCATTTCAGTGCGGTGGATAAACGCGAATCCAGGGTTGATGGAGTGACAAAGAAGAAGGGCTATCCAGTTGCCACCATCGCATCAATCACTGCAAGAATCTGTGTCGTTCTGCTCACTTTGCAATAGGGTTCCGCGCCGTGGGGATGGGCAACGGGTCGGAAGCCGGCTGTTTTCCGCTGCTCCGATGCTTCCATCGAAGTTGCCACATCCTGCTCGCGCCCGGTAAGGCGATTCGGCATCAGCACAGCGTCTCCGGCGTTGTTTCAGGCGGCGTAGTTCGGCACGCCAAGAGGATTGGGTGACCCTGCACTCGGCTTCCGCGGGAAAGCCTGTGCGGATTCTCCGGCTCCACGACAGCATAATGAATCGAATGGGAGCAATAGACGCATTCGGTTCGTGGATCCCGTCTCGGCTTTTGCCGAGGACCTGCGGGAACGTCCGGAGGCACTCTGTGCAGGTAACGATGACATCTGAATCTCCAGCCGGGTCCTGTCCATTGCGTGGAATCCAGATGGGCGCCATTGCGCTGGGGCGATCCTGATGTGACGGCGGCTGCGACCGCGTCATGGCTTGCACGATCCGCAGCAGGAAGCCGGGATTGGTCCCTTTTTCATAGAAAGCGTCGGCGACCACTCCGGGCGGCACACCTTCGCCGGACCAGGACGCGCTCATGGCGATCACCCGAATCGCAGGAAAGCGACGACTGACGACCGACAACAATTCAAAGCCGGACATGCGCGGCATATTGAGGTCAGAGATGATGAGGTCGGGAACCTCCTGGCGGATTTCGGTTAATGCGGAGAAGCCATCGTGGGCAGTCCGCACGCTGTATCCCGATTCGGTCAGGATTGCCGACAGGCACATCAGGACCATCGCCGCATCGTCTACGACAAGGAGATTTGATCTGGAGTCAGACATCCTGCCGCCTTTCGTCAGCAGCAAGTGGGTCCTTGCAGAGTCCGATCATGCGCGCCGACCCGGCCTCATGTTGGTCTAAATTGCTCATCCGTCCGATTGGCTCCAGGAAGACATGTGTTTTCAGCGACTTGTTAACGCAGAAAATCGCCGTTTAGTTTATTGCTTTGGGTTGGGCCAATTGGATTGTTGTCCCCTATTTTGCCAACTGAGCATTTCTGACCAGCGCCTGGAAGTCTGCCCGTTCGATACTCTCGCTAAGTTGAGTGTCCTGGTCAGGCGGGGAGACATCTCAAACCAGACCCACCCCGTCGCCGGCATTCAACCCCTGAGGATGTTGCAATGCTGATACTCATCATTGTTCTGGTTTTGGTTTTCGGACTCGGCGGAGGATATTTTGGCTATAACCGCTGGGGCTATCGCGGGGGCGGCGGGATAGGTCTTGGTACCGTGGTGGTGATCCTGCTGGTGTGCTACCTGCTGGGAGTCTTTCGATAGGGCGACCGTGTCTCGAATATCGGCGACGCACGCAGGCGTTAACTTGAGACTCAAACTGATCCGCAGCGGCGTGGAACCCTGCTCACTGCACCCTTCGATGAACAACCTCCTCTCACCTCCTCAGCACCTTGAAATGACCTTGGTGCTTCATCGGAGATCGTTATCTCGGATCAGCGGATAAGGATTCGGATCGCTCGATATTGAGGCCGGCGAGAGTGAACTCTCCCAGAATGCGGACGTTCGCGATGGCATCGAATGTGACCGGGACCCAGACGCCGCCGAGTTCACCATATTGCAGGGTCATATGAAGGTCCTTGAGCCAGAAAGAAGGGCTCCGGCGCTGGCCAGAAAGGCCCGGCGTCAAATGGTGTCTTCTTCAGATCAACCATTCCGATAGCCCTTTCCGGATTGACGTTGCCAGTCAACGTGTGACAAGGGCAAACGCATCCGCACTTAAAGCGAACAAGAAGAGTTCAGATAATTAAGATTCACCGGCGGCAGGCCGAGCCTGAGGTTTTACTGTTGTCGGCGGATGATCCCGTCTCGATTCAGGCGCCTTCCCGCGGTTATTTCCGTCACTCCTCGCCGAAGAGGACCCGGAACCCAAGCAAAGCGGCGCGATTGACCGTCGAAGAAGCCTCTCGCGGCGTTGCCTGGTGCATCCCCCCAGCAAAAGCTTTCAGGGCAAAACGGTTCGTGATGATCAGCGCCGAGCCTCGCAGATCGATCAGCCCCCGCTGTCGAAGGTCGGCCATCGCGCGAGTCAGGGTTTCCCGCGTCACCCCGATACACTCGCCCATTTCTTCGTGGGTCAAAGGGATGGTGACGCTGGTTCCACGCGCCGTTTTGCGCACGCCCACCGACCAATCCAGCAGGAGCCACGCCAGTTTTCTCGAGGCCAGGAGGACAAGCCCATGATCCGCATTTGTTCGCGCGCTCGACTCATCTCCACACTTAACTCGCGTGCTACACCCTGGTAAACAGTGGGATACCGCATCAGAAAATCGAGAAACTCCTCGCGGCGAATGGATGCGATGCTGCACGGATGCACAGTCTCCGCGGTTTCTTCTGGCAGCTGCCGCGCAGCACTGACGTGAGCCCCAACAGCGCCACCGGCCTTGCAATCCAAAGGATGAGCCGCTTCCCCTCCCTCGAATTCACCGAAATCTTCGCACAACCTTCCAGAACAATGAGGACGCTGCTGGCTTTCTGCTCCTCCTCGAAGAGCACCGCGTGCGCCGGATAGCAAACGAGGGACACATAGGACTGAAATTCCTTCAAAGCGCCGGATGCCAGAGAATTAAGGAACCCGCCCATTCTGTGCGGTCGCGTATCGCCCTGGTCCGCCTTGTGAATCGATCCCATGTCGGCTCATCTCTCAACAACCGCAACAAACCTTTCCAGCCATCAGCAGTGCCGCACGCTTTAACTGCCTGAGCATCAACGAGGAGAGCCTGATTTCCAGTCGCACATCTGCCCTGGGGATACCGAGAGAGGGCCGTTTGCAGAGTATTCCACTACTGCGCGCAAAAATTGAAGTTTTGCTCAGTTCAGCAAGGGACCCGGCATCACCTGTTATCCAATCTGGAACAGGACCCACCGCTCGTGGTTTTTGCGCGATCGAGTGTGCCTTATTGACCAGCATCAAAGCCAGCGTGGTGGGACGCTGTAGCTCCGGGTTCGGTTGACGCCCGCACCGAGGTGAGCGATTATTAAAACCACACAAGGCTTCTCGTTGTAGACAATAAATCGCTGGTTCGAGAACATGGCGATCATATTTAGCGCCCTTGGCTATGCAACCCGGACCGCCCCGGACGGTTTTTTGCGTTAAGTGCAATCAGGGATGAGATTCCTCATATCATTCTCTCGGAGCTGTGCATGCCGGGCATGTCGGGATTCGAATTACTCTCCGTGGTCCGACGCCGATTTCCGTCCATCCGCGTAATCGCGATGAGTGGCGAATTCGCGGCACCACATTACCGGTCGGCGTAGCAGCCGATGCCTTTTCCAGAAGGGTGCACCGCCCACATATTGCTTGGAGCGATGAAGCGATGATGCATCCACAGAAATCGCAAGCAGTTCGTGTTCCCCTGCGCGGCAACGCTGCTCTGGATTCCTACAAACGGGCGCAATCCCTGCGGAGAGCCGTACGTCATGATTTCCTGTCCGGAGTGCCTCAGACCTTTCCCCAGGTTACTGAACAGGAACGCAGCGTCCACGCGCAACACAGAATGCGTCCACTGCTCAAACCCGATTCAGTATGCGATTATCCACTCGCCTGACGCAGAGTTGCCGTCCGCCGCGTAGCTGAAGGCGCGCCGCGGTGTTTCGATCCGCTGTGCAATCGTTTCAGATGACGATTGTGGAGTTTTGCTTCAACCCCTCGTACAGCATGTTCATGCCGCGCAAATGGAAGGCGATAAGGGTCGTTGGCATAGGTTCTGGCGGCTTCAACAAACTTCTCTGCGACCTGACGCTCCGAATCGCCGAGAATGACGCGGGCCTGACTAATCGCCCGCAGGACGCTGCTGACCTTGTCCCAGCGCAGGTCGAATGCAGATCGTCTGCCGTAACCAGCAGCGCCCTGTTTCCATTCAGGAGGTGAGTTGTCTTCCTGGTCAATACCAGCCTCGACCGCCGCGATGCCGATAGGAACGACACGAACGCTTCGAACGCATAATTGTAAAGCGTGATTCCCTGAGCACGACGGTTGTAGGTCTGGTCTGGTTGTACTGGGCTTGCGCTTACGGCTTTGGCAGAAGGACCGGCAGCATCGAGCGACGACTGCGCCTTCGCGAACAGCGAGAGGGTTGCAGCGAGGACTGCTGACGAAGATTGGGAGGATGATGAAACGCAGCTTCATGACGGAATCCCCAAACTCATTTCCCGAGGACGGAACCTTGCGCAGACAGCTCCGCATAAGATGGTCACTTTCGCTCTAAAGGTCGAAGAATGGGGGTGCGTGATTCCTTATCATCCACGCCGCTATAAAGGGTAGAACAGGTAGATTTGGCCGGTGCAGAGATAATTCCGGCGCGCCAGTAGCGATTAATTCTGTTCGAGCATGTGCGACGTGAGCGGGCCGTCCGGACCAGCGCTGCGGCTTCATGATGGGCATCAGCCGCGACCGCGCTGGACAAAGCCACATCGAAGATCGATGGCGACTGCGCCGACGGGCAAACGCCAGCAATTCCTGGCGGACGCGTTGACTCGCCTCATTAGAGGCCGCTGGTATCTGCTCTGTGGTGGACATCGGGAACGATCCTATCTGTCTTACTGTGTTGGCCTCTGCGAAGAGTGAATGCGGCGGCGGGTCTTTAAGCTGACAGATGTTTTCGGATGGTCTGCAATTCTGCACGTCGCTTGGGCGTGGGTTGCTGGGCCACGCCATCCTGAGATCTTCGAGTGCGTCCAGGACGATGCGGGAAACGATGACCCGACATCGTCTTTGTCGTCGGCGGGGACGACATCCAAGGAGCATCGTGGGTACTCGTGGCGTGGAGGCAATCCTCATAAGCCTTCATATAGTCCGTCCAGAAATGCCTCTCGTGCATATCGGTGAGGCTGAATTTCCAGTTCTTATCCGGCTCATCGATGCGGGCGAGGAATCGTTTTCGCTGCTCCTCCTGGGAAAGGTGAAGGAATATCTTAACCATTCGGGTACCGTTCCGATAAAGATGTTTCTCCATATCGACGATGGAGCGATACCGACCATCCCAGACGGTCTTCTCGTCGCACAATTCTTCGGAAGTCCCTGGCGCGGAGAATCTCGGATGCACCCGAACCACCAGCACGTCTTCGTAGTAGGAACGGTTGAAGATGCCGATACGCCCACGTTCCGGAAGGCGGCACATCGTGCGCCACAGAAAATCATGGTCCAGCTCTTCGGCACTCGGCTGCTTGAAACTGAATACCTCGCACCCTTCGGGATTGACGCCCGACATCACATGCCGGATCGCCCCATCCTTGCCAGCGCCGTCCATTCCCTGAAAAACCAGAAGCAAAGCATAGCGGTGCGACGCGTAATGAAGCTGCTGCAGGGAGCTGAGCTCCCCCACATGCTTTGCGAGAAGGTCGTCATACTCGACGTCCGACGGACGGATCGGTTCGACTGTTGTCGGCCACTTGATGAGTACGACCTTCTTTCCGGACGGGACACAGAAACGCTTCGACTCGATTTTCATCTTCTTCCTTCTGCGTCACGCACGCGTTTACGCAACCTCGTCCACTGGCGGAATACTCCGTATTTCTCTTTCCGCTTCCAGCCAGTCCTGATGCTGCTGACTTTCGCCCCTGACTCGCTGCTGGTAGAGTTCATAGGCTCGCACCGCGATCTGCTGGCGTGCGGTCCACAGGCGTCTTCTTTGCCAGCAGGCGGTTTGGAGGGATCGAGGATCCGATAGGCGAGCAGTTTCACCCGGTCATTGATCAGGGCCCAGACCAAAGCATAAGCCCATACGAAACCTGCCCACTTCCAGCCGAGCGGCGCCATGAACAGCCCATAGACCGCGATCAGCGTCGCAATGGTCTGGGTACCGAGCACGGCGATCCAGAGAATCCGCGCAGGACGTATCGACCAGAAGGGGCCGCGCGTGCGCGTGAGGAAGATGGTCAGATGGCCGGCGACGCGAGAGCTTCAGGTACATCAGCGTCTGGAGTGGAGGCGGTCAAGGTGGAAGACGCGATCGCCGAGGTAGAACAATCCGAAGGCGGCGACAACTCCGACGACTCCCAGCACAGTGGAGATACCCAGAACCAGCCGCATGTTCCATGCCTCGGGCTTGTCTTTGTAATGGACGTTGTCGTAGGCGATCGAGAGGATGGCGCCATCGTTGAGCAACGCGATCATCACGATCATCACCGCGTGACGGGATAGAAATTGAATACCAGAATCGCCAGCGTCATGAACAGCAGCACGCGCAGCGTTTCCGCAATGCGGTAGATGGCGTAGCTGTTCATCCGCTGGAAAATTCGGCGGCTCTCCTTGATCGGCGTCGATGATCACCGACAGGCCCGATGCGAGCAGCACGATGGACGCTGCCGCGCGGGCCGCGTCGGTCGCGCCGGAAACGGCGATGCCGCAGTCCGCCTTCTTCAGCGCGGGAGCATCGTTCACGCCGTCGCCGGTCATCCCGACGAAGTGGCCCCGCTTCTGCAGCACTTCGACAATGTGGAACTTGTGTTCCGGAAACACCTGGGCGAAGCCGTCCGCCTTTTCGATGGCCTCCGAGGACTGCGCCGCTCTTGTTGCTTCGTGTCGCCCAGACCACTGGCATCGAGGATATTGGTCCCAGGCCCAGCTGCTTTGCGGTCTCGTGAGCGATGGCAATCTGATCGCCGGTAACCATCTTGACGTCCACGCCCATCTGCCGGGCGCTTGCGATGGTTGCTTTGGCCTGCTCGCGCGGCGGATCGAATATCGGCAACACACCGGCAAACTGCCAGTTGCCTTCCTCATCCGCGCGCGCTACGCCAAGGGAGCGGAAGCCCCGCCCTGCAAATTCATTCACGGCCTTCTCGACCGCCGGCTTAACCGCTCCTTGTTCGTCGACATCTCGAGGATGACCTGTGGCGCGCCCTTGGCCACAAAGAACTGCTTTCCGTCCCCGCCCTTCACAGTCGCTTCGGTGCGCTTGTGCACCGGATCGAAGGGCTGGAAATGCAGGACCTGAAAGCCCTTCAGGGTATTCGCGTCCTTCACTCCGCCGATCACCGCCAGATCGATGGTGTCTTTATCTTCGGCGCGCGAAGCGAGCGCGGCCCAGAGAATCACCTGATCCGCGGGATGTTGTTCACGCTGAAAGGATCGCCCAGGGTCAGCTTGTTCTGGGTCAGGGTGCCGGTTTTGTCCGAGCACAGGATGTCGACGCCGGCCAGTTCCTCGATGGCCGACAAGCGCGTAACGATCACTTCCTTCTTCGCCAGCAGCCGCGCGCCAACGGCCATGGTCACGGACAATACCGTGGGCATGGCCACGGGGATCGCGGCGACGAGAAGCACCAGGCAAAACTCCAGCGTGGTGAGAACCGGATCGCCACGGAAGAGCGCGACGGCCAGGATCAGCGCCACCAGGGCGGCCGCGAGAATGATGAGGTAGTCGCCAATCTTCAGGACGGAACGCTGGAAATGGCTGACGGTATGCGCCTCCTCCACCAAATGCGCGGTCTTGCCGAAGTAGGTGTTAGTCCCGGTGGCGTACACCATCGCGTCGATCTCGCCCTGGCGGAGGATGGACCGGAAAACACGGCGCCGCCAGGTTTGAAGGTGACAGGCAAAGATTCTCCTGTCAACGCCGACTGATCCACTTCAACGGGATCGCCTTCCAGCAGGCGCGCATCCGCTGGGATGATGTCGCCTAAACGCAAGCGGATTACGTCGCCGGGCACCAGTCGGTTGCCTTCGGAGTGGTCCACTTTCCATCGCGTTTGGCCCGGGCGTTAATGGCAAGCCTGGCCTTGAGAGCGGCGATGGCGTTGCCCGCCTGATGTTCTTCCCAGAAACCAACGACGGCGTTTGAAAAAGCAGGACAGAATGATGACGAAATCCATCCAGTGCCCCACCACCCCGGACAAAACCACGGCCCCTTCGATCATCCACGGAATGGGCCCCCAGAAATAGGAGAGGAACTTCAGGAATACGTTGGTCTTCTTTTCCGCGATCGCGTTCGGGCCATACTGGATCAGCCGCTTCTGAGCTTCGGTTTTGGTCAGGCCCTCCGCTGTCGCGTCGAGCTTCTTCAATACCTCCTGCATGGGAAGGGACTTGAGATCGTCTTTCGGTGCTGGCTTCGACTCAAGTTTGCCTGCATTCGGTTTCACGAAGAATCTCCTCCTGAAGTTGTGGCCCCCGGAGGTCTCGGCGCGGAAAGAGGGGGTTCGTGATCGACCGACGCAATCGCAGCGGCCTCAATCGAGGTGTGCCATGTATCAAAGATCGGGTGCAGAAGAGAGTACTAAGACGGCGGTCGGACCCTTGCCGCAAGTATCGACCCCGTGGAGATGCGGATACTGTGCAGTTTTGCTCAGTGACAGCCGGATCGCTCGCCGGACCTTTGCGATCACGACAAATTGCAGTGCGGTGATGATCGTTGCGATTTCACGGGGCCGAACGGTGCGCGCACTAACAACGATCAGTTCTGTTTTGCTCACTTGTCGAAGTTATTCCCGCCTATACTCGGGAAGTTGTCGTGTTTGTTCCAGCCTTCAGCCAATCACGCCGGGCGCTAAGACGAGCAAATGCATCCAACGTAATAGGAAGAAGGGAACTTTATGAGCCTCAATACAAAATCGGATGTTAAGACTCCTCTGTTCACGGGAAGCGCGCAGTCGCTTTCCTCCCCGGTCCGGCTTGACACTGCGGCGGAAGCGGAGAAGCGGGATTCCGGTAAGCAGGCAGAGGCGGAAGAGAATCCGAAGACTCCTCTCCATCTGATTGGCCCTGAACCAGTAGCTGATGCTCAGGTGGGCGGCTCCGTGGGCGTCCCGGCGAGTGAACCATGGCACCCAAGAAAGCTTTGACGCGGTACTGTTCTGCGCTGCCATGCAACGCTGTGCAACCGGCAGCGAGTCAGATCGCGTTAAGGACGGTCGCAAACTCGGTCAACGGACCCACCACAGGCATCAACTGCCGAAGTTGTCCTGATAAAACGGAACCGCCCAATTGCCTCTGTATCACTTTCGTATCACAGCAGCCCTTTTAGGGAGTCCCACTCATACTTGATTAACGGTCATTTGTTTTGCGTGGTGAGCCCGCTGGGACTCGAACCCAGGACCCACGCCTTAAAAGGGCGTTGCTCTACCAACTGAGCTACGAGCTCACTGCTGGGTTCAGTTTACATGGTCGACGACGGCATCCGAAGCGACCGACGATGATTCAGGGACGGTCCATGAAGTGGGTTTCGGGGAGGGCGCGAGGCGGGCGGCGGCGGTTTCGGGAGTGAGGTCGCGCTGGGGCGAGCCGAACATTTCGAAGCCGACCATGAATTTGCGGACTCGGCGGAGCGCAGCAGCGGCGGGTAGAAGTGCGCGTGGAAGTGCAACTCGTCGTGCGCCTGGCCGTGGGTGGGCGCTGGTGGAAGCCCATGGAGTAGGGGAAGGGACTCGAAGAGATTGTCGTAGCGGGTGGTGACGGCTTTGAGGATGGCGGCGAGGGCGTCGCGCTCGGCGGGGGTGAAGTCGGGGAGCCGCCGAGGTGGCGGCGGGGAAGGATGAGGGTCTCGAAGGGCCAGATGGCCCAGTAGGGGACGAGGGCGACGAAGGGTCGTTCTCGACGACGATGCGGGCTCCTGGCTGTTCGAGCGGCGGGGTAGTCGCAGAGCAGGCAGGAGTGGTGCTCGTCGTGATAGGCCTGCGGAGGGAGTCGCGGAGGGGCTCGTCGGGGATGTGCTCGGTGGCCCAGATCTGGCAGTGGGGATGCGGGTTGGAGGCGCCCATCATGGCGCCGCGGTTCTCGAAGATCTGGACGTGGTTGATGCAGGGGAGGCGCCGAGGGGGCGGTTTCGTCGGCCCAGGCGTCGACGACGCGGCGATCTCGGGGACGGTCATGCGGGCGAGGGTGAGGGAGTGGTTGGGATGGAAGCAGAGGACGCGGCAGAGGCCGCGCTCGGGTTCGGCGAGAGGGCGGGGGAGTTGGGTCGCGCGGGCGGGGCGAATCGGGGAGCAGGGCGGGGAAGTCGTTGTCGAAGGCGAAGACGCATTTGTAATCGGGGTATGTGCGCCGCCGGAGCGGGCGTTGCCGGGGCAGAGATAGCAGGTGGGGTCGTAGTCGAGGCCGGGCGCGCGGCTGGGGTTGACTCGCCCTGCCAGGGGCGCTGGGTGCGCTGCGGGGAGACGAGGATCCACTGGCGGAGGAGAGGATTGTAGCGGCGGTGCGGGAACTGGAGGTCGGACAAACGGGCTCCAAAAAAAAAAAAAAAAAAAAAACCCCAGACGCCGACACCATGAGAGTAATTGATTGCGAGTTGGGCAGCAAAAGGGCTGATTTGAAAAGGTAAGCGTGGGGTAAAAGGGGGGACCAGGGGGACAAAAGCAGGTCCCTCCGCTTCGCGAAGCTCGCGCGCAGGCGCTCCAATCTTGCACTCCCGGTCCGCGGGATGACAAATTGAAAAAAAAAAAAAAAAAAAACTGTTACGCCGTCGGTTTGTCAGGCACCGGCGCAGTGGCGAGATATTCCTGAGCGAAGCGCTGCGCGTACTCCTCGAGCAGGGCGCGGACCCGCTCCGGGTCGCCGCTGCGGAGGATGAGTCCGGCGTGGTGGTGCTTCTTCATGCGCAAGACGATTTCGGGCGCGTCAAAATGGAGGTGTCGGGCTCGGCGGTCTGCGCAGGCATAGCACGCTGCGAGTAGAGCGCGTGAGGTTGGGGCGGCAGGGTAGTTCGCCGCGGAGGTTGGCGACTTCGAGGCGCGCCCACTCGCGCCAGAGGTTGAGGCCGGTGGCGGATTGGACGAGGTCGGCGATGAAGGCTCCGCCGACGCGCGCCGCGGCTTCAAGAAAGTAGAAGCGCCGTCGCCCTGGCCCGGATGTACTCGGCGTGGGTGACGCCGCGAGCCATGCCGAGGGCGGGCACGAGGTGGGCGTTGACTTCGGTGAGATCGGGTCCCGATGCGAGTCGCGGTCGAGGATGCGCGTGGTGAAGACGCCGCCCTCGTGCATGACCTGCATAGGCGGCTTGCCGTAGCCGCTGACGCTGGTGAAGACGACCTTGCCCTCGTAACGATGGAGTCGACGTGGAAGATGTCGCCGGGGACGAAGCGCTCGATGAGGTAGAGCTCTGGCGGTCGCCGAGCTGTTCGAGCGCGCGCCAACGTCGTCGGGGGCGTGCATCTTTTTGATCCCGATGGCGGAGGCTTCACTGCGCGGCTTGAGCACCCAGGGCGCGGGGACGCGCTGCATCCATTCGTGGAGTTCGCTGTGGACGAGGACGCGGGTGAAGTCGGGGACGAGGGCACCGGCTTGTTAGGCCTGTTCGCGCATGACGAGCTTGTCGCGGAAGTGTGCGGTGAGGGTGCGGCGCATGCCGGGGATGCGCATGTGCTCGCGGAGATGGGCGACGGTCTCCATGTCGAATTCGTCGAGGGCGACGAGGCGGTCGAAGCGCTTTGCGCGGGCCAGATACGTCACCGTGTTGGTGACTTGTTCGAGCGTGAGGCCCTCGGGCATGGCGTGAAAGTCTTCGAGGATGGACTTCGGCCAGTCGGCGTTGCGGAGCTTGTCGACGGTGAGCAGGACGACGCGGCAGCCGAGGGCGGCGCATTCCTGAAGGAAGGCCTGGCCCTTCTCGTAGGTGCTGATGCAGAAGATCCGCGGCTGTTCGGAGGGATTCATCGGTCACTGGTGTTCTACCATAGCCTCGAAGCTGAACCAGGATGGAGATGTGTTTCATTTTTCGGCGGTGGAGATTGCGCGTTTGCAGGACCGCGCGACGGAGCTGTGGCACCGGGAGCGTGACGCGGATGTTGAGGGGGTTACGCCTGGACGGCGAGTTTTAACGCGACGGTGCTGATACAACATCGTGCGAACTACAAGCTATGGCATGTGGAGGACCAGGCGCGCATGCCGGGAGCGACGGATGCGGAGATTGTGGCCGTGAAGCGGGCCATCGATAAGGTCAATCAGCGGCGGAACGATCTGGCGGAGCGATGCGATGCGATGCTGCTGGATTCGCTGCGGGGGGCGGGGCTGCCGAATTCGGGGGCGGAGCTGGATTCGGAATCGCCGGGGCTGATGATCGACCGGCTGTCGATCCTGGCGCTGAAGATATTTCACACGCGGGAGGAGATCGAGCGGCAAGGCTCCGGAGGGCCATGCGGAACGGAATCGGGAACGGCTGGGGTTGTTAACGGAGCAGCGGGATGATCTGGTGGCGTGTCTGGACGGGCTCTGGGCGAGGTGCTCGCGGGGCGGCGGCGGTTCAAGGTGTATCGGCAGCTGAAGATGTACAACGACGACGTTGAATCCGGCGATCTATAAGGTAGGCAGTAGGCAATAGCCAGTAGGCGGTAGGGAGCTGGGAGCCGGGAGCCGGGAGCCGGGAGCCGGGAGCCGGGAACAGGGAGACAGAAGACAACAAAATCTGCCTGCTCTGCATTGCGCCGCCTGTACCCTGAGTTGTGCCCCTCATTGTCAACGCGGATGATTTTGGACTCACGCCTGGCGTCAATCGATCCATTGGTGAGTTGTATCGCGCGGGCGCGTTTTCGTCGGCGACGCTGATGGCTACCGGGGCTTATTTCGATAATGCGGTGGCATCGGCGCAGCGAACCCGAGGCTCGAAGTCGGGTGCCATGTGTTGCTGGTGGATGGGACGCCGGTGCTGCCACCGTCGCAGATTCCGACGCTCTGCCCGGACGGGGAAAACTTTTGGGCCGTTGCTGACGGCCTTCGTGCGAGGTCTGTTTACGTTCAGGATTCGCGCCGCGGAGATTACGGCGGAAGCGACGGCGGTGGGGCCGATGCGGAGTGCGGGGCTCAGGTTTCGCATTCGAACGCACAAGCACACGCATCTTTTTCGGGATTCTCCGGCCCCTGCTCGCAGCCGCCCGCGCGTCACGATCCCGCAATCCGATTCCTTTTGAGCCGGACTCGACGTGCGGGCGACGAAAGGATCGGCGACACGGTTGCGGAGGCTGGCGATGGTCCCGCTGCAGTCGCAGCATCGGGCTTTTCAGCGGCGGTGGAGGCTCGGGACTCGCGATGACGTAGGGAACGATCGGGGTGCTGGCGACGGGGACTCTGGAGGTCGCGGCGACGCTGAGCGTTTGCTCGATGCTATGCTGGCACGGATGGACCTGGAGCTGGTGTGTCATCCGGGTTATCCCGACGCGGCGCTGGAACAGGTGCGGACGCGGCTGCGGAGTCGCGGGCCGAGGAGCATAGGGCGCTGAAGGAATTACTCCAGGGGAAGCGCGGGGCCGTGCGGAGCTGCGCTGGTGGAACCGGGCGGGCGCTGCGCGCATAATGCTGGCATGCGATGGATCTATGAATAGTACTTTCCTGTGGTCTTTGTTTGTACCTTGTTTATTGGTAATTGCGGCTGGCGGGAGCAAAGGCGAATCAGCGCATTGAGTCGGTAGCGTCGCGTGTTTTCGTACGTTCTTTTTAGGCGGGTTTTTCTCGATTTGCTGGCCATTGAAAATTGTGTCGTGGCTATTAACAATTTTCTGCCGCTGACTGCGTTATGTTCTGGCTGTGGGCAGCGATCAGCTGGCAGGGCTGCTGTTCTGGGTGGGCGCGGGTGACGCTGGGCGGGAACTGGAGCCGATCGGTGACCATCAAGCAGGGCCATGAGCTGATCACTGTGGGGCCGTATGGGCTCGTGCGGCATCCGATCTACACGGGGTTATGACGCGTTTGGGGGACGGCGATTGCGATTGCAGATATCCGGGTTGGTGGCGTTTGGGCTGATTTTCGTTCGCTGTGGACAAGCTCCAGCTGGAGGAGAAGTGGATCCGGACGGAGTTTGGGGAGACGTATGCGGGTCCTCGCGGCAACGAAGGTGCTGATTCCCTGGGTGCTGTCGATCGGCGACTCGGGCCTGATCATCTGGTTGCTATGGCTCGCTCACCGGCAAGGTGTCTCCGGAATCGGCAACTTCGGTATTGGATCGAAAGCTGCGCGACCACTACCTGAGGAAGACGGGCATGAATTTCTTCCCGGTTACGCTGAACATCGAGTTGGATGAGCCGTCGTCAGTCCCCGCCGTCCCTTTAGTCTTGAGGCCGCGGATTACGGCGGACCATCTGGGTCAACATTGTTCCTGCTCGATCAACGGCCGGCCCGGGTTCATCCTGGAACGGACGCCAATGAACGGGGCAGCGGCAATGATCCTAAGACCATCATCGAGGTGGCCTGGAACGTGAAACTGCGTTCGAGACTTCGAGCTTCGCGACGGCAACCAAGTCACCGTGGAAACCTCTTACGTCTGACCCTGCAACGTTCGGTCCCGCATCTGATTTACTCTGTCACTCATGGTTCCAACCCCAATCCATCTCTCACGCCGCTGGGCCATGGGGCCCTCAACCACTGCTTTGGCTGCGGGCTGGAGAACCGCACGGGTCTGCGCCTGAAGTTCCTCCGATGCGACAAGAACGTCGTTTGCCATTTGCGGCTGGCCGGCCGGTTTGCCGGACCGCCGGGGCATGCGCATGGCGGAATCATCGCGACGCTGCTCGACGAGGCGATGAGCAAGTCGAACCGGGCGCGGGGAATCCTGGCGATGACGCGGCACCTGGAGGTGGAGTATCTGCGGCCGGTGCCGCTGAGCGTGCCGCTGACGCTGACGGGGCGGCACACGGGCACGACGGGGCGGCGGAATCACACCGAGGCGCAGCTGGCGGACGCGTCGGGACAGGTGCTGGCTACGGCGAAGGCGGTGTTCGTCACTGTGACGCCGGAGATGCTTCAGAGCAGGGATCGTGAAAGCTTGTTAAAATAGAGTTTCAGGAACATTTCCGCATTCGTGCCGCCGTACTTTCGCGGTCCCCGAGCGCCGAGCGGAACGCGCAATTTCCGAGGAGATTCAACATGGCAGACGTTCGGAACGGCAACGGCCACCGTGCCCCAGTTCCCCGACCACGCTGCGCCTGAAGGTGGGCCTGGCCGAGATGCTCAAGGGCGGCGTGATCATGGACGTGATGAACGTGGAGCAGGCCCGCATTGCCGAAGAAGCGGGCGCGACCTCGGTGATGGCGCTGGAGCGCGTGCCGGCGATGATTCGCGCCGAGGGCGGCGTGGCGCGCATGGCCAAGCCCGAAGCTGATCAAGCAGATCATTCAGGCGGTCTCGATTCCGGTGATGGCCAAGGCCCGCATCGGCCACTTCGCCGAGGCGCAGATTCTGCAGGAGCTGGGCGTGGACTTCATCGATGAGAGCGAAGTGCTGACCCCGGCCGACGAGGCGCACCACATCGACAAGCATGCCTTTACCACGCCTTTTGTGTGCGGAGCGCGCAACCTGGGCGAGGCGTTGCGCCGCATTGCCGAAGGCGCGGCCATGATCCGCACCAAGGGCGAGGCGGGCACTGGCGACGTGGTCCACGCCGTGCAGCACATGCGCCAGATCATGCGCGAGATGCGGGCGCTCACCGTGCTCACCGAGCAGGAACTTTACGCTGCCGCCAAGGATCACCAGGCGCCTTACGAACTGGTGCGCATGGTGGCGCAGACGGGCAAGCTGCCGGTGCCGAACTTCTCCGCCGGCGGCATTGCCACCCCGGCCGACGCGGCGCTGATGATGCAACTGGGCGCCGAGGCCATCTTTGTCGGGTCGGGCATCTTCATGAAGGAGCGGGCGACGCCGCTGGATGTCGAGAACGATCCCAAGGAGCGCGAAGAGGCTGTGTCCCGCGCCAAGGCGATCGTGATTGCGACCACCCACTACAACGATCCGAAGATCCTGGCCGAGGTCACCGAGCAGGTGACGGGAACGATGAAGGGTTTGGCCGCGGCGGCGCTGGAAGAGTCGCAGCTGTTGCAGACGCGGGGCTGGTGAACTAGCCGTCGGGCGGACGCGGCTTCGGCGCAAGAGATTGACGGGAAGAGAGGGCGGCGTGCAGATTCAGATCGAATTGCCTGACGAAATCGCGGCGGCTTTCGACGCCGGCGACTTGTCGACGCGCTGCGCTTGAAGCGTGCTCTGTTGAGGGTTACCGGTCGCGTCGGCTGGGCGGTGGCCAGGTGCAGGCGTCTTCTTGGCTTCAGCACGCCCATGCAGGTGCACGCATTTCTGAAGCAGCACGACGTTTATCTGAACTACTCTCTAGGACGACTGTACGAGGATGCTGCAATGCTGGACCGCCTGTTTAAGGAGTCTCAGATAAGCAGAAGCACCCGGCATGATCGTCGTCGCTGACACGTCGCCCCTTCATGTTTGGCCGACTTCTACAGGAATTGTTGGACGAGGTCAGTGGCCGGGAGGAGGGCAATTGACTGAGGTCGACCCTGTCGTCATACCATCCACTGGATAAAACAGTTCCCGAAGAGGGGCTCGCGCGGCTGGGGCCCGGCGAACACGAAGCGATCGTTCTCGCCCGGGAAAGAAAGGTCGACTACCTTCTTATCGACGACGCGCGCGGTCGTTTGTTTGCAGAATCTCTCCACATACCTACGGTCGGCACCATTGGGATTCTGCGCGAGGCCGCCGCAAAAGACCTTATCAATTTCATGTCTTCTTTTCACAAACTGCTGGCGACCAATTTTTGAATTTCTTCGTTATTTCGCGAAAAGATCCTGAAGGAATACGAACGAAATGAGTAAGCCAGAAAATACTCAACCACCTGCCGTTATCCGCATAGGCGTGCTCGCCATTCAGGGAGATTACGACGCCCATGCGCAGGCGTTGCGGGAGGCGGGGGCGGAGCCGGTGCTGGTTCGCAAGCCGGAGCAGCTGGCGGGGATCGATGGGTTGATTATTCCGGGTGGGGAGTCGACGACGTTTCTGAAATTCCTGGAGCGGGATGGATTCCTGGGGGCGCTACTGGAGTTTGTCGGGACAAGCCGACGTTTGGGACGTGCGCGGGGTGCATCCTGCTGGCCAGGGAAGTGACGCATCCGCCGCAGGCGAGTCTTGGGGTGCTGAACGCGACCGTCGAGCGCAACGCGTACGGGCGGCAGATTGACAGCTCGATCGAGACGGGCGAGACGCGGCTGCCCGGCGGGCCGCTGGAGATGGTCTATATTCGGCGCCGCGCATCGTGAAGACGGGGGATGGCGTGCAGGTTCTCGCTGAGCGCGATGGCTTTCCGGTGCTCGTCGAACAGGGACACCTGATGGCGGCGACGTTCCATCCGGAGTTGTCGAAGGACCGGCGTGTGCATCAGCGCTTTGTTGAACTCGTGCGGGACTGGCGGCGGCAGGCGAAAGCAGTAAGCTGTTAGCCGCGGAAACGTCCGCAGCGCAAGCGCGATGATCGTGAATCAGGGCAAAAGCTGCTAGCGGTCACCAGTCATTCACGGGCTCATCCATGAACTGGCTTCCACCTGACGGCGCGCTGCGCGGGATTGCCCTCGATCATCTTCTGGGGTGGAATCTCTCCATCGTTTTCTGGCTGTTTGTCGCGGCGCAGGCGCTGCTCGTGGTGGCGCTGGTGCGGCGCTGGATCGGGCAGGAGGGGTTGCGGGGGATACAGCGGGGCGCGGGCCGGATCTATTTCTTTCTCACGTTCTTCCGCTGGCAGCGATTGTCGGGCTCTACGTGTGGATGCTGGTGACGAGCCACGGACTGTGGGCGCGGCGGGAGATGCGTCCGCCGGTGCAGGCGCTGCAGGTGGAGGTCACGGGCGTGCAGTTCCAGTGGTATTTCCGGTATCCGGGGCACGACGGCGTTTATGGTGTGACGAAGCCGAGGCTCGTCAGCGCGCCTGCGGGGAATCCACTGGGGCTGGACGCGGGCGATCCGCATACGGCCGACGATGTGGTGTCGTCGGTGATGATGCTGCCGGCGGGCGACCGGTGGAGATCACGCTGCGGACGCAGGATGTGATTCACGGGTTCTTTGTGCCGGGCATGCGGCTGAAGCAGGATGCGATTCCGGGGATGACGGGGCATCTGGAATTCACGCCGGAGACGCCGGGGGACTATGTGATTCTGTGCAGCCAGGTGTGCGGGCTGGGGCACTATCGCATGCAGGCGCGGATGCGCGTGGTTTCCCCGGCGCAGTTTAACGAGCTGGATGGCCGGGCGGGAGGGCGCGTGCCGATGATCCGGATCTTCACGACGGAGCCGAAGGCGCTGGCGCGGCGGTATCTCTGGCTGGGCCTGGTTGCGGTCGTCACCGGCACGCTGCTGTCGCTGCTGATGCGGATTCATCGGACGTGGCCGGAGCTGGCGATGCCGCTGCATGGGGTGATCAAGCCCGAGGATTATCTCGCGCTGGTGACGATGCACGGGACGCTGATGGTGTTCTTTGTGCTGACGGTGGTGCCGCAGAGCGCGTTTCCGAACCTGGTGTTGCCGGCGCAGATCGGCGCGAAGGGGATGGCGTTGCCGCGGCTGAATGCGGCGGCCTTCTGGATCACGGCAGTTTCGCTGGTGGTTTTGCTGGCGGCATTTTTTGTGCCGGAGGGCGCGCCGATTGCGGGGTGGACGAGCTATCCGCCGCTGAGCGCGTTCGCGGCAACGGGGCCGGGGCAGGCGACGGGCATGGACCTGTGGCTGGTGGCGATCACGATCTTTTGCCTGGCTGCGGTAGTGGGATCGACGAGTATTCTGGCGACGATTGTGACGCGACGGGCTCCGGGCCTGACGTTTCGCCGATTGCCGCTGACGGTGTGGTCGTGGCTGGTGAGCTCGGGGCTGACGGTGATCGCTTTCTCGGCACTTTTCCTGGCCGCGACGATGTTGCTGAGCGACCGGCATATGGGGACGAGCTTCTTTCTTCCGGCGGGGCTGGTGGTGAACGGCATTCCGCAGGCGGCGGGGTCAGGGTCGCCGATGCTGTGGCTGCATCTGTTCTGGTTCTTCGGGCACCCGGAGGTTTACATCGTGGTGCTGCCGGGGATGGGGCTGGCTTCGTCGCTGCTGGCGAATTTCACGCGGCGGCCGGTGCCGGGATATGGGGTGATGGTGGTATCAACGCTGCTGATCGGCGTGCTCGGGCTGGGGGTTTGGGGGCACCACATTTTCGTGTCGGGAATGAATCCGTACGCGGGGACGGCGTTCGGGCTGACGACGATGGCGATTGCGATTCCGAGTTCCGCCGAGGTGCTGACGTGGCTGGCGATGCTGTTTCGCGGGCGGCTGCGCATCAATACGCCGTTGCTGTTTGTGCTGGGATTCGTGTCGTTCTTTATTGCCGGGGGACTGACGGGGCCGATTCTGGCGCAGCCGGCGCTGGACGCGTATCTGCACAATACGTTCTTCGTGGTCGGGCACTTCCATCTGGTGATGTCGATGGCGGGGGTCTTCTCGATCTTTGCCGGGATCTACTACTGGTACCCGCTGCTGACCGGGCGGCGGATGAACGAGGTGCTGGGGCAGATCCACTTCTGGGTTTCGCTGATCGCGGCTTACGGGACGTTCTACCCGATGTATCTTTCGGGGCTGGCCGGGGAGCCGCGGCACTATGCTCAGCTCCAGGGGCCGGTGGAGTCGTTCGCGAAACTGATTCCAGTGGAGCGGGGGATTACGTGGTCGGCGTTTCTGCTGGCCGCGGTGCAGTTGGTATTTCTTTTTAATGTTTTCTGGAGTGCGCGTGCGAAGGTGGCGCCGAGTGGCGCGAATCCCTGGCACGCGACGACGCTCGAGTGGTCGCCTGAGGAGCATCCCATGATCAGCGGCGGTCCGTACGAGTAGGGGGGGCGGATGTGGGGGCCGGTGAGGACGAGGACTTTCGACCCCAGTGGGAACGGGAAAAACCTTTTTAACCGCAGTTCTCGTCCAGAGATGTGTTCATCCTCATCCAAACCGGTATAAGCTTTTAGAACTCGCACGGAGCTCCCCATGCCCGCCACCTTCACCCGGCACACGGTCGAAACGGAACGGAAAGATCCCGGCATCGGCGGGAAGCCGCCGGTCGATCGCAGGCCGACGGGCGGAGGCGGAGGGGACGAGAACTGGGATTCGCGGCATTCGCGGCGCCACGGGCCGCGGGAGCAGCTGATCCGGTATCGCATGGCGGTTTTCTCGGTCCTCGCCGCCGATGTGGTGTTCTTCGCGGTTCTGGTGAGCGCTTTCTTCGTGCGGCAGAGTTCCGTACACATCGCTCCGAGCGACAACGTGGTCTCGGACTGGCATCCGCTGAGTGCGCCGCCGATTCTCTGGATCAACACGGCGATCCTGTTGCTGTCGGCTTTCACGATGGAGGTCGCGCGGCGGCAGCTTTTTCATGAGATCGACATCATGGAGGAGTGGTTGGGCCTGGGACGGCCGGCGGTACGTCGCGCGGCTCCGTGGCTGATTGCGACGATTGCTCTGGGCGGCTTGTTCCTGGCGGGCCAATGGATGGCCTGGCAGCAGCTGGCGCAGCAGGGGCTCTACTTCGCCACCAATCCAAACAGCTATTTCTTCTACCTGGTGACGGGAGTACACGCCGCTCACCTCTTCCTCGGGCTGGCGGCACTGGTGTTCGCGCTGGTGGCGATGTTCCGGCTGCGGCGCGTGGAGATGCGGCAGATTGCCGTGGACTGCACGGCGTGGTACTGGCACGCGATGGGCGTCTTCTGGCTGTTCCTGTTCGCGCTGATTGTGTTCTTTCAATAGAAGAGGTTGCAGGTTACGGGTGACGGGTTACAGGTTGGTCCGTGTGCGGACCCGGCACTGTAACCTGGCACCTGTGACCTGTACCCTGTAAGGGTCATGCGTTTTTTGATTGTGGCTCTGGCTGTCGCCGGCGTGGTTGTCTCTGCCCTTGCCCTGCATGTGCACTACTCGACCGGGGTCGAGCCGTGCGACATCAATTCTCACTGGGATTGCGGGACGGTGAACCGCAGCTCGTATGCGACGGTGCCGGGGATTGTCTGGCACCTGCGGGCAGCGCGTCATCCGGACTCGATGACCGGACCGGCGCCGAGGACGGGCTTTCCGGTGGCAACGGCCGGCATTCTGGGCTACCTGGCTATTGCGTTGTTCGCGTTGTTCCGGCAGCGGTGGCTGACCTTGCTGCTGGCCACGGGTGCACTCGCGTTTGCTCTTTACCTCAGTAACGTAGAAGCCCACATCCTCGAGGTCTGGTGCCTGTACTGCGTGATCTCCCAGACCCTGATCGCGGTCATTTTCCTGCTTTCGCTCGTCACCATCTTTATGCGTCCCCGCAACTTCTGACACCGCGACGCCGTATGATCGCAGGAGAACTCAGAAGAACTTTAGTCGCGCAGGACTGAGCGGACTCATGGCAGGCACGCCTCTGAACCTCATCCGGTGGCTCTTCGACCGGGACTACGGCCCGCGTAGCCGCTTTGCTCCCCGCTGGATCTTCCTGCGCGCCCTGGCGGGTATTTACTTTTCGGCATTTCTGGCGCTGTTCTTTCAGATCCGGGGCCTGATCGGACCGAAGGGGATCTTGCCAGCCGGGAAGCTGCTGGAGGCGATCCAACGGCAGGCGCCTGGCCTGCTGCGCTTCTGGTATGCGCCGACGCTTTTCTGGTTTTCGTCCAGCTCGCACGCCATGATGGTGGTGGTCTGGATCGGGCTGATCGCGTCGGTTCTCGCGTTTCTGAACTTCTGGCCCAGGCTTTGTTTCTTTCTCTGCTGGATTTGCTTCCTCTCGTTCGTGTCAGCGGCGGGCGATTTTTCCGGCTACCAGTCCGACGGCATGCTGCTGGAGGCGGGTTTCCTGGCGCTGTTCTTTGCGCCGGGTGGGCTGTGGCCGGGGTGGGGCATCGACTCACCGCCCCCGCGCTTCGCGCTGTTCCTGCTGCAGTGGGAGTGGTTCAGGATCTACTTTGAGTCGGGCATTGTGAAGCTGCTCTCGGGCGATCCGGAGTGGCGGAGCCTGACGGCGATGGACCAGTACTACCAGAATGGCCCGCTGCCCACGTTTGTGGGCTGGTATGTGCAGCATCTGCCGCACTGGTTCCAGGTGGGCACCGCGGCCGGCACGCTGGTGATGGAGCTGGCCATCGTGTGGATGCTGTTCCTGCCGCGCCGGGTGCGCATTATCTGCTTTTGCATTGTCACACCCTGGGAGATTGGCGTGATCTTTACCGCCAACTACGCCTTCCTCAACTACCTGGTCCTGTTCCTGGGCTTCCTGCTGCTCGACGACCGCAGCCTGCTCTCGTGGATCCCGGCGCGCTACCGGCACGCGGTGGAAGAGCAGGTTCCGCAGGAGTCGGTGACGGTCGCCGAAGAGCGGCTGTCGATCATAACCACGCCGGAGTGGGAGAAGGAGCGCGCGGCGAAGAAGGCAACCGGGGGCGACGATGAGGCAGATGAGAGGAGTAGCACGGATCGGCGGCGTGTGGGCGCACCTGCGCGCCGTCCGGCTCGCCGTCACCGCCGTGGTTCTCACGTGGCTGGGCTATGCCAGCACAGCAGAACTGCTGCGCATGCCGTGGCCGGAACTTCCGCTGCCGGCCTTTCCGGTTACGGCGCTGGAGCCGTTCCGCATCGCCAACCAGTACGGTTTGTTTGCGGTGATGACGCGCGGGCGATATGAGATCGAATTTCAGGGATCGAACGACGGCCAGAACTGGACTCCGTATCCATTCCGCCACAAGCCGCAGGTGGTGAACGAGGCGCCAGGGATTTACGCGCCCTACCAGCCTCGCTTCGACTGGAACCTGTGGTTCGCGTCGCTGACGGATTTTCAGAATGCGGAGATCGTGCCACTCACCGAGGAGCGATTGCTGGAGGGCGATCCGGACGTGTTGTCGTTATTTAAGGACAATCCTTTTCCGAATGCGCCGCCGAGGTACGTTCGCGCGGTGCTGTGGCAGTACTGGTTCACGACGCTCGACGAGAAACACCTCAATGGCGACTGGTGGCGGCGTTCGCTGCTGGGCCTGTACGGTCCGGTACTCACGCGCGAGCCCGATGGGAGATTCGCGGTGGTGCAGTGGCCGGAGCCGCTTCCGCCGCACAATTAGCCACGTTCGGGTTTTCCACGTCCTGGCCTGGGGCGAACGGTCCCAGGCGCGCAGTTGGGCTGTCACAGTTGCCGTTACAATCTCTTCATGCCAGACCCCATGTCCCGCTCGCTTCCCTTCGACGATCCGGAAGTCTCCGCCGCCATCGATGCCGAGGTTCGGCGCCAGCATGAAGGCCTCGAGATGATCGCCTCGGAGAACTTCGTGAGCCGCGCTGTGCTGGAAGCGGCCGGCTCGGTGTTCACGAACAAGTACGCCGAGGGCTATCCGGGACGCCGCTACTACGGCGGGTGCGAGTTCGCCGACGTGGTGGAGAACCTGGCGCGCGATCGGGCGAAGCAGATTTTTGGCGCCGAGCATGCCAACGTGCAGCCGCATTCCGGCTCGCAGGCCAACGCCGCGGCGTATGCGGCGGTGGTGCAGCCGGGCGACACGATCCTCGGGCTCGATCTGGCGATGGGCGGGCACCTGACGCACGGGCACAAGCTGAACTTCTCGGGCAAGCTGTATCACGTGGTTTCGTACGGCGTGCGCAGGGACACGGAGACGATTGACTACGACGAGCTGGAGCAGATCGCGCTGCGCGAGAAGCCGAAGTTGATCATTGGCGGGGGCAGCGCTTACCCGCGCTTCTTCGATTTTGCGCGGATGCGGGAGATCGCCGACAAAGCGGGTGCGCTGCTGCTGGTGGATATGGCGCACTTTGCCGGGCTGGTGGCCGGTGGCGTGCATCCTTCGCCGGTGCCGCACGCGCAGATCGTGACGACGACGACGCACAAGACGCTGCGGGGTCCGCGCGCGGGGATGATCCTGTGCCGGCAGGAGCTCGCCGGCGCGATCGACAAGGCGGTGTTCCCAGGGCAGCAGGGCGGGCCGCTGGTGCACATCATCGCGGCGAAAGCCGTGGCGTTTCGCGAGGTGTTGCAGCCGGGCTTCAAGGCCTACGCGGCGCAGATTGTCGCGAATGCGAAGGTGCTGGCGGAGACGCTGGCGAGTCACGGGTATCGCATCATCTCCGGCGGCACGGACACGCACCTGATGCTGGTGGATGTGTTCGCGAAGGGCATGCTGGGCAGCGACGCGGAGTCGGCGCTGCACGAGGCCGGCATCACGGTGAACAAGAATGCGATTCCATTCGACACGAATCCGCCGCTGAAGCCCTCGGGGATCCGCATCGGCACGCCGGCGCTGACCACGCGCGGGATGAAGGAAAGCGAGATGCGCGTGATTGGCGGGTGGATCGCGGAGGCGCTCGATCATCGGACGGATTCCGGCGCGCTGGCTCGGATTCGCGGCCAGGTGCTGGAGATGGCGGAGCAGTTCCCGCTGTATGGGTGGTTGAGGGAGCCGGCTGGGGTGGCGGCGTAGGTTTTCATTATGTGCCGCAATATCAAACCGCTTTTCAACTTTGAGCCTCCCGTCTCGGGCGACGAGGTTCGGGCTGCATCATTGCAGTTTGTGCGCAAGATCAGCGGCTTTACGAAGCCCTCGCAGGCCAATGAAGCCGCGTTCGAGGCTGCGATTGAGGAGGTCAGCGCGGCCTCGTCGCGGCTGCTGCACGCGCTGACGACCGGCGCCCCGCCGAAGAACCGCGAGGAAGAGGCCGCGAAGGCCCGGGCCCGCGGTGTTGCGCGTTTCGGGGACTGATCGCTCGGCCCACTCGTCACAGATTCCGCCCCTCTCACTCACCCGGCCGGAACCCAGCCGCCGTACCCTGCGTACTCCTCCATGACGCGCGGAAACATCCGCGCACGAACGAGGAGCGAAACCGTGGAACTGACAACGCAACTGAAACAGGTCCTGCGGCGTCTGATGCGCGCGCCCATGTTCACCCTGGTCACGCTCATCACGCTGGCCCTGGGCATCGGCGCGACCATTGCGGTTTTCAGCGTCATCGAAGGCGTTCTGCTCAAGCCGCTTCCCTACCCGCATCCCGAGAAGCTGGTGGGCGTGTGGCACAATGCGCCTGGCCTGGGCATCGACGACGTCAACATGGCGCCGTCGAACTACTTTATCTACCGCGAACAGAACCGCGTCTTCACCGACATCGGAATCTACCAGGGCGACTCGGTCAGCGTCACCGGCCAGGGCAATCCGGAGCGCGTTGAGGCAATTGACGTCACGGACGGCATCTTTCCGGTGCTTGGCATCGCACCGATGCTGGGCCGCACCTTCAGCCGCGCCGACGTTGCGGCCGGGGCAGCGCAAACCGTGGTGCTGGGCTATGGCTACTGGCAGCGCCATTTCGGCGGCGATCGCTCGGTGATCGGCCGCTCCATCACGGCCGATGGCAAGATCCGCCAGATCATCGGCGTCATGCCACAGAACTTCCGTTTCCTCGACTGGACGATCCAGCCTGGACTCTATCTGCCGCTGCAGTTCGATCGCAACAAGACGACGCTCGGCCAGTTCAGCTACGAGGGCATCGCGCGCCTGCGTCCGGGGCAAACGATCGAGAGCGCCAACACCGACGTCGCGCGGATGCTTCCCATGGTGTGGACCAGCTTCCCGGCTCCTACTGGGGTTCAGCATCGAGCTGTTCAAAAAGGCGCGCATCGGCCCCAAAGTGCGGCCGCTGATGCGCGACGTGGTGGGGGATGTGGGCCAGTCGCTGTGGATCCTGATGGGCAGCATCGGGGTCGTGCTGCTGATTGCCTGCGCCAACGTGGCGAACCTGATGCTGGTTCGGGCGGAAGGCCGCCACCAGGAGCTGGCGATCTGCTCGGCGCTGGGCGCGAGCCGCTGGCGGGTGACGCAGGAATTTTTGCTGGAGAGCGTGGTGATCGGGGTGCTCGGAACGGGCCTGGGGCTGGCACTTGCGTGGGGCGCGCTTCATCTCCTGATTGCTGTGGCGCCTTCGAGCTTGCCGCGGCTGGGCGACATCGGCATCGACCTGCCGGTGCTTGGCTTCACGGCGCTGCTGGGGATTGTGTGCAGCCTCCTGTTTGGATCGATTCCGGCATTCCGCTACGGCCATGTGCGCGCCGGCACCGGTCTGCGCGAAGGCGGCCGCAGCCTGAGCCAGGGACGCGAGCGGCATCGCACGCGCAACACGCTGGTGGTGATCCAGGTGAGCCTCGCGTTTGTGCTGCTGATCTGCTCGGGACTGATGATCCGGACGTTTCGGGCACTCACGCACGTCAATCCCGGGTTCGATGTTGCATCGATCCAGACCCTGCATATCGACATTCCGGACGCAGAAGTCCCGGATGCGGACAGAGTCATGCACATGGAGGAAACCATGCTGCACAACATGGCCGCAGTGCCCGGCGTGACCAGCGTGGGCATCGGCAACTCCGTTCCCCTGGATGACAACCACTGGATGGATCCGGTGTTTGCGCAGGACCGCAGTTACACCGCGGGGCAGATGCCGCCACTGCGGCGCTTTCGATTCGTGTCTCCCGGATTCATCCGGACGATGGGCATTCCGCTGATCGTCGGGCGTGAATTCACATGGGACGAGACGTATCAGAAGCTCCCGGTAGCGATGGTGTCGGAAAATTTCGCCCGGGAATACTGGGGTTCTCCGCAAAAAGCACTGGGCAAGCGAATCCGCGTGGGATCGAACGATGACTGGCGGGAGATCGTTGGCGTAGTCGGCGACGTGCACGATGACGGCATCAGCAAGGATGCCCCGACAATCGCCTACTGGCCGCTGCTGATGAATAACTTCGAGGGGGATAAGGTGAATCTGCGCCGCTGGGTGACTTACGTTGTGCGCAGCCAGCGCGCGGGCTCCGAGAGCCTGGCAGGTGACTTGCGCCGCGCCATCTGGTCGGTGGACTCGAACCTGCCCGTCTCCGACATACGCACCATGGAATTCCTCTACGCGAAGTCGATGGCGCGGACGTCGTTCACCCTGGTGATGATCGGGATCGCGGCGGGGATCGCGCTGCTGCTGGGGCTGGTTGGGCTGTACGGCGTGATCGCCTACTCGGCGTCGCAGCGCAGGCGGGAGATCGGCATCCGGATCGCGGTGGGGGCGCAGCGCAATGACATCACGGGGATGTTCGTGCGTCAGGGACTGCTGCTGGCGGGTGTGGGCGTGCTGTGCGGCTTTGCCGTGGCGCTGGGGGTGACGCGGCTGCTGGGCTCGCTGCTCTTCCACGTGAGCCCGATGGATCCGATCACCTACGGGAGCGCGTGCATCGCGCTGGTCGGAGCGGCGGCGCTGGCGAGCTATCTGCCGTCGCGACGGACGGCGAGCGTGGATCCGGTAGAGGCTTTAAGGGCGGAGTAAGGCAGGTTACGGGTTACAGGTTACAGGTTACGGGTTACAGAACCTGCTACGTGTATTCCCATTTGCGCGCGAACCAGCGCGCGAGGAGGAAGAGCACGATGCCTGACGAGACCAGTACGGCGGCTTCCGGGCCGAGGTTGCGAATCGGCTCGTCGCGCCAGAAGATTTTCTGGTAGCCGGAGATGGCCCACGAATTGAAGGTGAAGTAGCCAACGCGGATCATCGTGTCGGACATGATGAACTTGGGGAACATGCTGCCGCCCAGCGCCGACATGGTGAGGATGATCAGCGTGGAGAAGGCGGCGAGCTGCCCGCGGGTGCGCGCGAGGCTGGCCAGCAGCATGCCGAACGACGCGACGGCGAACGAGGTGATGGCGGTCATCACCAGGAATCCCGGGATGTGCGAGAAGAAGTCCAGGTGAAAGACGAACGCCGCCCACAGGAACATGATGGTGAGCTGTAGCGAAGGCAAGCAGCGCGGACCAGGTGAGCTTGCCGAGGAGCAGCGTGGTCATCGTCACGCGCGCCGAGAGCACGCGATCGAGCGCGCCGCTGTCGGATTCGTCGAGCAGGCTGCCTCCGGCGGCACTGGCCGTGAACAGTAAGAACATGACGCCGACGCCGGCCGCGTAGTAGGAGATCATCGGGCTCTTCTTCTTCTCGCCGACGACATCGCGGACGCTGACGGCAACCATGCCGCCTAAATCGGGAGACGCGTTGCTGGCCGATGGGGCCTGCGCCTGCTGTTTTTCTTCCTGATCCTGGAGTTGGCGCAGCCGGGCCAGGCTCTCATCCATCTGTTTGCGCTGCTGGGGCGAGAGGCCACCGATTTCCTGGTCGAAATACCTGGAACCCATGCTGGCCATGGTGGCGGGCATGGAGGTCATCACGGTTTTCTGCAGCATGCCGGCGACGACCTGCGCTGCGACGGGATCGGAACTGTCCTGGAGGATCTGGAATGTCGGACGCTGCGTGCTGGGGCCGAAGGCGATGGGGTTAGCTCCGAAACCGGCGGGGATAATCAGAGCCGTCGGTGCACCGCCGCTGCGGACGTCCGCTTCCGCGGTCGCCGCTGTGTAATCCGCGGGCGAGGGGTTCTCTTTGGTCGCTTTCGGACGGGTCATCGCATCGAGTGATGGCTCGCGCAGCAGGCCACGGACGAGAGCGCGCGAGGCATCGCTGCGATCTTCATCGACGAGGAGCACGGTGACGCGCGGTGTGGAAGATCCTCGCATGCTGCCGAAGACGAATCCGAAGATGGTGAAGAAGCCGATGGGCAGGACGAAGGACATGAGAAACGCGCCGCGATCGCGACGGAGCGAACGGAAGCTGGTCTGCAGGATGGTGCCGATCATGCGCGCAGCTCCTTGCCGGTGAGGTGGAGGAAGACGGACTCGAGATTGGGGCGCTGCATGGTAACGTCGAGAACCTCAAGGCCATCGCGGCTGGCGGCTTCGAGGAGCACGGCGATCTCGGCCGGTTTTTCGACAGAGCAGTGCACGACGGAGTCGTGGACGGTTCCACCCCGGGCAGCGGCCCAGGCGGCGAGATCGACGCGGGTAGCGCCTATGTGCATCGTCACCGAACTGCGGGCGCCCCAGGTCTGTGCGATCAGGGTTTCTTTGCTTCCTTCCGCGATGATCCGACCGTGGTCGATGATGGCGATCCAGTCGCACAAGCGCTCGGCTTCTTCCATGTAGTGCGTGGTGTAGATGATGGTGGTGCCCTCGTTGCGGAGGACTTCGACCATTTCGAAAATGCGATTGCGCGACTGGGGATCGACGCCGACGGTGGGCTCATCCAGGAGCACCAGACGCGGGCGATGAATGAGCCCGGCGGCCATGTTGAGGCGCCGCTTCATGCCGCCGGAGAGTGTCCTGACCGGCGAGCGGGCGCGATCCTCCAGCGATGCCCAGTCGAGGCACCAACGGATCGCGTCGTCGAGTTTCTTGCCGTGGAGGCCCTGGTATTTGCCGAAGGCCTGGAGGTTTTCGCGGCCGGTGAGCAGCGGATAGAGAGCCATTTCCTGCGGCACCCAGCCCAGATCGGCGCGGGCCGCGGTGGAGCTGACGGGGTGGCCGAAGATGGCAATGCTGCCCGCGTCGAGCTTCACGCGGCCGACGATGCTGCGGATCAAAGTGGATTTGCCAGCGCCGTTGGGGCCGAGCAGTCCGAAGCAGGAACCGGGGCGGATCTCAAAGGAAACGCCGGCGACCGCGGTGACGTCGGCAAAGCGCTTGACGACTCCTTCAACGCGCAGAGGCGGCGCTTTGGCGCCTGCAGACACCGGTGTTCCCAGCTCAGTCGCCACGCCGTCGTAACCCTCCAGGAGCGTTGCCCAAGCATGATACCGGCTTTGCGGAAAGAACGAGCGAAATGGAAAGGGCTGCCGAAGACTGGCAGCCCTTTTGACTGGTTTAACCGCGGATTCCTACTGTGCGGGTTGTGCCGGGGGGCCGGGGGAAGGAGCCTGGGGCTGCGGAGCCGCCGGCTTCTTCGGCATTTCCTTCTTGCCGGGGGCCAGAATGGCGTGGAGTGTATTACCTTCCATGCGCGGCATGAACTCCACAATCGCGTTTTCGCCGACGTCCTGGATCAGCCGGTTGATGATCTTGTAGCCCAGCTCGCGGTGCGCCATCTGCCGGCCTTTGAAGCGCAGCGACGCCTTCACCTTGTCGCCGTCCTGCAGAAAGCGCACAGCCTGGTTCTTGCGGGTCACGTAGTCGTGATCGTCGATGGTCACGGAGAATTTGACTTCCTTGACGACGATCACCTTCTGGCGCTTGCGCGCGGCGCGATCGCTTTTTTCTTTTTCGTAGAGGAATTTGCCGTAGTCCTGAATGCGGCAAACCGGCGGCACAGCGGTAGGCGAAACTTCCACCAGATCGAGACCCCGCTCGCGGGCGATTTTGAGGGCTTCAAACGGGGGGAGGATGCCGAGCTGCTCACCTTTTTCGTCGATCACGCGAATTTCCCGGGCGCGGATACGATCGTTGATACGGACGAACTGCTTCGCAGAACGCTTATCGATGGGTTTTTCTCCTGGGCGTGGGCGAAACCACGCGGCAACTTAGTATATCAACCGCTGTGGATACGATGCATGGTGACCGGAAGGGGTCGCGCGTTACACGCCCGAGACTGAAAATTCAGTGTTTGCTGCTGGCTCGGGTGTCGAAGTCGTGCATCCGGCTGGCCTCGAAGCTGACGATTTTCCACTGGCCGAGACGGCGAGTGTAGACCCGAGTGTAGCGATACTGGCCGCTGATGTCGCTGGTGCCATTGGTGCCCTGCAGGTCGGCCTGGGAGATGACTACGGCGGTATCGCCGTAGACACGCACGTGGGTGTCGGTAATGTCGAGTTTGGTGATGCGAATCGTTCCAGCGCTGCGCTGGGCCAGGGCCTGCTGCTTATTCTCCACCGTTCCATTGGAGGTAATGCCGACGTAGTCGTCCGCAAGCAGGCGGTTCATCTCCCCGATGTTGTTGTTGACGGTGGCCTGGCGCCACTGCTCCTCAAGGGCTTCGATCTCCTTGTGGATTTCGCCCTTTTCGCGATGGGGCAGGGCCCATGCGGGGTGGCACAACGCCAGCACGATCAGCGCGACGACGGCTTGCGGAAGAGGATTCGAGCGCAGGCTGGAGGCCGGGCGGCGGCGCATGGTCGTACCGGATGTTAGCCCGGGTCGCCGCGGGGCGTCAAAGAAGATTCGTCGAACTGCGTCCATCCACCGCCGGAAGGTCATAAGGAGCCGGGAGCGAGCCCGCCGGTGCCGCCCACCGCGCCACCTTATTCTTTCAGACGCGGGAAAACGCCTGATGATTGCATGGGGTTCACGCGATGGAAGTGAGGTTTTCGACCTGGCGGTCGAGCATGAGCTGATTGAGCCCCCCAACGGCGTATTCGCGGAAGTGGGCGGAAGCCCGGTGGGCATCGACCGCCTGCTGATCCCTGTATTGCTCGTAGATGACGACGGTATCGGCATCGCCGTCTACCGTGTGGGGAATATAGGCAACGCAGCCGGGCTCGAGACGAGAGGACTGGGCCAGCGCGGTCAGAATCTCGGCTACACGGGCGCGATCGTCGGAGCGAAATTTCATGCGGACGGTAAAGCTGATCATTGAGCCTTGTTTCGGAACCCAGTTTCGGTAACGCGGCGTGCATGCGTCGAGCTTATTTCCCAGTAATCCGCCGCATGGCTTCGCGGAATTCCGGCATTTCCAGCGTCTGATCCCGATCCGGGCCGGTCGAGACAATCCCGATCTTCGCGCCGGTTTCTTTCTCCATGAAACGCAGATATTCCTGAGCCGCCTTCGGCAGGTCGTCGAAGTTCCGAACCCCTTCGGTCGAAGTATTCCAGCCCCTGAGGCGAGTGTACACGGGGCGGATTGACTCAATACCGCGGATGTCGGCCGGCATGGTGTCGCAGGGCTTGCCGTCGACTTCCTAGGCGGTGCAGACGGGAATCCAGTCCATTTCGTCGAGCACGTCGAGTTTGGTGATGACCAGCCACTCGGTCCCGTTGATCTGGTTGGAGTAGCGCAGCAGAGGCAGATCGAGCCAGCCGCAGCGCCGCGGACGGCCGGTGACGGCGCCGTATTCCTGGCCGCGCGCGCGCAGCATTTCGCCGGATGCGTCGTGAATTTCGGTGGGGAAAGGGCCTTCGCCGACACGCGTGACATATGCCTTGGTGACGCCGATGACCGTTCCAATCCGGGTTGGGCCAACGCCGGTGCCGGTGGAGGCGCCACCCGCCGCCGAGGAGGACGAAGTGACGAAGGGATAGGTGCCGTGGTCGATGTCGAGCATCGTGCCCTGGGCGCCTTCGAACATGAGGCTGTGACCCTCGTTGAGCGCGTTGTTGAGCAGCAGGGCGGTATCGGTGACGAAGGGCCGGACTTTTTCTGCCGCCGCGGCGTACTCGTCGTACATCTGCGCCGGGTCGAGCGGCTCGGTGCCGAAGAGGGCGTGGGCGATGGCGTTCTTCTCGCGGCAGGCGTTTTCGATGTGCGTTTTGCAGCAGGCTGGTGTTCAGCAGATCGACGACGCGCAGGCCGTTGCGGGCCATCTTGTCTTCGTAGGCGGGACCGATGCCGCGGCTGGTGGTGCCGATCTTCTGGCGTCCGGGCGCGCTTTCGGCGGCCAGCTCGATCATGCGGTGGTAGGGCAGGATCACCTGGGCGCGGTTGGAGACGAAGAGACGGGTGTCGACGTCGATGCCCGGCGTCGCGCAGGCGGCCGGTTTCCTTGAGGAAGGCCATGGGGTCGAGAACGACGCCGTTGCCGATGACGCCGCTGCACTCGGGGCGCAGCACGCCGCAGGGCATGAGCTGGAGAATGAACTTCTTGCCGTCGATGATGACGGTGTGGCCGGCGTTGTGCCCGCCGGCATAGCGCGCGACGACGGAGAAGCTCTCGCTCAGCACATCGACGATCTTGCCTTTGCCCTCATCGCCCCACTGGGCGCCAACTACCACTGCCGACTTCGCCTGGGTCACCGGATCGCCTGTTCCTTTCTGATTCCCGGCGTGCCGCACACACGTTCGCTGTTCGCTTGTGGTTCGCTAAGCGTGATGCTGAGAGGTCCGTGGGTGGGCCGGATGCGGGAATCAGTCCATCCGATTCCTGATCATATATCGGCGGGAGGCAGGCCGAAAGATGACGTTGGTGGGTTGGGGTTTTGCGGGTTCACGGGCTCTGCGCGGACCAGCCTCGTAACGCACATTGCCTCCCTCTTTTCCACCTGAGGCGACCTGCGATACTGAATCTTCCATGAATGGCATTTGCTCCAGATGCGGTGGAAGTGGCGCGCGGGTCGTTTCCCTTCCCGGTGGCGGCAGCAAAATCGAGACCTGCGAGTGTCGGCTGGAAATGCGCGTTTCGAGGCTTCTGCAGCAGGCTTCGATCCCGAAGCGGTACGAACACTGCTCGCTGGAAAGCTACGATGCCAGCTTCCACGGTGCAGACCGCTCCCTTGCGGCCGCGTATCTCATGGCGCGTAATTTCGTCGATGGCTACCCGGTGACCACGGCTGGCCGCGGCTTGCTGCTCACCGGATCAATCGGCGTTGGCAAGACGCATCTGGCGGCCGGCATTCTGCAGGCGCTGATTGTCGAAAAGAGCGTGCATGGGCTTTTCTGCGACTACCGCGAACTGCTGAAGCAGATCCAGCACTCGTACAACCCGCAGGTCGCGACGACGGAGATGGAGATTCTGCGGCCGGTGTTCGACGCAGAGGTTCTGGTTCTGGACGAACTGGGCGCGGCCAAGCCGACGGACTGGGTTTGGGACACGGTGGCTCTGGTGCTGAACACGCGCTACAACGACAAGCGGACGACGATTATCACGACGAACTACGCCGATCTGCCCCCTGGCGGGACTGGCAATGGCTCCAACGGCATGAGCCGCGCCGTTCGCGACGAAACTCTGGGCGACCGGATTGGCGAGCGTATGCGCTCCCGGCTGGCGGAGATGTGTGTGGTGGCGGAGATGCGCGGCGAGGACTTCCGCCGTAATGTGGCGCGCGCTCGATTCGGCTGAACGGCATCCAAGACAGGAGTGAGAAATTCGGAACGCGACGCCCTTCTTCTGCTGCTCGGCGGCTTCCGGTTCGGCGGACGGCTGGAGCTATTTCGGGATCGGTCATGCCTTCGTCGCCAACATGACCGGAAACACGGTTCTGCTGGGGATTTCCATTTTTCACCTACACGGCGATTTCATCCACCCGCTGATTGCGGTGACCGGCTACGTGGTGGGAACGGTGCTGGGCACGCTGCTGACGCACAGGGTTCAGCCGGGCACGGTCTGGGATCGGCGCGTTTCGTGGACGCTTTTCCTTGAAGCGCTGGTGCTGATCGGCGCCGAAGTGGCGTGGGTGGCCATGCGGCAGCAACCGTCGCCGAGAGGTGCCTCGGTTCTGCTGGCCTCGATTGCGATCGCGATTGGGATGCAGAGCGCTGCCATGATCCAGCTGCGGGTTCCGGGCGTGGTGACGACGTACATCACCGGAACGTGGACGACACTCGCTAACGGGGTGACGCTTCTCATCGCCCACCAGCCGCGCGTGGAAAGCGAGAGGACGAAATTCGAAGAACGATTTGCGTTGCAAGCCGCGGTCCTGGCCGTCTATTTTCTGTCGGCAGTGCTTACGGGGTGGGCGTTCCGCCATGCGGCGGCTGTAGTTGGGGGGATTGCTGCGATTGCGGTTCTGCTGGCGGCCGGCTATGGCGCGCTGCGCAATTGACGTGCAATTCCATCCATCGTTTTCCGGTCCCGTGCATCATTCATATAGGTTCGCTTCAGGGTGGAGGCACGCATGGCACTTGAGGAAACCCATCGCCGGCCGCGGGTGATGATTATCGGTGGAGGTTTCGCCGGGACCCACGCGGCGAAAGCTTTGGCGAAGCTGCCGGTCGATGTCACGCTCGTCGACCGCCGCAACCACTTCACGTTTCAGCCGCTGCTGTATCAGGTGGGCGCTGGCGGTGCTTTCGCCCGGCCGACATCGCATCGCCGCTGCGCACCATGCTGCGCGGCAGTCCAACACCGAAGTTCTGATGGATGAGGCGGTCGGCTTCGATCTGGGCGATCGGCGGGTGGGTTTTCGCAGCGGCGCCGAGATGAAGTACGACTACCTGATGCTGGCGACGGGCGCGACGCACTCCTACTTCGGCCACGACGAATGGGAGCCGCTTGCGCCGGGGCTCAAGACCGTGGAAGACGCGATCGAGATTCGGCGGCGGATTCTGCTGGCCTTTGAGCTGGCGGAGCGCGAGATGCTGGAGAGGGGAACGCATCCGCCGCTGAATTTCGTCATCATCGGTGGCGGTCCCACGGGCGTCGAGCTTGCCGGGCGCCATTTGCGATATCACGCGCCGCTTCATGCAGCGCGATTTCCGGCACATCGATCCAGCCAGAGCGCGGGTGATGCTGATCGAAGGCGAAAAACACGTGCTGGCGAATTATCCGCAGGATCTCTCGATAAAGGCCGAGGAGCAACTGAAGGCGCTGGGGGTTGAGGTGCATACGGGCATGCGGGTTACCGATGTCCAGCCCGGCTATGTGATCGCGAGCGGCCAGCGCATCGAGGCCGCCGTCACCCTTTGGGCGGCGGGGGTGCAGGCGTCGCCGCTGGGCAAGAGGCTGGGTCTGCCGACGGACAAGCGCGGGTGCGTGATGGTGAACGCCACGCTGAATCCGGAAGGCCATCCGGAGATCTTCGTCTGCGGGGACCTGGCGCAGTTGAAGAGAACGGCCGCCAGGTTCCCGGCGTCGCTCAGCCCGCGATGCAGATGGGCGATCACATCGCGCGGTTGATCGCGGCGGATCTGAATCATCAGCCGCGGCCGCCGTTTCACTATTTCGACAAGGGAGATCTGGCGACCATCGGGCGCCTTGCCGCGGTCGGCGATGTGAAGTGGCCCTTTAAGGCCCATCTGAGTGGGTTTCCGGCGTGGATTACGTGGCTGGTCGTCCATATTTATTTTCTGATTGGCTTTCGCAATCGCATTGCGGTGCTGTCGCAGTGGATCTGGAGCTACTTCACCTTCACCTATGGTGTGCGGCTGATCTATGGAAGCCAGGCGCTGCCGGGATGGACCGATAAGGACGGAGTAGAAACGAGTCCGGCGGAGGCGCCGTCAAAAAGCGCTGCGGCGGATTAACGGCGCTCAGTAGATCCCAGGCTCGCCTTCCGGGCGCGTCTTCCAGCGGCGGTGGACCCAAAGCCACTGGTCCGGATAGCGGCGGACGAAGTCTTCAATCGCGAGGGTGAACTGCGCTGTGTTGGCGAGGACGTCGTGCTCGTCGTCGCCCGTCTCTACGAGTCGAAACTCTTCGCCAAAGTGCAGCACGTATTTCTGCTCGGCGCGCTCCCAGACGAGGAAGCCAGGCAGGACTGCGGCGCCGGTGCGGAGCGCGACGCGCGCCAGACCTGAGGCGGTACAGGCGAGCACGCCAAAGAAGGGCACGAAGACACCCTGGGGCGGGGTCATGTTGGTGTCCATAAGGATGCCGACGGTATCGCCGCGACGCATGGCCTGGAGCAGCCCGCGCGCGAAGTCGTCCTTGTGCACGACGCGATTGCCGTGCAGACAGCGGATGTCGTTGACCATCTTGTCGACGCGTGGGTTGTCGAGGCGGCGGATCACCATCGTCATGGGGTGGCCCATGAGCGAATGCCAGTAGCTGGACAGCTCCCATGCGCCGAGATGGCCGGTGACGATGAGGACGCCGTTGCCGCGCTGGCTGGCCGTGAGATAGTGGTCCAGGCCCTCATAGCGGATGCGTTCGCGCGTGTTTTCGGGCGTATAGCGGGGCATCTGGCAGAACTCACCCAGCTGCCAGCCGAGATGGCGATAGACGCGGCGCAGGAGGCGGGTACGCTCGGCCGCGGTCATGCCGGGATAAGCCAGCTCCAGGTTACGCATACCGGTGCGGCGCAGATTCGGCAGGAGGCGCCAGGCCACGGCTCCCAGGGCGGCGCCGGCACTCCGCGCCACGCTGCGAGGCAAAGCCCCCATCAGCCGCAGCAGTGTCCAGGCAAACGCATATTCCAGAGCTTTTCGCATCGATGGCGAAGAGCCAGTCTACATGCGGACCGGGACGCGGCAGAAGCAGTTGCACAAATGCGAAGGCGCGGAGCCAAAGCCCCGCGCCCTCAGCACTCGCGAATCCAGTTACTGCGCTTCGTGGAAATACTTGGCGACCGTGCGCACAAAGGGTCGCGCATCCTCCGGCACCGGCACATCGCCGCGCAGGATGCTTTCGAAGGTATGCGGCGCTCCGTAGAACAGATCCGTGTCGGCAGTGTTCTGGCTCACTCCAACGCCGCTCAGATCCACGCCGGCGAACAGCCCTTTGCTGCGCGACCAGGTGAGCAGCTCGGACTGCATCTTCCAGTTGGTGGAGGCCTGCGCGTTGCGTCCAACCGGTCCGGCCGCTGCCGAAGCATCCGCGCCGATCTTGAACTGGCTGTGCAGCAGATCCTGAAAGCCCTTGTGGTTGACGGCGACCAGGACGAGATCGGTCCCCTGTCCGCCAATCTGGAAGCCCCACGACCCGCCTGCCATCCGGATGAATACGGGAGCGCTCCATCCGCGCGGGGTGTGGCATGTCACGACGCCTTGCCCGTATTCGGCACCAAAGATAAAGGCACCCTTGACCATTCCGGGAACAACACCAACGCAGGTCGCGTCCTTAAGAATCGAATCGGGAATCGACTTGTCGGGGCTCGCCATGACTTCGTTCAGAACATCCCGGGCTGCGTCGAGCCGGGTGTCAAGCTTCGCCTTGTCCTGGGCAAAAGTCGAGACAGCCATCGCCAATGCGCAACATACGACTACAACTCTTTTCATATCAGTAATTTCTCCAATCAAAAAGATGATCTGAGGGACCCCTCGTTATGGTACCGCAAATCTGTTAACCCGTTCACAACGAGCGGGTTGTGAAATCAGTGATGTTCGGACCTGTGCGCCTGGCTGCAGAACGTGCTGTTCTCGTATAGTCGCAACCAGGTTGCCAGCGACGCGGCCCGGGAAAGATAGAGCACGGCTACCGGCGTCGCTGAATACGATGCACCTGGGCGGCTTTTGGATTGAAAAGGGGGAATGAGCGAATCTTGCTGATAACAAACAAAAAAATGGGGCTGCGGATGCAGTCGCCTGCGAGCCATCAGCCCCGTTCCCCAGATCTGCGTTGTAAAGTGTCTCAGTTGTAGCGAGGGGTGGAGTAATTACGCAAGATAACGGAGGTAGGGTCAACTTTCGTAACCATCGTCGGCACGAGGAGCAGGACGTTTGTGGCCGACCTGGGTTTGGAGCCGTTGGTTCGGGCTTACAAGCTTGTAGAAGCCTGAAACCCCGAATAAAAGATCCTTGGCCCCGCGCTTGATCCCCAGGCGCGCGCCCGTTCGATCAGGAAAATAGCCCCCAAGGAAGAACAGCCGGGCGAACCGGGCGAACCGCGTAAAGAAGGAAGATTGTCGAGCATAAATGGTAGTTCGAATGCGGTGGAGCGTGGACCGATACCGCAGCTTGCGTGCCGATCGCAGGAGCGCTGGAGCCCGCTTAGGGTCCTGCTCGGCGGCCCCCTCCAGGACGGTGGCGCAAAAGGCCTCCGAGTCCTCTTCCACGATGTACTCCTGCGCCCCCACAGCCTCTCGAATCGCTTTCCGAATGGACCGTTCACGGGGCACTCCAAAAACATTGGCATCATGCTGCCGGTAAAGAACCAGAACGTCGGCCATGGTTACGACCCGGCCTGCACTGGAGGCCAATAACCAGCACCAATGGTCGTGGCTTTTGACGCGGTCGTGACGACCCTCGCTGTTCGCCAGATTCAGCAAATCCCTCCGGAGGACGATCGAGAAGCCGGGGGATTCCGCAAACGGGTCAAACTCGCCGGCTTCGAGCACTCGCGTTCGAGGAAACCATGGATAGAATTTGCCTCGCTCGCCCGAGTCCCCGATCGTTTGTCCACTATGAACCACACCCTGAATACCTGGATCTGCAAAATATCGCGAACAGAGGCTCAACTTCTGTTCCATCCAGATATCGTCCTGATCGCAGAATGCGATCAGATCGCCGGTGCACAGGGATGCCGCTTTCAGGAAATTCTCCTCGTAGCCCAATCGAGTCGAATTCCGAAACACGCGCACCGGAAATGGCGCCACCGCCGAAAACGCCTCCACGATGCTCAGGGTTGCATCGGTCGACCCATCATCGGTAACCACCAGTTCCAGCGGAGGGAGACTCTGCCGCGCCAATGTGTCCAGTTGATCACGAATATATTTCGCCCCGTTGTAGGTCGCCATGGCAATCGATATCTTCACAGCAGCTGTCCCTCGCGAGGGTGGATTCCATTGCACATCAACATCACAGATCCGCTCCGCGCCATCGATTCTCCACTCTGAGTATATGGGGGCACGAAGCCGCATCGGCATGCCGCGCCAGGGTAGCCAATGGGGCATTCGAGCTGCCAACCCCCACCGGACAGCTATTTAATCAGCACACCAATGCCGTAGAGTCCGCCTGAATCTGTTACGTACTCGCGGTGCTCAAAATCGGACTTAATCGAATCCCAAAGACGCTTCACCTGAGTGTCATCATAGTTGCCCGCAACATCGTGAAAAACCACCATGCCTCCGGAACGCACCAGCGGCGAATACATCTCCCAATCCTTCTTCACGCCTTCGAAGGAGTGGTCACCGTCGATGAACAGCAAGTCGATCGGTTTTCCGCCGAACAAATGCCTGGTCTTTTCCAGAGTTGACTGAGCATGAGAATCGACCCGCAGGAGGTGTATTTTTTGCCTGGCCTTCGCAAAGCGTCTGTAGGTTATTGCCTGCCACTTTGTGTACCCCCCTCCAAATTTACCTCCAGGAAGATCGAGGCTCACGATCGTGGCGTTCGGCTGTGCCAATCGTGTCCACAGGAACAGGGTCCCGCCTCGGGCGGTACCGACTTCCAGTACCGTTTGCGGCTGAAGTTTCCTGACTTCCCTGAGAAGCGAAATCAATTCCGCTTCAATCTGAAACGGCTTGATGTCATGCCGGTTAAATTCAAATATCAGTGACACCAGCTCCGCCGGTTGGTCAAGACTCCGGTCGGCTCTGCGCTTCAGTCTCCCCAACCCCAGTTGTGTCCGTGCAAACTGCACTCCACGCATGATTCCAGCCTCCCTCTAAGACAGCAGTTATTTGTCGAGATTCGCAGTTTTGTCGTCAGATCGCCACAGCGCCGAACCCGCCTGGCTCACGCAGCCGCGTGTGCATTCCCGACGCCCAATCTCTGCCGTATTGCCGCACGAATGATCGGGCTCAGATTCCACGACCAAACGGTCGCCACGATCATCAGAACCGTCTCCGCCAGCATTCTCGCTGACACTACCAACGTTGGACTCAAAACAGCCGCCAGCACCACGATCAGCCCTCCCGGCAGCAGCCGACGCCAGCGTGGGATACTCCCGCCCACTATGAACAACAACAAAGCATCCACTGTCGTCCGCAATGTCCACGCATACGCGGCGCCGATCAACCCCAGGGAGTGCAGGCCCAGCCAAAGAATCCCGAGAAATGGAATCACTTCGATCGCGTGAAACTTCGCCACGATATCCGGTCGCCCCTTCGCCTGCAGATGCCCATACGGAACATAGGCCAGCCCGTTTATCCAGATTCCCACCAGCAAAATAACTCCGATCGGGGCAGCATGTTCTGCAAAACCTCGCCCCACCCAGATCCGCATGAAAACCGGAAACACCGCAGCCGCCAGCACAATCATCGGGGTGGTTACCGCAGCCAGCGCCGCGACTGCCTCGGACGCCAGCTGTGCGCTGTCTTCCGCGCTGCTTCTCGACAACTTCGGAAACAAACTGGTCGCCAGTGCTCCCGGAAGCACCGACATGCGGCTGACCATGTTGAAGGGAACCGTATAGAACGCGACCGCCTCCGCGCTCAACAAACTGCCGATCAGCATTCGGTCCATCGTGCTCAACACAGGAGTGAGTACATTCGTGATGGTGATCCATCCACCATAGGAAAACAGGCTCCGCATTTTGGAACTGTCGAAGCCGCCCCCGAGACCCAGGGGCAGCGCGCTGGCCAGCGCCACGAAAGTGGGAATCACACCCGCAATCCGTGTCATGAGCATGGCGGGAATCAGCCAGGCCAGATCCGGACCGTGCCAGTACGCTACTGCCAGCGGAACCAGCTGCGATAACGCCGCGTTTGCGACATTGATCGCGTTAAACGTTCCAAAGCGTTCCCGCGCCTGTAACGCTCCGCCCAGGACGCCAGTCACAATCGCCAACGGTACCGCCGCCGCCAGCCACGGCAAGCTGGCCATTACTTCGCTTCTCATTACCTCCGGCATCTTGAACGCCGACATGAAAATGGGCCGGGCCGCGAGGTAAAGAATAATCCCGCCCGCCAACCCAAACCCCAGATTCACCAGCAGCGCAGTCCAGAAAACGCTCTCTCTTTGCTTCGCTTCCTCTGCTTTGTGCAAGCGCGCAATGTGGTACGAAGCCGCGCGTGTGATTCCCGGATCGAATAGCCCAAAGTACCCCAGAAACAGCCAGACAATCGCCAGCACTCCGTACCGCGCATCGCCAATCAGGCGCAGGTACGCGGGCACCGTGACAAGACTTACAAGGACCGGCGCAATCGACCCGCCAAGATTGTAAAGAGTGTCGCGTCTAAGGCTCATTTGAGAGGCTCGGTTCTATAGCAGAGTAATGGCTTCGACGATCTGGTTGACAATTTCTCATCGCGTCACGGGGTCCACATTGCGCAGCGGGCGAACATGCTTCACGACGACGCTGCTCGCTTCCGGGGACTTCAGTCATGCGTCGCTTCCGGTATTCCGTTTGCCGAAATGCGATTATTTCCGGCCAGCGATCGCCGAACACGTGCTTCCCGATCAGCAGCCGAAGGCGGATAACTTCGAAGCAGGCCCCCCAGCGCATCGCAGACTTCATCTACGGATACTTCATCAATGATATAGTCGGGTGGCTGATTCGCCAGATCGAGGTTCTTCAGAATGCGGAAGCGGGGATTTCCCACCGGCAGCCACTCGTGAGGAGGCGACCAGGCGGGAGCGATGATGCAGGCTGGCAGTTGCGCGGCGCGTATCAGATGAAGGGTGCCGGTATCGAGGGTCAGGGCGAAGTCGGCCTGCGCCAGCACGGCGGCGAGGACCGAAATGCTGGTGCGTCCGGCGATGCTCAATGCCTCGTCGCCGATCGCGCCACGCAGCGCTTCGACACCGCCTGACTCCGACGCAGATCCGGTCAGCAGGATGCGGCAGCCATACTCGCGAACGAGCCAGCGTGCGACAGCAACAAAGCGTTCCTGCCTCCATTGTTTTAGTTGAGTCGGACGAGTTTGGGTTACAAACACGGCGAGCGGCCGAGGTTGCGAGACCTCCGGCGCGCCCAGCAAATGGCATGCTGCGCGGAGATCCTCTTCCGCGAAATAAACGCGCGGCTCAAGGTCGGATGGGCCGGCGTGCCCGAGCAGTCCGGGCAGACGGAGGTTGCTTGCAATCTGGCTTTTCTCGCGATCGTAACTGAGCGGCAGATGCAGCAGCGGCGGAGCTACGGAGAAGCCCACGCGCACGCCGTTCCCGGCCAGCATCGTGGCAAGCACCACGCGCGAGCGGCCATTCCAGCCCGTGAACAGCGCGCACCATGGTTCGCCGCGGAACGACTGGACGATTCGGCGGTAGCTGCGAACGGCGCCCCAGAAATCACGATTGGGATTGGGCGCCGGCTCGAGCCTGGTTAACCCCGGGTGGTTGCGAAGAACCTCCGCACCGATTCCCGAGCCTACGGCGACGATGTTCGCGTCAGGCATGGCCGATCGCAGAGCTTCGATGAGTGGGGTTTCGTGAACCGCGGCACCGAGAAACGGATGCACCTGAGGGATCAGGAAATTTCGAATTCTGCGCAGATCGGCCGGGTCCAGCGACGGAGAACCGCCGCTGAACACTCGCACCGTCCGCTCCGTGGCGGCGATGCCACGGAACGCCGTCCGCTTCATGAACTCGATCAAACTCTCTCCTGTGAGGTCGCGCCTATCCGGCGCGGCTTAAGGGGGCGGTGCGGCGGGAGCGTCAGGGCTCGACCCCTCCGATCACATCTTGTACTTCCCTAAATCCTCGTCGCCCAGGTTCTCCAGCCACTTGCGCACGTCCTGCTCGGTGGGCTGGGTTTCGGCGGTAGTGGGCAGCACTTTCGCCGCATGCAGCACTTCTTCGGCCACGAAGATGGGGCAGTCGGAGCGCAGCGCCAGGGCCAGCGCGTCGGAGGGGCGCGCGTCAATCGCCACCACTTCGCCGTTCTGCTCCATCCAGATCACTGCGTAGAAGGTGTCTCCGCGCAGTTCCGACACGACCACTCGCTGCACCTGCGCGTTGAGTCCCATGACAACATTCCTGAGCAGGTCATGGGTGAGCGGCCGCGCGGTGGTCGCCTTCTCCACCTCCATCTGGATGGCGTTTGCCTCGTAGAGGCCCACCCAGATCGGCAGCACCGCTTCGCTCTTTGGATCTTTCAGGATCACGACTGGCATGTTCGTCGACGGATCGACCATCAAACCCCGGATTTTCATTTCTACTTCCATCGTGTCCCTCGCTCTACTGAAGCTGAACTGCCTCCCCGACAAGACTGTTCGGAAACGCCCGGGTAACGCGCACCTGCAGATAGACGCCGGGCGCGGGGGCAATCGGCTGGGTGGTGGTGAAGTTCAGCGTCTTATTCTGCGACGTCCGGCCGACGACCTGTCCGCGCTGCGGATTCATGCCTTCCACCATCGTTTCCAGAATTTGCCCGACATGCTTTCTCGTAGTTCGCCCGCTGGATTTCGCGCTGGCGATCGAGCAGGACCTGCAGGCGCTTCGACTTCTCCTCATCGGAAATCGAATCCGGCATGGACAGTGACGGCGTATTGGGCCGCGGCGAATACTTGAACGCAAAGACGCCGTCGTACTGGACCTCATCGAGCAGCATCAGCGTCTCTTCAAAGTCCTCGACGGTCTCGCCCGGGAATCCGGCGATAATGTCGGTCGTCATGCTGATCGTTCGCTTCGCGCCCTTGATCCATCCGATGCGCTCCAGATACTGCTCGCGCGAATATTCACGCGCCATCAAGCGCAATACCTTCGATGATCCGCTCTGCACCGGCAGATGCACGTGATCGCACAGAGAAGGCACCGCATCGATGGCCTCGACGATGTCCTTCGTAAAGTCGCGCGGATGGGAGGTCGTGAATCGCACGCGCCGGATCCCCGGCATCTCGCCCACAGCGGCCAGCAATTCCGCAAAGGTCCGCTTCCCGTCGGGATCACGGTAGGAATTCACGTTCTGCCCGAGCAGCTGGATCTCGGTGAAGCCCGCGTCGGCCATGCGGCGCGCCTCGGCCAGCACCGACTCCGACTTGCGGCTGCGCTCCTTGCCGCGTGTGTACGGCACCACGCAGTAGGCGCAGAACTTGTCGCAGCCTTCGATGATGGTGATGTAGCCGCGATGCGGGATTCGACCGCGCCGTGAACTCGGTCTCGAAGGTCTCGTCGGTCTGGCGGTCGTCGAGCCCGGTCACGCGCGTCGCGCCCTGCTCGATCTGCACCAGCATTTCCGGCAGCCGCCGGTACGACGCCGAACCGGAAACCAGCGAGACAAACGGAGCGCGCTCAAAGATGCGCTCGCCTTCCTGCTGCGCCACGCAGCCCAGCACGCCGAAACGCTTGCCCTGTTTGTAGAGCGCCTTGTAATCGTTGAGGCGGTGGAAGACCTTCTGCTCGGCTTTGTCGCGGATGGAGCAGGTGTTGTAGAGGATCAGGTCGGCCGCCTCCTCCGTCTCCACCTGGGCGTAGCCCTGCTGCTCGAGCGTGCCAATGACCTTTTCCGAGTCATGCACGTTCATCTGGCAGCCGAAGGTCTCCAGATAGAAGGTTTTCTGCCCCGCCATTCCCCGAGTATAACGGAGCAAGCGCTGCGCTCGTCACTACCACCCGCGCGTCACACTCACCAACATGACCAGGGAGACGCCGACCGACCGGGACCGCTGGAACGCGAAATTTCTCGCCGGTGAAGCACAATCCGTTGAACCCGATCCTCTTGTTGCGGAGGTTTGTGCTGGTCTGAAACCAGGCCGCGCGCTGGACCTCGCCGGCGGTGCCGGGCGCCACGCCATTTGGCTTGCACGGCAGGGCTGGAACGCTACCCTCGCCGACGTCTCCGACGAAGGTCTGGCCATTGCGGCCCGGCGCGGTCAGCTGGCCGGCGTTGAGCTGACCCTCCGCCGCGAATCCGCCGCGGAGACCCTGGCGTGGGCTGCCGTGAACCAGCCCTTCGACCTGATCGTGGTCGTGTGGTGTTTGCTGCGCGAGCAGTTCCCTGCCCTGCCAGCGGCTCTCGCTGCCGGTGGAACGCTCCTCTACAAAACGTACACAACGGATCACCTGCGCTACACCGAGGGTCATTCGCTGCGAACGGCGCTCGATCCAGGCGAACTGGGCACGGCGTTTCCCGGGCTGAGGACCATCCTCTATCGGGAGGCGAACGGCGTGGCGGAACTGGTCGCGCGCTCCGAGTCAGGATCGGGATAACGGACGGTTCGCGACCCCGGAGCGCTGGTGAACCGCAGCACCGCGACCCACTGGCCTTTGCGCGATTCGCCCCACACCACCTGCCCGCCGAGCGCGCGGGCGATCATCCCCGGCGGCAGGTCACGATGAAAATCGAAATACTTCGTGTCGAATGGCTCGTTCCATCGCCGCAGGCCGAGCCACAGGTGGGGTGGATCGTACTTCGTGGAGAAGACCAGCGCGGCGGAGTAGTTATGCGGCTCGCCGGCGGCCTTCTGAATTTCTGCTGCGGAGAAGTTGGCGATTGTCACTACGGGCATCGGTTTCGTGACGTATCCGAGTTCCGGCTTGCTCAGCTCGTCGGTCGCCGGCCATGCGGTCAGAACCGTCGCGCCTGGCCAGTGCGTCACAATTTCACCGATCGCGGCCTGGTGCAGGTGGATCACCGTGGCGTACTCAAGGTTGTCCTCCGGCGCGAACCGATAGGGCGGATTGATGAACAGCCCCGTCACAAAGGCCGCTGCGCTCAGCGCCACCAGCGCCGTCCATTCGCGCAGCCTGCGGCGAAACGTGTTCACGCACAGCAGCAGCACCAGCGGGTAGAGCGGCAGCAGGTAGCGGGTGAGCAGCGCCCCGCCCAGAACCGAGAAGAACAGGAGATTGGCCGCGATCGTCACATACAACACTGCCTGGTGCTGTGGCGAAATTCGTAACCGCCACGGTGACGAATGCGGAGAGTCGGAGCTTGCGCCGCCAATTTCCTTCACCGCGGGCAACAGTAGACACCCCAGAGCTGCCAGCACCGGCACAAAGAGATTCATATGCAGGGTGATGTGCATGGTGCGATGCGCGAGCGCCAGCAGTACTCGCAGCGGGGTCAGCGTCGCGGTCGCGTTGTAGCGCACGTACTCGGGATTGCCAAAGACGAAGCCGGTCTTATGCCAGTGGTACAGATACCAGACCGTGAGCGGCAGGACCGTCGCGGCGAGCGCGAGAACCTTCCGGATCCGCGTGGGGCGAGGCTCTCGAAAGCGCCAGCTCTCCCAGATCGCCAGCGCCAGGGGCGTGACGATCGCCGTCTCCTTGGAGAGCGCGGCCAGCGCAAAGCAGAGCGCCGCCGGCCACCGACGGTCGTCGAGCCAAAATGCCAGGGCCCACAGCGTTCCTGCCGCGGCGAACATGTCCGCATGCGCCAGAGAGCTTTGCGCGAAGAAAACCGGATAGATGCGCGGTGAGCAGGACGGTTGCCAGCGCGACGGACTGCTTCGCCTGTCGCGATCACCGCGAGTCGCCACACCGCCGTCAGTGCTACCGCGGCCACCACGCACATAGCGGTTCGCGTGACCCAGGGCGCGAAGGTGAGGAGCTTCCAGCACGCAGCCAGCACGATCGACGGCAGCGGAGGATGCGCGTTCGACAAGGTAGAGATCGGAATCAGCGATCCGGTGCGAAAGAAATCCCACGCCGCGGGGATGTAGTAGCCCGCCTCGTCCCAGTAATAAGGAAGACGCAGGAGCGGCGCATGCGCGGCCAGTATCGCGGCGAAGATGGCCGGCAGAACCACCCACCACGGAACGGCGCGACAGGCCGTACTCACTGCTACACGCCTCAGTGAACGGGCCCCTTCGGCGGTTGCGGCTCGAGGGCGAGCGTCCCGAAGGTCTGCTCGTACTGCGCCAGGTTCTGGCCGAGGATGTTGTACAGCGCTTTGGTCTGCTGCGGGCTCAGATACACGCCCAGAGTGTTGTTCACGTTGACCTGCTCGGGCGATTCCTGATGCACGAGGCCGAAGACGAGGAGAAAATCCCACACGCTCACGCGCACCTGAACGCTGTTGGAGTAGATCTCCCGATATTCCTCGGCCTGGGTGAGCTGGATTTTTGGTTGCGATGGATTCATAGACCTCACCAGACTACCGCATGGCGCAGGCTACAATGAGGCAGGCGTCCGCGTGGGAATAAACGTGCGAGAGTGGCGGAATTGGCAGACGCACCAGAC
>CAWFXK010000019.1:0-198183 GCA_963819725.1 uncultured Acidobacteriaceae bacterium
GTAGCGGCGAATTTCTTCGGCCATCCCGAGCGGCAACTCACGTTGAGCGGCGTGACCGGCACCAACGGCAAGACGACGACGGCGTTTCTTCTGGAAGCAATGCTGAATTCGGTGGATCGGAAGACGGTGTTGGTGGGGACGATTGAGAATCACGTCGCCGGAGTGGTTCGGGCGGCGCCGCATACGACACCGGAATCGCGCGATCTGCTGGCGCTGTTTCGCGAGGGTGCGGATGTTGGGGCGACAGAGGCGGTGATGGAGGTTTCGTCGCATGCCCTGGCGCAGGGTCGGGTTTACGGACTGCCGTACGATGTGGCAATCTTCACGAACCTCACGCAGGATCACCTCGATTATCACGGCACGATGGAGAACTACTTCGCGGCGAAGCAGGCACTCTTCGACGGGCAACTGGGCAGGGCGCCGCGGGTTGCGGTGATCAATATAGAGGATGCCCACGGGGCAAGGCTCGCAGAGATCGCCCGAAAGGCGGCCGCGCAGGTTTGCACGTATGGGCTCGGCTCGGGCGATTTTCGCGCCGAAGACGCCGACTTGAGTGCGGCGGGCATGAAGTTTCGCCTGAGAACACCCGCCGGAGCAGTGGACGTCCGGACGCGGCTCACCGGCAAAGTGAATCTGTACAATCTGCTGGCTGCGGCGGGCGCAGCGGTCGCACGAGGCCTGAGCCTGGAGCAGATTGCAAAGGGCGGGGCGGCACTGGCGCATGTGCCGGGCAGGTTTCAGACCGTCGATGAAGGCCAGCGGTTCACCGTTGTGGTCGATTACGCACACACCGACGACGCACTGCGGAACCTGACCTCCCTGGCGCGGGAATTCGTTGGCAGCTCCGGACGGGTCATCACGCTTTTCGGTTGCGGAGGGGATCGCGACCGAGCCAAGCGTCCGAAGATGGGCCGAGCGGCGGGGGAGGGAAGCGATTTTGTTGTAGTGACGTCAGACAATCCGCGCAGCGAAGATCCGGAAGCGATCATTGCCGACGTACTGCCGGGGCTGATCGAAACAGGGGCAAAATTTGTTGTCGAACCGGATCGCGCCCGAGCTATTCGCCTGGCCGTGGAAGGCGCGCATCCGGGGGACATCGTCCTGCTTGCGGGAAAGGGTCACGAGAAAGAGCAGGTTCTGCGGCACGGGACGATTCCTTTTGACGATGCGGAAGTTGCAGCGGCGGCGATTCGCGACGTCGTGGGAGCACGCGCGTGAAGCTCACATTGGAGCAGATCGCACGCTGGTCGGCGGCGGAGACTCACGCAGGCGGAGCGACGGTGGAGTTGATTGCAGCGACGGGGTATTCCATCGATTCGCGAAGGCTGAAGCCGGGGGACCTTTTCTTCGCCATCCGCGGCGAGAGATTCGACGGGCACGATTTCGTCGCAGCGGCACTGGAGCGCGGCGCATGTGCGGCGGTCATAGCACGCGATCGAATCGCCGGATTGGTGGGAGCCGCGGGTTCGCATCCACTGCTTGCGACGGACGATGTGCTGGCTGCCCTGCAGCGGCTTGCGGCGGCTGTGCGGCGGCACTGGGGCAAGCGGGTGGTCGGCATCACAGGCTCGGCAGGAAAGACGACGACGAAAGAAGCCATTGCTGCCGTGTTGGGTGCGCGGTTCAGGGTTCTCAAGTCGCAGGGCAACCTGAATAATGGATACGGCCTGCCGCTGCAATTGCTGCGTCTGGAGCCCGAGCACGACGTTGCGGTCATCGAAATGGGGATGTCGGCGGCCGGCGAGATCGCCGCGCTGTGCCGGATCGCCGCGCCCGACTGGGGAGTGGTGACGAATGTCGGCCACGCCCACACCGAATTTTTCCCGGACGGCATCGCCGGCGTGGCGCGGGCGAAATACGAGCTGGTGGAGTCGTTGCCGCGGCACGGGGTAGCGTTTCTGAACTGCGACGACGCTTACGTTTCGCAGTTCGGCCGCGGCTTTGAAGGCAAAGTGGTGTACTTCGGACGGGGGCCCTGCGGCGATCCGCACACAGAAAGCATCCAGTCGCTGGGAGCCGAGGGTCTGAGGATCCAGGTTCGGGCTGGCGAGCAGCGTTGCGAAGTCGACCTGCATCTGCCGGGCGAGCACAATGCAGCCAACGCGCTGGCGGCCATCGCTGTCGGCGTCGAGGCAGGCATCCCTTTGGCCGAGTGTCGTGCAGCGCTGGAGAAGTTGCGACCCGAGGATAAGCGCGGTCAGGTGCTGACGATCCGCGGAGCCACGATCATCAACGACGCCTACAATTCCAATCCCGAGGCGCTGAAGTCGATGATCCGGACACTGGCAGCGATGCCGGCGCAGCGACGGATTCTGGTCGCAGGCGAAATGCTCGAGCTTGGTAAGGAGGCAGAGGCGCTGCATGCGGCGTGTGGGAAGGCTGCCGCCCAGGCCGGTATCAATATTGTTGTCGGCGTACGCGGCGAGGCACGCCACATCGTCGACGCGGCGAAGGAGAACGGGGCAGAAGCGCTGGTTTTTGGAGACGCCGGAGGCCGCGAGCGAATGGTTGCGGGAACATCTCGAACCCGGCGATGCGGTTCTGCTGAAGGGTTCGCGAGGAGTCAGACTGGAGCGTGCGCTGGAAGCGTTGCAGGAATCAGAAAAAGGCGCCGGACCATCGGGCACGATAAGATAAGCGGGAAAATCCAACCAGATTCGCCGGAGGAAGTTTGCTTTACTGGCTGCTCTATCGGAAGCTTTACCTTTACTTCAGTCCGTTTCGCATCTTCCGGTATCTCACATTCCGCACGGTCTTCGCGTCGCTGACGGCGCTGCTGATCACGCTGATCATCGGGCCGTACGTGATCGAAAAGCTGCGCGAGTTTCAGATCGGGCAGTACATCCGCGAGGAGGGGCCGAAGGCGCATCAAAAGAAAGCCGGCACACCGACCATGGGCGGGGTGCTGATCTGCATCGCCATCCTGCTGCCGACCCTGCTCTGGGCCGATCTGTCGAATCCTTTTGTCTGGATTGTGATGTTCTCGACGGCGGCGTTCGGTGCCATCGGTTTCGCGGATGACTATATTAAGGTGATCCACCGGCGCAACCTGGGCCTGACGGCCCGCGCCAAGCTGATGTATCAGTTTTTGGCAGCAGCCGCGGTCGCGGTCGTGCTGGTGCTGATGGATCTCGAGGGCAGCTACAACACGCAGCTGGTCGTGCCGTTCGTCAAGGTCCTGCGGCCGCGACTGTCAATTCCCGCCCTGCTGCATATCCCCCATCTTGGCGTGCTGGCGTTTCTGCCCTTCATAGTATTCGCGGTGCTCGTCATCGTGTTTTCCAGCAATGCCGTGAACCTGACCGACGGCCTGGACGGGCTCGCGATCGGCTGCACGATTATCGCCGCCGGGGCTCTGACGGTCCTCACCTACGTGAGCGGCCACGTCATCTTCGCCGATTATCTGGAACTGCAGCGCATGCCTATGGTCAGCGAGGTGACCGTCTTTTGCGGGGCCATGACGGGGGCGAGTATTGGCTTCCTCTGGTACAACGCGCACCCTGCGGAAATATTCATGGGCGATGTCGGCTCGCTGGCGCTGGGCGGAGCGATTGCCACGGTGGCGGTTGTTATCAAACAGGAGTTATTGCTGCCGTTTATTGGCGGCGTCTTCGTGATTGAGGCGCTTTCGGTGATTCTGCAGGTGGGCAGCTACAAGCTGCGGGGAGGGAAGCGCATTTTCCGGATGGCACCGCTGCACCATCACTTCGAACTGATGGGATGGTCGGAGTCGAAAGTGATCACGCGCTTCTGGATCCTGGCGCTGGTGTTTGCACTCTTTGCACTCACCACCCTGAAGCTGCGATAAAGAGTAGAGCCGGCGTGACACAATGAAGCCGGCGCTCGCGAGTTGCGGATGGAAATCAAAGGGAAAAAGGTACTGGTCGTCGGCCTGGGCAAGTCGGGGCTGGCTGCGGCGCTCTTTCTGCGCCGCCAGGGCGCGCAGGTCACGGTTTCCGATGTACGCAGCGCCGAAGAGCTGACAAAGGAAATCCCGGCACTCATTGAAGGGGGCATCGCGGTCGAGGCGGGCGGGCATGGGCTGCTGACCTTCCGGCGGCAGGACCTGATCGTCGTCAGCCCAGGGGTCCCGATCGATACGCCTGAGCTGACCCAGGTGAGGAAATTCGGGCTGCCAATCATTGGGGAAGTCGAGCTGGCAGCGCATTATCTTCGCGGCAAAGTGCTGGCCATTACCGGATCCAACGGCAAGACCACGACGACGACGCTGTGTGGCGAAATTCTCAAGGCCGGTGGATTGCCTGTACAGGTGGGCGGGAATATCGGCGTTCCGGTGATCGCGCTGGTGGAATCGTCACGGGATGACGGATGGTCGGTGCTGGAGGTTTCGAGCTTTCAGCTGGAAACGACCTACGAGTTTCATCCGCAGATTGCTGTGATTCTGAACATCACTCCGGATCACCTCGATCGCCACGGGACCTTTGAGAACTATGTCGCGGCGAAGGAGAGGATTTTCGCGCAACAGACGGCCGATGATGCGCTCGTTCTGAATGCCGACGACGACGTGGCCTCGCGGGCGGCGGCACGAGCGAAGTCGCGAGTGTTCTGGTTCAGCCAGAAGCGAATCGTGCGGCAGGGGGCGTTCGTCCACGAGGGTGTCATCACATATCGTGCTTCAGAGCAGGCGCCAGCGGAACCGGTGCTGAAGGTGAGCGAGATTCCGCTCAAAGGTGCGCACAACGTCGAGAACGTACTCGCGGCGGTGTGTGCCGCACGGCTGGCGGGCGTGGAAGCAGCGGCGATTCGCAAGGCCGTAACGGAGTTTCGCGCGGTCGAGCATCGCCTGGAGTTCGTGGCCAAGATCAATGGCGTGGACTACTACAACGATTCGAAAGCGACCAACGTCGATGCTTCGATGAAGGCGATCGCCGCATTCCCGGGCGGGATCCATTTGATCCTCGGCGGAAAAGACAAAAACTCCGACTACCGGCAAATGCGCGCGTTGCTGCAGGAGCGGGTAAAGGCCGTTTACACCATTGGCGCGGCGGCGGAGAAGATTCACACGCACATCGAGGGTACGGTGCCGATCGTGAGCGCGGGTACGCTCGATGCTGCTATCGCGAAGGCCGGTGCCGCGGCCCGGCCGGGCGAGATTGTGTTGCTGGCGCCCGCGTGTTCCAGTTTCGACCAGTTCGAGAACTACGAGCATCGGGGCAGAGTTTTCAAAGAGACAGTTCTGGCGCGGAGGGGTCTGGCCGCGCTCACAGCAACGTAGGGGCAAATTATGGCGAAACGAGTCGGCGTCGACAAGTGGCTGTACTTCGCAGCGATTGTTCTGGTCGTTGTCGGCCTGGCGATGGTCTTCAGCGCCTCTGCAGTGATGGCCGGGGAGCGCTTTGGATCGCCGTACTATTTCGTGATTCGCCAGTCGTTGTGGGCGGTCTTCGGACTGCTGGCCATGACGCTGCTCATTCAGGTTCCCTACAGCAAATACAACAAGCCGACGGTCGTGTTCCCCATCGTGGGGGTCACCATCATCCTGCTGCTCGTTTCATTCTTCATGCACGACTCCCACAACACCCATCGCTGGATCCGGTTCGGCCTCCTCTCCTTCCAGCCTTCAGAGATCGCGAAGCCGGCACTGGTGTTGTTCCTGGCGTGGTTCCTGCAGAACCGCATGCACCTGATGGAGGACTGGCGCGGCACGCTGCTTCCGGCGGCGCTGCCCAGCCTGATCTTTATCGCGCTCATCCTGAAAGAGCCAGACCTGGGAACGGCGCTGGTCTGCGCGGGCGTCACGGCGCTGATGCTGTGGCTGGCCGGGATGCACCCGAAGTACCTGGGCTATGCTGCCGGCGTGGCCGCTCCGGTGCTGTACTTCATGCTCTTCGCGGTCAAGTGGCGGCGCGATCGCATGCTGGCGTTCGTCAATCCAGAGTCCGATCCGCTGGGCAAGGGCTTCCACATCATCCAGTCGCTCATCGCAGTGGGCTCGGGCGGATTTCGCGGTCTGGGCTATATGGATGGGCGGCAAAAGCTGTTCTACCTGCCGGAGCCGCACACGGATTATATTTTCGCGAACGTTGCCGAGGAGTTGGGGCTGATCGGCGCGCTCATCGTGGTGGGGCTGTTTGTCTTTATCGGATGGCGCGGGATGCGCGCGGCGATCCTGTCCAGAGACCCGTTTGCGCGCTTCGTCGCCTTTGGCATCACGGCTACGATCCTGATCCAGGCCTTCTTCAACATCAGTGTGGTGTTGGCGCTGGTGCCCACCAAAGGCATCACGCTGCCGTTCGTATCCTACGGTGGAACGTCGCTGTTCATCATGCTGGTGCTGGTGGGTGTGCTGCTGAACGTTACCCGGGAAGTGGATTAGCAGAGACAGCGTGCCGCGAAGCTACCAGACGCGACGGATGCCGTATGTATCGAATGCTTTTTCATTGCTGACCAGTGTCAGGTTCTCTGCCTGAGCCTGAGCGATAAGCATGCGATCAATTGGATCTTTATGTGTTCCGGGCAATTGCCCGGCGCGCACAGCGTGTTCCAGAGTAACGGCGAGCGGCTGAAATCCGAGCATTTCAATGCGCTTCGGCATGTCGGCCGAGAATGCCGCCGCCCCGGGAAGCTTGCCGATGCGGACCTTCGTTGCGATTTCCCAGGCAGAGGCGGCGCTGACCAGCACCTCAGTCGAAAATGACTCCAGCAGCGCTCGTGCCTTTGCGGACAGCCGTTCCGGCTCGGCGTCGGCCCAGAGCAAAGCGTGTGTATCAAGCAGGACGCGCAATCATTGCTCCCATGCATCGAGTTCTTCCGGCGGCAACGGCTCGAAAAACTCACGACCAACCGTGAATTCGCCGCGATGCAGCCCGAGCTTTCTCTTGTTTCCGGGCTTTTTGATCGGTGTCAGGCGCACAACGGGCTGCTTCCCGCGAGCAATCACGATTTCCTCTCCCCGTTCAGCGCGCTCGATCAGGCGGGACAGATTCGTCTTTGCCTCGTGAATGGTGCTGATCGCCATCGATTTCCTCCTGGCTAAGTTCATCTTAGCCAGGCGAGTCTCGTTTGTCGAGCCTCGGTCAGTCGGAGGAGGCGGCATAAAATGACGTAGCGATGGCATCCATTCCACGCATTCTAATTGCCGGCGGGGGCACGGGCGGACACATCATCCCGGCTCTCGCCATTGCCGATGAGCTGAAGGCACGGCACGGAGCCGAACTTCTCTTCGTGGGGACGGCGCGCGGGCTGGAATCCCGGCTGGTGCCCCAGGCCGGCTACCGGCTGCAGCTGATCCGCGTGGGCCAGCTGAATCGCGTCTCTCTGACGACGCGGCTGCGGACGCTCGTGGATCTCCCTTTGGGATTCTGGCAGTGCGTACGTCTCCTGCGGCAATTCCGCCCGGATGTGGTGATTGGGGTCGGAGGCTACGCATCGGGCCCCGTCATGGGAGCGGCGATTCTGCTCCGCATTCCAACGCTGGCCTTTGAGCCCAACGCGGTGCCGGGCCTCGCCAATCGCCTGATCGGCAGCCGCGTTAAAGCTGCTGCGGTAAATTTCGAGCCTGCGGCGCGGTATTTTCGCAGTGCGCATGTCACCGGGATTCCTGTCCGGAACGAGTTTTTTCACCTCGCGGCGCGACCGGCAGGGGCGGCACCGCATCTGCTGGTCTTCGGCGGCAGCCAGGGAGCGCGCACCCTGAATGCGATGATGCCGAAGATCGCCAACTCCCTCCTGAACAGAGTTCCAGCGCTGACCATCCTTCACCAGGCTGGGGCCCGTCACGCCGAAACGACAGTGGCCGCCTACAGGGAAAGCGGCGCTCCGCCCGATCGATGGCAGGTTCAGCCTTTCCTCGACGACATGCCGCGCCGTTTTGAAGCTGCCGATCTGGTTCTCGCCCGCAGCGGAGCATCGACCGTCGCGGAACTGGCTGCGGCTGGAAAGCCCGCGGTGCTGATCCCGCTGCCGACTGCGGCCGACGATCATCAGAGAAAGAACGCCGAGGTGATGGGAGAGGCCGGGGCAGCGCGCGTGCTGCTCGAGCCCGATCTGACAGCGGCGCAACTGGATGGGACGCTTAGCGATCTGCTGGCCGCGCCTGATGCACTGCGCCGGATGGCGGAGAACGCACGAACGCTGGCGCATCCGGACGCGGCGGAGCGGATTGCTGCGATGGCGATCGCTCTGGCGCGAGGGGATTTTCGCAGGTAACCGGCCTAGGCCGGGCGGCGAGGCGCGCTCAAAAACACCAAGGCCCGCTCCGAAGAGCAGGCCTTTGAGTGTTGGGCAGCGAAGGAATTACCGGTGACCGCCACCGCCGTGGGAGCCGCCGCCACCGCCGCCATGAAATCCGCCACCACCGTGGAAGCCACCACCACCACCGTGGAATCCACCGGCTGCTCCACCACGGAAGCCACCCGCTGCGCCGCCACGGAATCCGCCAGCATAGCCGCGGGAGCCGCCAGCGTAGCCATGGTAACCCCCGACGCCGGCTCCGCCACGGAACCCATTCGTGTAAGGGCCGTGATAGGCGCCGACGTAGCCGCGTCCCGCATATCCTCCACGGTAGCCCCCCGCGTATCCGTGATAACCGCCGTAGCCACCGCGTCCCCAGCCGCCATAGCCGCCGCGTCCCCAGCCGCCGTAGTAGCCGGCGTGGCCATAGCCCCAGCCCCACGGACGACCGTACCAGCCGCGGTACCACGGGCCAGCGCCGATGAAGACACCTCCCGCGAACCAGTCCGGTCCCCAGTAGCCGTAAGGCGCGCATTCATAGGGATAATAGGAGTAGTAGCCCCACTCGCAGACGGGCGGGCCACCGACGTCGTAGTAACCGGGATAACCCACGTCCGGGCCGATGCCGATGCCAACGGCCACCTGGGCCTGAGCCGGCTTCGCCAGTGCGAGGGGCAAGGCCAGCAATCCAAGGAACAAAGCGTTGCGCAGACCGCGCATGATTGAAACCTCCTTCAGATCGCTCTCTTGTTCTTTCTTCTCGATCTGACGCCGCCCTTCCGGTTCCTCTGGCGGACCGGGGCAGGTGGCTACCTCTACTAACGTTAGACGCGGCAAAATGTCGCGGGGTCTCTGCCTTTCTCCCGGAGGATAAAGCCTTTAGAAGGCGGCGGAAGGGGGTTGCGCGCCACAGTGCCTAATACCAGCGGCGGGGCGGCGGCGGGTAACACCAGTAAGGATGGTAGCAATACCGGGGCGTGGAGCAGATGGCCAACAGCAACGCGATGATCCAACCGATGCCGGTCCAGCCCAGAAAGAGGTTCAGCAGAAAGATTCCTGTCACGTTGTGCGTCTGGCGCGCCGCTGCGACAAGCGAGGGCAGGAAGTAGATCGCAACACCAAGGAGTCCGGCCATGGGTGCCTCCGGAAGTTTCAGGAAGAGGATACGCAGCGGGGGAGGCTGTTGTTCCCTTCGAGCCTACCCGGAAGCGAGGTGCGCGGCGCGGGATTTTGGTGGCCTGAAAACGGCACGCACCCGGAAGCGGGGAGCTTCAACGGGTGCGCATGGGCCGGTTTTTGGGGACGCGACCCTCATCCTGCCGGGTCAGTGGCGGTCATGACCCCGGTCGTGGTCGTCGCGATCATTACGGTAGCGATCGCGATCATGGTCGTAGCGGCGATCCCAGCCGTGATCGGAGTAATAGCCTCGGCCCACATCGACCCGAGCCCGGTAGTAGTCATCGCGATCGTATCCGCGATAGATCCAGCGGCCCGGCACCCAATAGGCGCCATCGTAGTAGCCCGCCGACCATACGTAGCCAACGCCAGGGCAGGGCGGAACAGCCACGGCAAGGGGGGCTCCGATGCCAACGTAGACTCGGGTTTGGGCCTGGGCTCCGGCGGCTGCGCCAAAACCAACGATGCCGGTGAGTGCAAGTGCGCGAAGAATGTTTTTCATCTGGAGACCTCCTCGGGTTCGCTTCGAATTGCTCTCGAAGTTGTGAACCTCTCATCCGGCCCTCTTGCTCCGGATCGTCTCTGCAGGAAGTGAACGCACCCTCCCGCGAATTGTTGCGGCACACGCGGCGCTGCTTGTCAAGATGACCAGATTGTCACTCCGTAGGCGCGCGAGCGTCACGGTGGGACAATAGAGGTATATGGAAATGCTGGGGATTTATCTCTCCGTTCCGTTTTGCCGTTCCAAGTGCACCTACTGCAATTTTTCTTCAGGAGTTTTTCCGGCTAGTTATCACGATCGCTATATTTCCTGCATCGAGAACGATCTCGGCCGCATCGGCGCGCGCGCGAAGAAGTGGGGCGCGCGGCTTCCCCAGGCCGTGGACAGCATCTACCTCGGCGGGGGAACCCCGTCACTTTTGTCTGCGGCCTTATTCCGCCGGCTCTTCACGGCGCTGCGGCGTGAATTCGCCGTGCTGCCCACCGCGGAGATCACTTGCGAGTGCGCTCCCGGGCAGATCGAACCCGCCGTGCTTGACGCCCTGGTGGAATGCGGTGTCACGCGCGTGAGCCTGGGAGTGCAGTCGTTCGTGGACAGCGAGGCGAAAGCCATCGGCCGCCTGCACAATCGTGCGACGGCTCTGGAGGACATCCGCCGTATCCAGGCCGCCGGTATTGCGGACGTGAGCGTGGATCTGATCGCTGGATTGCCGGGGCAGACGCCGAACTCGTGGTACGAGTCGCTCTGCGTTCTTGCCGAATCGGGAGTCGATCACGCGAGCATCTACATGCTGGAGGTTGACGACGAATCGAGACTGGGGCGCGAACTGCTCAGTCATGGCGGGCGTTATCGCGCGAAGGAAGTCCCCGCCGATGACCTCGTCGCCGAGCTTTATACGGAAGCGATCGGCTCTCTCGCTGGCCACGGGCTGGCCCAGTACGAGATTTCGAACTTCGCCCGCAACGGCTGCGAATCGCGCCACAACCTGAAGTACTGGCAGCGCCAGCCATACCTCGGCTTCGGACTCGATGCGCATTCGATGCTGCGTCACCACGCGGGCGCAGCGCTGCGATTCGGAACGACGGACGATCTTGACGCCTGGCTGAGGGAATCGGGGTGGGAAGAGCCGCACCGCCTGGACCGTGAGGAAGAGATGGAAGAAGCGTGGTTCCTCGGGTTGCGTCTCAACGACGGCGTTAGCCTGGGAGCGCTGCGGCAGGAGTTTTCCGCATCCGCCGTCCGGGAATTCCTCGCGACGATTGGCGAACTGGAAGACGACGGTCTGGTCACTTTCCTGGAGGGAGATCGTGTTTCGCTGACGCCGCGGGGACGGCTGCTCTCCAACGACGTGTTTGAACGGTTCCTTGCCGAACCCGTAGTTGCCTAAGTCATACTGAATCGGAGTTCTTGTCGAGGGGAATCATGTCTTCTGACACGGCCGTTCTTGCCGGGCACGATGCCGCTACTGAAGCGGGGGTCGCGTACATCGATCTGCGCAGTGATACTGTCACCAAACCGACGCCCGCGATGCGCGCCGCGATGGCCGCTGCCGAAGTGGGCGACGACGTTTACGGGGAAGATCCGACCATCAACAAACTGGAGGCGCGGGCGGCCGAGATCTTTGGACGGGAAGCTGCACTCTTTGTGCCCAGCGGCACGATGGGCAATCAGACCGCGATCCGGCTGAACACGCAGCACGGCCAGGAAGTGATCTGCGAGGCGCGCTCGCACATTGTGGAATGGGAGATCGCGATGGCCTCGGCGTTTTCCGGATGCCAATTGCGCACGATCCCCGCGGAGCGCGGCATTCTCAGCTGGAGCGCCATCGAGCCGCACATCACCGGCAAGCACTATCACCGCGCGCCTACGGGGCTGATCGCACTCGAGAATACGCACAACATGGCCGGTGGCACGGTGACTCCGCTTGCGGTGGTGGAAGAGATCCTGGCCGGCGCCAGGGAGCGCGGCCTGCCGGTTCATCTGGATGGAGCGCGCATCTTCAATGCTTCGTTGGCGCTTGGCGTTGGCGTGCGCCAACTCACTCGCGGTTTCTCAACCGTGATGTTTTGTTTGTCGAAGGGGCTGGGCGCGCCGGTGGGCTCAATGCTGGTGGGCACGTTCGATCAGATGGATCGCGCCCGGCTGATCCGCAAAGCACTGGGCGGTGGCATGCGCCAGGCAGGCATTCTGGCCGCAGCCGGACTGATTGCGCTGGAGGAAGGGCCGAAGCATTTGCAGGCAGACCATGCCAATGCTCGCTTTCTGGCCGAGAGTGTCGCTGAGACGCCGGCCGAGATCGACTTGAGCACGGTACAGACGAACATCGTGATCTTCCGCGTGCCGGGCGGAAACGCCGATGCGTTCGCCGCGAAGCTGAAAAAGCGAGGAATCCTTGCCAGCTCAATGTACGGGAGCAGCATCCGCTTTGTTACGCACCGCGACGTGGATCGCGCCGCGTGCGAAGAGGCCGCTCGGACTACCGTGGAACTGCTAAAGCAGTCATGAGTCTCAAACCAATACCCGGAGCCGAATCACGGGTTTGGAGCATCCAAGAGACTATAATTGGGGGTTCATGCCGAAGTATTCCATTGTCGTTCCGTTTCATAACGAAGAAGAAAGCGTCACCACCCTCTATGACCGCCTCAAGGACGTCATGGAGCACGTCGGCGATTCGTTTGAGCTGGTGTTTGTCGATGACGGCTCGAACGACCGCACCTGCCGGCTGCTGGAAGAAATTGCCGCCGTCGACAGCCGTGTTCTGGTGGTGAAGCTGCGCCGCAACTTCGGCCAGACGTCCGCCCTGGCGGCGGGCTTCGATCACGCCGAAGGCGAATTCATCCTGGCGATGGATGGCGATCTGCAGCACGACCCTGGCGAAATTCCGGTCTTCCTGGAGAAGCTCGAAGAGGGCTACGACGTGGTCAGCGGATGGCGCAGGGAGCGCGTGGACAATTTCGTGATGCGGCGCATCCCCTCCCGCTGCGCGAACTGGCTGATGGCGAAGCTTTCGGGAGTCGGCATCCACGATTTTGGCACGACTTTCAAGGCGTATCGGCGCGAGGTCATCCACAATATCCCGCTCTACGGCGAGATGCACCGCTTCATTCCGGCGCTGGCCTCGTGGTATGGAGCGAGCATCTGCGAAGTGCCCATCACCAACGTCAGCCGCGCCGGCGGCAAGTCACATTACGGAATCGGTCGCACCTTCAGGGTCTTCTTCGACCTGATGACGATTCGCTTCCTGCTGAAGTACATGACGCGCCCGCTGCACTTCTTTGGTCTGTTTGGCGCATTGGGAATTCTGGGCGGGAGCGGTCTTTCGATGTTCCTGTTGGCGCTGAAGATCGTCACACATCAGCACGTGATGGATGAGCATGGCCCGCTCTTCGTGATTGCCGGGGTCCTGATTCTTGCCGGAATCCAGTTGCTGGCGATCGGGCTGCTGGGCGAGCTGCAGGTACGGCACTATCACTCCGCCACTCAGCGAGCACCGTATACCGTCGATCGGCTGGTGCGGCTGCGCGCGTCTGAAGAGTCAAACATCCTGCCGGACAACTGAGGCCATCTGCCGGTACCTTCCGCGGCAACCTAACTCGTTGCGGCTTTAATCCCATAAGCGGGAATTTCCTTTTGTCTTCGTATAATTTCGCTAGCTGACACGCGCAGGAGGCTCATTTGCTGTGCGCGCGGCTGCTGCCACGCAGGAGAGCCTGATCGGAGCTATGCAGAAGCCCGCGGATGGACGGAAACGCGTCGTCATCGAGAGCGTCGAGCCGCAGATCGACGCGGGCCGCTATCCCATTAAGCGCATTGTCGGCGACTCCGTGGAAGTGCAGGCAGACGTATTTGCCGATGGGCACGATCACGTCGCAGCACGCCTGTTGTTTCGTTTCGATGAAATTTCCGAGTGGGCATCGGTCGCGATGCAGCCGCTGGGCAACGACCGCTGGCGCGGCGGAGTTTCCGGTCTCTCGCATGGGCGAATATGTCTATACCGTCGCGGGCTGGATCGACCACTTCGACACCTGGCGCAGCGACCTGGAAAAACGCATCGCCGCCGGGCAGGACATTCGCGTCGATTTGCTGAACGGCGCGCTGCTGGTGGAGCAGGCCGCGGAGCGCGCAGGGCGCGACGATGCCGATGAGCTGCGGCGCTGGGCAGCGCAGCTGCGAGGCACCGACGATGTTGAGGCGGCGCAGACTTCGGCGCTCGATCCCGCTCTGGCCGCCATGATGGCTTTGTACCGTCGATCCGGCGATGGAGACTCGTTACGAGCCCGAGCTGCGCGTCACCGTGGATCGGGAGAAGGCGCGCTACTCCGCCTGGTATGAGATGTTCCCTCGCTCAACGGCAGCGGAACCCGGCAGGCACGGAACCTTCAAAGACTGTGAGGCCCGGCTCGACTACGTCGCACGGCTCGGGTTCGACGTGCTGTACCTTCCTCCGGTTCACCCCATCGGGCAAAGCTTTCGCAAGGGCAAAAACAATTCGACGACGGCCGAACCCGGAGACACAGGCAGCCCCTGGGCGATCGGCGCGAAAGAGGGCGGGCACACCGCGATCCATCCGGAGCTTGGTACGCTGGCGGATTTTCGCCATCTGCTGCGTCGCCGCGGCGGACAAGGGCATTGAGCTCGCGCTGGATATTGCTTTTCAGTGCTCTCCGGATCACCCATGGGTCACCGAGCATCCGGCATGGTTCAAACATCGCGCCGACGGCACGATTCAGTACGCTGAAAATCCGCCGAAGAAATACCAGGATATTTATCCGCTCGATTTTGAGAGCAGCGACTGGCAGGGCTTGTGGGAGGCTCTCCGCGACGTGTTTCTGTTCTGGCTCGAGCAGGGGGTTCGTATCTTTCGCGTCGACAATCCCCATACCAAGGCGTTTCCGTTCTGGGAGTGGTGTATCGCGGAGCTGAAACGCGATTATCCCGATGCGCTGCTTCTGGCGGAGGCCTTCACGCGGCCGCGCGTGATGCAACGGCTGGCCAAGCTTGGATTCTCGCAGTCTTACACCTATTTCACCTGGCGCAATACGAAGCAGGAGCTGACGGAGTACTTCACCGAGCTGACGCAGACCAGGGTGCGCGAATACATGCGCCCCAACTTGTGGCCGAATACACCGGATATTCTCCACGAAACGCTGCAGATTGGCGGACGCCCGGCGTTTTTGAGCCGCATCGTACTCGCCGCCACGCTGGGTCCCAACTACGGCATCTACGGTCCTGCTTACGAGCTTCTCGAAAACAAGCCGCTGCGGCCCGGGCAGCGAGGAATATCTCAACTCAGAGAAGTATGAGATTCGCCACTGGGATCTCAACGCGCCGCACAGCATCGCCGGGAACCGTCGCGAACATCAATCGCGCGCGCCGCGAGAATCCGGCGCTGCACGCGAGCCACGCCCTGCATTTTCATCCCACCGACAATCCGTATCTGATCGCTTACAGCAAGTCGAGCGCAGATGGCGCCAACCTCGTCCTTACCGTCGTGAACATCGACCCCTTTCACAGGCAATCGGGCTGGGTCCATCTGCACCTCGATCGGCTGCAACTGCGCGGCGGCGAAAGTTTTCAGGTTCTCGATGAGCTGACCGGCGCGCGCTATCTTTGGCAGGGCGCGCAAAACTATATCGAACTCGATCCGGGGAAGATTCCTGCGCACATCTTTCGCGTTCTGCGCAAGGTGCGTTCCGAAAAGGACTTCGACTACTACCAGTGAGCGCGCAGGATTCCATGCCGGAAACGAAGACCATCATCCGCAAACCGGGCAGCGTTACCGATCCCCTGTGGTACAAGGACGCGGTCATCTACGAGGTCCACGTCAAGGCATTTTCCGACAGCAACAACGATGGCATCGGCGATTTTCCCGGCCTGATGCAGAAGCTGGATTATCTGCAGGACCTGGGCGTGACCTGCCTGTGGCTGCTGCCGTTTTTTCCATCGCCTCTGCGCGACGATGGCTACGACATTTCCGACTACATGAGCGTTCATCCGAGCTACGGAACGCTCGAGGATTTCCAGAACTTTCTCCATGCGCGCGCACGATCGCGGCCTGCAGGTGATCATCGAGCTGGTCATCAACCACACTTCGGATCAGCATCCGTGGTTCCAGAGAGCGCGCCACGCGCCGCCGGGCTCCAGCGAGCGCAATTTCTACGTGTGGAGCGACACGGATCAGAAGTATCAGGATGCGCGCATCATTTTCACTGACACCGAGAAGTCGAACTGGACCTGGGATCCGGTTGCGCAGGCTTACTACTGGCATCGCTTTTTCTCGCACCAGCCGGACCTGAATTACGACAACCCCGATGTCATGGAAGAAGTTCTGCGCGTGATGCGCTACTGGCTCGACATGGGCGTGGACGGGCTGCGCATCGACGCGATTCCTTATCTGGTGGAGCGAGACGGAACCAACTGCGAGAACCTCCCCGAAACGCATGCCGTGATCAAAGCCATGCGTGCCGCGATTGATGCCAGCTATGCCGGACGCATGGTGCTGGCCGAGGCCAATCAGTGGCCAACCGACGTGCGGCCGTATTTCGGCGACGGCGACGAATGCCACATGGCCTTCCATTTTCCGCTGATGCCGCGCATCTACATGGCGCTGCGCCAGGAAGACCGGTTGCCCATCACCGATATCATGGCGCAGACTCCGGCCATTCCGGACAATTGCCAGTGGGGACTCTTCCTGCGCAATCACGACGAGCTGACGCTGGAAATGGTCAGCGACGACGAGCGCGACTACATGTATCTCGCCTACAGTGCCGATCCGCGAATGCGGATCAATATCGGCATCCGGCGCCGTCTCGCTCCGCTGCTCGACAACAACCGGCGACGGATTGAACTGCTCAACAGCATACTTTTCTCATTCCCGGGTACGCCGATCCTTTATTACGGCGACGAGATCGGCATGGGCGACAACATCTACCTCGGCGACCGCAACGGTGTCCGCACGCCCATGCAGTGGTCCCCGGATCGAAACGCCGGGTTCTCGCGAGCTAACCCGGCAAAACTCTACAGCCCGGTCATCATGGATCCGGTCTGGGGCTACGAAGCGATCAACGTCGAGGCGCAGCTGAACGATCCCTCGTCGCTGCTGAACTGGATGCGCAACATGATCGCGCTGCGCAAGCTGTTTCAGGTTTTCGGAAGAGGCTCGCTGCGCTTTCTGGATCCATCGAACCGCAAGATCCTGGCCTACATCCGTCAATACGACGGGGAAACGGTGTTGTGCGTCGCCAACCTTTCGCGCTTTGCACAGCCCGTTCAACTCGATTTGTCCGCCATGGAGGGCATGATTCCGGTCGAGATGCTGGGTTACGTGGAGTTTCCAGCCATTACGAAAGCGCCGTATGCCCTCACGCTCGGCCCGTATGGCTTTCTCTGGCTCGAAATCCAGCCCTCCGCGGCTTCGAGGGAAACTGCCTCCACATCCGGCGATGAGCAGGCCTTCTATGTCGAACACGAACGCGACTGGCAGAGCATTCTTTCCGGCGACGGAGTGCGGCGGTTGGAGGCGATCCTGCCCGCCTGGCTGCAGAAGCAACGCTGGTTCGGAAGCAAATCGAAAACGATCGTGCGCGCCCGAATCGTCGACTCGATGCTGTTCGACGAGCGCCGTTCGGCGCTGGTTTGGATTTGCGTGGACTACCTCGACGGCGAACCGGATACCTGGCTGTTGTGCCTCGCCCTCAGTTTCGGAGACGATGCCAGGGTCGTGGAGGAATCGATGCCACAACAAATCATCGCGAAGGCAGGCACGGCATCCCGAACGGGCATCCTGCATGAGGGTCTGGTGGGAAGCGCGCCCGATGCTCTGCTGGAGGTTCTTGCTGGCGGTGCTGAGCTTCGCACCCGCGACGGCACACTTGTCGGCCTGCCTGGCTCCGTCCTCCCGAGCCTGCGCGGTACCGAGCCCCTGCCGGTGCGCGTCAGCAGCGCTGAACAGAGCAACACCTCGGCAATCTTCGGCGACCGGCTGATCATGAAGCTCTTCCGGCGCCAGCAGCCAGGCCGGAATCCCGATGTAGAAATCGGCCGCTTTCTCACCGAAGACACGAAGTTCGCGAATACCCCGCCGTTTGGTGGCTCCATCGAAGTGCGGCGTGCGAGCCAGGAAGCATCGACCGTTGCGCTGCTGCAGGGCCTGGTCCAAAACGAAGGAGACGGCTGGCAGTGGACGCTGGACGAGCTCGATCGCTATTACGAAAGCGCTGCGACGCTGAGGTCCCCGGCGGTTTCTGCCGCCGCGCCGGAGTCCCGCGACGTGCATACCGAAGCGCGGCAACACGCCGGCCTCTATCTGGATGCGGCCGCGGTTCTCGGCCGGCGCACCGCAGAGATGCATCTGGCCCTGGCTTCAGGTCGTGACCCCGCATTCCAACCGCACACTCCGGAAACGGGCGAGCTGGAAGCTCTGCGCGATCATCTGGCCGGCCACGGTGCACACGCCTTCGATCTGCTCAAGACCAGTCTCTCGCGTTTGCCGGAGGACACCATCGAGCAAGCGGGCCTGGCGCTCAGCCGCCGCGGCGTCCTGCTCACGAAATTCCGCTCACTACCCGGACTCAGGGTTGGACGGTGGACGCGCATCCACGGGGACTACCATCTCGGTCAGGTGCTTCGTTCGAAGGGCGACTTCGTGATTCTGGATTTCGAGGGAGAACCAGCACGTCCTCTCGCCGAGCGGCGTGGGAAACACTCGCCCCTGAAAGATGTGGCCGGGATGTTGCGTTCCTTCAGTTATGCCGCTTTTTCTGCTCTGACCCGATACACGACGCGGCGTCCCGAAGACTTCACACAGCTGGAATCATGGGCGCGGCTTTGGGAGACGTCGGTTTCCGACGAATTTCTTCGCAGCTGGCGCGAGACGGTGGGCGACTCTCCCATTGCTCCCGCCGAGCAAATGGACTTCGATGCGCTGTTGCAAACTTATATCCTCGATAAAGCTCTGTATGAGCTGGTCTACGAGCTGAACAACCGGCCGACGTGGATTCGCATTCCCCTCCACGGTATTTTGTCACTACCGTTGTGACGTAAGGATCGTCGCTGAAATGGCAGCTGTTGAATTTTCGGAGGAAACGAAGCACCAGGCAGACCGGATCGGTTCTGCCGACGTGGTCGTGGGCATCGCCGGCGCCGTTTCGCCGGAGGAACTGCGCCCTCGCGCGGAGCGAATCCTGGAGGAACTTGGCTCTGCTGCCTCCTCTCTCCGCTTCGTGTTTGCATGGCCGGGTACAGCGCCTGACCATCCCCCCGGATCGGCGGCAGAGAACCCGGCGCTCACCCTGCTGCAGTTTTCCCCTCCCCAGCAGGGCAATGCGGAGTTCTGGGCAGGTGTTTCGGCCAACCAGCGCGCGGTGCTGGGGTTGGCCGCGTCGCTGAACGCGCGGGTTTGTATCGTGCTGGGATCGGATCTCGCGGCTCTCGACGCGCGCGCAATCCAGCTCTTTACCTACGCCGTCCTTGATCGCCAGTGTGGGCTCGTGATGCCCGTCTATCCGGTGGCCAAATTCGACGGCCTCATCAACAGCGGCATCCTGTCGCCTTTGAGCCGGGCGCTTTATGGCAGGCGGGTTCGCTTCCCGCTGGTTTTTGACTTTGCTGTTTCCGGCGATTTGTGTGCAGCCTTGGCGCGCATCAGCCCCGCCCTGGGGAGCTCCGGCAATGCGCTGCTTTGGCCGGTTACGGTTGCATCCACTCAGAATGCTCAGGTGCAGGTCGGCCAGGTTTCTGTCGACGTGCATCACAACGTCGCAACCGGCGGACTGGAGGTGAGCGCGGTGGTGGGCCAGCTGGCCGGGTCCCTCTTCCAGGAGATGGACCTGTGCGCCTCGCACTGGCAGCGGATTCGCGGATCCCAGGCGACGCCCGTGTGGGGCAACGCCGGCGAAGGCCCGCCTGACGGTCAGCCGATCGATCCTCAGCCCATGCTGGACACGTTCCAGCTTGGATCGAAAAACCTCGAAGAGGTTTGGCGGCTGATACTGCCGCCCAACAGTCTGCTGGAACTACGTCGCCTCGCACGGCTGGCGCCGGATCAGTTCCGTATACCCGACGAGCTGTGGGCGAGCATCGTTTACGATTTCGCGCTCGCCTGGCGCCTGCGCACCATTAGCCGCGGACATTTGCTGGGTGCGCTCACGCCGCTCTATCTCGGCTGGGCCGCCTCCTGGGTTCGGGAGGTTTCCAGCCTCAGCAACGCAGCTGCAGAACAGCGGCTGGAACAGCTGGCCCGGGCCTGGGAAGAGAAGAAGCCGTATCTGCTCTCGCGGTGGAGATGGCCGGATCGCTTCAATCCATAGAGGCGGTCGAAAGGAGAATTGAGTATGTGGCAGCAGGTGGAACAATCGCTTCACTCGTCGATGGGCCTGGTGATGAACAAGATCGCTACGCTGCTCCCTGGCATTCTTGCCTTCATCGTCGCCTTCCTGTTTTTTCTCCTTCTTGGGTGGCTGGTCTCGTGGATCGTCACGCGTATCCTCTCGGGTCTTCGCTTCGACGAACGCATGGGCCGGGGCGCCAACGCCATGGCCGAATTCAGCCCGCGTGCCACGCCCTCGCTGCTGATCGGACGCATCGTCTTCTGGTGCTTTGTCATTGCCGGCGTCATCATTGGAGTCTCTGCGCTGGGTACCGAGGAACACACGATCTCCGGATGGATGCTGGCGTACGTTCCTCGCGTTGTGGGCGCGGCGATCCTGCTGTTGGCCGGCAATGTGCTGGCGCGCTTCGTCTCGCGCAGCGTGCTCATCACCGGTGTCAATCTCAACCTCAGCTATGCACGGCTGCTCAGCATGGGCGTGAGGTGGATGATCCTGGTGCTGACGGGAGCCATGGTGCTCGATCACCTGGCCCTGGGGAGCGAGATCGTCGAGCTCGGCTTCGGCATTCTCTTCGGCGGCATCGTCTTTGCGCTCTCACTGGCAGTCGGGCTGGGATCACGCGATCTGGTCAGCCGCTCTCTGGAGCGCGAGGCTGCGCGTCCCGTGGAAGTCGCGCCGCCGGAAAAGATCCATCACTTTTAGTTTTTAGCAGGCAGCCGCGGAACCTTCAGTCTCGCAGCGTGAGCGTAATGCTCCGGGTATCTCCACCCGTCGTGCGCATCTCGATCTCGCCCTGGCTGCGCTTCACCACGCTGGGAAACTTCTCGCCCCACTCCACCAGAACAATGCTGTCCGGACTGGCCAGCTCGTCCAGACCCAGCGAATCGAGTTGCCGCTCGTTCTGGATCCGATACAGGTCGAGGTGGTAAAGGATCACCGGCTCTTTGTGTCCGCCGGTGGTGCGGGTGCCTTCGTACTCGTGGATCAGCGTAAACGTAGGGCTCGTTACTTCGTCCGGCTCAGCGGCGTCCAGCGCCTCGGCGATTCCTTTTACCAGCGTTGTCTTGCCGGCGCCCAGATCTCCGCGCAGGATGAGAAACCTTGGCGGCGCCAGCAACTCGGCAATGCGGTGCCCGACCTCGATCGTCTCCCGGGCGCTGTGGCTCGCGAACTGATGCACCTTCAGGTCCGCCGTCTGCGTCATCTCAACCTCGCCGCGGAGGAAGGAAGTCCCTCCAACCAAACATATCCCGCTTCATCCCGCGAGCGAAAGAGAAAAGCGCGAAAAAGATGATCAATCGTGTCGGTGGCCAGCAGCGTGTGCTCGTCCTGCTCGCGCAGGGCGAAGTCCGCCGCCAGTCCGTGAAGGTAGACGGCGGCCTCCACAGCCTCTGCCGGATGGTCGGGATGCTGCGCCAGCATAGCCGCTACGATGCCGGTCAGGATATCTCCGCTACCGCCCTTCGCCATGCCTGGATTGCCCGTCGTGTTGATGGCGATGCGGCCGTCGGGATGCGCGATGAGCGTGCGCCATCCTTTTAACACCACTGTCACATTGTGGCGAGTCGCGAATTCTCTCGCCAGCGGCTCCCGGCTGGCCTGGACTTCCTTCGTGCTGATTCCGGCCAAACGCGCCATCTCCCCGGGATGCGGCGTGAGAACGACGGTGCGGTTGCTGCCGTCGAGTTTGTCGGGATGTTTGGCCAGGATGTTCAGTGCGTCGGCATCGAGCACCAGGGGCAGCCTGGTCTTCTCGACCATTCCCAGCACGAATGCCTCCGGCTCCGCTCCCATCCCCGGACCCATCGCAATCACGGTGGCGCGTTCGGTGATGCGGCGAAGCTGATCCGGTTCCAGGTTCGACGGGTCAATCTCTCCGCTCGGTCCCTCGCGCAGCGGAAGGGTCATCAGTTCCGGCGTGATCGCCGCAACGGAAGCCAGAATCGACTCCGGCACCGCGGCTGTCACTAATCCTGCTCCGGCTCGCAGCGCCGCGAGCGAGGCCATCGCCGGTGCTCCGGATTTGCCCCGTCCACCTGCGGCGATCAGCACATGCCCATAAAGGCCCTTGTTGGAATCCGGCGTACGCGGACGCTCGACAATGCTCTTCGACGCTCCGGCCCAGGTGAGATTGGTCGCCGATCGCACCGCCTCATCGGGTGACCCGATCGGCGCCACAACGATTGGTCCCGTGGAGCTTCCAGTGAGATTGCCGGAAACGTGCGCCAGTTTAGGCGCGGTGAAGGTGACGACGGCATGGGCTGGAAACGCGCCGTCGGCCGTGAAGGCTCGGGAATCGGCGTCCCATCCGGACGGCAAATCGACGGCGACCACCGGCGTATTCAGCGCGCGGACGCGATCGCGCAACGCTGCGGCCACGCCGCGCAGCGGTGGCTTGAAGCCGGTGCCGACCACCGCATCCAGAAACAGGTCCGCCGAAGCAAGCAGGTTCTGGACTTCGGAGGAGTCAAGGGCGGCTTCATCGGGAGCCAACACCGGCGCAAGGGTCATCCCCTCGAAGGCGGCCTTTGCATCGCCCTTCAGATCGGCAGGATAGCCAAGAAGCAGGACGCGGACTTTGCGCCCGGCTCCATCCAGTTCCTGCGCCGCCACAAACCCGTCACCGCCGTTGTTGCCTTTTCCGCACAGGACCGCGATGTGATGCGACTCCGAAAATTCGCGCCGAACAAAACGCGCAACCGCCGCTCCGGCCTCATGCATCAGGTCGAGCGACGCGACACCGTACCGCTCCGTCGTGGCTCGATCGACGTTGCGCATTTCGTCGGCGGTAAGAATCTTCATCGCTGATGATGGTAGATGAAACCGAAGTCCAGATCTGTAAATTAGCCCATGTACATGCCGCCGTTAACGTCCAGCACGTGGCCGGTGATGTAGGCAGCGTGATCGGAGGCGAGAAAGAGGACGGCATGGGCAATGTCGGTGTCCGTGCCCGCGCGTCCCAGAGGAATATGCGCCAGCATCGATTCGCGCTGCTTTTCGTCCAGAGCCGCGGTCATAGCCGTTTCGATGTATCCGGGAGCAATCGCGTTGGCGGTGATGTTGCGCGAGGCCAGCTCGCGCGCCAGGGATTTCGTCAGCCCGATCAGCCCTGCCTTGCTCGCCGCGTAGTTCGCCTGTCCTGCCTGGCCTGTTTCCCCGACAACACTCGAAATATTGATGATCCGCCCCCAGCGCGCCTTCAGCATGGAACTCACAACCGCCTGCGTCATCAGGAACGTGCCGGTGAGGTTCGTCTGCAGCACCTCATCCCAGTCCGCCCGCTTCATACGCAGCACAAGCGTGTCGCGGGTGATGCCGGCATTATTCACGAGGATTTCGATCGCCCCAAAATGAGAGATGGCCGCTTTACCGCAGCTCTTGATTGAATCCTCACTGGCGATGTCCAGCGCAAAAACGGCGGCGGCTCCGCCGGCTGAGGCGATCTCAGCAGCGACCTCATTGAGTTTGGCTTCATTGCGTGCAGCGAGGGCGACCTTCGCGCCGGCCGCAGCCAGCGCCAGAGCGCATGCCCGTCCGATCCCCTGAGAGGCTCCCGTGACCAGAGCCGTCTTTCCCTGAAGGCTTGACATGGTTCTAGCCTATCGCAGCGATTTAAGGTCCGGCCGGAACCGGCGCCGCAGACCTCCTCGTTGCCGGAGACCCCAGACCCTCGAGTGCCCAGATGTACACCACCAACTCACGACTGTACTGAAGCAGAGGCTTCGTATCCGGCAGCTGGATCCCGTGGGCCTGGGGAAGGTCGTTGACTTCGAACTCCGCTTCAGCCAGCTCCAGAGGCCAGGGCAGGTGATGGATGTTCACGCGAGAAAGCCCTCCGCGGCGGCCGGCTGTGAAAAGCGCATAGCGCTCGGTTAGGAAGCTTTCAATGCCGCCCTTCACACAAGGCTTGCCCAGGCTCCGATAGCGCGCGCGAAAATGCGCCGGTCGTTTGCTGAGCATCCGATCGCTGCTGTAGTGAATCATGCGCCCTTCGTCGGACTCCACCTTCATCCGCGCCCAGTAGTACGGCAGCCGAAAGAAGAGGCGCGCGGTCGAGACCGCAAAAGGATTAGCGGCGTCGAGGGAAAAGAAATACACGCCCGGCTGATTCGTATGCCGCTCGCGCACATAGGTGCGCAGATTGAGTTCCGGAAAGCGATTCGCGCCCGGAATTCGCGGAAAGCGCCGCATGCGAATCTGGTCCATCCAGAAGGGAACCACTCCCACCCAGGCGGAGCCGTCGAACGTATCCACCGTCAGCGATTCGGGGAGCAGGTTCGTCAGCTCGCTCGCAGGCAGCGGCCAGTGCGCAAACAGCAGATCGTTCCAGCGCTGCGTCATCACCCACGGCGACTTCGGGAGGGGCCAGGGACGGTGCTCGGTCGTCGAGAGGATGTCGTTCATGCACAAGGACCACGCCCGGCGGGCAAGCGTCCGCGAGCAACGGCCAAAACACTCCCATGGTACTCGTTCTTTCTTTGCAGTCACATAACGATGTGGCCAGCTGCCGGGTGACTTCCTGGATGCGTGCGCGATTTTCCGCACCCTCGGGGTTTAGCATTCGTGCATGGCTTCCATGACCGAGACTCCTCCAGCAAAGACAGAGACACCGGTGGCGCCTGAAGGCCGCAACAACCAGACCGAGGTGTTCGCCGTCCACGGAGCCGATCCTGAAGTCCTGGCGTACGCCATGGCGAAGTACTCGCGATCGGCGCTGTCCATGAAGGAGTCGCTGCGCGAGATCAGCAGCCAGAAGGCGGAGCAGTTCCTCAATACTTTCTATTTCCAGTACGGCCATCGCTCCATCGCCGATCTGGCCCATGTCGCGTTCGCTGTCGAGCGGCTTGTCATTGCTTGCGGCCATCGTGCTGGTCGATGAGCAGCGCTGGGACGGGCAGGAACGGTCTACGCGCTACCAGAATTTCCGCAAGAGCGGCTGGTACATGCCGGACTTCGGCGCCGACACCGCGTCGGCAAACCTCTACCGCGAGACCGTCGAGCAGCTCTTTGCCGGCTACCACAGCGTTTTCGAAGCCGTGTTCGCCTCGCTGCAGAACCAGGTGCCGAAGCCGGCCGACATGAAACAGGAGAGCTACGATCGCACGCTGAAAGCCCGTGCTTTCGACGTCGCGCGCTACCTGCTGCCGCTGGCGACGAACACGTCGCTGGGCCAGATCGTGAATGCGCGCACTCTGGAAACACAGGTTTCGCGGCTTCTCTCGCATCCGGTCGCTGAAGTGCGCCAGCTGGGCGTGCGTCTGCAGGCCGCTGCTACCGGTCCTGCGTGGAACGTTTATGCCGAGGATCTCGCCGCGCTTCAGAAAGACATTGCCGCGCTCGATCCGGCGCTGGGCGAGCGCGCCGCCGCCCTGCTGACACGCGAAGTGAAGACCGCGCCGACGCTGGTCAAATACGCCGCCGTCAATGAGTATCAGACGCAGACCCGAGACGAATTGCGCCAGGCCGCGACGGAATTGCTGCGTGGCGAGCCGATCGAGCCAGCGCCGCTCGTGGACCTGATCGACGACGCGGATTCTCTCGAGGTTGACCTGGCGACGACCCTGCTCTACGGCCAGAGCCACTACCCTTACCGGCAGATTCGCCGGCATGTCGCCGCGCTTAGCGAAGCCCGCCGCAACGAGATCATCGATCTCGGCATCCGCCATCGCGGGAGCCACGACGAGTTGCTGCGCGAATTTGCATCCGGCCAGGCGCTTCGTTTTGACATCCTCATGGACATTGGCGGCTTCCGCGACATGCACCGCCACCGCCGCTGCGTCCAGATCCTGCAGGGATTCACTTCGGCTCACGGCTACGCGATTCCCGAAGGGGTGCCGGAGGCCGGCGTGCAGCCGCTCTACGAAGAGACGGTGCAGGCCGCGCATGCGGCTTATGCAGCGCTGGCCGCCGGATCGGCGCCGGAGGCGGCCGAGTCTGCGCAATACGTTCTGCCCCTGGCCACGAAGAATCGCGCGCTGTTCAAGATGGATTTCGCCGAAGCCCTCTACATCTCCGAACTGCGCTCCGCGCCCCAGGGACATTTCTCCTATCGCCGCGTCGCCTGGGAGATGTATCGAGCCGTCGAGCGCAGGCACCCGGCGCTGGCGAAATATTTCCGCGTCACCAATGCCGACGAGCCGGTGGACCTGCTGAAGCGCTGAAGCGCGGCGCGCAGACGGACCTGTGCGCCGGAGGCGCGATTGCCTGGACGGCCAGTCCCATCTGGACGGCAGTCCCTACCGAGACCTTCGCTGCCCTGGGGCAGGTCGGAGACGATGTGAACAGTCGCTCCCGTATCACCGGAGACGATGCGCGCTCCGAACCCCGGCTTCCACGATCCGCCCAACGACGGTGTCGCCGGTATGGCCGCCGCTCGCAGCGCCGTAGATGTAATGGTAGCTGCCGGGAAGGATAACGCTTCCGGTGAACGGTTCATTGTCGCAACGTTCATCGGGAACAATGTGCCTGAGATCGTCCACGCAGTTGCGGATCTGCACAGGATGGTCCTCGCATCCTGTGGTGGTCGACAGGGTCGCGACGGCGAGCAAGGCAAGAGGAACGGCGTGTGATTTCTGCATGCGCCTGGTCTTCGGCCCTTATCTTCACGGATGCAATGGACAAAGGCAAGCGTGGGCTTACTGCGGCCTGCATTGGCGACTGCCGGAGCGATACAATGCAGCTTCGCCCGGAGGACATTCGCTTGATCCGGAAGACCCTGCTTTTTGATCGCCTGCTTCCTTTCCGCTGACCTTTCTTCCTATGACCACGCCAGCCGCCAACGCACAGACCGCATCCTTCGGGCCGGAGAATCCCTTCTACGCCCCCAGCCCATTGCCCTTCCATGCACCGCCCTTCGATCGGATCAAGGATTCCGACTACCAGCCCGCCATGGAAGCCGGAATCGCCGAGGAAGAGCGGGAGATGGACGCCATTGCCAACAACCCGGCGGCGCCAACCTTCCAGAACACCTTCGTCGCCATGGAGAAAACCGGCCAGCTTCTGAATCGAACCCAGGCGGCCTTCAACGCAGTCACCGGCGCTAACACCAATCCTAACCTGCAGAACGTGCAGCGCGAGATGGCGCCAAAGCTGGCCGCCCATCGCGATGCGATCTATCTCAACCCGAAACTCTTTGCGCGCGTGAGGGCGGTGTACGAAAAGCGAACTGACCTCCACCTCGATCCCGAGAGCCAGCGGCTGGTGAAAATCGTCTACGACGAGTTTGTGCATTCCGGCGCGGCCCTGAGCGACGCCGACAAGGAAAAGCTGAAGAAGCTGAACGAGGAAGCGTCGAAGCTGGAAGACGAGTTCAGCCGCGGGCTGCTCGACGCGGCGAAGAAAGCCGCCTTCACCACAACCGACAAGTCGGCGCTCGCCGGGCTGACCGACGCTCAGATTGCTGCCGCTGCTCAGGCCGCAGAAGGCCGCAAAATCGAGGGCTACGTGGTCCCGCTGCAGAACACAACGCAGCAGCCGGATCTGGCCGAGCTGGCGAATCGAGGTACGCGCGAGGCGCTATTCCAGAAGGGCTGGACCCGCGCCGAGCAACCCGGCGACGACCTGCGCCCGGTCGTCGCGCGCCTGGCCCAGCTGCGCGCTGAAAAGGCGAAGCTGCTGGGATACGACACCTATGCCGCCTGGAAACTCGAAGACCAGATGGCAAAGACGCCCGACGCCGTTCTGCACTTCCTCAACGAACTGATCCCGGCTGCTACTGCCAAGGCCCGAGCCGAAGGCCAGGAGATCCAGGCCGTCATCGACGCGCAGCACGGCGGCTTTCAGCTCCAGCCCTGGGACTGGAACCTCTACGCCGAGCAGGTCCGCAAGGCGAAGTACGACCTCGACGAGTCGCAGGTGAAGCCGTATTTCGAAATCAACAACGTCCTCGAAAACGGGGTCTTCTACGCGGCCCACCTGCTCTACGGCCTCACCTTCACCGAGCGCAAAGACATTCCAGTCTGGCAGCCGGATGTACGGGTCTTCGAGGTGCACGATGCGGACGGCAAACCGCTCGCGCTCTTCTACTGCGACTATTTCAAGCGCGACAACAAGAACGGCGGCGCGTGGATGTCCAGCTTCGTCGATCAGAGCCGGCTTCTGGGCAACCTCCCCGTCGTCTACAACGTCGCCAACCTGCCCAAGCCCGCGCCAGGACAGCCTGCCCTGATCAGCTCCGACGACGTCCGCACCATGTTCCACGAGTTCGGGCACGCGCTGCACGGCATGTTGAGCAATGTTGAATACCCAACCCTGTCCGGCACCTCGGTCCCGCGCGACTTCGTCGAGTTTCCCTCGCAGTTCAATGAACACTGGGCAACGTATCCGGCCGTCTTCCAGCATTACGCAAAGCACTACAAGACCGGTGAGCCCATGCCGGCCGAACTCGAAGCGAAGATCATCAAGGCGCGCGACTTCAACCAGGGCTATTCGCTCACCGAGTTGCTGGCTGCATCCATGCTCGACATGCAGTGGCACACGCTGCCCGCGGGTGCGCCCCTTCAAGATGTGGATGACTTCGAGAAGCAGGCCCTGGAAAGATCGCGCGTGGCTCTGTCCACCGTTCCGCCCCGCTACCGGTCCACTTATTTCCTGCATATCTGGGCGAACGACTATGCCGCAGGGTACTACGCCTATCAGTGGACGGAGATGCTCGACGACGATGCGTATCAGTGGTTCGAGGAACACGGCGGGCTGACCCGCGCCAACGGCGACCGCTTCCGGAAGATGGTGCTCTCACGCGGTAACACGGAAAACCTGGCTGAGATGTATGCGGCGTGGCGCGGACGAGCTCCGGAAATCGGCGCGATGCTGAAAGATCGCGGTCTCGAAGAAAAATAGCCAGGCTTTCGCGCAGAGAAAAAGGGCTGCCCACGACGGCAGCCCTTTTACGGAAGCCAACAAAGCTCAGGCGTGAGCGTAGGAGGCGATGGCGCTGGCCTCGTCGTCCTTCACGTCGAAAACCGTGTAAAGCTTGGTGATCTGCAGCAGGTCATGAACCTTGCGGGTCAGATTCAGCAGCTTCAGCTCGCCGCCCTGATTGCGCACCGTTGTGTATGCGCTGACCAGCTCGCCGATACCCGAGCTGTCGATGTAATTCACGTCGCCCAGGTTCAACAGAATCTTCTTCTGGCCTTTGGCGAGCAGGTCACGGACCGAATCGCGCAACTGCACACTGCCCTCGCCGAGGGTGATCCGGCCGCCGAGATCGAGAATCGTTACCCCGTCCACCTGACGGGTGCTGATTTTCATGCTCACGAGAAATTCCTCCTTGGAAAACTTGGAAATGCGGGGAAGTCAGGCGCCGGTCGGAGCGGTTCCCAGATGCTTGATGAGTGTCAGCTCGGTTCCCGGATGCAGTTGCTTGAAGTGTACCTCATCCATAAAAGACCGAATGAGGAAGATACCGCGCCCGGAGCCGCGCAGCAGGTTCTCAGGCGCCAGCGGGTCCGGCAGCGTTGACGGGTCGAGCCCCTTGCCCTCATCCGTAATGCGAATCACCAGCGAATTCCCGGTGTTTTCGAACGACGCAGTCATGCGCTTTTCCGGGTCGTAGGCATTACCGTGCAGAACCGCGTTGACCGCCGCTTCCCGCACCGCCATCGAAATGCGAAAAATCTCGTCCTCATCCACACCCGCTTTCCGGGCCAGATGCTCCGCGGTCTGCTCGACTTTATTCACGCTGTCCAGCGAGGAATCCAGAGTATAGGTCACGCGCTTTTCCGGCTGTCCTGTCAAATGCCTTCCTCGCACTGTCAATCGCGGGTCTTTTCGGGGGACTTTTTCCCGTAGGCGAAGTTTGCTTGCTGGAGCGGAAGATGTCAAGCAGGGAAGAACGGATGCTCTGGCTGAGCCTCAGGTCGCCCGCGCATTCAGCCTTCCCGGATGGGCGGATCGGCCAGCACAACGGAGGTCTCCACCTGGCGCTCCGGGATGCTCCAGTATTTCCGCAGCAATTTGTTTTTCACCTCGGGTGTGACCAGTTCGAACCCATGCCGCTGATAGAAGCGGATGGCCCACACGGCCGCAGCCCAGGTTCCCACCAGCATCTGGCGCTGGCTGCGGCTGCGCAGGTGCCTGAGCAGCGCACTGCCGACACCCCGCCCCTGCTTGCCCGGCAGCACATAAGCGTGGCGAATCAGGTCGACGTCCTGCACTGCTTGAATCCCCATGACTCCCGCCAGGCGGTCGTCGGCCTCATAGCCCCAGAATTCCACGCCCGCAGCAATCTCATTCTCCAGTTCGTGCTGCGGCATGTAGGGCTCGTGCAGGCGGTCCGCCGGAATCGCGTCGCGATAAGCCTCCGCGGCGGCGTTGATGATGGCCAGGATCGGCGTCATGTTCGTCGGCGCGGCACAGGCGAATTTGGCTCATGGTGCAAATGATTCTCGCATTTTCCTGCCGGCATCCGGGACCGCCGCCCCACTCCCCGCGTGCGATACGGCCGGGCAACCGGTCACTGGATATCGTCCGCAGATCGACCTCCCCGGTAAGATGAAGAGAGCAATCCATGCCCGGCTCCGAGCCCCAGTCCCGAAAGAGCGCACCCCAGGGCGCCGGCCCTCATGCGAAGCCACCGGTAAGGCCCAGCTCCACGCAACAAGACGACGACGTCGTTGGCAAGGCGTACGACAGCCGCCTGATGCGGCGACTGATCACCTATCTCTACCCCTACAAAGCGGCGTGCTTTACATCGATCGTGGCGATCCTGCTCAAGGCCGGCTGCCGACGTGCTGGGACCCTACCTGACCATGGTGGCCGTCGACCTCTACCTCAAGCCGGCGTCCGATCGAACTCCGCAGCTGGCGGCCGCCGATGCCGCCACGGGCGCGGCGGCACATCCGTTTCTGGCGCACTGGCTTCCCCCGTGGACAACGGCAGGGGCATGGACCGGAGTTTCGGAAGTCGCCGGGATCTGGCTGGCGGCCATGGTTTTCAGTTACGGCCTCGAGGCTCTTCAGACCTGGCTGATGCAGTGGACCGGCCAGAAGGTCATGTTCGATATGCGCAGCCAGATTTTTCGCCACATGCAGAGCATGCATATCGGCTTCTTCGACCGCAATCCCGTTGGCCGTCTCGTCACCCGCCTCACCACAGACGTGGACGCGATCAACGAGATGTTCACCTCGGGGGTCTTCGCGATCTTCGAAGACATCTTCGTGCTGGCCGCCATTGTCTTTGTCATGCTGCGCATGCAGTGGTGGCTGGCGCTGCTTGCCTTCTCCGTTCTCCCGCTGATCCTGCTGGTCACCCGCATCTTCCGCAAATACGTGCGCGAGTCGTACCGCCGCATTCGCGCTGCCATCGCACGCATCAACGCCTACACGCAGGAATACATCTCCGGGATGACCCTGGTGCAGCTTTTCAACCGGCAGCAACGCGCCTTCACTGACTTCTCGGCGATCAACCGCATTCACATGGAAGCGTTCAAGGACAACATCCTCTGCTACGCGCTCTACTACCCGGCGGTAGAACTGCTGAGCTCCGTTGCCATCGCGCTCATCATCTGGGAAGGGGGCGGCGGCGTCCTGCGCGGCACGGTCATGCTGGGAACGCTGGTGGGCTTCATGCAGTACGCGCAGCGCTTCTTCCGCCCCATCCAGGACCTCAGCGAGAAGTACAACATTCTGCAGGCAGCCATGGCCGCCAGCGAGCGGATCTTCAAGTTGCTCGATACGCCTCCCGAGATCGTGTCTCCCGCGAATCCAAAAGCGGGCGATGGCTCAGGGCGGATCGAGTTTCGCGATGTCTGGTTTACCTACCAGAGGCTGGATCCCGCGACGAAGGCGAAAATCGCCACCGCGAACACCGCTGAGCTCCAGGCCATGAACGATGTTGACTGGGTGATGCGCGGCGTTTCCTTCGCGGTCGAACCCAATCAGACCGCAGCGATCGTGGGGCACACCGGGGCAGGAAAGACCACCATTACCAGCCTGATGATGCGCTTTTACGATGTGCAGCACGGCCAGGTGCTGATCGATGGCGTTGACGTCCGGGAGCGGGGCCTGACCGCCCTGCGCCAGCGTTTCGGCGTCGTCCTCCAGGACCCGTTCCTGTTCAGCGGCACGGTGGCCGATAACATCCGCCTGGGTACCGAGGATATCGACGACGAGGACATGCGCATGGCCGCCGAGCAGGTCAACGTCGACGACTTCATCCGCTCGCTGCCCGGCGCCTATGAAGAGCCCCTCCGCGAGCGCGGTGCGGGGCTCTCCACCGGACAGAAGCAGCTCATCAATTTTGCTCGGGCACTGGCTCATCGGCCGGGCATCCTCATCCTGGACGAAGCTACCTCCAGCGTGGACACCGACACGGAGTTCCGGGTCCGGGAAGCCCTGGGCCGGATGGTCGAAGGACGGACCTCGGTTGTGATCGCGCACCGGCTCTCGACCGTCCAGCGCGCCGACGTCATCCTCGTCATGCACCGCGGGCAGCTGCGCGAGATGGGCTCGCATCAGGAGTTGCTTGCCCTCCGTGGCATCTACTGGAAGCTTTACCAGCTTCAGTACAAGGACCAGGAATTGGGCGAACAGCCGGCCAGGCTTACTCCCTCCCTGGTCGTGGGAACGGACTAGATTGAGCGCTCCTAAAATATTCCTTTCCGCCGGAGAAGCCAGCGGCGAATATTACGGGACCCTCGTGATCGGCGCGATTCTGCAGTTGCTCCCTGAAGCGCAGTTCTTCGGGCTGGGCGGGCGACGGATGGAGGCCCTGGGTTTCCGCCCCATCGTTCGCGCCGAGGATGTGGCCGTCATGGGCATCACAGAGGTGGTGCGCCACCTGCCGCACATCTACCGTGAATACCGGCGGCTGCGAGCCTCCATCGCGGCAGAAAGGCCCGACATCGCCATCCTGATCGATTTTCCCGATGTCAACCTCTCGCTCGCCCGCCGCCTGAAGGGCTTTGGCGTACCGGTGATCTACTTCGTCAGTCCCCAGCTCTGGGCCTGGAAGAAGTACCGCATCCGCACCGTGCAGCGCAACGTGGATCGCATGCTGACCATCTTTCCCTTCGAAGAGCGCTTCTACCATGACCACGGCGTCGATGCGGAGTTCGTTGGCCATCCTCTCGCCGAGCGCGCCCTGCCCACCGTCACGCGAGACGAATTCGCCCGCCAGAACGGCCTCGATCCCGCCAAAACCTGGGTCGGCCTCCTTCCCGGAAGCCGCGGGAAGGAGATCCGGCTCAACCTCCCGGAAATGGTGCGAGCCGCCGCCATGCTCGGCGGGGAGGCCGAGTTTCTGCTGCCTCTGGCGCCCACCCTGACAGGCGCCCAACGCGATCACATCCGGGTGTTCCTGAACGAGCTGCTGGCTTCGGAAGCCAATCCGCCGAAGATCGCCCTGGTCGAAGACGCTCGGGCCGTGCTGCACCTGGCGAGGGCCAGCATCGTCGCCAGCGGTACTGCCACTGTGGAGGCAGCCTTGATCGGCAACCCGTTCGTCGTGGTATACCGGATTTCACCGCTTAGCTACGCAGTGGCGAAGCGGGTCGTCGATGTACCCCACGTTGCTATGGTGAACCTGATCGCAGGCAAACGCATCGTACCCGAGCTGATTCAGGGTGACTTTAGGGCCACTGAGGTCGTCTCACACCTCAGATTGCTGATGGATGACGGGGAGCCGCGGGCCCGGATGCAGGCAAACCTGCGGCGCGTGGGCGAGATGTTGCGCGGCGAGCAGTGCGCCGCCGGCCGCGTCGCCCAGATCACCTGCGAGATGCTGAAACCACGATCCACGCCGGAAGAAAGACTGAGCCAGGTTCAATGAAGGATTTCCCCTTGACCCACGCGCCGAAGCGCCACCGCTTCCCGCGCCTTGCCGCTGGTTGTTGGGCGATTGCAGCCGCATTCCTGCCGGGCCTCCCGTCCGCCGCACAGACCGTTGCCCCCAGACCCACACTGGACATCACCGCCTACAACATCAACCTGGAGATTCAGCCATCAGACCACTCGCTGAATGCCACCACCCAGGTGACCTTCACGCCCCTCGCCGACTTGCCTACGGCAATCTTTGACCTGCACGGAGCCCTGCTCGTGGATAAAGTCACCGACTCCACCGGCGCGACGCTGAACGGCCAGCGCGGACCCGGTGCGACTCTGGTCGTGACTCCCTCTGCGCCCCTGGCGAAAGGGCAGTCGATGACCTGGACCTTCCACTATTCCGGCAAGCTGGAATCCGATGCCGGTGGACCCGTCGAGGGTCTCAAGCTGGCCTACGTTGGCGACCCCATCAGCTACCTGCTCTATGCCGGCCGCTGGTTCCCGATGACGGGCTACATGACGGACCGCTTCACGGCCGAGATTCATGTGAAGGCCCCGGCGGGGTATCGCGTCATCGGCAGTGGCAGCACCGGCAAGCCGAAGGAAGCGGGTGGGACCGAGGAATGGGACTTCAAGTGGGACAAGCCCGGCTTCCCAGGGACCATCATCGCGGGCAAATTTGATGCCCCGGTCTCCGGCGCCGCGCCCAACATTCACGTCTACACTACTGCCGCCCACAAGGCCGCCGCCACGGATTACGCGGGCACCGCGCTGCGTGAGTTCGCCTATTTCACCAGTACATTCGGCTTTCCTGAATCGAACCAGCTGAACGTTGTCGAGCTGCCCGATGACACCGTCCCCGTCGCCTGGGCGCCCGAGATCGCCGCGGTCGCCGGTTCGCACATTGGCGGCAAAAACGACTTTCGTCTGCTCGCCAACACGATTGCCCACCAGTGGTGGGGCAGCGGGGTGAGTCCGGCCACGCTCAGCGACGGCTGGATCGTCAACGGTATGGCGCGTTACAGCGAGCTGATGTACCTCGAAGACGACGCTGGTCACGGCGCCCTGCAGTCCGCCTTACCGGATATCGCGGCCAGCGCCCTGGCTTACGACACCATCCCTCTTTCCAGTGCAGGCACTCTGGCGGCCTGGTCGCCGCAGTTCCAGTCCATGACCCTCGATAAAGGCGCCATGATCTTCCATATGCTGCGCTGGGAAGTGGGCGACGACAGCTTCGAGAAGATTCTGCGCGCGACACTCACCCAATACAAAGACAAGGGCATCCGCACCAGCGAGTTCGAGCGCCTGGCCGAGGAGCAATCGCAGCAGCAGCTCACTCCGTTTTTCTCCGAATGGCTCGACGGCACCGGTGCCCCTGAATTCAACGATAAATACGCCGTCTACCGCCTGGGCAATAACAAAGGCTTCCGCACCATCGGCGAGGTCCAGGGGGACATGGACCTCTTCAATATGCCGGTGAACCTGCGCGTCGAAACCGAAGGCAAAACCGTTGACAAGCGCATCGACGTGGTGGGGACCGACTCGCAATACGTCATCGACACCTTCGGCCGCCCGCGCCGCGTCACCATCGATCCCCAGGACTGGGTGCTCAAGAACACCCCGGACCTCGAAGTCCGGGTGGCCATCCTGCGCGGTCAGCAGCTGGCGGCCCAGGGCGACAGCGGCGGGGCGCTCGCCGAATACCAGAAGGCGCTGAAAGCCAACCCGCAAAGCTCACTGGCCAGTTATCGCATCGGCGAGTTGTTGTTCAGCATGCGGAACTACCAGGCCGCCGTCAACGCCTACCGCGACTCGCTGAACGGCGACGACGAACCCAAGTGGACCGAGGTCTGGAGCCACATCGCCGTCGGCAAGATCTTCGATCTTACCGGGCAGCGGGACCGCGCTATTCAGGAATACCGCCAGGCCATCCAGACGAACGACAATACCGCCGGGGCCCTGAACGAAGCACGCCACTGGATCCAGACGCCGTTCAAGAGGACGGATACAGACCAGTAGACGACCGGTTACGCGGCTTGCCGGGGTCTTATCCGGCTGTGGATGGTTTTGTGCGCGGCCAGTCTCAGATCGTAGTCGTTCTGCAGGTTGAGCCAAAACTGCGCCGGAAGGCCAAAATAGATTCCCAGGCGGATCGCCGTATCCGCGGTAACGCCGCGCTTACCTCGAACGACGTCCTGAATGCGCGGAAGAGGGACGGAGAGATCCTTAGCAAGGCGGTAGGCGGTGAGCCCCATGGGTCTCATGAACTCCTCGTGAAGGATTTCTCCGGGATGTACTGCAAATACCTTCGCCATCGCCCCCTCCTCAGTGGTAGTCGACAATCTCCACGTCGAATGCCATCGTACCGAAGGCCCGCTATAGGCCCTTGTAACTCCCTCCATCCACCAGAATCGTCTGCCCGGTGATGCTCGCGGCTGCCTCCGAAGCCAGCCAGACGATGGTCTCCGCTACCTCCTCCGGCTTCGCCATTCGGCCGATCGGAATCTCGCGCTCCAGATCGCTTTTCACCTGCTCAAAGGAAACGTTGCGGCTCTTCGCTCGCGTCTCCAGCAGGCTCTTTGAGCGATCAGTGGACGTGAAACCGGGACCAACATTGTTGATCGTGATGCCGTCCTTGCCGAACTGCCCAGCCAGAGAGCGCACCAGCCCCATCATGCCCGCACGAATCGTGTTCGAGAGCACCAGCTCCGGGACCGGCTGCTTCACCGTGTACGACGTCAGCGTCACAACGCGGCCCCAGTGCTGCTGCTGCATGTGCGGCAGTACGGCCTGTGCAAACACGATGGCGCTGCGCAGGTTCAGGTACCAGGTTCGTTCCCAGTCCTCCAGAGTCGTATCGAGGAACGGCTTGGCCGGAGGCCCGCCTGCATTCGGAACGCAAACGTCGACCCGCCCGAATTTCGCGTGCGTCGCCTGAACGAACGCCTGCACCGCGGCCGGATCGCCAACATCGAACGCCTGGGTGAGCGTCTCCACGCCAAAGCGGCTCCGTGCTTCGCCCGCGACCTGATCCAGTTCCGTCTGGCGGCGCGCGCACAGCGCCAGATGTGCGCCCTCGGCCGCAAACGCCAGTGCTGTTGCCCTGCCAATGCCCGCGCTGGATCCGGCAACAATCGCGACTCTGCCTTTCAGTCCCGTGTCCATGCGCCCTATGATAGTCGAGTAAAAATCCCGAGGTTTGAATCTCACAATACGGAGAAACCGGCTTGCCCGATACCAGCGATCTGCAATACACAAGTTTTGACAACATCCCGCTCGAGCGCCTGAACCCCCTCATCGATCGCCAGTTTGTTCACGGCGAGCGCACGATGCTGGCGCGCATTATTCTGCGCAAAGGCGCCATCGTTCCCCGCCACAGCCATGAGAACGAGCAGATCACCTACGTCGTGGAAGGCGCGCTGAGATTCATCATGGGTGACAACCGGGTAATCACGGTCAGCGCGGGACAGGTGATGGTGATCCCCTCGAACATGCCCCACCAGGCGGAAGCCCTCGAGGACACGGTCGACCTCGACGTCTTCGCGCCGCCCCGCGCCGACTGGATCGCCGGCACAGACGCCTACCTGAGGAAGTAGCGGGCGGCGTGGCGCGGGGTTATCCGCAGTCCGGACTCAAAGCAGGAGTTCATCGGGCGGCATTGCCAGGCTGCAGCGGTTCCGCCCGTCCGCTTTGGCCGCGTACAACGCTACATCCACTTCGCGCAGCACGTCCTCTCGCCGCGGGTAGCCCCATTCGCGGGCCGGCAGCACGCCAATGCTGATCGTGAGGGGCAGCGGGCCGCAGGCGGTCGGCATGGGCGACTCCTCGATGCTCAGGCGGAGCTGATCGGCGCGCGCCAGCGCCTCCTGGGCTCCGCAGCCGCCCAGAATGACCAGGAACTCCTCTCCCCCCAGCCGGCCAACCAGATCGTAGCCGCGCACAGCACGCAGAAATCTCCGCGCCGTCTCGCGCAGGACCTCATCGCCGATCGGATGCCCAAACCGGTCGTTGACGCTCTTGAAGTGGTCAAGGTCAGCCAGCAGCACTGCAGTCGCGGCATGTTCGCGTGCCCCGCGCGCCAGCTCCCGTCCGAGCATGTCGAGAATGGCTTCTCGATTGAGCAACGAGGTCAGCGAGTCGTGTGTCGCTTTGAAATGAAGGTTCTCCCGCGCCTTCTTCAGCTCTGCCTCGGTCTCCTTCAGCGCCGTAATGTTGCGTCCGATGCCGATGATCCCGATCGTTTTACCCTGAGCGTCGCGGAAGGGCACCTTGGTGGTCAGCAGCCAGCGAATCCGTCCGTCCGCCTCCCGGATATGTTCGTCCTGACTGACGAGCGGAACACCCGTCTGGATGACTTTCTGCTCGTCCTGATAAAAGCCTGCGGCCAGCTCGGCCGGGTAGTAGTCGAAGTCGGACTTTCCGCGAAGCTCTTTGCCCGAAGCGGCTCCCATCACGTCCGCCGTGCCCTGATTTGCGAAAAGGAAACGGCTCTCGAGGTCCTTGGCGTAAATCAGGTCCGGCACGCTCGCCATCACCGCACGCAGCAGTTCCAGCTCGCCGCCAAAATTTTCGCCGAGTCCGTGCATGCGGCTCTTCGCAAATCGCCATGCAAGCGCACAGGCACCCGTCAGAACCACGACCAGGAAAAAGAGCAAAATCCAGCCCAGCAGGCTCTCGGGGTAGAACACGGCCACCGAGCTGGGCAGGCTGCCCGTGAAGCCCATGTGAAATGCGAAAGCGGGATCGATCGCAGGTTTCATCGCTGTCCCGGTCGCTGCGCGGCGGCTGTGGCCGACGCAGGACCTTTGGACGAATCCGGCATCTGGAGCTGAGTTTCTGAGAGGGCTTCGTGTCACCTTCAGAACGCCGAAACGCATTCTAAACCATCATCGGCCTGTCGCCGGGGAACACGAGGGCTTTTCGCCCTCGCTTACGCGAATTGCGACGATACCAAATTGGCCTGGTCTTACCCGCTGGTCCGGGCGCAGGCAGACATCGGCGATAGTTCCCCAAGGCCGAGGGGAAGTGAATCCCACCGCCGGGGAACAAGCCTGTAATCACGAACCTGCGTGAAATCGGGTGCTACTTCTTTGCGTTCTGAGCCGCCTTTTGCTTCGCCCAGCGGCGTTTCTGCGCGGCCGCAATGCGGCCCCGAGCTTCTGCGCTAAGAACGCGCTTCTTGCGCGGTTTATTTCCAAAGGAAGACGAGGAGATGCGGGAGCCTCCCGTGCTGACGAGCAAGGCACGAACCTTCTCGAGGCGGCTGATTTCTTCATCGACTGCGGCAACTAGTTCTTCGCGTGTCATTCTTTTTTTCTCTCGTGTGTAAAGGCCAAGTTATCCAGGGAACGGATGCAACACCGCCTACCATAACAAATTGAGAGGTTTGTTACAAAAAAAACTGCTCCACCCCGGTGAGTCATCGCAGGCACCCTACTCGGTTGTACCGAAACGGTACATTAACTTATAATTTGCACTCTTTTCTCTCTCTTGTAAGCTCGTGTTCGCGATTCGCGCACACGATAAGGACGTGCACACCTTCAAATTTGTTGTAGCAGCGCCGGCGTGGACCCGGCGTCAGTGCTCCTGTCGAGATTCAGCCCGGGGGGCGGATTCCTCGGACAGAAATATTTGCACCCCAAACCCCGCAAATTTCGCTGGAACTGGGAAAGTACGAAATTCGACTCGCCGAAACCATGGCCGAACGCGAAGCAGCCTGCCGCCTGCGCTTCAAAGTCTTCAATATCGAGCTAGGCGAAGGACTCGAATCTTCCTACCAGACCGGAATGGATCAGGACCAATTCGACTTATTCTGCGATCACCTCATCGTCGAGGATCGCTCCCGGGGCGCGGTTGTGGGTACCTACAGGATGCAATCCGGTAATGTCGCCGCTGGGAAATTCGGTTACTACAGTGAACAGGAATTCGACTTCTCACCCTATGAAGCCATTCGTGGCCAAGTCCTCGAACTAGGTCGAGCTTCAATTGATCGGGAGCATCGCAGCAGCGAGGTTCTGACCTTGCTCTGGCGCGGGATTGCCCAATATGCGCGATTTTATTGTCTCCGCTACCTGATTGGCTGCTCCTCCCTGAACTCTCGCGACCCCGGGGAAGGCTGGTCGGTGTATCGGCAGCTGGAGCCTTTCCTGGCGCCCGAGGTGCTGCGTACCACGGCCCACCCGCCGCTTATGAACTGCCGCCAACAGCGGCAGATCTTTCAGATGAGGTGAAGGTTCCCAAACTCCTGAAGACGTATATTGCAGTGGGAGCCAGAATCTGCGGCGCGCCGGCATGGGATCGCGAATTCGGAACGATCGACTTTCTGACCCTTCTCGATCTGGCCCAGCTCTCGCCGGCCGCCAGAAACCGCTTCATGCCGGACTCCGCATCCTCGCCAACACCCTCAGGGCCGGTCTGCGCTTACTGACCTTGCTGGCCAGCCTGATCGAGATCGCCGCGCGCTTCCTGGTCCTGCGCTTCCGGCATCGGTCGAACCTCGAACTCTGGCAACGAGCGCAGTGGCTCCACGCCGCCTGCGGGCTCATCCTTCGGCGTCTGAGACTGGGGCTGGAATACCGCGGCCAGCGCCCTGCTCAGGGACTCATCTGCTCCAACCACCTCAGCTATCTCGACATTCTGGTCTATGCGGCCACAACTCCCTGCGTCTTTGTGTCCAGGCAGGACGTTCGCCGCTGGCCGATCTTCGGTTTCTTTGCGCGTGCCGGAGGAACCATTTTCCTGGATCGTCAAAGTCGTACCAGCGCCGAGAAAGCCGCTGCGCAAATGGTCTCCGTCCTCAGGGCCGGGGTGCCGATCCTCCTGTTTCCCGAAGGCACCAGCACCGACGGCGCCGAGGTCCTGCGCTTTCATCCAACCCTGCTGGAGCCGGCCATTCAGCTCGGCCAGGAGATTTCCGCCGCCGCCATCGGCTATCGCGCGCGCGGCGTCGAAGAACGCGATCTTTGCTGGTTTGGTGACGATCCCTTCTTACCCCACCTGCTGCGGACCTTTGGCCGCAGTGCGATATCCGCCGAAGTCGAGTTTTTCCCGGATCGCGGGACTTACTCTGATCGCAAATCCGCGGCTCTCGGACTCCACGAACAGGTGGAAGCCATGCGAAAGAGGATGAAGAGGGAAGCAATCTTGTAGGGCCACGCAACCGCGCGTCCAACTATTGGCTATTGGCTATTGGCTATTGGCTATTGGCTATTGGCTATTGGCTATTGGCTATTGGCTACTGGCTACTGGCTGTTCTCCTCCCGCTCCACCAGTTCCTCCAGCTGCTTACGCCAGTCCAGAGACTGAATAAAAACCGGCGAGTCGCGCCAGTGCTCCCGCACCAGGACGTGCAGCTCAAGGTATACCCGTGTACCCAGCAGGGCCTCAATCTCGTGACGCGCTCCTGCGCCAATTGCCTTCAATTTGCTGCCGCCCTTGCCGATCAGGATCGCCTTCTGTCCATCGCGCTCGCAGTAGATCGCCGCTGAGATCCGCGTCACCGGGGACTGGCCGTCCAGGCGGCGTTTCTTTTGTGGCTGGGGCGCAGGTTCCTCAAACCGCTCCACGATCACCGCCGACGCGTAGGGCACCTCCTCGCCGGTCTCCATCAGAATCCGTTCCCGGATCAGCTCCGCCGCCAGGAAACGCTCGGGCTGATCGGTGAACTGCTCCTTCGGAAACCAGCGCTCTCCCTCCGGCAGATATTCGGCGATCTTGTGCAGCAGAACCTTCAGCCCGTCTCCCTTCTTCGCGGAGACAGGGATCACCTCTGCAAACTTGTGCAGCCCGCTGAGTCCCTCGATCAGCGGCAGCAGCGCCTCCTTCGGGACCAGATCGACCTTGGTGATCACCAGAAAAACCGGGCAATCCACGCCGCGCAGCATCTCAAACGCCAGCGCCTCTTCGCTGGCGCGATCGAGCTTCAGAATCCCGTCCTCGACCCGATGAGGCTGTTTGCGCACCGCATCCACCACCAGCAGCACCAGGTCGCGCGTCATCAGCGCCTCCTGGATCTCCTGCATCATGCTGCGATCCAGTTGTGACGCCGGCCGATGGATCCCCGGCGTATCGACGAATACAACCTGGGTTTTCGGATGTTTGCCCTTCCGCTCGGGCACCTCAACCATGCCGCGTATTCTGGTGCGCGTGGTCTGCGGCTTTGCCGTTACGATGGCGACCTTTTCGCCAATCAGCGCATTCAACAGCGTGGACTTGCCCGCATTCGGCCGCCCGATGATGGAAACAAACCCCGACCGCATCTTCATAACCGCATCTTCCTGTCTGCTTGATTCAGCTTAACTGGCCGCCGCCAGCCTGGAAACCCGCAGCCGATTCACCTTGCGGTCGGTCGAGGCCAGAATCTCGAAGCGCAGCCCGTAACCCTCAACAACCTCTCCCGACTGCGGAATTCGTCCTGCTGTCTCGCTCACCAGCCCGCCGACACTGGTGGCCTCCACGTCTTCCGGAAGCTCCACCCCGCCCAGAATCTCCTCGACCCGGGCAATCTCCAGGTTTCCGGGCACCACCCATGTCCCGCCTGGCTCCCGCACTACCGACGCATTGTCCTCATCGTCGTGCTCGTCCCGAATCGCCCCCACCAGCTCTTCCAGCAGATCCTCAATCGTCACCAGCCCGGCCACTCCACCGTACTCGTCGATGACGATCCGCATGTGCTGCTTCTCGCGCTGCATCTCCCGCAGCAGCTCGTTCACCTTCTTCGTCTCCGGCACAAACGCCGCCGGCCGCTGGATCGATGCCACCGTCTTCGATCGCGCTTCGGCATCGGAAATCTGCAGCAAATCATGCGTGAAGGCGATGCCCGTCACATTGTCGAGCGTCTCCCTGTACACCGGCACCCGCGAGAACGGCTGTGCACGGATCAGCTCCAGAAACTGCTCCAGCGTAATCGTCCCCGGAACCGCGAACATCGCCGGCCGCGGTGTCATCACTTCCCGCACCACCTTGTCGCCAAACTCCACCGCCGACCGCACCAGCTCGCGATCGCTCTCTTCAAGGATGCCTTCTTCTTCTCCCGCCTCAATCAGCGCTTCGACCGCTTCCGCCGCGGTGGTATCTCCGTTCGCGCTGGGCGACTCCTCCGCCAGCGCTGCAATCGACAGCAGAAACTGCACAAACAGCGTGATCGGCAGCACCAGCCAAAGCAGCAGCAGCAGGAACCACCGCCAGCGCGCAATCCACGCTCCCTGCGTGCGCGCAAAGAAGGCATAGGGCAGCAGCCGGTTGAACACAATGATCACCAGCACGATGCCCAGCACCACCTGCGCGATCTCCGGCACCGTGGCCCGGTCGCCGGCCCGCGCGCGTTCAAAGAGCAGCATCCCGAACACCAGGGTCAGAAACGCCAGCGAAAGATGCATCAGGATCGCCGCCGATAACGCGATCCGGTCCCGATTCATTCCCAGCCGAGGCTCAACTCGCTGCTCCCAGATGTCGATGTTTTCCTGGAAATCCCGCGACAGGAACTTCCCCATCTCCGCGTAGAGCCGATCGACATACGACGACAGCGTCAGCACCGTCAGCAGCAGAACGATGAGCAGAGCCAGCGGTGATGCTCATGGCCGCCTCCGTCGCCGCGCCGAGCGCCGCTTCCTGGCCGGACGCCTTGACCAGCCCGCTCAATCAGGCCCGCGCGCAGACCCAAGCGCCGCCGCAGAGCCGCCTCCCTGCGTGCCATCTGTCCCTCATCGGTCTCGTGATCGTAGCCGCCCAGGTGCAGCAGCCCGTGCAGCACCAGGATCTGCAGCTCCGTCGCCAGCGGATGCCCGAACTCCTCCGCCTGCCGCGCCGCCGTTTCCACCGAGACCGCCAGATCCCCGGCCATGCCGCTGGTGGCCGTTCAGGGGCTCAGCCGCCGGGAACGACAGCACATCGGTCGCCTTGTCCTTCCGCCGAAAATCCCGGTTCAGCTTCCGGATCGCCTCGTCGCCAGTCAGCAGAACCGACACACCCCACCCTCCAGCCCGACGGCGCCCGCAGCGTCCTTCAGAAACGCGCTCAGGGCCCGCTGCCGCAGCAAGCGGCCGAATCTGGCTTGTATCGTGGGCTCGATCAGAATCATGGTCCAGTGCGACCCTGCCCTGGAGCGGCTGGCGCACAAAACAACGGAGGGAGGGTCGTTTCACCCTCCCTCCATGATGGTAACCCCTAATCCGTCCTGGTCGCCCCCGGCCCTATTGGGGCTGCGAAAACCGGACCTCGTCCTCGCCGTCGATCGCCAGCGGCAGCTCCTGCTGCTGGCGCCCAAAGCCTTCGTACGCACGGATGATGCGCTGCACCAGGTGGTGGCGCACCACGTCCCCGTCCTCGAAGCGGATGAACCGGATTCCGTCCACTCCATCGAGGATATTCATCGCCTCCACCAGCCCGGACTTTCGCGGGTTCGGCAGGTCGATCTGCGTGATGTCCCCTGTAATCACCGCCTTGGCGTTGTTGCCCATACGCGTCAGGAACATCTTCATCTGCTCGCTGGTCGTGTTCTGCGCCTCGTCCATGATGATGAACGCGTCGTTCAGCGTGCGGCCGCGCATAAACGCCAGCGGGGCTACCTCGATCACGTTCCGCTCCAGCATCTTGTCCACCCGCTCCGGCTCCAGCAGGTCGTAGAGCGCGTCATACAGTGGCCGCAGGTACGGATCCACCTTCTCCTGCAGCGTTCCCGGGAGAAACCCGAGCCGCTCCCCGGCTTCGACCGCCGGACGCACCAGCACGATGCGGCTGATCTTCTTTGCCAGCAGCGCCGCCGCAGCCATCGCCACCGCCAGATACGTCTTCCCCGTCCCGGCAGGCCCGATGCCGAAGACCATATCCTCCTGCTCGATGGCCTCGACGTACAGCCTCTGATTGATCGAGCGCGGCTGCACCATCCGCTTGATGCCGGCCGACCTCTGCTTCCCGCTTTCGCCCAGGCTGCGCAGAGACACAGTCGGATCCGCCGTCACCAGGCGCAGCATCCCGTTCAGTTCGCCATTCTGCAGCAGAATTCCCTGGCGTCGAAGCGCCTCGTAATCCTGGAAAATCCGCTGCACGCGCGCAATTGACTCCTCAGACCCCTCCACCATCACCGCATCGGATACCAGATCGATGCGTGCATGGAGAGCATCCTCCATCAGTCTCAGATTTTCGTCGCGGGTCCCGAACAGGGGCTCAAGATTGGGAGTGATCTCGAGATGTTTTCTCATCAGGCGAGGGAAAGACCTCCGAACGTGGCGATGGTGACGTCATGCGGCTGAAGTTGGGTTTTGGGGTGGTTTGCCGAAGTCTGCAACCGCTGTCTCTCCACACTGATTGGATGCTTCAGGCGGAGCAGGCGAACCGGATTGGCAGTCGGCAACAAATGAGTCGAAGTTGCGGTCAGAGTAGCCCCGGATTACCCCGCAGTCAATACTCCTGATTGAATATTTCCCGAATATTGAGCCGAACTGGTACCGAACCCGTTCGGCCCCGGTTTGATACCGTTTACCGCGCCGTGACTGCCGGTTCCACCTTGTGCGCCATATGCTCCTCGAGCACCGTCAGGAACTTCGCCAGCCACGCCGGATGCGCCGGCCACGCCGGTGCCGTCACCAGGGCGCGATCCACCACCGCCGCCGTCATCTCCACCGGCATGTAGGTCCCCCCGGCCAGTTGCACCTCCGGCGCGCAGGCCGGATAGCAGCTCACCTTCCTGCCCTGCAGCACTCCCGCCGCCGCCAGAATCTGGGCGGCGTGGCAAATCGCCGCAGTCGGCTTGTGCTCCTCGCTGAAATGCCGAACCATGCACAGCACCCGTTCATCCAGCCGCAGATACTCCGGCGCCCGGCCACCTGGCAGCACCAGCCCGTCGTATTCCTCGGCGTGCACATCGGCGAACGTCGCGTTCAGCGTGAAATTGTGACCGCGCTTCTCCGAGTAGGTCTGATCGCCCTCGAAGTCATGAATCGCCGTGCGCACCTGCTGCCCCGCCTTCTTTCCCGGACAAACCGCGTGCACCGTATGCCCCACCATCTGCAGAGCCTGAAAAGGCACCATCGTCTCGTAGTCCTCGGCGTAGTCGCCCACAATCATCAGCAGCTTTGCCCCGCTCATGCTTTTTCCTCCTCAAAGATTCTGACGGGGCATCATAGCGCTGCGATGCAGATTTGTCGTTAACGGAGACCGCGTCTGCGGCACCCGTCCGACCGCACAGCCTGCACGCTTCGTAGATACTTGACATCGTCAACTAAATCGGCCCATGCTTTTCTCATGCCCGACCCAGCCCTTCGCGCCGATGCCGCCGCGTTCCGCCAGTTCAATCGCCTCTATACCCGATTCATCGGCACCGTCACCGACCGTTTTCTGCGAACCCCGTATAGCCTCGCTGAAGGACGCGTTCTCTACGAACTGGCCACCCGTGACAAACCCCGCGCCAAAGACGTCGCTGAAGCATTGGGCATGGACGCCGGCTATCTCAGCCGCATCCTCACCAAACATGAAAAAGCCGGACTCGTGAAGCGCACGACCTCGAAGGCCGACAGCCGCGCCTCCGATCTGGTCCTTACGCCAAAGGGTCGCGCCGTCTTTCGCATGCTCAATCAGCGCTCTGAGAAGCAGGCTCGCGACCTCCTCACCCGCATGCCCGCCTCTGCCCGCGCGCGTTTCATTGGAGCCATGGGCGCCATCGAGGACGCCGTCCTCCGCCACCGATCCCGCGCCCCCGGCTTTCACCCTTCGCCCGCATCGTCCCGGCGACATGGGCATGATCGTCGCGCTCGAAGGCAAGGGCTACGTGGATCAGTTCGGCTGGGACGCGACCTTCGAAGCGCTGGTCGCGCGCATCGTTGCCGACTTCATCGACAACTTCGATCCGCAAAAGGAACGCTGCTGGATTGCCGAAATCCCGACCGCCACCGATGTCGCCCAACACGTCGGCCACATCTTCCTCGTCCGCCATCCCGAGCAGCCCGGCACCGCAAAACTTCGCCTCCTCTACGTCGATCCTCGCGCGCGCGGACTCGGCCTCGGTCAGACGCTGGTCGCCGAGTGCGTTCGCTTCGCCCGCGAAGCCGGCTACCAGCGCATCACGCTCTGGACGCAAAGCATTCTCACCGCTGCTCACCATCTCTACCAGCAGGCTGGCTTCCGCCTGGTCCGCGAAGAGCCGCATCACAGCTTCGGCAAAGATCTGGTCGGGCAGACCTGGGAACTCGACCTCAACTGACGACAGGCTGGTCGCTTCACGAGGTCCCGACGCAGCCGTCTCCTGAACGCACCCACCGGTCACATCCCTTCCCGCTTTTGGCCGCAGCACACTATAATCGCCGTTTCCCAGACACTGTTCTCATCCTCGTATTCCCAGGAGCCAATGAATGCTGAAGTCACTTCGCACGTGGGCGATGCTCGTTGCCGCTGTTCTCGCGGTTTCGCCCGCCTTTGCGTTCGCCGCCGGCCCGGATAACAAGTCCGACGAAAAGCCCGCCGACAAGTCTGCAGAAAAACCCACCGAGAAACCCACCCAGGAAGTCACGACCCAGGGCACTCTCGATGCCGGCGGCCAGCACGTCCTCTACAACGCCGTCGCAGGAACGATCACGGTCGGCGCCAGCAATGGTGAGGACTCCCAGCTCGGTCCTGACGGCAAGCCGCTCCCCGACACCGATCTCGCTGCCGCCTTCGCCGCCGCCAAGGAGGCGAGCCAGGCGCCGGCGCTCGCGCGCATGTTCTACGTCGCCTATTTCAAGCGCGATGCCAACGCCGACCAGCGACCCATCACGTTCATCTACAACGGTGGTCCGGGCAGCTCCACCGTCTGGCTGCACATGGGCTCCTTCGGCCCCAAGCACGTCGTCACCGAGATGGATACTCACCTGCCCGGCGCACCCTACAAACTCGCGGATAACGCCTACTCCCTCCTCGACGTCAGCGACCTCGTCTTCATCGACATGCCCGGCACCGGCTTCGGCCGCTTGACCGGCAAGGATTCCGGCAAGGCCTTCTGGGGCATCGACGAAGACGGCCATGCCTTCGGGCGCTTCATCAAGCGCTTCCTCTCCAAATACAACCGCTGGAACTCGCCCAAGTACATCTTTGGCGAAAGCTACGGCACCACCCGCTCCGCCGTCCTCTCCAACATCCTCGAGAACGAGGAGACCATCGACCTCAACGGCGTCATCCTGCTCTCGCAGATCTTCAACTTCAGCACCGACATTGACGGCGCCCACCAGAACCCCGGCATCGATCTCACCTATGAGCTGGCTCTGCCCACCTACGCCGCTACTGCTCGCTACCACCACAAATTGCCCCAGGATCATCCTGACTTCCAGGCCTTTCTGAAGGAGGTCGAGGACTTCGCCATGGGTCCTTACACGCAGGCCCTCGCCAAAGGGACCGACCTCAGCCAGACGGACAAGCAGGCCATTGCGCAGAAGCTTCACGACTACACCGGCCTCCCTGTCGACTACCTCATGAGAGGTGACCTGCGCATCTCCGGCGGCCAATTCGAAAAGAACCTCCAGGACGATACCGGCGACACCACTGGCCGTCTGGACGCCCGTTTCACCGGGCCCTCGATCGACCCACTCAGCGAAACCGCCGACTACGATCCGCAAAGCTCGGCCATCTCGTCGGCTTATGTCGCGCTGTTCAACCAGTACGTCCGCCAGACCCTGAAGTACGGCGAAGGCCAGACCTATCTGCCCGAAGCGGATTTTGGCGGCGGCTTCCAGTGGGACTTCAAGCGCCAGGGCTTTCCGCTGATGAACGTCAGCAACGACCTGGCCACCGCGATGAAGACCAATCCAAAGCTCAAGGTCCTCGTCAACGGCGGCTACTACGACCTGGCCACACCGTTCTACGCGGCCCAGTATGAAGACAAGCACCTGCCCATCTCGAGCAAGCTGGCCGACAACATCCAGTACGCCTGGTACGAGTCCGGACACATGGTCTATGTGAAGGACGAGTGCCTCAAACAACTGCACGACAACGTCGCGCAGTTCATCAAGGCGACGCAGGCGGGGAACATGTAGGCCCTGGCATCGGCGCTGCACCGTTTCCGGTGCAGCGCCGCACTTCTATCGGGCCGAGAGAAAATCAGTGTTTCCTGTCGTCGTTTTCTGCATGTATATGATCCTATGTAGCTTATCGTTTATTGAAAAGTTTGACAACAAGCTAAGTTCCTCAAAAGCGAATACTTCGAAACGGCCGCTTGTGTATCAGAAGCGGCCGTGTGTATTACAAAGACGGCCGTGAATGTAATACAAGCGGTCGCCTGGATAACAGAAGTGACCGCAAGCGCGGGATGCCGGGTTTTCAAAGCCCGGACCTCAACAGGAAAAGCCCGCGTGATGGCGGGCTCTTCGCACACTACTCCGATTGTTCTTAGGTTAGCGAGAGGGGAGGGGGCAATACAAGGAGAATCGGAGGGGGAGACGGTACGAAGGTCATGGGGCAGCGGGAATTGGGAAACAACGCAGCACCGGCTCGATCGCCTCCGCGTCTGCCCCTCGTTTGGCGAAGGGTCTGAGCGGAACGGATGAGACCTAAGCGGCTTCGCTTTCTGGCTCGCGGACCAGATGGATCGCACCGAAAGGGACATCCCATAAGACGTATTTGGGGCTCTCCCACAATTCGAGTTTGCCAACACTGGCTACCTTATCAACTCGAACCACGATGAATGTACCCTCATGGTCGTTGACGCGGACTCTCTCGCCGCGGCGTGGAATGCGTGCAAATGTCATGGTGGGGCATCGTCTCACGGTCCCCGTCTCGATAGCAGTCCATTCCAGGCCATGACGTAACTTGACGCGACAGGAGCCATTGAACCGGCCCGAGTGCGGGCAGGTGGTGGCAATACGGACATTTCAACTCGATTCCCGGGTCCGACTATCGTTATTTCCGGATTAGCCGGTTAACCATCACAACTGCGGTCGTGTGCGCCATTGGTCATCGCAAATGCTCCAGCACTCGTTGGATCGCCGTCTGGCCCCCATCATCTCCGAGATGAATCTTTTCTTGCAGATGAGGGGGGGGTAGAGTATCGTCCCTCCAACTTTCCTCTTTCCCCTTTACCCTAACCGCGCCCCGGAGAATGGGACCGCTGGATACCTGTTCAACCACCCGGAGAGCCCATGCCACAGGAGGTTCTCGTGAGAATTCCCCATCTTTTCGTGTGTGTCGCCCTCGCGGCGGCGCTCTCTGCCACGCTGTCCGCCCAGCAGCCACCAACCGGCTATCACAGCGTGGCCTGCATCAAGGTCAAACCCGAAAACAACACAGAATTTCGCAAATGGGCTGCTGGCGACGTCCGCAAGCTGGCACAATCGCGCGTCGATGGCGGTGCAATGTCCACGTGGATTCTCCTGCGTTCCGTCATACCCTCAGGAGCATCGGCCGAGTGCGACTATGTGGTCGTATCCATGTATCCCGGGATTCCGCCGCAACCCATGGATCTGGGCGAACTCGATGCCGCCCTGAAGAAAGCCGGGATCGCGATGACCGCGCAGCAATACGTCGATCGCCGCACCTCCCTCACCGCCCTGATCTCAAACAACATGTTCCAAAACCGTGTTTTTGTCGGAACTTTCAAAAAGGGCGATTACTTCGTCGTGAATTACATGAAGGCCGCGAACATAGAGGACTACGTCGCCTGGGAGAAAAAGGCCTGGATGCCGATCGCCGAGGCCATGGCGAAGGAGGGCACGCGATCTGGCTGGTCGCTGAATACGCTGGTCTTCCCCGGGGGCACGGATGTGAAATTCAATGCTGTAACCGTGGATGTATATCCTGCCTGGGATTCGATCTTCAACACGGACTTTCAGAAATTCTACGCACTGTGGCAGAAGGTCCATCCCGATATGGAGCTGGGCACCACGTTTGAGCAATACGAGAAGCTCCGCCATCAGGGGGACGTCGATGTCTTTGTAGTACAGGATGCCATCCTGTCCACCAAGTAGCTGATTGCTTGCCACAAATAAAGACGGGAGTTCCGCCTTCCCGAGATGGGGGCGGAACACCCGTAGCTCCTCAGCCAAGCCGAAATCCGGTTCAAGGGACGCGCAGCCTGTCTGGATGTCGGCAATTGGGAAGTTTCGGTTGATGACACGGCTCCAGCTGCGACCCGATCATCCACCTGCGCGCCGACTCGATTCCCGGCTCCCACTATGGTTATTTCCGGATTGCCGGTCAACCGCCCAGAATGCCGACTTCTCACTCGATCGTGTCTTCGGGTCTGGGCGGTTCGCCGCTCTTGCGATTCAGAATGCGCCGAAACGCCTTGCGATCGGCACGGCCCTTTCTCTCCGCGAAAAAGCGCTCCGTCTCCATCGCCGCGATCTTCTCCGCCGCGGCGATCACCAGGAATTGGTTCAGGCTTGTGCCGTCACGCTTGCTGATCTCTTCCAGAGCCGCCTTCATCGAAACCGGCAGACGCAGGGGAAATGTAGAAACTCGCGTCGTCATTTCTTAATCCTCCTCAGAGCTTCGCCGGGGCGAATGACTTCGACTCCGAAATCAGCCGAGCGGTTGATGCTATGTTTTCACGCGGGGCCCCGGGTCCAGAGCCTGGAGGACTGCCTCGGCATAGGAGGGCCAGTCCTCCGGCAGGACGGCCGGTGCCTCGTGCGCCAACTGCAGAAGCCCCCGGTATGCCGCGTAGGCGAGCACAGCCTTCGCTTTAGCCTGGGGTACGGGGAGCCCGAGCTCGCGGTAACAGGTTTCGAGGAACTCAATTCGCGATGAAGCCACGCGTTTCAGCACGCGCCTGACCATGGGATCGTCTGCAGCCTCGGCGAGCGCTGCATACAAGGAGCGGGACCTTGGTGGCTGGGTGGCAGCGTCCAGCATGAGAATGAGCCGCTGACGAGAGTCGGTGACCGCCGAGAGTCCTGCAATGGCCTCGGTTGTGGCGCGATGCTCCCAACGGCTGAGCGCACCGGCTAAGAGCTGTGACCGGCCCTTGAAGTGCCAGTAGAAGCTGCCCTTGGTGACGCCGAGACGAGCGGCGAGCGCCGCTACCGTAAGTGCGCGGAGACCGGCCTCCGAGATGAGTTGAAGCGCGCCTTCGACCCAGTCGGACGAAGTAAGAGTAGGCTCGTCGAGCCGCCTGGCACCGGTACCCTTGCGGACCATAGTGGACATTTTCCCATACTCAGGAGTATTGACAGCGGCGTTTACCATACCCTAGAGTATGGAGATGAAAGAATCGTTGCCGGACATCGGAAATCTGCGCGAGCAACTCGACGCAGCGGATCGCGACGCACGGTTGCTGGTGGAAGACCTTGCCGAAGAGCGAGGCTGTTGGCACGCCGAAGCCGGTTCGTGGAGCGTGGCGCAATGCCTCGATCACCTGGCTATAACGAACCAGGTCTACCTGGGCGCGATGAAAGAACCGGCGATGCGTGGGCGCGGGGCAGGCCGATTGAGGCGACGCCCGGCGGTTCCCGGATTGGTGGGCCAATGGTTTGTGACCATGATGGAGCCACCAGTCAGGGCATTCTCGAAGATGAAGGCGACGCGGAACATCGAGCCGGGCAGGTCGCCTTCGCTGGGTGGTGCTTTCGCCCGCTTCCTGACGTCGCAGGACGAAATACGGGACTACCTCAGTACGAACGCCGACCTGGACCTTGCGGGGATCCGATTTCCGAATCCATTGGTACGCGGCATTCGGTTCAGCCTGGCCACCGGGCTTCACGTTATCGCCGCGCACGAGAGGCGCCACATTTGGCAGGCCTGGCGTGTGCGTCGAGCCGCGGAGGACGCGGCAGGCGAAGACGTGCGTCTCGCGGTCTAAGGTGATGCCGCCGAATTGCACCGATCAAGGGACATCCCTTCAGTCGTCCCGGCGAGGTGCTCTTTCGGGCTTTCAATGAGTGCATGATTGTGCCCTTGCCGTGCCTGAAGGTCGTGCGAGGCACGAGACCCATGTCCGAAAACCGGGGAGATGGGGCACCCGGCGATACCGGAGAGCAGAAGCCAGGCGCTCATGGGCGCGGCAGGAGATGGGGCAACAAACGCGATAGACTCGGAGCCAATGTCGGAGTTCCTCCTCTTCCACGGCGTCGCCATCGTCCTCCTGATTCTGGCGAACGGCTTCTTTGTGGCGGCGGAATTCGCGCTGGTCAGCGTCCGCGAAACGCGCATCGAGCAGCTCATCGCCGAGCACAAACCCGGCGCCCGCATCGTCCGCCGTCTGCAGGAAAACATGGGCGACTTCCTGCCCGCCGTGCAGCTGGGAGTGACCCTCTGCGGCCTGGCTCTCGGCTGGCTGGGAGAGCCTGCCATTGCGGGAGTCATCGAGCAGCCGCTGAGCGCCCTCAGCCACGCGCATCTCTACTCCCACATTGTCGCGGTGCCGCTGGCTTTTGCCCTCATCACCTACTTCGACGTTCTCCTCGGCGAGCTGGTGCCCAAAGCCCTGGCGCTGCAGCGCGCCGACCAGATCGCTGTCGCGGTCGCCGGTCCCATGGAAGTCTTTATCCATCTGGCTCGGCCGGTAGTGCGCCTCATGAACCGCTCCGCGGTGCTGGTCCTGCGCCTCTTCCGGGCGCCGTTCACCAACGAAGGCGCCGTCCACTCGCCGGAAGAGCTCAAGCTCATGGCCACGGCAGCCCGCCGCATGGGCCTGCTGCCCGAATTCCAGGAGGCCCTGATCCATCGCGCCGTCGAGATCAACGAGGTCGTCACGCGGGAGATCATGACCCCGCGCCAGCGCATCTTTTCTCTTCCCTCCGACATGCTGGTCGAAGACGCCAGCGCCCGCATCGTCGACGAGCAGCATTCCCGCATCCCTGTCTACGATCCCGCGCGCGGACCGGAAGCCATCGTCGGCGTCGTCTATTCCAAAGACATCAGCCGCCTCATGCACTTCCGCGCCACGGCATCCACGCGTTTCTCCACCGCCCCTCTTACCGAGTTGCGACTGAAGCAGGTGATGCGCGAGGTCTTCGTGGTTCCTGAAACCAAACCCGTCCTCGATCTGCTCCACGAATTCCAGCAGCGCCGCCGCCACATCGCCATCGTCGTCGACGAGTTCGGGTCGACAGTCGGCCTCGTGACCGTGGAAGACGCGATCGAGCAGCTCATCGGCGAAGTCGACGACGAGTTCGACGTCGCCCCGCGGGCCCTGCTCGCCACCACCACCGGCGCCATGGTTCTCGATGGCAGCGTCAGCCTCCGCGACCTCGAAACCCAGATGAACTGGCATTTGCCACGCGACGGCGGCGTCGAAACCCTTGCCGGATTCCTCCTGACGCGGCTGGGCAGAATCCCGCAGGGTGGCGAATCCATCGACTTCGAGGGCCGCCGTCTCACCGTGGCCGAGATGAGCGGCCGCCGCATCAGCAAAGTCCGTATCGAACAGCTCACGCCGATACCGGAGAAAGCCGCCGGATGAAGAGGCTCCTGCGCTCCCTTCTCACCCGCCTCGGCTTCACCCTGCCCGTCCTGTGGCTGGTGGTCTCCATCGTCTTTCTGCTCATCCACATCGTGCCGGGCGATCCCATCGAGCAGATGCTCGGCGAAGGCGCGCGCCCGGCCGACATCGCCGCGCTGCGCCACGCCTACGGTCTCGATCTGCCGCTGCAAACGCAGTACGCCCGCTACTGGCGTGGCGTGCTGCACGGCGATCTTGGCCGGTCGATTCGGCTGAATGATTCCGTCACCCACCTGGTGCTCACGCGCTACCCGTTCACCGTCGAGCTGACCGCCGCCGCGCTGATCATCGCGCTGCTCCTCGCCATTCCCGCCGGCATCAGCGCCGCGCTCCATCGCGGGCAAGCGCGCGACCACGTGCTGAGCGTCGTCAGCCTCTTTGGCCTCTCGTTCCCGGCCTTCGCGCTCGGTCCCATCCTGATCCTGCTCGTCTCCATCAAGCTCGGATGGCTTCCCGTCTCCGGCGCCGGCGACGTCTCCCACCTGATCCTGCCCGCCGTCACCATGGGCATGGCTTTGGCCGCCATTCTCACGCGCATGGTGCGCACGTCGATGCTGGAGGAACTCAGCCAGGATTACATTCGCACTGCGCGCGCCAAGGGCCTGCCCGAGCGCACCGTTGTCTACAAGCATGCCCTGCGCAACGCGATGATTCCGGTGATGACCCTGATTGGGCTCCAGTTTGGCGCGCTGCTGGCCGGGGCGATCGTCACCGAGACCATCTTCAGCTGGCCCGGCATCGGCCGCCTCACGGTTTCCGCCATCTCGAACCGCGACTATCCGCTGCTCCAGGGCTGCATCCTGGCCATCGGGCTGACGTATGTTCTGGTGAACCTCGCCACGGATGTGCTGTATATGGTGGTCAATCCGCGAATCCGGTCCTGAACAAAAGCTCATGCCCGTGAAACGGTCTGTGCGGTACTATGCACTGCATTGAATGAGGGGGAGACACATTCATGACCAGAAACAACCAGAGCAGCCGGGATTTCCGAGCGATGTCAAAATGCGGAGCCGCACTGAGGTTCGCCGTTGTGCTCACAGCCCTCGCGACGGGTTCGCTTGTGCGCGCACAGGATGTGCCGGGTTCAAAGGACCCGGCAGGGATGAAGCGGTACGAGGGCAGTGAGCTGATCGGATACCGCGCGCCGAAATTCGATGAGTACCTGCTGCCGCTCGGTCCGCCGAAGACCTTCGTACCGGCCGTGTATGACAAGAGCAAACAGATCGAAGGCCTGGTCAGCTATTACACCTACCTCGCTCCGGATGGGCGCACGCCGGCGGAGCTGTATCGCAACTACAAGATGGAGTTTCAGCGGCTGGGGATCGTGACGCTGTATGAGAAGGCCGCCGGGCAGCGTGGGTGGTTTGGCCCCACGCTCACCAAGGTTGCGGACGACAGCGACCTCTCGCAGATCCTTGCCTACAACGAAGCGGAAGAACGGCTGCTGGTGGGAAAGAGCGCGGATCCGAATCCGACCTACTACGAGGTGTTCGTCACGGCTTATAAAGACGGCCTGATTCCGGAACGGCTGCAGGGCAAGGTGCATAAGACCCAGGCGCTGGCGCAGATCGTGATGGTGGCGCCTGAGCAGATGGAAAAGAAGATGGTGTTCGTGAACGCCGATGATATGAAGCAGGCGCTTCACGATTCGGGCAAGGTGGCTCTTTACGGCTTGTACTTCGACACCGACAAGGACGTGGTGAAAGCGGAGTCGCAGCCCACGCTGGAGGAGATCGCGAAGCTGCTGAAGGGCGAGCCGTCGTTGAAGCTGCATGTCGTGGGACACACCGATAACCAGGGCAAGGTGGACTACAACCTGGATCTGAGCCGGAGGCGCGCCGCCAGCGTGGTGCGGGAACTCACCGGCAAGATGGGGATCGCCGCGAATCGGCTGGACTCATTTGGCTGCGGGTTGTATTCACCGGTGGCGCCCAACACCACTGACGAAGGTCGCGAGAAGAACCGTCGCGTGGAACTGGTCGAGTGGTAGGTTCAGCATCTCGCTGGCTGGCAGAGTCCAGACGGCTGCTGGTCTGCATTGTCTCGGCGCTCCTCTTATCCGTCTCGATCGTCGCTGGAGCGCAAAGGACCTGGGTCGGCTTCGACGAGAACGACTATCCCGGCGATGAGAACCTGGCCGCGCTGTACAGGACCTTCTCCTATGCCGGCTACTGGCTCAACGATCCGCCTGGTATGAATTCCAATCCCTGGGCAGGGAAGAGAAGCCTGGTCCGTGCTGCCGGCTTCGGCTTCCTGATCCTCTTCAACGGCCGCCTCGACGCCCAGCTCAAGGGTCAGGACGCCGCAGCTCTCGGCCGTGAAGACGCCGCCGCCGCCAACGCCGCCGCGAAACGCGAAGGCTTCCCGCCCAGGGCGGTTCTCTTCCTCGATCAGGAGGAAGGCGGCAGCCTCTTACCCGAGCAAGCCGACTATCTGGGAGCCTGGATCGCAGCCGTCAACCGGTCCGGGTTCACAGCTGGCGTTTACTGCTCCGGGATCCCCGTGCCTTCCGGAGCCCAACGAATCTCCACAGCCCGGGACATCGCTCATCGCTTCCCAACCGCAAAGCTCTGGGTCTGGAACGACCAGTGCCCGCCCTCTCCGGGTTGTGTGATCCCAGGCAAGTCCTTCGATCCCGCGAAGAGCGGCGTCTCGCAGACCCTCGTCTGGCAATACGCGCAGTCCCCGCGCCGCACCGACGACACCGCCTCCTGTGTTCAAACCTACGCTGCCGATAACCGCTGCTATGCGCCGGGCCTCCCCCACACCGCCCAGAGCTTCATCGACCTGAACGTCAGCCGGTCGCCGGATCCCTCGCGCGGCCGTTAACCGCAGGTGTCACTTATCGGTTTGCCGATGGCGGCATCCGGAAATAGCTCTCCGGCGGTCCCAGATAACTGTCCGGAATCATCGATGCGCTGCTCCCGAAGAATCTGCTGGCCCGTTCCGCGTCCGGATCGGCGAAGCCGACCACCAGCTTCTCCAGCACCACGCCAGGATCCACCATCCGAAACTTCAGCATGTGATAACCAGGGTGATCCACGGTGAGCATCGTTGTGATCTTCCGGACCCCGTTGCTCACCGCCTCTGCCCAGGCTTTCTCCGAATTGTCGGCGAGTGCATCGACCACCACCGGCGGCTGATCGTCGAACGAGATCGCGTAGCGCAGGCCGCGCCCGGGAACGAAGTTCATTGTCGGCGCCAGGATCGCCTGCACCTCGCACTTGCCTCTGTCGAACAGATACATCCTGTACTCCAACGTTGCCGCCGGCTGCGGCGGTTCCACACTCGCCGCCGTCACCGGAAACACCGTCATCGCGCTCAGGGTCCCGCCATAGTCCGGCAGCTTCTCCCACTGCACGTTGTCGGGAGAACCTGGGCCCGCCGCCGTCTTCGCCGTGAAGTGCTCCGCATTGATCGACACCAAATGATTCGCCTCGACGAATCCCTCCACCGCATCGCGCGCCGGCGTCGCAGGCTTCACCGCCAGCACCCGCACCGTCACCGCTGGCCCCTCTTTCTGCTGAATCTCGACGGCCCCGGATCCGTCTCCCGCCGGAGCCGCTGCCCAGTCCACGCTCACCGTGAGCCGCTGATCCTTCGCTACTTCCCCCGACGCCGGACTGAGGTGAATCCACGGCTGATCCGCGGTCGCCGTGAATGCGAACGGCTGATCCCCGCGGTTGAACACATCGAACCACCGCGTCTGCCGGTTGTAGTCGTCGAACGCAGGCAGCGTCAGCGGCGGGAAACGCCCCGTTGCCGCAAAGGCAGACCCTTCCGCCGCGACCGCCATGTGCGCCCCCGCAAGCGGCTGCACCTGGCTCACCGCGGGCATCGCGTTCACGGGCGGCTCGTTCCAGAATGTGTAGCCGATGTGCGTCTGATCCATCATGTGGTCCCACTTGCCGTCGAGCAGCTTGTGGTTGTACTCGTCGCTCAGTCGCGCGTCCTCGGCAAACAGAGCGCGCGCCTGATCCGCCAGGTCGTTCGCACTCGCGTGGCCCTCCGTCGCGTACAGATGGTTCTTCCCCGCTGTGATGTACAGCTCATTCACGATGGCTGACGCCTTCAGCGGATAGAGCACCAGCTCGAAGTACGCCGGGCGGTACTTCTCCGGCAGCTCCTGTCCGATCCGCTCCCCCTCGTCCGTCAGTGACTTCCACGCGTCGAACACGCGATCCGCCTCGTCGAAGTGCAGGAAGCTGAAGGTATTCGGCTCCAGGAGCTCCGGCTTGCGCCGCGCGTTGAGCCTGGTGTAGCCCATCATCAGGTCGGCAATCTCCGCGGCATGGTCCGGCCCGAACTCGCGCGTCGCCCACAGCCGCGTGAACTCCTCGAGGTTGTCCTTGCCCCAGCGTTGCGGAGTCCGCGCCATCGAGAGGAAGAACTCGATGGGGAACTCCATCGGCTTCAGGTCGCCGACATTCACCACCCAGATGCGGTTCGCGCCGTATTGGAGCGCCAGGTTCATCTGCTCCTGGATCTTCGGCAGGTAGTTCGTGTTCAGCCACTTGTACGAGCGCGGGTCGCCGACGTAGTCGAAGTGGTAGTAGATCCCCGCGCCGCCGCTGCGCTTGCGCTCCTCCGCCGTCGGCAGCCGCCGCAGATCGCCCCAGTTGTCGTCGCTCCACAGCAGCGTCACATCGTCGGGGACGCGCATGCCCTTCTCGTAGTAGCCCTGCACCTCCTTGTAGAGCGCCCACACCTGCGGCACCTTGCTCAGGTCCTGATTGACGGTCTCCTTCAGAATCTGACGCTGGTTGGCGACGATCTTCTCCAGCAAATCGGTGTTCGCCGACTCGGACATCGGCGTGTCGTTGACGCCGCGCATGCCCAGCGTGACGACCTGCTCGTAGTTCTTGTCGCGCTCCATGCACCCGCGCCAGTGCTCGTCGATACGCTTCTGGTTCGTCGTGTAATTCCACGGGCCGTCCGAGCGCTTCCACTCCTTCTCCGCGCACATCATCGGCTCCTCGTGCGAGGTGCTCATCACGATGCCGTACTCGTCGGCGAGCTTCGCGTTCAGCGGATCGTCGGCGGCAAACGAGCTGTTCCACATCGCCGGCCACAGGAAGTTCGCCCGAAGCCGCAGCAGCAGCTCGAAGACCTTGGTATAGAACTCGTGGTTATAGCCGCCGTACTTCTCATTGACCCAGCCGGTCAGCGCCGGCGCTTCGTCGTTGAGGAAGATGCCGCGATACTTCACGGCCGGCTCGCCCTCGACCCAGCGTCCGGAGTTCACGTAGAGCGCGTCCTTGTGCTCGACGGGCACATCGGCCCACCAATACCACGGGGAGACCCCGATCTGCTCCGACAGGCCGTAGATGCCGTAGATCGTCCCGCGCTTGTCGCTGCCAGCAATCACCAGCGCCTGCTTCACACCGGGCAGAGGCCGATCGACCACCTGCGTCAGCGTTGCCTCCCACTTGCCGCGTACCTCGCTCACGTCGATCTTGTGCTCGCGGATCAGCCGGTCGATGATGGCGCTCCGGCCAATCGTCCCGATCAGCACCATGTCGCCTGCGGGCGGCTTTGGGGCATCGCTGAAGGCGGCCTCGATCCCGGTCACGCGCTGGATGTCGGCCTGCAGATCGTGCGCGGCGCGGATCACGCCAGGCCAGTCGCCCGCATCCACCCACAGCTTCGCGGCCGCACCGTTGTGAGCCAGCGCGAAGCTGCCCGCTGCGGTCGTCGTTGTCACATGCTGTGGATCTCCCAACCCAAGGCAAGGTGCCGGAGCCATCTCCATCGCGAGCACCAGCCCGCAGGCGATCGGCATCCATCGGTTACGACCGGCGGCTCGCGCCCGCGAACCCTTTACGCACATCCCGGAGCAGAGCATTGACATTCCATCCATTCAATTCGGGCCCCGAACAATATAGCTCACCCGGATAGAATGAGGTCAGGATGCCGCCCTCACGCACCGCCTCTCCCGATCCGGCCATCGACGAACTGCTCACCCAGGGCGAACTGGCTTCGTCCCCGCGTTCGGCGCTGAGCCGCGGGCGGAAGCGTGATCCCAAACCGGAGCACAAGGCCATCCAACCTCAGCCTCAGCGCCGCGTCGCGAAGTCGCGCATCGACATCGTCCGAGCTTCCTGGGATGCGTGGCCGTGGCTCATACACGGCTTCAGCACCCGCACCGGCGGCATCACCATGGCGTACCGGCCGGACCAGCGGGCTGGAGATCTCAACCTGGGCTTCACCGAGTCCGACTCCCGCGACAACGTCCTCGAGAACCGGCGCCGGTTCCTGAGAGCCGTGGGCGCGCCGGCGTCGATGAAGCTGGTCACGCTGAAGCAGATCCACTCTTCCAGCGTTCTCACCGTCGGCGAGAACGACCTTGCAGAGTCCTGCCAGGGCGACGGCCTCATCACCAACCAGCCCGGCATCCTGCTCGCGATCCAGACTGCGGACTGCATTCCGGTGCTCATCGCCGACGTGAAGAAGAAGGCCGTGGCCGCCTTCCATGCCGGTTGGCGCGGGACCGTGAAGCGCATCGTCGAGAGCGGAGTGGGGAAGATGCGGGTCGCCTTCCGCAGCCGTCCTGAGGACCTCGTCGCCGCCATCGGTCCGGGCATCGCCGCTTGCTGCTACGCGGTCGGGGAAGAGGTGCGCAGCGAGTTCGGGTCGCAGTTCAGCTATGCGGCCGACCTCTTCCACGAGGTGTCGGACTCTGGACCCGGTGCGGGAAAAGTACCCCATGCTGTTCCTCACGGCGCGGGCGCCGGGGCACAGCAACCTGGGGCCGTCGCTCCATCTCGACCTGATGGAGGCCAACCGGCGGCAGCTGCTCGATGCGGGCCTGCGTGCGGAGTCCATCACCGTCGTCGGTGACTGCACCCGCTGCCAGAGCAACCGCTACTTCTCGTACCGGGCTGAGCAGGGGTTCACGGGGCGGATGCTGTCAGTGGTGGGGATTCGGGGCTGAAGGGGCAGACTCCCTGCTGGCACGCACGTATTTGATTCCATCGAGTCGCCAGTTTTCGAGTGGCGCCAGGCATTACTTGCCTGTTGTCTGGAGCTGGTTGAGTTTGTTTTTGAGGTCCTGGAGTTTCTGGCCGGCCTCTGCAAGTTTGCCCTGAGCGGTGAGGCTCTGGTAGTCAGCGAGATCCTGCGCGGCGGCGGCGATCAGAGCGGTACGACCAGGGCTGACGGCGCCGAGCGCGGCGGACGGTGCCGGCTGTCCGGCCTGCGTGGATGACGGGCCCTGCGCCTGAGCTGCAGTTGCGGTGAGGGAGGATGGCTGTCCTCCGAAGAGCCCGGCCAGAGCATCCTGAAATGTGGTTCCGTAGGCCAGTCGATCCTGCAGCGCGAGCACGACCAGACGCAGCTCCGGCATCGGGCTCTGCTGAGCCTGGAGGTAGATGGCTTCCGCATAGAGGAGCGCGTGACCGCAGGGAATGACGAGAAGCGTGCCGCGGCGGGTGTGGGAGCCCTGCTGGTTCCACAGAGTGAGCTGGCCGGAGAGCGCCGCGTTTTGATCGATGCGGGCCTCAATTTGCATCGGGCCGTCCACCAGCTTTGTTTTAGGAAAGTCATAGACGATGGCGGTGCCATAGTGGACGCCATCGCTGCGGCCGGCGAACCACCCAATGAGGTTGTTGCGGTTGGCAGGGGTGAAGGGAAGGATCTCGATGAACTCCGCGGATGATTCGCCCGGCAGCTTCATGACGACGTAGTTGGGCTCCATGACCTGGGTCTGCTGATCGCCGGTATCGCTGAGGCCGAGTTCGGAGGCGACGGTCCAGAGGTCTTCCCGGTTGTAGAAGACTTCAGGATCGCTCATGTGATACAGGCCGTAAACGGCCGCCTGCTGTTCGAGCAGGAGTTGCGGATAGCGGACGTGGCGGCGAAGGTCAGAGGGCATGGACGAGGCGTCGCGGAAGAGCGAGGGGAAGATGCTCCGCCACGCGGCGATGATCGGATCGCGCGGATCGAAGACGAAGAACGTGGTGGCGCCGGTATAGGCATCCACGACGACCTTGACGCTGTTGCGCATGTAGTTGACTGTGCTGTCGCCGAAGGGATAGCTGGCGGAATCGGGATAGCTGTCGGAGGTGGTGAAGGCGTCGAGCATCCAGTAGAGATGACCGTTATCGCCGATCACGATATAGGGATCGGCGTCCCAGTTCAGGAACGGCGCGAGCGCACGGACGCGGCTGAGAATGTTACGGCGCATGAGAAGCCGGCTCTGCGGCGTGATGTCGTCGCTGAAGGGAACCTTCCAGAGGTCGCCGCGATCGGCGGCGATGAGGGTGCGGCGGACCATCCCGCCCAGAACAATGCCTCCGGTTCCCTCATACGACGTGAGATTGTTGGTCTGGCCTTGCGGATAATTGAATTCTTTCTGACGTGTATTGACATAGACGTCGGAGTTCGTGAGCTCGCCGAAATAGACTTCCGGCCGCGCAACAGTAAGGCCGGAAACCGTGCTCTCGACCGGCATGTTGCTGAGGTAGAGGGTGGGCAGACCTTCCGGCGTGAAACCGTTCACGGGGTTCATGGTGATGCCGTAGCCGTGCGTGTAAATGAGCTTCTCGTTGATCCAGTTGCGGCTGCTGTCGGGGAGTTTGTCCAGGCTAAGCTCGCGGACGGCGAGCATGACCTCGCGGAAATCGCCATTGATCGTGTAGCGATCGATATCGATGTCGGGAAAGTCGTAATACGTGCGGATTTCCTGAATCTGGCGGAGTGTATTCTGCAGCGCGCGCCAGTCCCACAGGCGGATGTTTTTCAGCGTGATCTGGTTGTGGTCGGGGTCGGCGGCGTCAGGGGTGGTTTCTGCTGGAAAGTGCTCCTGAGTGACACGGTCAAGGTCCCAGGCCTGGCGGGTCCATGCGATATTCCATGCGATATAGGGGCGCTCGCGGTCGAGCTGATTGGGCTTGACGATAAAGCTGTTGACGTACCATCCGATGACCTGCACGACGACAAAGCAGGCGAGGGCGGGGATAACCGCAGCCAGCAGGCGTCCGGGACGCGGGTGCATGAAGGTATTGCTGGCGGCGATGGCCGCGCCCAGAAGCAGCGCGAACGCAACCACGAGCATGCCGGTGATGGTAACGTGCGCATCGGTGTACTCGACGCCGCTGAAGATGGTGTGCGCGTTGAAGAGAGCGCCGAAGCGGCCGAGATAAACCTGTACCGCCAGCATGACGAGGAAGAAGGAAAAGGCGATCGAGACCCCATGCCACGGCAAGGGCAGGACGAGGCTGCCGGTTTGCCGCGCGATGGAGCGCGAACCTCCTGAGAGCAGCAGGAAGGCGCCTGCAGCGATGCAGGCAACGACGGCCATCGCCATGAGCCAGCCGGCGACCAGTTGCCAGGCAGGCAAATTGAAGAGATAGAAACTCACCGGCCTCGCGAAGATGGGATCGAGGCGGGAAGCGGTCCGAGGGGCGTACCAGAAGAGGGCGAACGTGGGCCACTCCGACATCAGGGCCACGCCGCTGATCAAGGCGATGCCCAGGGACAGGGCGATCCCGGCGATGCGCAGCACGCGGCGCAGAGGCAAGCTCAGGCGCTGTTGCCCGATAAAGACCGCACGGTCGTGGGGCAGGTCAGCCTGGTGCATGCGCCACAGAGCGAGGAACCAGCCGTACAAAAGCAGAAACGTGAGGGCGAAAACAACCACGAAGACGCCCCACTGCAGGCCGGTGCTCTTCCAGAAAACCTCGCGGTAGCCGAGAGAACCAAACCAGAGGGAGTTCACGAAGTACGACAGGGCCGTGTTGCTGCCGAGGAAGAGGATGAAGACGACGAAAACGAGAATGAGAACGACGCGATTGGAACGGCGCTTGCCGCCAGGGAGCTCGATCATCCGATGCACAGTGGTCCTTCTCCCACCAGCGAATTCAGCTGGAGTAAGGCAGCCCGTATTCTACGCCGCGACTCGTGCGGTCAGGGTTCCGCGGCCTGGACGAATCCCTCCTGTCCATGCCTCGATCCGGTGCGCGCTCCGCTTGCCCCATCGCTGCGCGACGGGGCCCCTGGCGAGCTCCACTCGGGATGACAATTCAGTGGTTAACGTTGTGGGTGGATTTCGGCAGTTCGCGGACAGCAATCCCCCGCAGCTTTGAGGGAGCCTTCAGGCGCTGGTTACATCACCATTCCCGGCAGATGCCGGATGCTCAGCACCGGCACTCTGGCCTGGGCGATGATGCTGTAGACCGTGTCGTCGCCGCGAATCGGCCAGAACGACACATTCGCGTCTACGCCCAGCACGATCAGGTCGGCGCTCATCTCGGCGGCGACGTTCAGCACTTCTTCCACCACATCGCCGATCTCCACCTGGACGGCGGTGTGCGTCCAGAGTGCCGCTTCGTCGGGAACGATCCTGCGAATCTCGGATCTGGTCCACTCCACCACGCGATCCGCGTCGGGCTGGCTTTGCACGCTGCGGGAGAGGACATGCAGCAGCGTAATGTCCGCCCGGTAGAACTGCGCCATCTCCATCGCCATCCGTGCGCTGTCTTCGTAGCCGGCGCACAACGACACCGGATGCAGGATCTTCTGCGGCGCCCCGAACCCGGACGCCTCGTGGGCGTGGGGGCCGATGGTACACACCGGCACCTCAGCCGAGCGCAGAATCTCGTGAGCGACCGAGCCGAGCAGGAGTTTCTTCAGATGGCGGCGTCCGTGGGTTCCGGCGATCACGCGGCCGGCATTCATTTCTCGCGCCAGGGTTGCGATCTGCTCGCGCGGATTGCCCTCGGTGACAACAACGTCGCACTCGATACCAGCGGCCTGGGCCTTTTCCGCGACGCGTTTGAGGGTTTGCTCCGCTTCCTGTTTCATTTCAGCGACATCCAGATAGGGGATGGCGCTGGCATCGAGCGGGACCGCCTGGCCGGGCGGGATGACATGGACCAGGGTCAGCGTACTGCCGCAGGCCCGAGCCTGAGCCATCGCGTGGGGGAGCAGATATTCGGTATCTTCCAGATCCGTCGCTACCAGGATCTTTTCGGGAACCACAAAGGTTCGCTTGCTGGAAACAGTTTCGTCGAGGGTTTTCATTTGGAAAACCTCCCTGCCGGAGAGTTTCCCGCCACCTTATGTATGTGGCTGTGATTGTAGGCACCAGCGCATGTGACGGCGGTCACGCGCCAACCCGATTCTCCTGTGGCTGAATGTCCGAAGCCGACGCGTAACCACGGGGAACGCGCTCGGTGATGGCAGTCACATACAAGCGTTTTTCCCCAAAGATAGGGTCTGTTTGCAATTCTCCAGGGTCCCGAACACCAGACAGGAGGGCCGAATGGCCGCAGAGGAATCGGTTCTGGAAATATGTAAAAGGCGTGGCATCTCACGCCGGCGCTTCATGGAGTTCTGCGGCACGATGGCCGCGACTCTGGCGCTTCCCAAAGGCTACGGGCAGACGATCGCCGCAGCGCTCGGGCAAAAGCGAAAGCCCACCCTGGTCTGGCTGGAATTCCAGGACTGCGCGGGGAACACCGAAGCGATGCTGCGCTCCACCCATCCCACAGTCGAAGAGGTGGTGCTCGAAACCCTCTCCTGGGAGTATCACGAGACAATTATGGCCGGCTACGGCAAGCATGCCGAAGCGGCCCTGCGCCGTGTCGTCGAAGAGGAGAAGGGCAAGTACCTCGTTGTGGTCGAGGGCTCGATTCCGGCCGGCGACGATGGCGTCTACTGCACGATCGGCGGACGCACGGCGCTCGATATTGCCCGCGAAGTCTGCAGCGGCGCGGCCGCCTGCATCGCGGTCGGATCCTGCGCCTGGGACGGCGGCCTGCCAAGAGCGAATCCCAATCCGACCGGCGCGCTGGGGCTGCAAGAAGCGGTTCCGGGAATTGCGATCATTAATCTGCCCGGCTGCCCGCACAATCCCACGAACACGGCGGCGGTGCTGGTGCATTACCTCACTTTTGGAGTGCTGCCCGCGCTGGACAGCTACAACCGCCCGCTGTTCGCGTACGGCCAGCTGATCCACGACCAGTGCGAGCGCCGCGCCCATTACGACGCCGGCCGCTACGTGCAGACCTGGGGCGACGAGGGCCACCGCAAGGGCTGGTGCCTTTTCAAGATGGGCTGCAAGGGACCGGAGGCGAATTACAACTGCCCCACGGTCCGCTACAACGACGCGACCAGCTGGCCGGTGAAGGCCGGCCACGGCTGCATCGCGTGCGCCTCATCCCATTTCTGGGATACAAAATCACCCTTCTACGAACGGCTTCCGCGCCCGGCGGGCTTCGGTGTGGATGTCACCGCGGCCGAAATCGGCTGGACGGTGGTGGCCGGCGTAGCCGTTGCGACGGCTGCTCATGCGGTGGGACATGTGGTCCGCGATCACTTCCATCCCAACGGCGAGGTTAAGGCCAAAGAACCAGCAGCTGAACCGGCAGCAGAAAAACCCACGACGGGGGTGAACTGAAATGGCACGTGTCGTTATTGATCCTGTCACCCGCATCGAAGGACACCTCCGCATTGAGACGGAAGTCAACGGAGGCCGCGTCACGGATGCCTGGAGTTCCGGCACCATGTTCCGCGGCATCGAAATCATCCTGCGCGGCCGCGATCCGCGCGAAGCCTGGATCTGGGCGCAGCGCATCTGCGGAGTCTGCACCACCGTCCACGCGCTGGCCTCGGTCCGCGCCGTGGAGAACGCGCTGGGCATCGAGGTCCCGGACAACGCCCGCCTGGTGCGCAACATCATTGCGGGCGCGCAGAACGTCCAGGACCATGTCATCCACTTCTATCACCTGCATGCGCTCGACTGGGTCGATGTGACCTTAGCCTTGAAGGCCGATCCGGCAAAGACTTCGCAGCTGGCGCAGTCGATCTCGGAATGGCCGAAGTCGAGCACAACGTATTTCAAGGGAGTCCAGGACCGCGTCAAGGCGCTGGTTGCCAGCCGGCAGTTGAGCCTCTTTAGCAGCGGTGACTGGGGACACCCTGCTTACCAACTGCCGCCGGAAGCGAACCTGCTTGCAGTCGCGCATTACATCGAAGCGCTTGACATGCAGCGGGACTTTATTCGCATCCACGCGGTCCTGGGCGGTAAGAATCCACACCTGCAAAGCTATCTCGTAGGTGGGATGTCTACCGCAATCGATGGCAACGAGCCGGAAGCGGTCATTAATCCGGAACGCATCACGCTCTTTAATGAGCTTGCGGCTCGTGCCAAAACCTTCGTCCAGCAGGTCTACATCCCCGACGTGCTGGCCGTGGCCGGCTTCTATAAGGAGTGGTTCGGCTATGGAGAGGGCCTGGGCAATTTCATGGCCTATGGCGACCTGCCTTCGGGCAGCGACGATCCTGCGGGCTTCTTCTTTCCGCGCGGCGTGATCCTGGGCCGCGACCTCTCCACCGTGCATCCTGTCGATCCCGGCAAGATCGCCGAGTACGTTACGCACTCCTGGTACGAGTACTCCGCCGGCGATCAGACCAGCCGTCATCCGGCCGAAGGCGAGACGAATCCGAGATACTCGGGTCCGAAGCCTCCGTACGAAAGGCTCGACACAGACGCCAAGTACTCGTGGCTCAAGTCGCCGCGTTATGACGACAAGCCGATGGAAGTGGGACCGCTGGCCCGCACGCTGGTCGCGTATGCATCAGGAAATGCCCAGGTGAAGAAGACCGTCGACGCGGTGCTGGCGAAGTTCAATGCTCCGCCGACGGTGCTCTACTCCACGCTGGGCCGCATCGCTGCTCGCGCCATCGAGGCGGACCTCGTTGTGCAGAAGCTGCCGGAGTGGATTGCACAGCTGGACGACAACATGGCGCACGGCGACGTGCGCATCCACAATGGCGACAAGTGGGATCCCGAGACCTGGCCAAAATCGTGCGCGGGCTTCGGGCTGGAGGAGGCTCCGCGCGGCTCGCTGGGCCACTGGGTCGAAATCGAGAACAAGAAAATCGTCAACTATCAGTGCATCGTTCCCTCCACCTGGAACGCGGGTCCGCGCGATGCGCATGGCCAGCGCGGCGCGTATGAGGCCGCACTGCTCAACACGCCCATCGCCGATCCGGAACGCCCGCTCGAGGTGCTTCGCACCATTCACTCCTTTGACCCGTGCCTGGCCTGCGCAGTGCACGTGGTCGACGGAAAGGGACACAGCTACGGCAGGGAAGTCGTGGCTGTGCCGGAAGCGGAGGGATCCGCCTGTCTTGCTCCGATGACGGCGGCTGAGTTGTTCGCGGGAGGCAAGTGATGGCCACTCTCGGTCCTCCCGCTCTAAAGCAGCATGTGGCGTCGGGCGAGGAACACCTCGTCCCCGTCTACGTATGGGAACTGCCCGTGCGGCTAAGCCACTGGGGCATCGTGGCCGCGGTCACGGTACTCACCTGGACGGGCCTGTACATGAACCACCCGTTTCTCACCTTCACCGGCCCGCGCCAGTGGACGATGGGGACGGTACGCTTCATCCACGAGCTGGCCGGCTTCGAGCTGATCGGCGCATTCATCGTGCGGATCTACTGGTTCTTCGCCGGCAATCACTGGGCGCGCTGGCGGGAGTTTCTGCCCCTGACCCGCCGCCAGTGGGAAAGCCTGAAAGCGATGGGGCGGTACTACACCTTCCGGCAGCGCAAGCCCTTCGAGCAGATCGGACACAATACGCTGGCGGGGCTCACCTATATCGTGATTTACATGCTGGTCGCGGTGCGAGTGCGTTACCGGCCTTGTGCTGCTTCTCCACAGTCGAGGGTTCTCCCACGCTGCGCTTCTTCGTGGGCTGGATTCCACGACTCATCGACATCCAGTGGATTCGCTATATCCACTTTCTCGGCCTCTTCGCGTTCATGGCGTTCTTCATCCACCACGTTTACAGCGCGGTGCTGGTGGCGGTGGCCGAGCGGAACGCCGAGATGGAAAGCGTCTTCAGCGGTTATAAATTTGTGCCTGACGAACTGGTGGACGAGGAGGTGGAAATCGCCCATCTGCAGCCGAGGCAGTTCTTCAAGCCAGCGCAAAATCCATCGCACCCGGGACTGGGATCGATGAACAGCCCACGCATCGCCGGGCCTCGGATTGCTGTTCTGGGGCTGGGCAACCTGATGCGTACCGACGATGCGGTCGGCATGCTGGCGCTGCAGCGTCTGCGTGCCGATCCTCGCTTTCCGGCTGCAATTCCGCTGATTGAGGGCGGCACCCTTGGGCTGGACCTGATCTATCCGCTGGAGGGTTTCACGCACGTGCTGGCGCTCGATGCGATCGATGCCGGCGTCCAGCCCGGCACGGTGCTCCGCTACAGCGGGGACGCCATCGCCGATCTGCCCATATCGAAGAGCGTCCACCTGCTCGGATTCTCCGATCTCATCGGCTCCATGCACCTGATGGGCAACGCGCCCGCCGAACTCATCGTGCTCGGCATACAGCCGCAGACAATCGGCTGGGGTACGGAGCTGACGGCGCCAGTGCAGGCGGCGCTGGATGTTCTCGTCGGGCAGGTCATCGAGCAGATCGGACAATGGTCCGCCAGTAGCGCGGAAGAGTCTGCTGCGCCAATCGAGACTGAAGCCCCTGAGCTGCAGTTGGCAGCGGCTGAAGAAGCTTGGTATTGGTAGAGAGCCATCGGATCGCAGCACGCGTCCCGCCCCAGAGGAATCGATCAGTGAACCACAAACAGTCCGCCAGCCGCCGCCGGAGTCTGCCCGATGCATGAAGTCGGCATCGCGACGTCGATTCTGGAGGCCGGCCACCGGGAAACTGAGCGCCGTCCGGGAGCCAGGCTCATGGGCATCGGCGTGCGCATCGGCGTTCTCTCCGGCGTCGACGTTGACGCCCTGCGGTTTGCGTTCGAGTGCATCACGGCCGAAACTGAAGATGAGAGAGTCGTGCTGACCACCGAACAATGCCCGCGCCTGAACCGCTGTCAGGACTGCGCACACGAATTTTCATCCCTGCAGTCTTCGCCTTTCTCCGACGCGCCCTGCCCGCGCTGCCACAGCACTCGCACCACGTTCGTCAGCGGCGATCAGCTGGACATCGCTTTCATCGAAGTGGAGGAACCATGACCGTCGTCCGTGTCGAGCAGAAAGTGCTCAACGAGAATCAGCGCATTGCTGTCGATCTGCGCCGCCGCTTCCAGGAGCACGACATCCTCTGCCTGAACTTCATCAGCGCTCCGGGCTCCGGCAAGACCACGATGCTTGAAAAGACACTGGAGGCATTTGGGCCGGAGGAAAAGATCGCCGTTCTCACCGGCGACCTGCAGACGGAGAACGATGCCCGCCGACTGGCGCGCTACGGCTTCCCCGTCAAGCAGATCGTCACCGGCGGCGTCTGCCATCTCGACGGCAAAATGATCGAGCGGCACCTGGAATCCTGGTCGCTGGCTGACATCGACGTCCTCTTCATCGAAAACGTCGGCAACCTCGTTTGCCCCTCCAGCTACGATCTTGGCGAAGAGGCGAAGATCGTGCTGCTCAGCGTTACTGAAGGCGAAGACAAACCGCTCAAGTACCCGTCCATTTTTCTGAAATCCGCGCTGCTCATTCTCACCAAGGTCGATCTGCTGCCTTATGTGCCTTTCGACATCGAAGCCGCGAAAGCGAACGCCCGCGAGATCAACCCCGCCATCGAGATCCTTGAAATCTCATGCACGACAGGGAAGGGCATGGACGAGTGGCGCGCGTGGCTGGAGAAACGGCGCGCAAAGCACCAGGCAAACGCCGGAAGTGCGGCCGTGAGCGGATGACGCTCGTTCCAGGTTCTTAACAATCGCGTCGTGTTGGCGGAATTGCCAGTAATTCCCGAACCAGGGTCATCACTCAGGCAGGGGGTCCCTCTTCGCCGGACCCTTTCGGCGCTCCGCTGTGTCTGCGCTGATTCTGCTGCACTTAGCGGCTCGCTCGTCGTCCGGCCATCGGTTTAATCGTTCCTCGCAGCCGCCTGGCAGTGGGTTCTGCTAAGTGATAGAAATCACTGCACCAGAAGTAATCCCCACCTGTGATTTGGATCACTGTGTCCTCTTTCAGCACACCGTTATTCTCCACGAGTACATAAGCCGTAATTTCAGCAGCCAGGGGTCGCAAGGCCCAGCTTGCTGCGCGAGGTGAATACGCATGCGTCGTTTCCTACTTAGCATCGCGTGTCTTCTGCTACTGACCGGGTTCCCAGGAACCAGGCTGGCGCTCGCTGCCGGCGGTGGCCAGCAGCAAGCGTCAACTTCCCAACCAAAGGCGGCAGTGGATGCGACGGATTTCGTCGGTCAGGAGACCTGCGCCACTTGTCACGCGGACGTGGTGAAGAAGTTCGGAACGAATCCCCACTCCCGCCTCGCCCTCGAACATGCCGGCAAGGGCGTCACGTGCGAAAGCTGCCACGGTCCGGGCAAGGCTCACGTAGAGGGCGGCGGCGACGTCACGAAGATTAAGCGCTTCGACAAGCTCGATGCACAAAGCAGATCGACGAGACTTGCCTGGGCTGCCACGCCGGCACCCATCCCGAACTTCGAGCGCTCCCCGCACGCCAAAGCCGACGTCAGCTGCCTCGGCTGCCACGACGTGCATAATTCCGAGACTCCCGAGCACCTGCTGAAAGCCGAACAGCCGAAGCTCTGCTTCCAGTGCCACACCGATCAGAAGGCGTCCTTCGGCATGCCCTTCCATCACCCGGTGAATGAAGGCGCGGTCAGCTGCAGCGACTGCCACGACGTGCACGGCACCTTCCAGCCCAACAACCTGAAAGCCACGGCCGACCAAAATGCCGTCTGCACCAAATGCCACGCGGAGACGCGCGGACCGTTCGTCTACGAGCATGCCGCAGTGCGTGCCGAAGGCTGCACCGGTTGCCACACGCCGCACGGCTCGCAGAATGCCCGGATGCTGAACATGCCGTCGATCAACACGCTGTGCAACCAGTGCCACAGCCGAGTGGCCAACCACACGGTTACAGGCATGGGCGCGGGCTCGGACGAACTGAACCCGTGCACCAGCTGCCACACCTACATTCACGGTTCGAACATCAACCAGGCATTCCTGAGATAGGCAGATGGAACCGGACCGCGCCTTCGCCGCCACATCGGACGACGCGGTTCGGATCCAGGGATTCGATGTGGGCGATGTTTTTCAAGTGAGGCTTCCTATGACGAAGATTTGCTGGTTATCGCGGCTCTCCACTCGAACGGCTCTCGCGCGCCTCGGTCCGGCGCATGGCAGGGAGCACGGGAGCCGCCGCTCTCCTGATGGCGACGGGCCTCGCAGTTGCCCAGGCGCCCGCGCCCGCCGCGCCGGATACACAGCCGGTCGCTCCCGCCGGGTACTCCCTCCATGAGTCCGTCGACCTCGGCGGCCGCATCGCCGGGATCTCCGGGCAGCGGCGCCATGTACGACACTATGGTCGACCAGGAGTCCGGTCCGCGCGTGCTCGGCGAGAGCTTCGAACTGCGCGCTCTGCCGGGCACCAAAACCACTCTGGTCGATTCCCTCAGCGCGTTCAGCAACGGCTGGGGCGGCGACCCGTACAACTTCGCCAAGATCGATTTCTACAAGGGCAGGCTCTACGAGTTTTCCGGGATGTTCCGCCGCGATCGGCAATACTTCGACTACGATCTGCTCGGCAACCCGAATATTCCCGTCGGGTCTGTCCACACCCATCGGGCCAACCGGCGCGCCGACTGGCTCGCTCCCCTGGGGCCACGTGAACCAGTCGCCCTTCCTGTTCAATACTGTGCGCCGGATGACCGATACGCACCTGACCCTGCTGCCGCTGTCCAAAGTGACGTTCCGCGCGGGCTACTCGCACAATACGTTCGAGGGTCCGAGTCTGAGTCCGAGCGGCTACGATGTCGCCTCCTCCTACACGCTTACGCTCGAGGAGTATCAGCGGAACGGCACCGACGATTTCGTCGGGGGCGTCGACTGGAAGCCAATCAAGGATACGAAGCTGACGTTTGAAGAGGTGGTGGACCACTATAAGGCCGACTCCTTCTTCACGATGGATCCCTCCTACTACACCGTTCAGGAAGCTGACGGCCGGAAAGCCGTCCCGCTGATCAACTACGACAGCATGACGCCCTACAGCACGAGCAGCGCCTGCAATGCCAACAGCGTCGGTACGACCCCTCCGTTGTCAGCGCCCAACACGCCGGGCGGCTTGCCCGTCATCAATCCTGCCTGCGCTGTTGTGCTGAGCTATCTGCGCACGCAGCCCACGCGGTTCCTTTATCCCACGGAGGTCTTCCGGTTCCAGAGCTCCAGTATCCGAAACGTGGCGATGAACGGCGATTTTCGCTACACCAGCGCGAAGATGCACATGCCGGATTACTACGAGAACTTCCAGGGCCTCAATAAGACGACCCGCCAATTGATTTATACGGCTGCCGGCAGAGCACAGCGCAAGGTGACGGCTGCCGATTATGGCATCGTCTGGCAGGCCTCCCCGAAGTTCAGTGTCTCCGATCAGTTCAGCTTCTCGAACGCCCAGGAGCCGGGCTCGACCACCATGACGAGCCTGACCACGGTGGCCACGCCCACCACCGCGGGAAGCGAGACGGTGAACAACCCGGCGCTGACCACCACAAACGCAGCCGCCGGCGCATCGACTCTCGGGGGCAGCAGTTCAGTCGGCGTTCCGCTGCCGGACTTCTTCGGCCAGCGGTTCATCACCAACGATGTCACCGCAACCTGGGATGGCTGGTCGCGCGCCACCGTGTCTCTCACCTACCGGCACCGGAATCACGTGATCGCCGAGGGCATCCCGCACAACACCGCGCTGGTGGTTACGAACACGCCCAGCTTCAACAATCCCACGATCAACGGGACCGTCACCATCAACGAAGACGGCGGCATTCTGAACCTCGGCCCTGCGGCCCACCAGCAACTGGAATGTGAACGGCACCGTGGAGATGATGTACGCCGACAACGTCTTCACTCCGGTGGCCCCGCGCGAGCTGCAGCATTACCGGATGCACACCCTCTACCGGGCAAAGTCGTGGGCGACGCTCTCGGGCGCCTACAACGACCTCGAACGCCATAACAACACCAACAACACCGGGCACCGCGCCGCTCGATGGCCCGCTCGATCACGTCGACCACAGCCGCATCGCGAGTCTGGGAGCGCAGATCTTCCCCAACGAGCACTACGGCCTCGATTTCGACTACGCCTACAGCGACGTCTACACGGCGACGAATATCTGCTATCTCGGAAAGGGCAACTCCCTGACCGGGCTGCCGGTAGCTGCGACTCCCAGCGGCACGGCCTGCCCTTCTCCGGCGGCCAACCGCGATGGAAGCTATGACTTCGGTCCGGCGAAGGACTTCATGGATGCTCCGACGCAGTCCGGATCGGTGGCCGTCCGTGTGTCGCCGAATGCGAAGTTCGCCTCCAACATCGGCTACCGCATCAACTCGGTCAACGGCAGCCGGTTCTACAACGATCCCCGCGATGTGGCCGGATCGCTGGTCTCCACGTATCAGTCGCCGTTCGTGAATGTTGCGTGGACAGTCCATCCCGGATTCATCTGGAAGGCGGAATACAACTTCTACGGTTATGGCGAAGGCGGACCGTCCGGGGCGGCGTACTGCTCGACGACGAACCCGACGCCCGGCGGCACCGGCGACGGTTGTCCCCTGCAGTTCCCTCCCGCAAACCGGCATGACGATTTCGCCCGCGGGGGAAACCGCACCGCGCAACTTCCACGCCAACAACATCACCCTCGGATTTCACTACGAATTCTGAGACCAGAACCGTGAACCATGGCCGGAGGCTCAAACCCTCCGGCCTGCAGCACAAGGAGCTTTTTCCGTGAATTCGAACGTTCGTATCGCAGTTCTGGCCTTGTTGAGCACCTCATCTGGCGGTTCCTGTCTTCGCGCAGCAAAGCGGCGAAGCCACCTACAAAGCGAAGTGCGCCATGTGCCACGGCGCCGACGGTATCGGCAACACACCCGTGGGCAAGAACCATGAAGGTGCGCTCGCTGAAGTCTCCGGAAGATATCAAGGCGACCGACGCCGAGCTGTTCAAGGACACGAAGAGCGGAGTCGGCAAGATGCAGGGATATGCGGGCAAGCTCACCGACGCTCAGATCACGGACGTCGTCAGCTACATCCGTACGCTGCAGAAGTAAGCAGGACGCAGCGGAGAACCAGAGCGTGGCCGGCACAGCTTTTTTGAACCGGACCCCGCCACATAGTTGTCGCCGGGCCTGAATGCGGCAACGCATTTTTGGCCGGGAGATTCTGCCGGGAGACCCCAGCCACTCTCGAACAGAATCGGGAAAGCCGAGGCATGGGGACCAACGCGGAAGATCTGCCTGCGGAATGTCGTTCTGAGGGCAGTCGGGCTCATCAACACCCCCTGTTCGACGGCTTCACTCTCTTCTTTCTCCTTACTGCGCTGCTGTTTCTCCCCCAGGCTCGCGCCCAGCAGGCCGTCCGATTGCCTGATGTGTCACGGGACCACCACAGGCCTGAAGAACTCCCAGGGCAGGAACATCACGGTCAGTCCCTCCACCCACATGAAGGGGCCGCACGCCCCTCTTGCCTGCCTCGATTGCCACGCTGGAGCCTCGGCACAAACCCACAACGCCAGGACCGCCTCCGCTTCCTGTGTCACCTGCCATGCCGACTCGGCGAAAGCGATGACCGCCGGCGCTCACGCCGTCCTCGGCAATCCCAACGACTCGCAAACCTGCATCACCTGCCACGGCACAACCAACGTGAGCAAAGCCGTCGCGGGTCCGCAGTTCTGCGCTACCTGCCACGCAAGCGAAGTCGAGCAGTACCGTGCCAGCGTTCACGGCCGCGCCCAGGCGGGCGGCAACGCCGACGTTCCCACCTGCCAGAGCTGCCACGGGTCCGCGCACGCCGCGTTGCCCGGGACTGACCCGCAATCACCCGTGAGCAAGCAGCATCTGCCGGATACATGCGGGTCCTGCCACTCCAATCCGCAGCTCGCGGCGAAATATATGTTCACCGAGGTGCGTCCCGTCGAGGCGTACAAGCAGAGCGTTCACGGGCGGGCGATTCTGCACGGCAATGGAGACGCCGCTTCGTGCAATGACTGCCATGGCACCCACGACATCCTGCCCGTCTCCGATCCGAAATCGAAGATCTGGAAGCAGAACGTCGCCTCCACCTGCGGACACTGCCACGCGGGCGTGTACAACACCTACTCGCAAAGCATTCATGGTCAGGCCGTCGCCAAAGGCGTTCTGCAGGCCGCTACCTGCACCGACTGCCACAGTGAGCACCGCATCCTCGCCCCTGGCGACCCGGGATCCCCCGTCTACATGGCCAACGTCTCGCAGGAGGCCTGCTCCCGCTGCCATGCCGACACACAGCTGATGGCCGGCTTCGCCATGCCCAGGGATCGCGTCCCCACCTATGAGGATAGCTACCACGGACTCGCCGCGCACGAAGGCCGCCAGACCGTCGCCAACTGCGCCAGCTGCCATGGCGTCCACAATATTTATCCTTCGAGCGACCCACGCTCCACGGTCAATCACGCGAATCTGAGCAAGACCTGCGGCCAGTGCCACACGGACGCCGGCAGCCGCTTCGCCATCGGCCCGGTCCACACCCTCTCCAAAACCACTCCCGGCGGCCGCGTCCTTGACTTCGTCAAAATCTTCTACCTCATCGTCATTCCCGTCACCATCGGGCTGATGCTGCTGCACAACCTCATCGACCTGCGGCGCAAGGCGCGTACGGTCCTCGCCCGCTATCGCCAGCAGCCCGGTCAGCTCCGCCTCACGCTCAGCGAGCGCTGGCAGCATGTCCTGCTCGCTGGTCAGCTTCACCGTGCTCGTCATCACCGGCTTCGCGCTCAAGTACCCCCATGCCTTCTGGGTCACACCCATCGTTCGCTGGGAACACCATCTGCCCATCCGCGGATGGATCCATCGCATCGCGGGAGTCGTGCTCATCGGCGCCTCGGTGTACCACGTGGTTTACCTGGGGCTGAAGAAGAGCGGACGCCGCTGGCTCAAAGACATGATGCCCGACCTTCGCGATGCCAAAGAGGCAGTCCAGACCGTCGAATACAACCTCGGCCGCCGCCCCGACCTGCCGCGTTATCGCCGTTTCAACTACGCCGAAAAGGCCGAATACTGGGCGCTGGTCTGGGGCACGATCGTCATGGCCATCACCGGGGTCCTGCTGTGGCTCAACGACTGGATCCTCGCGCACCTCCCGCATTCGGGGACGATCCTGGCGGTCAGCACCGCGGTCCACTTCTACGAAGCGATCCTCGCCACCCTGGCCATCGTCGTCTGGCACTTCTACGCGGTGATCTTCGATCCCGAGATCTATCCCATCAAGTGGACTCTTCTCACCGGCCGTGGCCCGGAGCACGAAGTCCGCGAAGTACAGGATGACGCTGCACCCGGCCCAGCCTCCTCCGCAGCCCCCGGCCCCAATCCTCGACCGGAGGGCGACGACTGATCCCACGGCCTCACGTCCGGCAAGCCAGGGCTAAGATGAACCTGGCCTGGTCTGTGGCAAATATCACAGACCAGGCTATTTCCCGTGCGGTATCAACGGGAAGGACTAGGGACCCAAGTACCGCTGAAGGAGCTGAAGAATGAATCGCATCAGAATCGCGGCAATGATCCTGCTTGCCGCTTCCATTGCGGCGCCTGCTTTCGCGCAGAGCGCCGGAGCCGCCACCTACAAAGCCAAGTGCGCCATGTGTCATGGTCCGGACGGCACCGCCGCAACACCGGTGGCGAAAGCGATGAAGATCGTCTCGTTCAAGGACCCCACCATGGTGAAGGCGTCCGATTCGCAGTTTGAAACAGCCGTCAAGGACGGCAAAGGCAAGATGAAGGGCTTCGCCGGCACGCTGAGCGACGCCCAGATTAAGGAAGTCGTCTCCTACATCCGCACGCTGCAGAAATAGCAGCAGGAGCGGTGGGGAGCGAAAGCCGTTACCGATGCGGTGAGAAAGAGGGAAGAGGCAGCCGAGCAATCTGCCTCTCCCGGCCCCGCAGGGAGCGGCGAAGGAGTACGGGAGCTGCAATGAGGACCCTTTCTTCGCTTTGCCTGACTTTTTTTGCGTCAGCGCTTCTTCTGATCGTGCCCGCACGGCCTGTGCACGCGGATGTCGATTGTCTTTCCTGCCACAGCGACACCACCATGCAGGATGCCAACGGCAAAAGCGTCGGCGTCGATGCCAACAAATTTCACGCCGGCGTGCACGGCATTCTGAAGTGCAACGACTGCCACAAGGACATCCACGACTATCCGCACCCCGATCATCCGGCGAAGGTGCAGTGCGAGTCCTGCCATGCCGATGAGGCCACTGCGCTGGCCAGCAGCGTCCACTCGAACAAGAGCGAGCATCCCTGCACCAGCTGTCACGGCAATGCCCACGAAATTGTCACCAGGACGGATCCAAAATCCGCCGTCTACCCGCTGAACATTCCAAAGACTTGCGGCACCTGCCACGGCAATCCGGAGATGGCGCAGAAATATCATCTGCCCAACGTTTACGCCCTCTACATCGACTCGATCCACGGTTTCGCCCTCGGCAAGGAAGGCTTGCTCGTCGCGGCCAACTGCACCAGCTGCCACGGCTCGCACAAGATCCTGCCCCACACCGACCCGCAGAGCCGCACCAACCGAGCCAATATCGCCGCCACCTGCGGAAGCTGCCACGTCGGCATCAATGAGCAATACCAGCAAGGTGTCCACGGCAAGGCAGTCGCAGCGGGCAACAGGAACGCGCCCGTCTGCACCGACTGCCACACCGCGCACGGCATCATCGAGCCCACTTCGGCCGACTTCCGTATGCAGTCCACGCCCATCTGTGGCTCCTGCCATCGCGACAAGTTCTCCACCTACCGCGATACCTTCCACTCGCAGCTCGGACTCCTCGGCGGATATGTGGAGACGGCCCGTTGCTGGGATTGCCACCAGGCGCACGATGTCCGTCCGGCCTCCGATCCCACCTCGCCCATTAACAAAGCCAACCTGATTCACACCTGCGGCCGCTGCCATGCGGGCGCCAACGCGAGCTTCGTCCAGTACCAGCCCCACGCCAACGCGCGCAATCGCAAGCTGAACCCGGCGCTCTACTACATCCGGCTGTTCATGAACCTGCTGCTCGCCAGCGTGCTCACGTTCTTTGCGCTGCACACCGTGTTGTGGCTCGTCCGTGCGCGCCTTCAGCAGGCCAAAACCAAATCGCCGGGAGGAAAAAATGCCTGAGCCAACCGTTACCCTCGCACCCGCACCCGTGCCCGAGGTCGCCCCGGCAATCCCTGCGGCTGCTCCCGAGAAGGAGCGCTGGTTCCTGCGCTTCACCCTGGCGCAGCGGTACCTCCACGCGGTTCTCTTCACTTCGTTCCTGGTCCTCGCCGCCACCGGCCTCATGATGCGCTTCAGCGGCTCCATCTGGGCTATTCGCTTTGCAAAGCTCGTCGACGGCTTCGGCACCATCCTCTTCTTCCACAAATTCTGTGCACTGGTCCTCACGCTCGCGTTCATCATCCACGTGCGCGAGATCATCGCCCGCGGCGTCTTCCATCGCGAGAAAGGCATCTTCTGGGGAGCCACCTCGATGGTGGCCAACTGGAAAGACGTCAAGGACCTCTTTGGCCACATGCGGTGGTTCGTCGGGCTCGGCCCCAAGCCGAAGTTCGAGCGCTACGCCTACTGGGAGAAGTTCGACTACTGGGCCGTCTTCTGGGGCATGGTGGTCATCGGCTTCTCGGGCTACGCCATGTGGTTCGCGCCCTTCTTCGCCCGCTTCCTGCCCGGCTGGGCGCTCAACGCGGCCCTCGTGATCCACAGCGAGGAAGGCCTGCTTGCCATCCTCTTCATCTTCTCCATCCACTTCGTCAACACGCACCTGCGCCCCGACAGCTTCCCCATGGATATGGTGATCTTCACCGGGCGCGAGAGCGAAGAGGAATTCAAGACCCGCCGTCCAGACGAATACCAGCGCATGATGGCCGAAGGCAAGTCTGCGACGAGGATCACAGACGCGCCGCCGCAGTGGTTGATAAATTTCAGCCGGGTGGTCGGGTTTACCGCTATATTGATTGGCTTGACCCTCCTCGTGCTGACGCTGAGCGCGTACTTCGCTGAATAAGGGGTTCCCCGCAATGTCCCAGTGGCAAAGACTGAAGGAAGACTGGCTCCAGCCCTTCTTCTTCTACGGCAACAACCCGCTCAGCCTCATCGGCGGAGCCCTTACTACCGCGTCAGCTTTTGTGCTGGTCGGCTTCTGGATCGTTTCCATTTTCGGGCACGCCGGTTCTGCGAACCCCTACATTGGCATCGTCCTCGATCTCTTTCTGCCCGGTCTTTTCATCCTCGGGCTCATCGTCATTCCGATTGGCATTTGGCTGCAGCGCAGGCGCCTCATTGCGGCCGGCCAGGTGCCCGCCACCTATCCGACAATCGACCTGCATAATCCGGCCTTCCGCCACGGCATCGAGATTGTCGTCATCGCCACCTTCATCAACTTCGTCATCGTTGGCACGGCCACCTATCGCGGCGTCTCCTACATGGATTCACCCCACTTCTGCGGCCAGTCCTGCCACGTGATGGCGCCGCAGTGGACCGCCTACCAGGTATCACCCCACTCGCATGTCGATTGTGTCGAATGCCACGTAGGCTCCGGCATGAAGTCGTACGTTCAGGCCAAGGTGAACGGGACCAAACAGCTCATCGAGGTCACGTTCCACACCTGGCCCACGCCTATCCACGCTCCTCTGAACGAGTTGCGTCCGGCGCGCGCGACCTGCGAAGCGTGCCACTCGCCCACTCGCTTTGTCGGCGAGAAGCTCCTTGTCAAAACCACCTTCGGCGACGACGAGAAGAACTCCATGACCCGCACCGTCCTGGTTCTTCATCTCGGCGGCGTCGACTCGGTCTCCCACTTCTCCGGTATCCACGGCCACCATCTCAACAATTTCGAATACGTCGCCACCGACAACACGCTGCAGACCATCCTCTCCGTCACCGCCACCAATCCAGACGGCTCGAAAACCGAGTACATCAGCTCCGACGCCAAAGGCCCTATCCAGGGTGTTCGCCGCACCATGGACTGCATCGACTGCCATAACCAGGCGACCCACGTTTTCCAGACCGCTGAGGATGGCATCGACGAAGCCATGCTCGACGGCACGCCGAACCCCAGCCTGCCCTTTGTCCACAAGGAAGCCCTCCAGCTGATCCAGGCGACCTACTCCTCCCAGGCCGAAGCGGGCCAGAAGATCACCTCCGGCCTCGAAGACTTCTACCGCACGCAGTACCCGCAAATCTGGTCGTCGCAGCGCGCGCAGATCGACGCCTCAGCGCAACGCCTCGTGGCCATCTACGACCGCAACGTCTTCCCCTCGATGAAAATTACCTGGGGCACCTACCCCAACAACATCGGCCACATGGCCTACCCCGGCTGCTTCCGCTGCCACGACGGCAGCCACACCAGCAAAGACGGCAAGACGCTCTCCAACGACTGCAGCCTCTGCCACAACTTGCTGGCCACAGACGAGACCCATCCCAATGTCCTCAACGACCTGCAGCTGCAGAACGAAATCCACCTGCAGTAGGAAAGCGACATACGGATATACGTATTCATGTATACTACGGACGAGGAAGGCCGGCCCGTCAAATGGCTGGGGTCGACCCGGAAGGATGTGCGCTCCTTTCCGCGTCCGGTCCGGCGGGATATCGGCATGGCCCTGTATGCGGCACAGCACGACGAGCTCGATCCTGCGGCCAGGCCGATGAAAGGCTTCGGCGGAAGCTCCGTTGTTGAGATCGTTTCGGATTTTCGAGGGGATACGTGGCGTGCAGTGTACACAGTACGTTTTGCGGAGGCGGTCTACGTGCTGCATGCCTTCCAGAAGAAATCGAAGCGCGGCATCGCCACCCCGCGTCAGGATGTGGATCTCACTCAGCGCCGCCTGGCGGAAGCTGAGCGTCTGCATCACGAAAGGCAGAATTGAGATGAACTCCAGAGCCAGGACTCCCGTCCGGGCGCAAAAGAGCACCGGCAATGTATTCGCGGACCTCGGCCTGCCCCATCCCGAACGGGAATTGCTGAGGGCAAAGCTTACGCTGGAAATCTACCGTCTCATCCGGGAACGCGGCCTGACCCAGGCCGAAGCAGGGAAGCTTCTCGGCATTCGGCAACCGCATGTTTCGTCTCTGATGCGGAATCGCTCCGGCTCTTTCTCGGTCGAGCGGCTCATTGAATTCCTTGTTGCGCTCGGACAGGACGTGGAGATTACCGTCCGTCCCTCGCGCCGGCGCCACGGCGGGGTGTCTCTCGTTATCTAGTGGTGGAAACCAGAGAATTCTCAACTGAGGATGCCTTCAGGCGGGCATTCAGGCATAAATTGCCGCAGGATGCTCTAAAACGGCAGCCGCAGAAGAGCACGAACCCCCCGTAAATCAATGATTTCTCAGGCGGAGAAAAGGCGGTACTGATCTACAGGATGGGAGCAGGTTCTCTCCGATTTGTGATAAAGGTCACAGTCCCGCCGCGCCCTCCCCAGTTACCTTCAGAACGGTATGGACGCGCTACTCCTGCATCGTCTCCACTTCGCCTTTACGGTGACCTTCCACTACCTCTTTCCGCAGCTCACCATGGGCCTGGCGCTGCTAATGGTGGTCATGAAGCTCATCGCCCTCCGCTCCGGCAACGAGCGCTGGAATCAGGCTGCGCGCTTCTGGGCGAAGATCTTCGCCATCAACTTCCTCCTCGGCGTCGTCACCGGCATTCCGATGGAATTTCAGTTCGGCACCAACTGGTCTGAGTTCGCCCGCCGCACCGGCGGCGTCATCGGCCAGCCGCTCGCCATGGAAGGCGTCTTCGCCTTCTTCCTCGAGTCCACTTTCCTCGGACTCTTCCTCTTTGGCGAAAAGCGGCTGTCGAAGCTCCAGCACTTTGGCGCCGCCACCATGGTCTGGCTCGGCTCCTGGATCTCCGGCTTCTTCATCATCATCACCGACGCCTGGATGCAGCACCCGGTCGCCTACCATCTGCTGCCCAATGGAACTTACGAAGTCTCCAGCTTCTGGCAGTTCATGATGAACCCGTGGGGATGGATCCAGTACGCGCACAATATGTGCGGCGCGGTCGTGACAGCGTCTTTCGTGGTCGCCGCGACCGGCGCTTTCTACCTGCTCGAGAAATCTCACGAGGAATTCGGCCGGCTCTTCCTGAAGATCGGCGTCATCGCCGGCCTCATTTCCTGCATCGTGCAGATCTTCCCCACCGGCGACTTTCACGGCCGCTACGTCGCGAAGTATCAGCCCGCCGCCATTGCCGGCATGGAAGGGCTCTTCCACACCCAGAAGGGCGCGCCCGTCGTCCTCATCGGTCAGCCCAACGAAACCACGCAGACCATCGATAATCCTCTCGCAGTTAACGACGTCCTGAGCTTCCTGATTTACGGAACCACCAAAGCCGAAGTGAAAGGCCTGAACGAGTTCCCGCCCGATCAGCGTCCCGAACCCCAGCCGTTGCTCTACTACAGCTACCACATCATGGCAGGGCTCGGGACGTGGTTCGTGCTGCTGATGCTCGTGGCTGCTGTCCTGCTGTGGAGCGGCAAGCTGTATTCCGCGCGGTGGATCCTCTGGCCCATCCTGCTCAGCTTTCCGCTCCCCTACATCGCCAACACTGCGGGCTGGATGACAGCTGAAATCGGCCGCCAGCCATGGCTCGTCTATGGCCTTATTCGCACCAGCCAGGGATACTCCATCCACGTCTCGGCCGGGAACGCGCTCTTCACCCTGCTCGGCTTCCTCGGCATGTACTCGGTGCTCTCGATCCTCTGGATCGTCCTCGTCTATCGCTTCATCCGCACCGGCCCCGCGGCGGCGCCCGTTACGCCCGAACCCGTAACTGTGACGACGGCGTAGGAGAGGAGAACTGATATGGGATTTGTCTGGTTCTGGATTGTCGCCGTCATGATCGCCGCCTACGTCGTCCTCGACGGTTTCGACCTGGGCGTGGGCATTCTCTCGCCGTTCCTCGGCCGCAGCGAAGACGACCGCCGCACGCTCTACCGCTCCATCGGCCCCGTGTGGGACGGCAACGAAGTGTGGCTGCTCGCGGGTGGAGGCACGCTCTACTTCGCCTTTCCGCTGCTCTACGCTTCGTCGTTCAGCGGCTTTTATTTGCCGCTCATGATCGTTCTGTGGCTGCTCATCATGCGCGGAGCCTCGATCGAACTGCGTATGCATATCGACCACAACGTCTGGCGGAGTTTCTTCGACGGCCTCTTCTTCGTTGCCAGCGCGCTGCTCGCCATCTTCTTCGGCGCGGCACTGGCCAACGTCATTCGCGGCGTGCCGCTCGGCACAGACAACTACTTCTTCCTGCCGCTGTGGACCAACTGGCGCGTCGGGCCCACTCCCGGCATCCTCGACTGGTATACCGTCATCGGTGGCGTCGTCGCTCTGGTGGCGCTTGCCGTTCACGGAACGCTGTGGACCGTCCTCAAGGCTCCCGGAGAACTCGAAGCTAGCGCGCGCCGTGCCGTCACGCCACTCTGGATCGCACTTCTGGTCGTCACGCTGATCAGCCTGCCCGCCACCATCGCTGTGCGTCCGTCCGCGCTCGACAATTACAAGGCGTACCCCATCCTGTTCCTCATCCCCGCGCTGGTGGTCGCCACGCTGATCGGTGTTCTGAGTTTCACGAAGCAGAAGAAGCCGCTCGCCGCGTTCCTCTCCTCCTGCCTTTATCTGGTATTCATGCTGGTCGGCGCGGCCGCAGGACTCTACCCGACGCTCCTGCCCTCGTCCAGCGACCCATCGCGCAACATCACCATCGCCAGCGCTCTCGCCGGACCGCATTCCCTTCACGTGGGACTGATATGGTGGTCAATCGGCCTCATCCTTGCCCTGGCCTACTTCATCACGTCCTACTGGCTCTTCCGCGGGAAAGTCTCCGCCGAAGCCGGCTATGGACACTGAACAAGATTCGAAGGAGAACTTCCGCATGGCCTCCGCCACCGTCGCCCCCGAAACACCGCTCATCATCGACCCGGCTCATGATCTGGTCAGCATTCAGCGCAGTCCCCTGGCCTCCATCTTCACGCCGAAGTCGGTAGCTCTTATTGGCGCCACCGAGCGCGTCGCTTCCGTTGGCCGCACGGTCATGCTGAACCTCACCAGCAGCTCATTCGGCGGACCCGTTTGGCCCGTGAATCCCAAGAGTCCCAGCATTCTGGGCGTGCCGGCTTACAAGTCGATTCGCGAACTCCCCGGCATCCCCGACCTCATCGTCGTTACCACGCCGGCTGCCACCGTTCCCGGCATCATCCAGGAGGCCGTCGACTTCGGTGTTCCCTCCGCTGTGGTCATCTCCGCGGGTTTCAAGGAGGTCGGTGAATCCGGCAAGGCGCTGGAGCGCCAGATCGCCCAAACCATCCGCGGCAAACTGCGCCTGATCGGCCCCAACTGTCTCGGCGTCATGAATCCCGTCGGCGGCCTCAACGCCACCTTCGCCAAAGCCATGGTGCCCGCCGGCCGTCTCGCCTTCATCAGCCAGAGCGGCGCCCTGCTCACCGCCATCCTCGACTGGTGCATCCGCGAGCACGTGGGCTTGAGCGGCTGCGTGTCCGCCGGTTCCATGCTCGACATCACCTTCGGCGAACTCATCGACCACTACGGCCAGGATCCCAACACTGACTCCATCGTGCTCTACATGGAGTCCATCGGCGACGCTCGCAGCTTCCTTTCCGCCGCGCGCGCCGTCGCTCTCAACAAGCCGATCCTCGTCATCAAGGCCGGTCGCACCGCCGCTGCTGCTAAAGCCGCCGCCTCCCACACCGGTTCGCTCACCGGCAGCGACGATGTCCTCGACGCCGCCTTCCAGCGCGCCGGCGTGCTGCGTGTCCAGTCGATCAGCGAGATCTTCAATATCTCCGATGTCCTCGCCAAACAGCCGCGCCCCAAAGGCCCTCGGCTTACCATCCTCACCAACGCCGGAGGGCCGGGCGTTCTCGCGACCGACGCACTCATCACGGCCGGCGGCGAGTTGACCGAAATCTCCGCCGAGACCATGGCCACGTACAACAACTTCCTCCCCGCAGCGTGGAGCCACAACAATCCCGTGGACATCCTCGGCGACGCGGAGCCGGAACGCTACGGCAAAGCTCTCGAGATCGCCTCGCAGGACAAGAACACCGACGGCATGCTTGTCATCCTTACGCCTCAGGGCATGACAAATCCCACCGAAGTCGCCGAGCACCTCGTCCCCTACGCCCACGGCACGGGAAAACCCGTGATTGCCAGCTGGATGGGCGGAGACTACGTCGCCGCAGCGAACGAGGTCCTCGCGAAGGCCGGCATCCCGGCTTTCTCGTATCCCGACGCGGCCGCTGAAGCCTTCGTCGCAACCTGGAAGCACACCAGCAACCTGCGCGACCTGTATGAAACGCCGGCCACGCGCTCGGGCTCCGTGCTCGATACCAAACGCGGCCTCGCTACCCGCATCGTCGATGAGGTTCGCGCCCGCCGCCGTACCATCCTCACCGAATACGAGTCCAAGCAGCTGCTCGCCGCTTACGGCATTCCCACGGTTCGCACCGAGCTGGCCAAAACGCCGGAAGAAGCGGCGCAAAAAGCGCTTGAAATGGGCTACCCCGTCGTGCTCAAACTGCACTCGGAAACCATCACTCACAAGACCGATGTCGGCGGCGTGAAGCTGAACCTGCGCTCCGCCGGCGACGTCGTGGCCGCTTTCGCCGACATCCAGAAATCTGTCACGGAGAAGGTCGGCGCCGAGCACTTCCTCGGCGTCACCGTGCAGCCCTTTGCCAAACTCGAAGGCTACGAAATTATCCTCGGCTCCAGTATCGATCCGCAGCTTGGACCGGTACTTCTGTTCGGCACCGGCGGCCAACTCGTCGAAGTCTACAAAGATCGCGCGCTCGCGCTGCCGCCCCTCACCGCCACGCTGGCCCGCCATCAGATGGAGCAGACGAAAATCTTCATGGCGCTCAAAGGCGTTCGCGGCCGCAAGCCTGTGGATCTCGATGCCCTCGACGCTCTGGTTGTCCGCTTCAGCGAACTCGTCGTCGAACAGCGCTGGATCAAGGAGATCGACATTAACCCGCTGCTCGCTTCGCCGGACGGACTCATCGCGCTGGACGCTCGCGTGGTCCTGCATGAGCCTGGCACGGCCGAAGACCAGCTGCCGCGTCCCGCGATTCGCCCGTATCCGGTGCAGTATGTCGCGCCCTGGAAATCCCGTTCCGGCGTCGAAGTCCTCGTCCGGCCCATCCGTCCTGAAGACGAGCCGCTCATCGTCGCCTTCCACGATCGCCTCTCCGAGCGCACCGTGGTTCAGCGCTACTTCACGTCACTCGACCTCAGCGCCCGTACCGCGCACGAGCGCCTCACCCGCATCTGCTTTATCGACTACGACCGCGAGCTGGCTCTGGTCGCCGAAGTCAACGATCGCGTAACGGGAAAGGCCATCGCCGGTGTCAGCCGCATGATCCGTCAGGATCACGGCCAGGCCGCCACCCTCGCCGTCGTCATCGCCGACGACTTTCAGGGCCAGGGTCTCGGTGAGGAACTCATGCGCCGCGCCCTCGCTGCCGCGCGCGCCGAAGGTATCGTGCAGGTCCTCGTTTACTTCCTGCCGGAGAACACCCGCATGCGCAATCTCTCCCGGAAACTAGGCTTCGCGCTCTCTGAGGAGAAAGGCCTGATGCGCGGAAAGCTCACGGTTTGAACCGCAACAGCAGAAAGGGGAGACCGCCCTGGTCTCCCCTCCTTGCACTAACTCCAAACTCTAATCCCTGAACTCCTCCCCGATCAGACCACCGTCGTCAGCTCGCGCATCGTTTCCGGCGATCCCACCAGCGGCAGCTTCACCGTCACGCAAGTCCCTTCGCCCAGGCGGCTGCTGACCGCGATCTCGCCTCCGCAGGAATCCACAACCGCCTTGCAGATGGAGAGTCCCAGCCCCGCGCCGCCCGTGCTTCGCGCCCGTGAGTGATCCCCGCGCCAGAAACGCTCGAAAAGATGCGGCAGATCCTCCGAAGCAATTCCACGACCCGTGTCGCGCACCTCGACGACCACGTGCTCTCCGACCGAAATTGCGGCCGTTACCGATCCCCCCTCCGGCGTATGCTGCACCGCATTCAGCATCAGGTTCGCGAGCAGGGAAGCGCACGCATCCGGCTCCAGCCGCGTCGCTGCCGAACCCGGCGCCTGCACTGCGATCTTCACTTCCCGAATCTCCGCCAGGCGCTCCATGTGCGCCGCCACGTCCCGCGCCACTTCGGCAACGTCGCATTCCACGTTGCCGCTCGCTGGCTCCCGCTCGAACCGTGCCAGCTGCAGCATCCGCTGCACCAACTCTTCCATTCGCGCACAGTCCGTCATACAGGTCTCGAGCCCGCGAGCATACTCGCGTGCCGATCGCGGTCGCGACGCCAGCAGCTGCAAGGACGACTTGATGATCGTGACGGCTGTCTTTAACTCATGTGCCGCGTCGTTCACAAACACACGCTGTTGAACAAAGGCCTCGTCCAGCCGCTGCGTCGCCGATTCCAGCGCCCGGGCGAGAACCGCCAGCTCCGCCGTTGCCTGCGCGCTCACCGGCGCCTCAAACCGCGGCCGCTTTGGCGTCATCTGCGCCGCGGCCCGGCTCAGCTCTTCCAGGGGAGCCAGTCCGCGCCGCAACAGCAGCGCCAGCACCCCCGCCGTCACCAGCAAAAGCAGCAGGCTCGCCGCAACGAGAAACTCCGCCGCTCGCCCAATCGATTCGTAAACCGGCTTCAGCGGCGCGGCATAATAGATCGCCACCGGTCGGGCGATCCCCGGACTTCCTTGTTCCGCATCGATCTGCCGCACGCCGTGCAGCACCAGACCGCGGAACATCTTCCCCTGGATGCGAAAATCGTGCGGTGCCAACGCCGTGCCAAAGTTGCTGAGCGCCTCGCTGCTCCACGCCGCGGACTGCGCCAGCGTGCGGCCGGCTTCATCGCGAGCCATCCACACATCCTTCCCGCGCAGATCGAGCGCCGCCAGATTGATCGCGACATCGTCGTTCGGATCCTCGGCGTCGTGCACCTGGCCCAGCAGGGAATCGGCGCGCCCACGCACCATCAGGTCGAAGCCGCGCATTTGTTCCCGCCACAGATACAAAAGCGTCGCGCCGCTCAGCCCCAGCACCAGTCCGCACTCCAGCGCCAGCACCGCCGCGATCAGCCGCCGGCGAAGGGAATGGCGTCTCACGCCGCACCTCCGCTCGTCCCGGCCATCAGCCGGTAGCCGCGGCCGCGCAGCGTCTCGATCCAGTGCCCCTCGCCGTCTCGATTCAGTTTCCGCCGCAGATTCGAAATGTGCGCCTCGATCACGTTGGAGTGATGCTCCCAGTTGTAGTCGTAAAGATGCTCCAGCAGCACCTGCTTCGAAATCACCGACCGCGGCCGATGGCTCAGGTATTCGAGTGCCCGATATTCCGTCGGCGACAGCTCCACCGGTTTGCCCGCCACCGAGACCGTCCGCTCCAGCGTATCGATCACCAGATCCTCCAGCTCAATCCTGGGATGGCTCACGCCCTTGCCGCGCCGGATCAGTGCCTTCGCGCGCGCCAGCATCTCCCCCAGGTCGAACGGCTTCGCCAGATAATCGTCGGCGCCGGCGTTCAGCAGCTTCACGATGGACGTCTTCTCGCCAACCGCCGTCAGCACCAGTACAGGAGCCGCCTGCCCTTTTGCCCGCATCGCCTTCAACACCGCCAACCCGTCCATTCCCGGAAGCATGAGATCCAGCACGATCAGGTCGTAGTTCGCCTGGCGTCCCAGCTCAGCGCCATCGGCTCCGCTTGTCGCCACATCCACAGCCAGGCCGGCGCTTTCGCGCAGAGCCACCGCGATGTTCTCCGCGACCCGGGCCTCGTCCTCGATCACCAGCGCGCGCATGGCTGCAGGATGACTCCCCCCTCCTTAATTTTGCACGAATTCGGCCACCCTCGGTGGGGGCTTTTTCCAGCCACCCAAAATCACTTCATTTGACCGCCCTCGCTACAATGAAGAAACCCTATGCGCCGCATCTACATGGACGCCAACGCCACCACACCTCTGCTGCCCGAGGTGTTTGAGGCCATGCGGCCTTTTTTCATCGAGTCCTTCGGCAACGCCTCCTCCATCCACCACTTCGGCCAGCGCGCCCGCGCCGCCGTCGAGCACGCCCGTGAGCAGGTCGCCGCGCTTCTGCACTGCCGCCCCGCCGAGATTGTCTTCACCTCCTGCGGCACCGAGAGCGACAACACCGCCATTTTCGGCATTCTGCGCCCTGGCGATCACCTCATCACCACCTCCATCGAACATCACGCCGTGCTGCATGCCGCCGAAAAGGCGGAAGCCCGTGGCGCCGAAGTCACCATTCTGTCCGTCGGTCCTTCCGGTGTGGTCGATCCGGCCGAAGTTCGCGCCGCCCTCAGGCCGAATACAAAGCTCATCAGCATCATGATGGCCAACAACGAGACTGGCGTTATCCAGCCGGTTGAAGCGATCGGCAAAATCGCGGCGGAAGCCGGCGTCACGTTCCACACCGACGCCGTTCAGGCCGCCGGCAAGGTTCCCATCGACGTGGCGGCCATTGGCTGCCACCTGCTCAGCATCTCCGGGCACAAGTTCCACGGTCCCCAGGGCATCGGCGTCCTCTACGTGCGCCGCGGCACCCATTTCGAGCCGCTGACCTTCGGCGGATCGCACGAGCGCCAGCGTCGCGCTGGAACCGAAAATGTTCCTGGCATCGTCGGTCTCGGCAAGGCCTGCGAAATCGCCCTCGCCGCCCTGACCGATGGCACCGACGAGCGGATTGGCCGCCTTCGCGATCGCCTCGAGCAGGGACTGCTGGCTGGCGTCGACGAATGCGGCATCAACGGCGCCGATCAGCTCCGCGTACCCAACACGACGAACATTTACTTCGACCACCTCGAAGGCGAGGCACTCGTCATCGCGCTCGACCTCAAGGGCCTCGCGGTCTCCGGCGGATCGGCCTGCAGTTCTGGCTCGCCCGAGCCCTCGCACGTGCTCAATTCCATGGGAATCCCGCAGGCCCGCGCCCGCGCCAGCCTGCGCTTCAGCCTCTCGCGGCTTACTACCGAGGAGGACGTCGACGCCGCAATCGATCTCGTCCCCGGAGCCGTCGCCCATTTGCGCGAGCTTTCGCCGGTCTACAAAAGACACCTCGCCGAAGTCGCGGCAAAGTAAAGCATGCAAGTCGCGGATTGTCGGGAGGAGTTGGAATGAAACGGCGCGGATTTCTCAGAATGGCTGGCGGCAGCGCAGGAATGCTGTGGGCAAAGGCCCTCGAACAGCCTTTGCTGGCCCTCCAGGATCGGAGCCGGGCGGCGAACGTTCGTCGCGTGCTGGTGATGTTCAAGTGCCACTTCGACGCCGGATTCATCGACACCCAGACTGCCGTTGTCCACAAATACTTCTCGCAATATTTCCCCGAGGCGATCCGCATCGCGCAGCAGTCCCGCCAGCCCGGCGGACAGCGCTATGTGTGGACGACTGGCTCCTGGCTGGTCTACGAGTACCTCGAGCAGGCATCGCCGCAGGATCGCCGCATCATGGAACAGGCGATTGCCGATGGCGATATCGCCTGGCACGCCATCCCTTTCAACTGGCAGACCGAAATGATGGACGCGTCCATGATCTCGGCCAGCATCGGGCTTTCGCACACGCTCGATGCACGCTTTAGCCGCACCACCACCGGCGCCAAGATGACCGATGTCCCCGGCCACACGCGCGGCATCGTGGGGCCTATCTCCGCGGAAGGAATAACGTTTCTCGACATCGGCGTGAACGATGCCAGCACGCCGGCGGAGGTGCCGCCCCTTTTCGTGTGGCACGATTCGACCGGAGCCTCCCTGGTGGTGATGTATCACCACGGCTACGGCGGCGTCACCGTTGTTCCGGGGTCCGATGTGGCGGTCGCCATCGTGGTGCGCGGCGACAACAGCGGTCCACACACGGCGGAGGAAATTGCGAAGATCTATTCCGACCTGGGCAGCCAGTTTCCTGAAGCGCAAATCGTCGCTTCGAACCTTACGGAGATTGCCAACGCAGTCGAGCCCTTCCGCAGCCATCTTCCTGCGCTCACCGCGGAGATTGGAGACACGTGGATTTACGGCGTCGCGAGCGATCCGCTGAAGGTCGCCCGTTACCGCGAAGTGGCGCGCATGCGTCAAGGGTGGATCGAGCGCGGCGCCTTTCGATCCGGCGATGCGACCGACCTCCGCCTGCTTCGCCGGGTTCTGCTCGAAGCCGAGCACACCTGGGGCACCGACACCAAAACCTGGCTCGACTTCGATCACTACACACCCGCCGACCTGGCCACCATGCTTGACACGAAAAACTACAAGGTCGTCGAGTTCAGCTGGACGGAAAAGCGGCAGGATCTGTTCGACGGACTCGACACGCTGCCCGAGCCTCTGCGCACCGAGGCCCGGACGACCATCGAGGCTCTTGCGCCCAAAGAGCCGCACCTCGCTGGCGCGCAGCTGCACCGGCCCGAGCAGACCCTCGAGACGGAACAATTCCTTGTTGCGCTTGATCCGGCCACAGGGGCCATCCGGCAGCTGCGCAACAAATCCACCGGGACTGACTGGGCCGATCCCGCGCACCCGCTGGCGCTGCTCACCTATCAGACCCTGTCGCCTGCCGACTATTCCCGCTTTTTCGCGAACTACATCATCAGCACCGCCGACTGGGCCAAAAAAGATTTCGGCAAACCGAACATTGAGCGCTTCGGCGCCGAAAGCCGCGAATGGCATCCGGCCGTTACACGCCTGGATGTGGCGGAAGACGCGGAGGGGCACCACCTGCTGGCGCAACTGGCCATCCACGACCCGGAATCAGTTGCCGCCGGGCGTGCAAGTTTTCCAGAGTCGAGTTTTCTCGAACTCATGTTTCCCCGCAACGAGCCCGTGGTGCAGATCGAAATTTCCTGGTTCCGCAAGCCCGCAACCCGCATGCCGGAAGCGCTGTGGTTCACCTTCAATCCCAACGTGGCCGACCCACGCGGCTGGACGATGGACAAATCCGGCGAGACGATCTCTCCTCTCGACGTGGTCGTCGCCGGCAGCCGCCACCTCCACGCCGTTACTACGGGCTTCGGCTACCAGTACGAGGGACACTCCTTTCGAATCGAGACCCTCGATGCGCCTCTCATCGCCATCGGCGAGCGCTCTGCGCTGAACTTCTCGCGCGAGCAACCCGATCTGTCCAGCGGCATCCACTGCAGCCTCTTCAACAATGCGTGGGGAACGAACTACATCATGTGGTTCGGCGAGAACATGCGCTTCCGGTTTGTGCTGCACGCGTAAGCCGCAAAGTAAAAGGCGCAGCGTTTATCCGAACGCCGCGCCCAGTTTTTGCTAACCACTGCCGATCGCTAGTGGCCTGTCGCAATGAAAACGTTAGTAGCCTCGGCAAGAAAAGCAGATCCCTCGCTCCGCCTACCCCATCGACGCCTATCGGCGCGATGGGGCCCCACAGCGCTCCGCTCGGGATGACAGCGCCGTGGAGTGCAAGTACTAACGATTTCTCCGCGACAGGCCACTAGTACCGGTAGTGTTCCGACTTGTACGGCCCCTCGGGCGCAACCCCGATGTATTCCGCCTGCTCCTTCGTTAGCTTGGTCAGCTTCACGCCGATTTTCTCCAGGTGCAGCCGCGCCACTTCCTCATCCAGCTTCTTCGGCAGCGTGTAGACGTCGACAGCGTAGGTGTCCTTGTTCTTCCACAGATCGATTTGCGCCAGCGTCTGGTTGGAGAAGCTGTTGCTCATCACGAAGCTCGGGTGCCCGGTCGCGCAGCCCAGGTTCACCAGCCGGCCTTCGGCCAGGATGAAGATGCTGTGCTCCGGCTTTCCGCCTTCGGCCGGGAACGTGTACATATCCACCTGCGGCTTGATGTTCGTCTTCTTCGCATTCGAGTGGTTCAGCGGATCCATCTGAATCTCGTTGTCGAAGTGCCCGATGTTGCACACGATGGCCTGGTCCTTCATCTTCTTCATGTGCTCGAGCGTGATGATGTCCACGTTGCCGGTGCAGGTGACGTAGATGTCGCCGCGTCCCAGCGTGTCCTCGATGGTCGTAACTTCGAAGCCTTCCATCGCCGCCTGCAGCGCATTGATCGGATCGATCTCCGTCACGATGACGCGAGCGCCCATGCCGCGCAGCGAGTGCGACGAGCCCTTGCCCACGTCGCCGTAACCGCAAACCACCGCGACCTTGCCCGCCACCATCACGTCGGTCGCGCGCTTGATGCCGTCCGCCAGCGACTCGCGGCAGCCATACAGGTTGTCGAACTTCGATTTTGTCACCGAGTCATTCACGTTGATCGCCGGCACCAGCAGCTTGCCCACTTCCTTCATCTTGTAGAGCCGGTGCACGCCGGTCGTCGTCTCCTCAGAAACGCCGCGCCACTCCTTCACCATCTTGTGCCAGTACTGTTTGTCTTCCGCGTAAACGTTTTTCAGCAGCTTCTTGATGACCGCTTCTTCCTCGCTCGTCGAAGGCGAGTCGACCCACTTGTCGCCGTTCTCCAGCTCATAGCCTTTGTGGATGAGCAGGGTCGCGTCGCCGCCGTCATCCACGATCAGCTGCGGCCCCTTGCCCTCTCCATGGCTCAGCGCCTGGAGCGTACACCACCAGTACTCTTCGAGGCTCTCGCCCTTCCAGGCAAAGACCGGCGTACCCGCAGCGGCAATGGCAGCCGCCGCGTGATCCTGCGTCGAGAAAATGTTGCAGCTCGCCCAGCGCACCGACGCGCCCAGGTCCTTCAGCGTCTCGATCAGTACCGCGGTCTGAATGGTCATGTGCAGCGAGCCGGAAACCCGCACGCCCTTCAGCGGCTGCTCGGCGGCATACTTGTGGCGAATGGCCATCAGGCCCGGCATCTCGGACTCGGCGATCGAAATCTCTTTGCGGCCCCAGTCGGCCAGCGACATATCGGCGACTTTGTAGGGGAGGGTATTGCGTTCAACGGCTGCGGTTGCCATGCGTGGGGATCTCCTGTTTCTGATCTCGTTACGGTATCTCTTTGATTGTAACTGCGAGGCGCGGCTTCCCAGCCGCTTTTCAGCGGACGGCGACAGGCTCACGTTAAACGGTTCCAGGCCGTCCGTGAATGCACCTTTAGTGTTGCAAATAAACGGTCTTTCCCGCGACTACTGTCCGCAAAACCCGCGTACCCAGAATCTGGGTTGGCGACCCCATCGTCAGGTCCCGGTCCAGCACCACAAAATCCGCCGCATACCCAGTGGACAGCTTGCCTTTCCACTTCTCCGCAAATTCCGCATAGGCCGAGCCCTGCGTGTACGCGTATAGCGTCTGCCCGATCGTCAGTTTCTGCTCCGGATGAAATGTCGCCGTGCCCGCCTCATTCATCCGCGTCACGCCGGCATAGACGCCGCGAAACGGCGTGATTGGTTCCACGGGATAATCCGTTCCAAACGCCAGCGGCACGCCCGCATCCAGAAACGATTTCCACGAGTACGCATATTTCTCGCGCTCCGGACCCAGCCGCTGTCCCGCCCACGCCATATCAGTAAGCAAATGATTGGGCTGCATCGATGCAATCACTCCCAGCTGCTTATACCGGACGAAGTCTCCCGGGCTCACCACCTGACTATGCTCAATGCGAAAGCGCAGATCGCGGCCATGGATTGCGAACGACGGCCCCGCGATCGGAGTGACGACCTGCGGCGGAATCGGGCCGGACGGCACCGCTGCCTCGGCCTGTGCAAATGCAGTCAATGCCATATCCACTGCGCGATCCCCAATGGCGTGAAATCCCAGCTGGAACCCCGCCTTCGCCCGTTCCACCGCCATCGCGTTGAGCTGCTCCTGGGTGTAGCGCGGAATTCCCGAGTTCCCTGGATCGTCGGCATACGGAGCGTTCATCGCCGCCGTGCGCGATCCCAGCGACCCATCCATGAACCCCTTCAGCATCGTCGTATGCAGCATGCGATCCGTTGCCGGATGATGCGCCGCCTGCTCTTTCTCCACGCTCAGTGGATCGGCAAACCGCAGCCACTCCGAGATGCGCACCGGCAGCTTGCCCTCGCGCTCCATCTGCTCGAAGACCAGAAAATCGGCCCAGTCCGAAAAGTCCTGCACCGATGTCACGCCGTGCGAAATCGCATCCTCGATCGCCAGCTCCAGCCCTTTCCTGCGCAGCTCCGGCGACGGTGGAGGCACAGCAACAAGCCCCTGCGCCGTCTCACGCAGGATTCCGGTCGCCTCACCCTGCGCATCGCGATCGATCTTTCCGCCCTGCGGAGCCTTCGTCTCTCGCCCGATCCCCGCCGCCTGCAGCGCCGCGGAATCCGCCACAGCAATATGTCCATCCACGCGCACAAAGATCGCCGGATGCCCCTCGGCCGCCGCATCGATATCCGCGCGATCCGGCAGCTTCCCGCTGGCCCACAGCGTGTGGTCCCATCCGCCGCCGCTCAGCCACTGTCCCGGAGCGGCCTTTGCCGCCGCCGCTCGAATCCGCTCCTGCATTTCAGCCAGTGACTTCACTCCGAGCAAATTCACCGAGAGCCGAATGCGCCCGCCGTCGCCCAGGTGTGCATGCGCGTCGTTGAACCCCGGCATCGCAAACGCCCCGCCCAGATCGACCATCTGCGTCTGCGAGCCTTTATATTTTGCTGTGATCGAGGATTCGTCGCCGGCGGCAAGAATCTCCCCATGCGCCACCGCAATCGCCGACACCCGCTGCGGACGCGCCCCCTCGAGATCGACGCCGGTCAGAATGCTGCCGTGGTAGTAAATCGCATCCGCCCTGGGACCGCTCTCCGCCCCGCGCTTCGCCCCGCTCTGGGCAAATGCGAACCCCGCCGCCATCACAACACCCAACACAACTCCGAAGGCTCTCACGCAAGCCAGTCTAAATAACCTGACGACTCTGTGAGCCCAGTGTGCTCGGTGGTGAATCGCAACCCGCCGCCGCCAACAGCAACAACAAGATCCTCTTCAGTCCCAGGTCCCGCCCCTTCGCGTCATACCACTCCCCGCGCGTGTGAATGCCCCCGCCCTCCCCGCCGCCGCCGATGCTCACCGCCGGCACACCCAGGGACAGGGGAATATTCGCGTCCGTCGATGCCAGCCGCATCTCGGTCCGAATCGCCAGGTGCCGATCCACCGCCTCGACCAGGGCCATCAGCTCTGACTCCGCCGGTAGCCGCCCAGCAGGCCGGTCCCCAATCTTATCGATCGTGAACCGAACCGCGCCCGCTTCTCCCCGCAGCCCGCGATTCGCTTCCAGCACCACGTCCTCGACCGCACGATGCAACTCCACCTCGAGCCGAATCAACTGCTCCGGATCGGTCGACCGCAAATCGAAGCGCGCCGCGGCCCGCTCCGGAATCGCATTCACCGCCGTCCCGCCCTCAATTGTCCCCACATTCATCGTCGTGCGCGGAGTGTCCAGAAGCGTCACCGTTGAAAACCGCGTGATCGCGCGGCTCAGCAGCACGATCGGATTCGGCCGCCCCGCATCCGTCCATGAATGTCCGCCCGGTCCCGTGATCGTCACCAGATGCCGCTGACTCCCCAGCGCATGCGTCACCGCTGACTCGTGCCCTGCTCCATCGAGCACGATGTGCGCGGCAATCCCGTCCTTCTCGATCGTGTCAGCGCGGTAGATGTGACGCATCCCGCGCAGATCGCCCTCGCCCTCCTCGCCCACGTTGCCGACGAAGAAAACATCGCACTCTGTCGTGACGCCCGCCTGCTTCATCGCCGCAGCGATCGCCAGCATCGCTGCCACGCCCGCTGCGTTGTCGCAGGCCCCCGGCGCGCTCAGCCGCGTTCCCTCCCGCGCAACTTCGATCGCTGTTCCTGCCGGAAACACCGTGTCGATATGCGCTGACAGCAGCACACGCCGTCCACTGGTCCCGGTGCCCCGGTGCACTCCAATCGCATTCCCCACATCGTCGAGGCGCGGATTCTCCAGCCCCAGCTCGCGAAAGCGCTCGCACAGCCACTCCGCCCGCGGCTTCTCTCCAAATGGCGGAGCCGGCACCGCCACCATTTCCGCCTGCCATTGCAAGATGCGCTGCTCCTGAAGGTGCAGCCACTGAAAAGCCTGGTGTACGCGGCGATCCGCCGCGATCTGCGCGACACACGAAGCGGCGGGAGCAGGTGAGGCCATCAGAGATTTCAGCGTAGCATCCTGACCGCGCCGATGAGAGCGACCAGAGCGCGTCTGTCACTCGATCACTCGCCTTTCCACTCACTCTTGCGCTCGCTTCTCGCCTTCTGCTAATCGTTCTTTGCTGATAGCTTGTTGCTAACAGTTGTTCGCTAAACGCTTCCCGCTCCGCTTCAATACTCCACGCCATCCAGCCACAACCCACGCGCCGGCGCGGTCGGACCCGCCTCTCCCCGCGAACGCGCCTCCAGAATCCGCCCCATCTCGCCAGCTTCCATCGCTCCGCGCCCAACATCCACAAACGTCCCCACCAGATTCCGCACCATGTGGTGCAGAAATCCATCCCCGCGCACGCGATAAATCAACAACTCGCTCTCGTGCCGCCACTCCGACTCAAAAACCGTCCGCACATTCGCGGTCGCTCCCCGCTCCCCATCGCCCAAGGTCCGCCGCGTGATCAGATCCGGATCGCTCGCCGCGAACGAAGTAAAATCGTGCGTGCCGACGACCACCTGCGCCGCCTCCTGCATCCGCTCCACATCGAGAGGCCAGTTCAGCGCCCACGCAAACCGCGCCTCCCATGGCGGACAAATCTCCTTCCGCCAAATCCGATACTCATAGGTCTTCGCCCTGGCCGAGTGCCGCGCGTGAAACTCCGCCTCCACCCGCTCTGCCCGCAGCACCCGCACCGATTCCGACAGCTTGCGGTTCAGCGCCCGCTGCAAATTTTCGGCCGGAATCGCAGCCTCCAGCCAAAAAGACGCCACCTGCCCGCGCGCATGCACCCCCGCGTCGGTCCGCCCGCTCCCCTGCGGCAGCACCCGCTCGCCCGTCACCCGTTCGATCGCTTCCGCAAGCGTTCCCTGAATCGTTACCCGATCCGGCTGCACCTGCCATCCATAAAAGTCGGTGCCGTCGTAGGCCAGCGTCAGCTTCCAGTTCGAACCGGCTCTTGTCTCATTTTCAGCTGCCATTTCTTAACTTTTTCGGCCCCGTTGGTTGCACGATTTTCCGCATCGCAGCTTCTTCTGAAACCATCGAAACGCTACGGTATACTCAGCTTTCCTGATTGTTTACGAGTTTACGGAACCGGGCGGAGGCTCGCCTCGTATTCGAGAGAAGCCAAAACGGTTTTTTGCGGCCTGGAGCGCGCATCCCGCCTGCCTGCGAAGCGCAGGTTTGCGCCCTCGTTCATCGAACTGCAGTTGCCCTGCCAGAGGAGTGGAGACGGCCCATGTTAGTTTCCCGCAATCATCCTGGAAAGAACTCAAATACTTTCTTCGCTAAATTAAAATCCGCCGCGGCGATCTCCTGCCTGCTCGCCGGCACCGCACCTTCCTATGCCCAGGCCCCTCAGCAGACCGCGCCCGCGGCTCCCGGCCTGCCGCCCGAGCCGACGCCCAACTACACCCAGCCGCTCTTTCTCCACGACACCTCGCATGACTTTTCAAAACCGCGTGGCTACTTCCCCAATCTCGTCGCTCCCTACGAGCCCACGACCGTTCAGCCGTCCAGCTTTCTCAATTCCGTGCAGCTCGGTAACCTTATCAAAGACGGCAAGATCTATCTCAGCCTCGGCGATGCGGTCCTGCTCGCACTGCAGAACAACTACGACATCGCCATCCAGCGTCTGAACCTCGACATCTCCGACACCGACATCCTCCGCACGAAGGCCGGCCAGCTTCCGCAGGGCACCCCCACGTCCCTCGTAACCAACACCCTGGGCAGCGGCGGTTCCGCCGTCAGCTCCGGCGGACCCGGCGGTACCAGCGTAGCCGGAACCGGTGTCGGCGGCCTCGCCGTCTCCACCAGCGGCGCCGGTCCTGCGCCCGAGAACCTCGATCCCTACCTGCAGGGCACCATTCAGCTGCAGCGGCAGAAGACGCCTCAGCTCAACACCCTCTTCAGCGGCGGCAAATCGTCCCTCACCACCAACACCGACGAGTACAACTTCACCTACAACCAGGGCTTCCGCTCCGGCACGGCGCTCGTGGTCGGCTTTACGAACAACCGCGTCACCAGCGACAGCCCCTTCAACACCTTCAGCCCTGCGTTGACGACTACCTTCAACGCGCAGCTGACTCAGCACCTGCTCCAGGGCTTCGGCTGGGGCCTCAACAGCCGCTTCATCGTCCAGGCCACGAACAACCGGCGCATCGCCGATTCTGTCTTCCGCTCTCAGCTTCTGTACACAATCAATCAGGTCGAGGACATCTACTGGGGCCTGGTCAGCGCCTTCGAGGACGTCCAGTCCAAACAGCACGCCCTCGACCAGTCCACCAACCTCGAGAAGGACGATGAGAAGCAACTCCAGATTGGCAGCATGGCGCCCCTCGACGTCGTCAACGCCCGCAGCCAAATGTCCAGCGATCAGCAGGCGCTCATCTCATCGGAGAGCACCCTTGAGTATCAGCAGTTACTCATGAAGCAGGCCATCGCCCGCAATCTCGACGATCCTCGCATCGCCGGCGCCCCCGTGATCCCCACTGACCGCGTCACGCTGGCTGAAACGCCGGAAGAGCATATGTCTGTCGATGACCTGGTGCGCCAGGCAGAAGCCAACAGCCCCGCCGTCGAGCAGGCCATCCTCAATATGAGGAACGACGAGATAACCCTCAAGGCCGCGAAGAACGGCCTGCTGCCGACTCTTGACGCTTATGCCTTCTACGGAGCAGAAGGCCTCGGTGGCGCGCAGAGCGCCAACTGCGTCAATTTCTTCACCGGAAGTCCCTGCAGGCCGAACCAGTATCCGTCCGTGACTTACGGCACCACCCTCTCCCACCTGTTCAACAGCAGCGGACCCAACAAGGGCGCGGGTGTCACCCTCAACATTCCCATCCTCAATCGCCCCGCCCAGGCCGTCCAGGCCCGCTCCCAAATCGAATACCGCCAGGCGCAGATGCGGCTCCAGCAGCTCTACGTGCAGATCCGCATGCAGATCATCAACGACCAGTACGCCCTCACCAATGATCGTGCTGCCGTGAACGCTGCCAACAGCAATCAGGAGTACAACCGCCAGAGCCTCGACGCGGAAATCAAGAAGCTCCACCTCGGCGCTTCGACAACGGCTAACGTTCTGCAGCAGCAGAAAGGTCTGGCCGCCGCCGATGCCCAGCTCATCTCCGCTCGCGCACGTTACGCCACGGACCGCGCCGCTCTCGAAGAAGCCCTGGCCAGCACGCTGGACCGCTACGGAATCTCCATCGTCGACGCGGCCACCGGCCAGGTGAACACCGCGCCTGTCATCCCAGGCCTCGAACCGGCAAAAACCCTGCCCGACGTGACGCCCCCCAGCCAGCAGCAGCAACTGCAGCAGCAGGAACAGAACCCGACGCAACCGCAGGCCGCTCCCACGCAGCCACAGCCACAGCCACAGTCACAGCGCTAGTCGCGGATCATCCCGATTCCAACCAGAAGGCCGCCCCACGCGGGCCTTCTGGTTTCGCAGGATTCAGCGGGTGAATGCTCCACTCGCATTTCCGCTCCCTTTTCCACTCGCCTTTCGCTTGCCCTCTGCCCTTTCTCCCGCCACTCCCTGCTAAAATCAGAAGAATCCACTCGACGGAGCGGCAATGCAGGCAATTCTTGCGCTCGAAGACGGGCGCATCTTCAGGGGCGAAGGCTACGGAGCCCAGGGTGAATGCCGCGGTGAAGTCGTTTTCAATACATCGTTAACCGGTTATCAGGAGATCTTCACCGATCCCTCCTACGCCGGCCAGATTGTCGTCCTCACCAATCCGCAAATCGGCAACTACGGCACCAACCCCTCTGACGATGAAGCCGTCAGGCCTTACATCGAAGGCCTCGTGACCCGCGAGTTTTCCGTGCACGCCTCCAACTGGCGTTCCCGCCGCGTTGCCGACGAATATCTCGAGCACAACAACGTCCCCGTCATCTCGGAAATCGACACCCGCGCCCTCGTCCGCCATCTCCGCACCAACGGCGTGATGCGCGGCGTCATCTCCACGACGGAGCCCAACTCCGACGTCCTCGTCGAGCGCGCCCGCTCCATCCGCAAAATGGACGGCACCGACCTCGCCAGCGTCGTCACCACCAAAGATCGCTACGAGTTCGAAAGCGACGGTCCCGACCCGCTGAACCCGGATGAGAAACCCGTGATCGCGAGCCGCCCCCTTCACGTTGTGGCCTACGACTACGGCATCAAGAAGAACATCCTGCGCATGCTGAACAGTGAAGGCTGCCGCGTCACCGTCGTCCCCGCGCAGACGTCGGCCGAAGACGTTCTCTCGCTCAAGCCTGACGGCGTCTTCCTCTCCAACGGTCCCGGCGACCCCGAGCCCGTCACCTACGCGCAGGACAACATCCGCCGCCTGGCCGGACGCACGCCCATCTTTGGGATTTGCCTCGGCCACCAGCTCATCGGCCTCGCGCTCGGCGGCAAAACCTACAAGCTCAAGTTCGGCCATCACGGCGGCAATCACCCGGTCAAGTGCAACGACACGGGCAAGGTGGAGATCACGGCCCACAATCACAACTTCGCTGTCGATCCCGACTCGCTCAACCCCGGCGAAGTAGAGCTCACGCACATCGACCTCAACGACAACACCCTGGAAGGCCTGCGCCACCGCACCCTGCCGCTCTTCAGCGTGCAGTACCACCCCGAAGCCAGTCCCGGCCCGCACGACTCCCACTACCTCTTCAAAGACTTCCGCAAAATGATGGAGGAGTGGAAGGGATGAAGCGGAGTGAAAGGATACTCCGACTCCCATCTCTGGAGATAAGCCTTCAGACTGCGGACCGAATTTTGGAAATACTCCACGAGGTCGCGCAGTCGCGGATCGACAAGGAAGCAGAACAGAGGTTGAGGACGGTGTATGGGCAGGATTCGGGCCCCGCGCTGAAAGAGGATCCGGCGTCGACGACTGTCGATTTATTTGTATCCCGCCATCTGCGGGATCCAAAACTGCTCGCCATGATGAAGTTGCCCTCATATGAGCGTTATGTCTTCACATCACGAGCCGAAAACGTGGAGTTTCGCGATCCGCAGTTTGAACTAAAAGAGCTACCGTCCGACGTTCAGAGCGCGTACATCAAAGTTGAAGGTATAGAGCGATTTATTGAGATAAAACTTAACGCCAATTTCGCGAATTTTAACCAAATTACCGACCAGGGTGCGAATCAAATACTGATTCAGGGTGAAGAGCCAGCGTGGGTCAGCGGAACGTATCACAGAATTGATCAACTGATTCGGCTAGAAAGAAAGCAAATTAGAACGCTCATCTACCGATATGCACGACCAATTTTCTGGCTGCTTGTCGTTTTGGTTTGGACTTCAGAGTACTCGGTCGTATCTTGGGCCAACCCAGGGTTCAAGATATCTGCCCCGCTCTCGGGGACCGGAGCCATAGTCCTTTTTGGAGTGCTCCTCGGTACCGTTCTTGCTTTGGCCAACCTAATCATTCCCATGTATTGTTTTTGGTTTCCCTATTTTGAATTCGAGGGAAACATATCGCGACCGCGGCTGGCTTCTCGGAAATTCATAGCAGGAATTGTGACTGCGATTTTCACTGGAGCTGTTATAAACACAATTCATTTGCTGTTCGCAGGATTAATCCATAGAGCGACTGGGCACTGAACCATTCGAGCCGCAGGAGAAGACTGAAGTAGATGCCACGCCGCAACGACATCACTAAAATCCTCGTGATCGGCTCCGGCCCGATCGTTATCGGCCAGTCCGCCGAGTTCGACTACTCCGGCACCCAGGCCTGCAAAGCCCTCAAGGCTGAAGGCTACGAAGTTGTGCTGGTCAATTCGAACCCGGCCACCATCATGACCGACCCCGAGCTCGCCGACCGTACCTACATCGAGCCCCTCACGAAGGATTACCTCGACGAGGTCCTCCGCCTCGAATCCGTGATGCTCAAAGAAGAAGGTCGCGACGGCGTCTTCGCCGTCCTTCCCACCGTCGGCGGCCAAACCGCTCTCAATCTTGCCGTCGAGCTCGCCGATTCCGGCATCCTCGAGAAGTACAACGTCGAATTGATCGGCGCCAAGCTCGAAGCCATCAAGAAAGCCGAAGACCGACTCCTCTTCAAGGACGCGATGACCCGCATCGGTCTCGACGTGCCTCGTTCCGCGCTGGTCGACAATCTCCGCGATGGCCTCGACTTCGCCACCAAGATCGGTTTTCCCGTTATCATCCGCCCGTCGTTCACACTCGGCGGATCCGGCGGCGGCATCGCCTACAACCGCGAAGAGCTCCTCGATATCCTCGCCCGCGGCATCGACCTCTCCCCCGTCCACGAGTGCCTCATCGAAGAATCCGTGCTCGGCTGGAAAGAGTATCGAGCTCGAGGTCATGCGCGACCTCGCCGACAACGTCATCGTCGTCTGCTCCATTGAGAACATGGACCCCATGGGCGTCCATACCGGCGACTCCATCACCGTCGCCCCTGCCCAAACCCTCACCGATCGCGAATACCAGGCCATGCGCGACGCCGCCATCCGAGTGATGCGCGAAATCGGCGTCGAAACCGGCGGCTCCAACGTGCAGTTCGCCGTCCACCCGACCAACGGCCGCATGGTAGTCATCGAAATGAATCCGCGCGTCTCGCGCTCCTCCGCGCTCGCGTCCAAGGCCACCGGCTTCCCCATTGCAAAAATCGCAGCGCGCCTTGCTGTGGGCTACACCCTCGACGAGATCCCCAACGACATCACCAAAATGACGCCGGCCTGCTTCGAGCCGACCATCGACTACGTCGTGGTCAAAATCCCGAAGTGGCAGTTCGAGAAATTTCCCGGCGCCGACGAGAACCTCGGTCCCCAGATGAAGTCCGTCGGCGAAGTCATGGCCATAGGCCGCACCTTCAAAGAAGCACTGATGAAAGCCACGCGCTCGCTGGAAACCGGCAAGAAAGCCGGTGCCGAAGTCCTCGACGCACGCCGCATGACCCAGCGACTCGTCACCGCACAACCGGAGCGCCTCAGCTACATCCGCTTCGCTTTCCGCGAAGGCCATTCCGTCCGCGAAGTCGCTCGCCTCACGACCATGGATCCCTGGTTCCTTTACCAGATCAAGGAAATCTCCGACGCCACCTCCGCTCTCCCCGCCGACCCGCGCGAAATGTCACCGGAACAGTTACGAAAAGCCAAGCGCCTCGGCATCTCCGACGAGCGCCTCGCGGAAGCCTGGGCTCTCCCGGGCAACGACGGCGTCGAGCAGGTCCGCATGCTCCGCCGCCAGCACGGCCTGCGCCCGGTGTTTAAGCTCGTCGACACCTGCGCCGCCGAATTCGAAAGCTTCACGCCCTACCTCTACTCCACCTACGACGAAGAGGACGAAGCCCCACCAACCTCGCGCCGCAAAGTCATCATTCTCGGCAGCGGACCCAACCGCATAGGGCAGGGAATCGAATTCGACTACTGCTGCTGCCACGCTGCTTTTGCGCTGCGCGAAGACGGCTACGAGACCATCATGGTCAACTGCAACCCCGAGACCGTCTCCACCGACTACGACACCAGTGACCGTCTCTACTTCGAGCCCCTCACCCTCGAAGACGTCCTCGCTGTCTATGAGCACGAAGCTTCCGGCGGCGCAGAAGTAGGTATGATCGTCCAGTTTGGCGGCCAGACGCCTCTCAACCTCGCCCTCCGCCTCAAAGCCGCAGGCGTACCCATCATCGGAACCTCGCCCGAGTCCATCGACCTCGCAGAAGACCGCAAGCGCTTCGGAAGGCTCCTCGAAGACCTGCAAATTCCGCAACCCCCCGGCGTCATCGCCACCAGCGTCGACGAGGCTCTGCGCGGCGCCGAACGCATCGGCTATCCCGTGCTCGTCCGTCCTTCCTACGTGCTCGGCGGCCGCGCCATGGTCATCGCCTTCGATGCCGAAGGCGTCTCTCGCTATATGAAAGAAGCGGTGGAATACTCGCAGGATCGCCCCATCCTCGTCGATCACTTCCTCGAAGACGCGGTTGAAGTCGACGTCGACGCGCTCTGCGACGGCGAAGACGTGGTTATCGCCGGCATCATGCAGCACATCGAAGAAGCCGGCATCCATTCCGGCGACTCCTCGTGCGTGCTGCCCGCCGTCGACCTCGCCCCCGCCACACTGGATACCATCCGCGGCTACACACGCCAGCTCGCGCTCGCGCTTAACGTCATCGGCCTCGTCAACCTGCAGTTCGCCATCCAGCGCAAGCCCGGCATGGCCGACAAGGTCTTCGTCATCGAAGTCAACCCGCGCGCCTCGCGCACCGTGCCCTACGTTTCCAAAGCCACTGGCGTTCCGCTCGCCAAGATCGCTTCCCGCCTGATGACCGGCCGCCGCCTCAGCGAATTCCTCGACGTCTCCTCGCGCAAAGACCTCGAGACCGGCTCGCACTTCTACGTCAAATCGCCCGTCTTTCCATGGAACAAATTCCCCGGCGTCGACACCGTCCTCGGCCCCGAGATGAAATCCACCGGCGAAGTCATGGGCGTCGCCGACAATTTCGGCGAAGCCTTCGCCAAAGCCCAGCTCTCCGCCGGGCAGCAGCTCCCGCTCAAAGGCACCGTCTTCTTCAGCGTCAGCGATCGCGACAAGACCAACCTCGTCAACCTCGCCCGTCAATATATGGAGTTAGGTTTTCAGCTCGTCGCCACCGAGGGCACGGCCAATGCCATCGAAAAGGCCGGCATGACCGTCGAACGCGTCTACAAAGTGAAGGAAGGCCGCCCCAACATCGTCGACCTCATAAAAGGCGAGCGCATTCACCTCATCATTAACACGCCCCGCGGCCAGGATCCCTACTTCGACGAGAAGGCCATCCGCCGCGCCGCCGTCATCGCCCGCATCCCCACCATCACCACACTCGCCGCTGCAAAGGCCGCCGCCGAAGGCATCGCCGCGCTCCAGAGCCGCCGCATCACCGTCACCCCGCTGCAGAAGCTGCACGCCGAACATTTGGCAGCGCGCTAGCGCGTCCAACGCTATTGGCTATTGGCTATTGGCTATTGGCTATTGGCTATTGGCTACTATCGTCTCTCCACAGCGCCACGCCGCCCAGCAGCCCGTCCAGGTTCGACACGATCGTGACGTTCGGCCGAAACTGCAGCGTGATCAGCTTCGTGTTCCCGCCGCCCAGGTACAGGTGATCCCAGTTGAATGTCGCCGCCGTCTGCGCGATGGCTTTCCGCAGCAGCTTGTTCCATTTCTTCACGCCGAACTTCTTCAGCCCGCGCTTGCCCAGGTAATCCTCGTAGGTCTTCTTCAGCCACGGATGGTGCCCCAGCTCCAGCCCCGGGCAGCACTTCCCGTCCGTAAACAGCGCCGACCCCATGCCCGTGCCCAGCGTGATGATCATCTCCACGCCACGTCCCTGAATCGCGCCGAATCCCTGCACCGCCGCATCGTTCGCCACGCGCACCGGCTTCTTCCACCGCTTCTGCAGCACCGACTGCAGCGGATACCCGATCCACCGCGGATGCAGGTTCGCCGCCGACAGCACCACGCCCCGCTTGATCACGCCCGGATAGCCGACGCTCACGCGATCGAACTCCGGCATCTTCGCCCGCAACTGATCCAGCACCGCCAGCAGTCGCGCCGGCGTCGGAGGATCGGGCGTCGGCACCCGCAGCCGCTCCGTCAGCGGCTTGCCCTCGGCGTCAAGGCACAGCATCTTCAGCCCTGTGCCCCCAATATCCACCGCCAGCGTGACCAGTGATTTCTCGCCCATAACTCCAGAACAGACCCGGGACAGTGTATCGCGCTCATCGTTACGCAATGTCAAGCTCATAACCAGCGCTAACCGCTAATCGCTAATCACTGACTGCTGACTGCTGACCGCTGACTGCTGTTTCTATCGGCTTTCGCCTTGCATCACAATAGGCAGTGACGGCGTCTCCGATCCGTGCCCCGGTTCCACCGTCACCTCGAACTTCCTCGCCTCAGTGTGCGCCGGCACCGGCGGCAGCACCACCGTTGCGCCATGATCCGGGTCCGGGCGAAACAGTCCAGCCGGAATCGGCGCCTTGCCGCCCGTCGGAATCAGCCACAGCTCATACGCCTTGTCCGCTGGCAGATCGCGCAGCCCGCCGGCGACGAACACCAGCGCGCCCTGGCTCTGGAGCCAGCTCACCTGCCCCACCGGATGCACGGGCTGCCGCGTCTCGCTCAGCACCACATGCGCCGACTGCGGCGAACTCAGCACCGCTACAATCTGATTCGCGTGATCCAGCTGCACCTTCATCTGCGCCGTGCCGCCCTGCGATGTGTTCAGCTGGCCCCGCAGCCAGGCCGCGTGATGCGCCAGCACCGCCGCAGCTACCGCGAACACCGCCGCCAGCAGCCACCCCAGCCACGTCAGCGGATGCCTCTGCTTCGTTTGTGTCGTCTCATCTGTCATCGCACAATATCCGGTATACACCCCGCTCGCTTTCTCTTTTAGGATGCGACATGAGCAGGCAAAGTGTCGCGTGGCAAAACCGGCAACAGCTCTCCGTCCATGAAGTTTCAGCCATGAAAACCCCGCCATGAAAACCCGTCTCGACAAACTTCTGGTCGAACGCGGCCTTGTCCCCACCCGTGAGCGGGCCCAGGCCCTCATTCTCGCCGGCCGCGTGCTCGTCCACGAACAAAAGTCCGACAAGCCGGGCCACTCCGTGTCGGACGACGCCCCCATCAGGCTCCTCGGCTCCGATCTTCGCTACGTCAGCCGCGGCGGACTCAAGCTGGAGGCCGCCCTCGACCACTGGCACATCGACCTCACCGGCCGCTTCTGCCTCGATGTCGGCGCGTCCACCGGTGGCTTCACCGACTGCATGCTCCAGCGCGACGCCGCCCGCGTGCTCGCCATCGACACCGGCTACGGTCAGATCGCCCAAACCCTCCGCGACGATCCCCGCGTTACCCTCATGGAGCGCACCAACGCCCGCCTCTTCAACCCCGGCGACCTGCCCCCCGGCATCTCCTTCCTCGCCGTCGACGTCTCGTTCATCTCCGCGACCTTGGTCCTGCCGCCTGTTCTGGCGGCTCTTCGTACCGTGTCGGACAATGTCCGACACGTGTCCGACGCCGTCGGACACGCCGCCCTGGAAGCCGTCATCCTCGTCAAGCCCCAGTTCGAAGCCGGCCGCGAGCATATCGGAAAAGGCGGCATCGTCCGCGATCCAGCCGCCCACCAGCTCGCCATCGACCGCGTCCGCGACTGCGTCAGACAAATCGGAGCCACCAACATCGAAGTAATCGATTCGCCCATTACCGGCGCCGAAGGCAATCGCGAATTTCTTCTCCACGCAATCTGGTCCTGACCTTCCGCCCCTGTCGAATCGTCTATGCGCTGTTGTATTCTGGTTCGACTTCAGGAACCCACGCCTGACCTCGTCGAAATCTGCGGGAGCGCTATGAGTCAAACCTTCTCCATCGGCATCGGAGGCGCCGCCGGCCAGGGTGTCGCCACGCCCGGCGACATTTTCGCCAAGATTTTCAGTCGGCGCGGCCTCCATCTCAACGCCTACAACGCGTACCAATCCATCATTCGCGGCGGTCACACTTTTCTGACCATCCGCGCCGGCGTCGATCCCGTTACCAACATGGGCGACACCCTCGAGCTCCTCATCCCGCTCAATCAGGACACTATGGACCGCCACCTCCGCCTGCTCGGCGCCGGTGGCGCGTGCATCTACAACGCCGACTCCATCAAGCCGGGTGAGCATGCCGACGGCGTGCAGCTTTGTGCGCTCCCGGTTTCCACCCTGGCCGACATCACCAAGAACAAGGTCGCGCAGAACACCCTCGCCATGGGCGCCGCCCTCAGCATGATGGGCATCGGCTTCAACTCCCTCGAGTCTGTCATCCGCGAGCAGTTCGGCAAGAAGGCTGCCTCCGTCGCCGACGAAAATATCGCCGTCGCCCGCGCCGGATACGACTACGCCACGCAGAATTTCAAGCCCTTCGCCAATCCCGTCTCCATGACGGACACCAAATACGCCGTCCTCAGCGGCAACGCCGCGCTCGCCATGGGCGGAGCCGCGGCCGGCGTCAAGTTTTACTGCGCTTATCCCATGAGCCCCTCCACCGGCGTGCTTCACTGGTTCGCTTCGAACGGCCGCAAGGCAGGCATCATGGTCCGCCAGGTCGAAGACGAAATCGGCGTCGTCAATATGGTCATCGGCGCTGCCCAGGCGGGCGTTCGCGCCATGTGCGCCACCTCCGGCGGCGGATTCGCCCTCATGTCCGAAGCCCTCGGCCTCTCCGCAATGGCCGAAATCCCCATCGTCGTCATCGACTGCATGCGCGCGGGCCCGTCCACCGGCGTCCCCACCAAAACCGAACAGGGCGACCTTTGGCAGATGCTCGGCGCCGCATTCGGCGACTATCCCCGCGTCATCGCCGCGCCGCTCGACATCGGCGACTGCTTCACCCTGATGGCCGAAATCTGGAATATCGTCGACAAGTTCCAGGTCCCCGGACTCGTCCTCGCCGACCTGCTGCTCTCCGAAGGCCGCCTCAGCGTCGATCCGAAAATCCTTGACTTCAAGCCGCCCATCGATCGCGGTGAGATGATCACCGAGCCGAATGGCGACCACGGCGAATACAAGCGCTACCTCATCACCGAGAGCGGCGTCTCGCCGCGCGCCATTCCCGGCATTCCCGGCTACACCCACGTCGTTTCGAGCGACGAGCACGACGAAAATGGCGTCCTCATCAGCGACATGTACACCAACGCCGGCAAGCGCCGCGCCATGATGGAAAAAAGGATGAGAAAAGAACAGGGAATCGCTGCTGCCGTTCCGCCGCCGCGACTCCAAGGCCCAAAAGACGCCGATGTCACGCTCATCGGCTGGGGATCCACGCAGGGCGTCATCGAAGAAGCCCGCGCTCAGCTGGCGGAGCAGGGAATTACCGCTAATCAGTTACAGATTCGCTGGCTTGTGCCGCTGCACGGCGAAGCCATCCTCGATCAGCTGCGCAACGCCAAGCGCACCATCATCGTCGAGAACAACTTCAGCGGCCAGTTTGCCCGCTACCTGCGCAGCGAAACCAGCTTCGTCCCCGACGGCCACATCCGCAAATACGATGGCGAGCCCTTCATGCCGCATCACATCGTGGAAGCGGTGCGCGAACAACTTGCCGGCGACACGACTGTGTCGGTGCCAACGCACGAGATCATGGTTTAGGAGAAAAAATGGCCACCATTGTCGAATCCCCCAAGCCGCTTACCATGGCCGATTTCAAAGGCCGTGTCGATCCCGACTGGTGCCCAGGCTGCGGCGACTTCGGCGTCCTCGCTGCGGTGCAGAAGGCCCTCGTCGATCTGCAGATTCCCAATCATCAGATTTGCACCATCAGCGGCATCGGCTGCTCCTCCAACTTCCCCGGCTTCATCGAAACCTACGGCATGCACACGCTGCACGGCCGCTCGCTGCCCGTTGCTACCGGCGTGAAGATGGCCAACCCCGACCTCACCGTGCTCGTCACCGGCGGCGATGGCGACGGCCTCGGCATCGGCGGCAATCACCTCACCCACACCATCCGCCGCAACGTCGATCTGACGTACATCATCATGGATAACCAGATCTACGGCCTCACGACCGGACAAACATCGCCCACCAGCCGCATCGGCATGAAGACCAAGAGCACGCCCTTCGGCAGCATCGAAGGCCCCCTCTATCCCATCACCATGGCGCTCGCGGCCGGAGCCACCTTCGTCGCCCGCGGTTTTTCCGGCGACCAGAAGCATCTGACCGACCTCATCAAGCAGGCCATCCAGCACAAGGGCTTTTCCTTCCTTGATGTCTTCAGCCCCTGTGTGACCTATAACAAGGACAACACCTTCCAGTGGTTCCGCCCGCGCGTGAAGCGGCTCGAAGACGACGCCAGCTACGACGCCACGAACTGGATCGGCGCGATGGAGAAATCAACGATCTGGGGCGAAGAAATCCCCATCGGCAAATTCTTCGAGCGCACCGACCTGCCCGCGTTGCACGAAGCCGAGCCGGTGACCCAGGGCCGCACCATGCTCTCGTACCCGCTCCACATCGACCCGGCAGCCGCGCAGTCCTTCATCGACGAACTGATGTAGAGGGCCTCGCTTTAAGCCTTCCTACTTCACCCCGCCCTCAGCCAGAAACAACTTCCCCACCTGCTCCCAGTTATCCACCCGCGTGTACCCGCTCACGTTCAGGTTGTGCGGAGCCGTGAACAGAATCCCCCGTCCCGCAAACACCCGCAGATTCCGCGGCTGATCGTCGATCAGGTAATCCGCCTTCAGAATGCTCTTGTCCCCGCAGAACACAAAGTGCCGCGGATCGAGAAAAGGGAAGTGCCGCAGCAGCCAGCGGTACTTCGGCCCAAACGAATTTGGAAACTCCATCGCCGACGTCGCAATATAAATCTCGTACCGCTGCGCCATCAGTTGCAGTACCCGCTGGCCGTCGGCAATCACCGGAAGGTCTTCGAAGAAATCCTCCGAGCGCAGATACCCTTCCAGCCGCTCGTGCCGGTCGATCGACACGATATCCCACAGCCACTTCCCCTCGAGATCGGCTTTGGTGATCGCTTCGCCGTGGTCGCGGTTATAGCGCAAAAGGTGTTCGGCCAGCGTATCCGCCAGCACCTCGTCCATATCGATGGCAACACGCTTCATGCGACATTTATTTTACGTTCGGGATTGGACGCTTCCCGGTGCCCGGTGCCCTGTTCTACTCCACGCCGGCTTCCGGAGCCTTCCGTCCCCGCTTCGGCTTCTCCGGCACCGGCTCCGGCTGCGGCTCCCGCGAAGCATCGTAATACAGCAGCCGCCCGCACGACTCGCACACCAGCACCTCGCCCGCGCGAATCTGGTTCCACATCTGTGGACGAATCCCCATGTGGCATCCCACGCAGCGTTGCCCCTGCGCGTACGCGATCCCTGTCCCGCGCGACGACGTCGAAACACGATCGTAAGTCCGCAGCAGGTCTTCCCGAACCAGCGCCCGCTCCTCAGCCCGCCGCCGCGTCAGCTCCTCCAGCTTCTTCTGCTGCTCGGCGGACTCGGCTCGCGCATCTTCCTTCTCGATCTCGACCGCCCGCGCGCTGTCCTTCAGATCGCTTTCGGCTGCTTTCCGTTTTTGCTCCAGCTGCTCGGAGCGCTCCATGCTCTCCAGCTCGTTGTCTTCGATCTTCCGAATCTCCGCCTCGGCAAATTCGATCTCGTGCTGGAACGCCCGATACTCCTCGTTGGTCTTCACGTTCGACATCTGATCGCGCAGCTTCACGATCTTTTGCTGCTGGTCCTTGAGGTCGCTTTCGCACCGCCGTTTGAGCGCTTCTTCATCCTTCAGCGCCTTCCCAGCCTGCTCCACGGCAGCCTTCTCCGCCGCCAGTTTCGTTTCGAGCGCGGCCAGCCGCTTCGGCAGAGCCGCAATCGCGGCGCGCAGCTGCGCCGTCTCCCCATCAATGGTCTGCAGACGCATCAGCGCTTCTAATTCAGTTTTCATCTCGGAATCTGCAGGATACCACCCGCTCAGGTTCCTTCGGCTCTGCCATCCCCCCCACTTTTCCTGCATCCTCCTGCTACTCTTAACCCTCCAAGTTTTTATCCATGCCCCAGGATCCCGACGCCAACTGGAAGCCCAAACATAATCCCTGGGCCGTCGCGCTTACCGTCACCCTGGCCACCTTCATGGAGGTCCTCGACACCTCCATCGCCAACGTCGCTATCCCCCACATCGCCGGCGGCCTCGGCGCCTCCCAGGACGAAGCCACCTGGGTCCTCACCTCCTACCTCGTCTCCAACGCGGTCATCCTCCCCATGAGCGCCTACCTCGTCGGCTTCCTCGGACGCAAGCGCTTCTACATGATCTGCGTCGCGCTCTTCGGCCTCAGCTCCATGCTGTGCGGCCTCGCGCCTTCGCTCCCGCTCCTCATCTTCTTCCGCGTTCTTCAGGGAGCAGGCGGCGGCGGACTCCAGCCCAGCGAGCAGGCCATCCTTGCCGACACGTTTCCCCCACACAAGCGCGGCCAGGCCTTCGCCGTTTACGGCATGGCCGTCGTCCTCGCCCCCGCCATCGGCCCCACCCTCGGCGGCTGGATTACCGACAACTACACCTGGCGCTGGATCTTCTTCATCAACGTCCCTATCGCCATCTTTTCCCTCATCCTCACCTCACGCATCGTCGAAGATCCGCCCCACATCAAGAAAGAAGTCGCCGACCAGCGCAAACGCGGCCTCAACCTCGACTACATGGGCTTCGGGCTGCTCGCCCTCGGCTTCGGCTCACTGCAGTTCGTCCTCGACAAGGGCCAGGAGAATGACTGGTTCGGCTCCCACGTCATCACCACCTTTTTCTACCTTTGCGTCGGTGCCCTGGTCGCCCTTATCTTTTGGGAGATCGCCCAGATTCGCCGCGGTCAGCGCCCCATCCTCGACCTCACCATGTTCCGCAACCGAAACTTCGCCCTCTCCGCGTTGCTCATGTTCGTCCTCGGCTTTACGCTCTTCGGAACCACGGTCCTCATCCCGCTCTTCGTGCAGCAACTCATGGGCTACACGGCGGAACAGGCGGGCCTCGTGATCTCTCCGGGCGGCGTCGCCATCCTCTTCCTCATGCCGCTGGTTGGCTTTCTTGTTGGCCGTGTCGACAACCGCTACCTCATCGCCATCGGATTCGCCACCCTCTCGGCTGCCCTCTACGCGCTGCGCACCATCGATGCGCAGGCCAGCTACTCCTACGTCGCCTGGATGCGTGTCTTCCAGGCCTCCGGTCTCGCATTCCTCTTCGTCCCCATCAACACGCTTTCCTATACCGGCGTTCCGCGCGAGAAGAACAACGACGTCTCCGGGCTCATGAACCTCGCCCGCAATATCGGCGGCAGCTGTGGCACCTCCTTCCTGGTCACCGTACTCGCCCGGCGCGCTCAGGATCACCAGGATCGCCTCTCGATGTACTCCAACGGCGCCAGCCTCCAGTTCCGCCAGGCAGTCTCCGGTCTCGCCAGCCACCTGCAGCAAAGCGGAATCACCGCTTCCCCCGCGCAGGCCCGAGCCCTGGCCCAGGGCAGCCTCTACCAGCAGCTTGTCCGTCAGAGTACCCAGCTCGCCTACCTCGACGTCATCGCCATCCTCTCCATCGGCACCGTCTGCATGATCCCCCTCGTCTTCCTCATGAAGAGACGCAAGCCGGGCGGCCCCGCCGCGGCCCACTGATTCGTGCCGTTTTTCCTCCCCAAAGGTTTAGAATTCTCCTTCACGTAACCATCCCGGCGCCGCCCACCGCCGCCCCTGGAGACCCATTTCTTGCGCAAGATTCGCCCCGGCTTCTTCCTTCTCTCTCTGCTCCTGCTTTCCCCCGCGGTCATGCGCGCCCAATCCGAACGCCCCTGGACCATCCAGGAAATTTTCGGCCACCCCGGCAATCTCACCGGCGATCCGCCTGAAGGCATCTCCTGGTCCCCCGACGGCAGATCCGCTACCTGGATCGACCCCAACACCGGCGACCTGCTTGAGATTCAGTCCCCCGACCCCAAACCCAAAAGGCTCATCGCCTATAACAAAATCGCCGCGCTCCTAAACGCCTCCATCCCCGAGCGCGACCGCGATCACCGCGCCCGCTACGACCAGCCTGACTACGTCTGGACTCCGGACTCCGAGCACCTCCTCTTCGACACCAACGGCTCTCTCTGGCTGTTCACTCCCAAAACCGGCACCGGCGTCCAGATCGGCAACTCCGGCGCCATGTCCGGCGACGATCCCAAATTCTCCCCCAACGGCCAGCTGGTTTCCTACGTGCGCGACGGCAATCTTTACGTCCAGCGCATCGATAGCTCCGAACAACCCACCGCCCTCACCAACTCCACCGACAACACCATCCTCAACGGCGCCGCCGACTGGGTCTATCTCGAGGAACTCGACGTCCGCAGCAACTACTTCTGGTCACCCGATTCCCGCGAGATCGCCTACCTTCAGATGAGCGAGGCCGCCGTCCCCCAGTACCCGCTCGTCGACTGGATTCCCGTCCACGCCACCGTCGACATGCAGCGCTACCCGCAGCCCGGCGATCCCAATCCCGCTGTCCGCGTCGGCATCGTCGGCGTCGGCGGCGGCGCCACCCGCTGGCTTAAAATCCCCATCGATTCCGGCAACGACTACATCCCACGCTTCGGCTGGGTCAATCCCCACACCGTCTGGGTCGAAACCCTCTCCCGCAACCATCAGCGCCTCGACCTCTGGTTCGCCGACGTCCGCAGCGGCGACATTCGCCGCGTCCTCCAGCAGTCCGACCCGAAGTACCTCACCATGACCTACGACGTGAAGTTCGTCGGCGATCACACCTTCTTCATCCTCAGCTGGCGCGACGGCCATACCCACATCTACCGCTATACCTTCGATCCCAACAACCCGCTCGCCGCCCTCGCGCAGCCCGCCAATCAGGTCGAAAGCGGCGACTATGAAGTCTCTGCCATCAAAGCCATCGACGAAAGCTCGCAGACCCTCTGGTACCTCTCCAGCCAGGGCGATCCGCGCCAGCAGCAGATCTGGGCCATCCAGTTCGATGGCGGCAACCGCCGCCAGATCTCCCAGGAAACCGGCTCCCACGATCCGGTCTTCTCCCCGCGCGGCGGCAGCTACATCGACACCTACTCCAGCCTCCTCGAACCGCCCACCGTCGCTGCCTGCTTCATCGCATCGGCGCCGGCGTCGGTCAACTGTACGCCCTTCTGGCGCTCTAAACCTATCTCGAACCACACCATCCTCGAGCCCCAGCCGCTCCAGCTCACAGCCTCCGACAAGATCACCACTCTCTACGGCACCATCCTCCTGCCTCCCGGTGACCGCGCACCGCAAAGCGTTCCCCTCATCGTGAACCCCTACGGGGGGCCCGGTGTGGGGTCAGCGCGCGACCGCTGGGGCGGCAAGCACTTCCTGTTCGACGAGCTTCTCGCCGAACATGGCTTCGCCGTCCTCCACGTCGACAACCGCGGCATGGCCGGCCGTGGCCGCGACTTCGAACAGGTCGCGTACCACAACTTCGGCCCGCCCCAGTTCGCCGATCAGATGGCCTCCATCGACGAGGTCCTTCGCCAGTTCCCGCAAATCGATCCGCACCGCCTCGGCTGGTGGGGCTGGAGCTGGGGGGGCTCGTTCACCCTCTTCGCGCTGTCACACAGTAATAGTTTTCTTGCCGGTGTCGCCGGCGCTCCGGTCACCGACTGGCGCGACTACGACTCCATCTATACCGAGCGCTACCTCGGCCTGCCCTCTGAAGACGCGCAAAACTACCACGACGATTCCGACGTCAACTCCGCCGCCGACCTCAAGGGCCACATCCTCATCCTGCACGGCACCGGCGACGACAATGTCCACATCGAGAACGACACGCAATATATCCAGAAGCTGATCGAGGCTGGCATTCCGTACGACTACAACATCTTCCCGCGCAAGACCCACTCCGTCTCCGGCCCCGACGACCAGACTGAGCTCTACGCGAAAATCCTCGACCACTTCGATCGTTATCTGATGAGCGCCAAACCACCCGAACCCAAACCCGCCGAAACCAAACCTGCTGACGTCAAACCGGCCGAAACCAAACCCACAGAACGCACCAGACGCTGAGCGGCATTGACACATGCCGGGCGCCCCATTCTGATCGCCCGTTCCTGGCGATCAGGGTGGGTATCGCGCACAGCGCGATCCTCTGCCTTCTGTCCCCTGCACCCTGTACCCTGTTCTACTGACATGCACCCATCCATCCGCCCCGACTCCTCCAACCCCATCCGTGGCCGCACCACCCTTGGCGACTTCGAGCTCACCGTCCTCTCCGACGGCCACTACTTCCTCGACGGCGGAGCCATGTTCGGCGTCGTCCCCAAGCCGCTCTGGGAGAAACGGGCTCCTGCCGACGAGCAGAACCGCATCCTCCTCGGCCTCAACACCGCTATCGTGCGCACGGGCCAGCACACCATCGCGATCGAAACTGGCATCGGCAACAAGCTACCGCCCAAACTCAACGAGATTTACGGCGTCCAGCAGCAACTCCCTCGCGCGTTCGAGGCCGCACAAATCCGCCCGGAAGAAATCGACATCGTCATCAATTCCCATCTCCACTTCGACCACTGCGGCTGGAACACCACCCGCACCGCCGACGGTCGCATTGTTCCCACCTTCCCCAACGCGCACTACTTCGCCCATCGCGGCGAGGTCGCCCACGGCCACCTCCAGCTCGAGCGCGATGCGGTCAGCTACATCTCCGACAATTACGACCCGCTCATCGCCTCGGGCCAGATGACGTTGCTGGGTTCGGATTCGGCAACCGAGCCTGGCGAGACCACTCCCATCGTCCCCGGCATCTCGGTCGAATGCTTCCCCGGCCATACCGCCCAGCTCCTCGCCGTTCATATTGATTCAGCCGGCCAGCGCGCCACCTACATTTCCGATCTCATCCCTACCAGCGCTCACCTCGACATCACCTGGGTCATGGGCTATGACCTCGATCCGGTCACCTGCATTGCCGAGCGCAAGCGCTTCTACCAGCGCGCCATTCCGGAGAAGTGGCTCGTGCTCTTCACCCACGACCACCACACGCCGTTTGGGCGAATCGTGCTCAACGACAAAGGAAAGCCGGTGCTGAGCGAATCGAACTGATCGTGCGAATCCCCCGCATCTCGAGCAAGGCGATAACCCTGTCATTCCGGGCGAATCTCTCCGACCATCGTCTTGCCGTTACCATCGGCTCGGCCAGCGAGGAGCCGGTGTCATGGATCGCAGTTTCGCATTTGCGAGCCCACGAAGAACCGAGCGTCCGCGATTGTGGTAGAACGGTCGCCAGGAAATTCCCGCGCCGCCACCATCGGGTCCTCCCGCGAGGAATGAGAGTCGTTCGAGAGCCAGGAACCGCATGAAGACTATCTTTCTGAGCGCAATGCTGCTCGGGTGGGGAGTTCTCTTCGTGCCGGCGGGCGCGCAATCCGGCCCGGCCGGGTTTCCCCTTGCCGGAGACTGGCAGGGCGTGCTGCAGGCTCAGGGCACCGTCAGCCATCTGGTGCTGCATCTGGACGCGACGCCTGAAGGAAAGATGACGGCGCTCCTCGACAACACCGATCAGAACATCGACGGCAATCCTGCAATCGGCGGTTCCTTCGACGGCAGCCAACTGGTCCTTCGTTTCTTCTACTGGAAGCCGAACGCCAAAGGAGACCTGGAATACAAGGTTGCTTCCTACGAAGCTACAGTCAGCGTATCGGGTGCCGAGATGACCGGCGTTTGGAAACAGGAAGGTTCATGGCCGCTGGACTTCAAGCGCCTGACCTGGCAGGCGAAGACCCACAAACCGGCGCCGCCGACTATTTTCGACGGCGATTGGGCGGGCATCGAGGAAGAAGGGCGAGGCATGGAAATCCACTTTGTCCTTCACCTGTCCAACACCGAGGACGGGCTGATGGCCTTTCTCGATTGCCGGGAAGAGAAAGTCAAGGGCGCTCTCGCGAGCAAGGTTGATTACGACCAGGATTCGCGGCAGATTTCCCTGACCTTCGGTCAGTCGATCTTCGCCGGCAAGATGACCGCGGACGGCAAAGCTCTGGACACTTCGATGACCGAACCTGGCTATCATTTTCTGATCCATTTCGATCGCCTGGCGGCCAAAAAGACGGACCAGAATTGAGACGAGAGTCATGGGCTACGACCTCGACCCGGTCACCTGCATCGCCGAGCGCAAACGTTTCTACCAGCGCGCCATTCCGGAGAAGTGGCTGGTGCTGTTCACGCACGACCACCACACGCCGTTTGGGCGAATCGTGCTCAACGACAAAGGAAAGCCCGTCATCCGCCCCTAATCTGCTCGTGGCATACTCTCCCCAACACCGGAGAGCCAGCCATGCCCACCACCCTAACCCCCGACCAGATGAAGCACCGCGTGCGCACTCATTTTGAAGACTTCGTCAACAACCGCAAAGCGGAGGTCATCCGCACCAACATGACGCCGGACTTCCGCGACCACGACGGCCCCGGCGGTCAGCCCACCGGCGTCGAGGGCGATGAGCAGATGATGCTCGCCATGTACCAGCGCATGCCCGACCTCCACCTCACCATCGAGGACATGATCGCCGAGGGCGACAAGGTCGCCTGCCGCAACATCTGGCGCTGGACCGACCCCGGCTCCGGTAAAAAAATGTCCTTCCAGGGTTTCGTCCTCTGGCGTTTTGAAGGCGACAAAATCGCCGAGCGCTGGGCCACCGTCACTCCGCCCGCTGAAACCTCCTCATGGCATCGCTGATCCGCTGACCGACCTGACGGCCAGGCCCCGCCCAGGCCACAATAAAACTATGGCCACCGCAGCCGCCCCAGCCCTGCTCACCCTCTCCGCCTTCACCGAAGCCCAGGCCCGCATCCGCGGCGTCGCCGTCCACACACCTCTGGTCCGCCTCACCATCCCCGGCTTCGACGCAGCCGAAGTCTACGTCAAGGCCGAAGGCCTCCAGCCCATCGGCGCCTTCAAAATTCGCGGCGCGTACAACAAGATCGCCCAGCTCACCCCCGACGAGCGCTCCCGCGGCGTCATCACCTACTCCAGCGGCAACCACGCTCAGGGAGTCGCCTACGCCGCCCGCGCGGTCGGCGCCAAGGCCGTCATCGTCATGCCGTCCAATGCACCCGAGATCAAGAAGCGCGCCACCGCCGCTCTCGGCGCCGAAATCGTCGAAGTCGGACCCGCCAGCTCCGACCGCCTACGCAAAGCCGAGGAACTCCAGGCCGCGCACGGCTACATCATGATCCCGCCCTACGACGACGACCAGATCATCGCCGGCCAGGGCACCTGCGGTCTGGAAATCCTCGAAGACCTGCCCGACGTCGACCTCGTCCTCTCACCCGTCTCCGGCGGCGGACTCCTCAGCGGCATCGCCACCGCCATCAAGCTCTCCAACCCCCAGAGCCCGGTTCAGGTTCGCGTCATCGGCGTCGAACCCGAACTCGCCGCCGACGCTCAGGAAAGCTTCCGCACCGGCCATGTCGTCACCTGGCCCGCTGACATGACCACCCGCACCATGTGCGACGGCCTCCGCACCCAGTCCCTCGGCCAACGCAACTTCGAGCACATCCGCACTTACGTCGACGACATCATCACCGTCACCGAAGCCGAGATCCGATCCGCCATGCGCACCCTGCTCCACGCCACCCGCCTCACCCCCGAGCCCAGCGGAGCCTGCTCCGCCGCCGGCATGCTTTCCCATCGCGATCAACTGCTCCCGTTCCGCAAAGCCGTGATCGTGATGAGCGGCGGCAACGTCGAGCCCCAGGTCCTGCAATCGGTTCTCGCCGAGAAAGACCCACAGTGAGACGAAACCAAAAGCCCAACCCCGTGAGACGAATCACCCACTTTTTCCGTCCTATCTCCGTGATCCGCCCGTCCCTCACTCTAATCCTCCTGGTCTCCGCCGCCACGGCCCTCGCCCAAAAGCCCCTGCCCCGCCAGCAGATGCCGCGCAACGGCACCCTCGCTACCCTGGTGCGCGAAGCCAACCTCTACGCCAACCCCGACGACACTGGCGGTCCCATCTCCAGCATCCTCCCCGGCCGCGAGCTCGTCGTTGCCGAAAAGAGCGACAAATGGGTGCGCGTCTTCGCCAATACCGACGCGCCCGACACCCGCCAGGCCGACGTCCCTGTCTTCGGCACCGAAGGTCAGGCCCAGCCCATCTCCGGCTGGATGCTGAATAAAGGCGTCGTCGACACCAACACGCCCCACGGCGACCTCATCCTCTTCGGCACCGCCGACGATCTCGAACAGCAGGCCGACGTCTCCAACCCGCCTCCGCACGTCGCCGAGGAAGCCCGCCTCCTCTACCGCCGCATCGTCACCATGTATCCGGACTCGTCCTGGACCCCCGAAGCCATGTACCGCGCCGCCGACATCCGCTGGCAGATCCAGAAGTCCGACGCCGCATCGCTCCCCTCCGCCCATGAAAAGGAGAACTACCTCCGCGAGCAGATGGATGAAGACGAGATGCGCAAGATCCTGAAGTATTTTCCCGGCACGCAGTGGGCCGACCTCGCCGCCTTCGACCTCATCGACAACAAGCTATGCGGCGACTGGCAGGGCTCAGAGAAGTGCCCCGAGCAGGAGACCAACTACTTCCTCAAATACGTCGATGACCACCCCAACTCACCCAAAGCCGCGCAGGCACTCTACAACGCGCTCTGGCGCCAGGCCGCCGCCGGCGACATGTGGGCCGCTGATGGCAACGGCAAGCGTGCCGACGAGGACCGCGGCCACGCCAAAGCCATCCTCGACCGCATGCAGCAGAAATATCCGGAGTCCCCCTTCACGGCCCGCGCCGCCGGCCTCGTCTTCAAAATCGATCAGGGCGTTCCCGTCTACGGCTCCAGCCGCGAGTAACGCTGCGCGCAATGCCCGCCGTGACACCCAGATGCAAATATGCGTCGGGCTGCTGTTCGTTTTGCGCCAGGAGTCTGCTATATAAAGTGGAACGCCGAACACGCGTCAATCACGCGATCCAACCCCTTCCCCCACGCCGGAGCAGAATTGAACGACTACGTGATCTCCGCACTGCTTGGGATCATCGAGGGCCTCACCGAATTCCTTCCCGTTAGTTCCACCGCCCATCTGCGCATCGGCGAAGCCCTCTTCGACATCAGGCTCGACGATCCCTACTGGAAGATGTACACCATCGTCATCCAGCTCGGCGCCATCCTCGCCCTCACCCTTCTCTTTTCCGGTCGCATCATTGAGTTCGTCCGCACTTTCCCGCGCGGCGAAGACGGCAAGCACACCGCCTGGAACCATCCGCTCACCCTCACCTTGGTCGCCTTCGTCTGCACCGCTATCCCCTCGCTGGCCCTCACTCCCATCATCGGCGAGCACCTCGAGAACCTTCGCGTTATCGCCTCGTCTCTCATCATCGGCGGCATCGTCATGTGGATCGTCGACGCCTGGAGTGTCCGCCAGGATCCCGCCATCTCCGAGGTCGAGCAGATGTCTCTCCCGCAAGCCATCTGGATCGGCATCTGCCAGGTCACCTCCGCGGTCTTTCCCGGAACCTCGCGCTCGATGTCCACTATCGCCGCCGGCCAGCTTGCCGGCATGACCCGCCCCGCCGCCCTCGAGTTCAGCTTCCTCGTCTCCATCCCCACCATGTTCGCCGCCACGCTCTACGACCTGGTCAAGGCTCTGGTGCCCGGCTTCCATCTCCTTCACCGGCACAATTCCGGCGCTGCCGCCGCGACCCACGCCGCGCTCGCCCCCGTCACCATGAACGCCCATGGCTGGGCCGTCCTCGTCATCGGCTTCGTCGTTTCATTCTTCGTCGCGCTGGGCGTCGTTGAGTGGTTCCTCCAGTGGGTCCGCAGCCACGGCTTCGTTCTCTTCGCCCTCTACCGCCTCGTGCTTGGAGCCGCCCTCTTTGTCTTCGGTGGGCACTTGACCGGCACGTAGATTCTCCGGAGAAGCTACGCCTCGATGCCTTGAAACCCCAGCTGTTTCGCTGCCTCAAGCAGGCGCGCGTCTCCACAAATGAAGACTCTGCCCCGTGGTTTGCCACTTGACCAGGTCAGGGCAGCGGCGAGTTGGAGAGCGTCCGCGGCGCTCAGAGGAAAGCGATGCAGCAACGCCTCCGCTTCGGATCGCACTGCGTCGTCCGGACGTAGTTCCTGCCATGCGCTGCGCAAGCGGTCGAGGCGCATCTCCCCGCCTGAGCGCTCCGTAATCGTGAGCTGTCCCATCCTCAACAGGCGTTCCAGACCGCTGCGAATTTCAACTGAAGTGCCCCACCAGGTCACAACTTCATACTGCCCGAGGAGGCGATGCACGCTGGGGCTCGCTTTTTGCCGCGCACAGAAAGGAACCAGCGCACTGCTGTCCCAGAAAGCTGGTTTCACCGATCTCCCCGGCTTTCAATGAGCGCGCGAACCGCAACGTCGCGAGGAACATTACCCGCCGGCAGGGCAAAGAACTCATCCCAGTCCATCTTTCGCTCGGGCAGCTTTAATTTGCCCTCGGCCACCAGCCGCGCTTCGACGTCCGACAACGACTCGCTCTCGAAGGGCAGGATGCGGGCCACGGGCTTGTTCCTGTCCTTCACGATCACTTCTTCGCCTCTGCGTACGTACTGCAGATACGCGCTCAGCTGATTCTTCAGCTCGCCGATGTTTACCGTCTTCATTCAATCAGCCTAGCTTACTTGGCTAACTTAGACAAGTGTAGTTCTCTCGCCACAACTTCATAGCCCTGCAATCTGCCACCTGTAACCTGCAACCTGGTCCCTCGCCATACCCACTCCGATTCCCCCAACCCCTTTTCTCCCCCTTCCCACCCCTCATCTGGGATAATGATTCTGCTCTGGCAGTTCAGCACGTTTTCGCCTCGCCCTCACGGACGCGGCGAATCCCCCCGACCTGTCTGCCCATGAAACCCGCCCGTCTGGTGCTTACGCCTACCCGCAGCCGCCGGCTCAATGAGCTCATCGGCCTGCTGGTTCTCGCTTCTGCCGTCCTCCTTTTTCTCTCCCTGGTCTCTTACCATCCCACTGACCCCTCCCTGAACACGGTCGGCTCCGGCTCCGTCCGCAACTGGATCGGCCCCGCTGGCGCCTACCTCAGCGACGTCATGCTGCAGATCGAAGGCATCTCCGCCTTCATCCTGCCCACCCTTCTCGGCGCCCTCGGCTGGACGTGGATGCTCTCCCGCCCCGCCGGCTCGCCCGCCTTCAAAGCCATCGGCATCGTCCTCATCCTCCTCTTCGCGCCCGCGCTCTTCGCGCTCGTCCCCGGCCACCCGACCTTCCTCTACGGGCTGCCCGTCGCCGGGCTCACTGGCCGCCTCGTCGCCGATGTCCTCATCCGCTACCTCAACTATCCAGGCGCGTGGATCGTCACCATCACTCTCGTTGCGGCCGCCATCTACCTCTCCACCACGTTCAGCTTCAACACCGCTCGCGAATGGATCGGCATCAAACTCGCCTTCTTCCTCGCCTGGCGCGATCGCTTCACCAACTGGCGCCGCAACCGTGCCCGCAAACGCGAACTCAAGGCCGCCCTCCGGGCTGACAAGCTGCACGAGAAGGAACTCAAGAGCGCCCGCAAGGCTGCCGAGAAAGCTGCGAAATCCGAGAAGACCCCGACCCCCGTCGTGGTTGCCGAAGACCGCCGCGACCTCCCGCATCGCCAGTTCGGCTTTGCCGAAACCTTCTCCCCCACTGCAAGTGCCCCAGCCGCAAAGACCGGCAACACCTGGGACGCCATGCCACGCACCGTCGCGAAAGATACCCCGCTGCCCGCGCCGCCGGAACCCGCAGCGGCGGCACTCCAGCGCCCGCAGGTCGTCGCGAAGAAAGATGCAGCACCACCAGCGCCTTCGATCGGTGAGCGTGCCGATTCCGAACTCCGCACCGTCACCGTCGCCCCCAAAAACGTCAGCGGCTATCGCCTCCCGCCCAGCACACTCCTCCATCGCAGCGACGATCCCTCCCCGGTGAAGGAAGACGAGCTCCGCGCCTCCGCCCAGGTCCTCGTCGAAAAGTGCGCCGAGTTCGACGTCACCGGCCAGGTCGTGCAGATCAATCCCGGCCCCGTCGTCACCACCTTCGAATTCCGGCCCGACGCCGGCATCAAGCTAAGCCGTGTCACCGGCTTGGCCGAAGACCTCTGCCTCGCCACCAAAGCCGAATCCATCCTCATCGAGCGGATGGCGGGTAAGAACACCGTCGGCATCCAGGTTCCCAACCACGAGCGCGAAACCATCTGGCTCCGCGACGTCATCGAGTCGGAAAACTTCGCCACCTCCCGCTCCAAACTCACCATCTCCATGGGCAAGGACATCAACGGCCGCATCGTCGTCGCCGACCTCGCCACCATGCCCCATGTCCTCATCGCCGGTTCCACCGGCAGCGGCAAATCCGTGGCCATTAACGCCATGATCATGTCCGTGCTCTACAAATCCACGCCGGAGCAGGTCCGCCTCATCCTGGTCGACCCCAAGCGCGTCGAGCTCGGCATGTACGAGGGCATCCCGCACCTCTTCACCCCCATCATCGCCGAGCCCAAACAGGCCGCCAACGCCCTGCGCAACGCCGTCAAGGAAATGGAGCGCCGCCTTAAAATCCTCGCCTCGCGCTCGGTCCGCAACATCGAGCAGTACAACCGCCTCTTTGACGCCGCCACGCCCTCGCTCTTCGACCAGGCTGAGCAGGAAGAGAAGCCGCTGCCCTACATCGTCATCATCATCGATGAGCTCGCCGATCTCATGATGATCGACAAGGCCAACGTCGAAGAATCCATCACGCGCCTCGCGCAGATGGCCCGCGCCGTCGGTATCCATCTCGTCCTCGCCACGCAGCGCCCCTCGGTCGACGTCATCACCGGCCTCATCAAGGCCAACGTGCCCACCCGCATCTCCTTCCGCCTCGCCACCAAGGTCGACTCGCGCACCATCCTCGACGCCAACGGCGCTGAAGCCCTCCTTGGCCGCGGCGACTTGCTCTATCTCCCGCCAGGAACTTCGCGGGTTCATCGCCTCCACGCGCCCTTCGTCACCGAAAAAGAAATCGCTGCTGTTACAGATTTCTGGAAGAAGCAGGGAAGCGCCGACTATGTCACCGGCTTCCTCGAAGCGCCCAAAGATGCGAACGCCAACGAAGCCGGATTCGATGACGAAGAGAGCGAAGAGGGCAACGACGATCTCTTCGAAGATGCGGTCCGCCTCGTCCTCGAATTCGGCAAAGCCTCGACCTCACTTCTCCAGCGCCGCCTTCGCATCGGCTACGGCCGCGCCGCGCATCTCATCGACATGATGGAACGCGACGGCATCGTCGGCCCCGCCGAAGGCTCCAAACCCCGCGAGATCCTCAAGCCCCCCGACTGGCTCAACGAAGTCGAAACCACGCTGCGCTGAACGCCGACGGCCAAACTCCACGGTCAACGGCCTGCCTAAACGGCACCCCCGTTGTCCGGCCCCCCGGACAGCACCCCCGTTGTCCCTAGCCCCATGGACAGCAAACCCCCGTTGTCCCCGGCCAGGTTCACCCCACAGCAAGAAGCGTGATCTTCCGCGACCTGATAATCAACAAAAGAAGCTCCGTGCTCCACCCGAAAGTACTGTCCGGTGCCGTTTTGGCAGCGCACAGTTTCAAATCGGAGTCCCTGCGTTCTTCGCTGGTGCTTCAGTCCTGCCCAGGACTCAAAAGCCAATTCGGCTGAGACCAGAAAGGTGACCGCCCCCATTTTCCACTGCAATATCTGCTAGCCCAATACACACCGTTTCCCATTGCAACTGCTGCTAAATTAAGAGCATCCCAACGGATGTTTCGAGCCCAAATCCCCAGATGGAGCCGCCATGCAACCCAGACGGACCTTTGCATTTGTTCTTCGCACGCTGACCGCCGCCGCGCTCTTCGCCCTCGTCGCCACTCCCGCGTTGCGCGCCCAGCCAACCTCTGCCGACGAGCACCTCGTCAGCCCCACCCAACTCCAGCAGCAGGTCCAGACCGCATCCGCCACCCGTGAGGCGAACATCGACAACCTCACGCACTTTCTCTCGACGCCGACCGCCGAGAAAGCGATGCGCGATGACAAAATCGATCCCGCTCAGGTGAAGACCGCGATCCCGACTCTCTCCGATCAGGAACTCGCCTCACTCTCCCAGCGCGCCACCCAGGCCCAGCACGACTTCGCCGCCGGCGCCCTGAGCAACCAGACGCTGCTCATCATTATTCTTGTGCTGGTCGCGGTCATCCTCATCGCCGTCATCCACTGAACGCGCGGATCGACCGTCTCGCTTCCAGACGAGACGGTCGATCCTCTACCCGCCACCCGCCGTTGGTGTTCCCTTCGCAGTCCGTACCGCCACCACCCCCAGCACCAGAACCACCCCCACCAGCGCCACCCACAACAATCCCGGATGCCTCTCCGTAAATGCCCGCTCATCCGGTCGCGCCTTGTACTCCGGGTTCGAAGCCTCCGGCCCCAGCGTCGCCACTGCTGCATTCGCGTCCGGCGCAAACAGCGTCGCATAGTCATACCGCGGAGTCGCCAACGCCGTATCGCCGTACATCAGCATGTACTGCGCCCCCGCTGCCGCGTCGAAGCACAACCGCCGTTCCGCCATCTCCAGCTTCACGTCCGTAATCGCCAGCGGAGCATCGTCTCCGTTGCCCACCGTCACCGTCCACGTCGAGCCCGCATCCCCCAACCCACCCCATGGCGCGCCCACCGCCAGATCTTCCTCGTCGATCTTGTGCCCCTCACGCGTTGTATGCAGCCGTAGCAGCGTTCCTGACGACTCCACCGGCCGCGGCGGCTCCTCTTCGGTGTTTGTCTTTCCGTTCGGCAAAGGCGCGGCCTTCACCGTCACATCCCGGCTGAAGTTTGCCGGTTCCGCGCCCACCACAAACTCGATCCGCTCCACCGGCACATGCGCCGGCACCTGGAACGTCGCGACCGTCTCTTTCCCCTTCTGCGTTACCTGATTCGTATCCGCCACGGTGACATATTGCCGCCTCGCCGGCACCCGCTCCACCGAAAGCCCGTGCACATCCTCCGGCTTCACCGGTCCATCGATCCTGAAATACAGATACTTCAAATCCGACTCCGGCAGATGCAGCACCGTGCTCCGTCCCAGCCTCTGCCCCGTCAAATCGAAAATCGTAAACAGCCCCAGCTCCGTCCCCTCCCGGCCGCTCTCTGTGTCGGCCCCGGTCACCGCCACCGTCGCAATAAAATCCTTCGCCGTGATATCCAGATCGACGTCGCTGAACCGCCCCTGCGGCATCTCCGCCTCAAACGTCGTGTGCGCGCCCTTGTGCCCCAGATTCAGCGGCGCAATCTCCCGCTGCTGCTGCTCCACCGGCGCCGCCTCGCGAATCGCAAACGGCGTCTCCTTCGCCATCCCGATAGAGCCGCACATCCTCGAGCCCCGGCGCCGCATGCGCATAGATTCCCGCATCCAGCGCGACGCACGTCTGCCCCACTTTTCCAGCCGGAACCGCCAGTCCGCGCTCGTACCGGAAATACTTCACCTCTGGCGTCGCCGCCGCGAGCAACAGCAACACCACGACACCGCGCCAACCCATAAGCACCATTCCCTCACTCTCAATGCGCCGCTTTTCGCAGATTCAGCCAATCTTTCTGGTACGCAAAGCTCACCGCCAGCAGCAGCGCTCCAAGGCCCAGGAAGCTCAAAATCCGATAGCCCTGGCTCAGCGCGCTCACGTCCACCGTAAATACTTTCCCAATCGCCACCGCCAGCAGCACCAGCGCCTGCCACCGCATAAACGCCACCCGCCGCCAGAATCCCAGCGCCAGCAGCGCCGCCCCAAACAGCATGAAGAACGCCGAGTAGGTGAACTGCGCATACATCCGGTAGTCGTGCATCAGCGTCCAGTCGCCGCGCCACTGCAAATACCACCAGTACGCGTGAATCTCCCAGCCCACAGCAAGAAGGATCAGCGCATTCACCGCCAGCCCCGCCCCCGCCGCAATCGCTTTCCACGCAATCGTCGACTCGGGTCCCGGCTCCCGCATCGCCAGCCATGTCACAAACCCGCACACCGCAATAGCAAACAGATACGTCCCGAACCGCTCGTTGAACACCGGTGTCAGCGATGCCGCCGGATTCACCGCCACCAGAGCCGCCAGCCCCAACGTCAGGCACAGCAGCGCCAAAACCGTCAGCAGCGTCGACGCGATCCGCCGCGCCAGCCACACCAGCGCAGCCCCCTCAGCCAGCCACCCAATCGTCATCCACCGCCCGTGCGTCTTCAGCGGAATCGCAATCGTGAGGAAAACCACCGCAATCGTGAGATGCAGCGCCGACGTCGCCTCCGCGCTTCCCTGAATCGCCCCGCGCGCCGGCAACCGCAGCAGCAGCAAATAGAACGCCGCAAACGCCACCGCCACCCAGGGCGCCGCTGCGCTGTCCGCATCCTGCAGCATCAGGTAGTAGCCCAGGAACCCAAGCCCCGCATTCGCGAGCGGCACCACGACCAGCGCCAGATTGTCCCACGCCGCGCGACCGGCGCCATCATCGACGCGCAGCCGCACCAGCCGCGGCGCCCACGCAAAAATCAAAAAGAACACCGCCAGGAAAAACGCTGTCGTCCCAAACTGATCCGGCGAGTAGAAAACAAACCACCACTCCGCGAAGAAGAACACTGTCCCCGCAAACGCCGCGCATAGCAGGCGCGACCACGGCTTCAGCGCCACCAGCACCAGCACCGCCAGGTCCAGCAACAGCAAGTAGGTGAACAGCGCAACTTCGTGATTCACGCCCGTCGAGAGCAGCAGCGGCGTCGAGAATCCGCCCACGATCGCGTACAGCGCCAGCAGCTCCGCATCCTGCACCCAAGCCAGAAATCCGTTGAACGCCGTCACCGCGATCATCGCCGCGAACGCCACGCCCGAATCCACCAGGTGATACAGCGAGAACGCCGCCCACAGCGACAAATAAAGCACGCCGCTGCCGATCGCCTTCAGCGAATACGAAAACGCCGCATACCCGCGCGTCCTGAAGCGCTCCGACCATGCGATCAGCCCCGCGCCCGCCACCAGCCCAATCAGCACCCGCCCCGCCGGCCCGATCCAGTGGTTGTCGATCGCCAGCTTCAGGAACCACGCCGCCGCAATCAGCACCGCCAGAATCCCAATGCGGTTGAACCACTGCGACCCGATCCGGCTCTCCAGCGATTGAGCCTCGTGCGCCGGGGCACCGGATCCGATCGCGGCAACCCGCAGCTCCTGCCAGGCGGCATAGGCCGGTTTTGCTATCGAAAACGGCTCTGACACCGGGCCACCGCGTCCGCAGCTGCCGCTTGCAGCGGATCACTCCGACGCAGCTTGAGCGGCCACCGCCGCCGGCAGCCCTCGCCGGCTCGGCCGTCTGGGCCGGTTCCTCCCAAAGCGCGATCCCGTGTTCCTTCAGCGTCTCTTCCAGCCGCTACACGCGCCCGCGCAGCGCCGCAATTTGCGCCTCAAGTTCTTTCGTGTCCCGCGATTCCATTGCCGCCAACTTTACACCGCGCGCTGGAGGCCTTCCATAGCTCTTTCAGCCGGCATGCTCATCGACCGCCGTCCGCGCGTCTTCCAACAGAAAACAAAAAGGAGCCGCCAGCGCGGCTCCCAAAGAGGAAGTGACCCAAACCTCAGTACAGAATCTTCAAACCGAACTGCAGGATCCTCGGCTCGAACGTGCTCGAAATCTGTCCGCCGCTCGATGGCACGCCGCCGCTGATCGCCGACAGCCCCGGCGTCGCGCCGACGCCCAGCGTCGACGACGTCGTCCCCTGCGTCCCGCTGATCGAGTTCGGCAGATAGAGATTCGTGTGGTTGAACACGTTGTACGCCTCCGCCCGGAACTCGATCTTCAGGCTCTCCAGCGGCGTGTTGAACTTCTTGTTGATGTCCAGGTCCGTCTCGTAGAACGCCGGGTTCCGGCCCGGGTTCCGCGAAGCATTCCCGAACGGGCTCAGCGCATTGCCCGCCGCGTCCTTCACCGGCGGCAGCACAAACGCCGCAAAGTTGACGTAGTTCACGTACCCGGTGTTCGCCGCGCGCGAGCTGGTCCCCTGCGTCACCTTCTTGCCCGGCACAAAGTCCGGCCGGTACTCGTTCGCGCCGCGATAGGTCGCCGAAATCTGCTGCGACACCTGCTGCGCCGTGTTCGGCGTATACGTCAGGTTGAACGGCGTTCCCGCCTGCATGGTGTTGATCGCGCTGATCTGCCATCCGCCCAGCAGCGCGTCCTCCGCTCCGTTCAGGCTGCGACAGGAACTGCCGCCCACGCCCGAACGGCGTGTCGTACACCAGGCTCAGCGTGTCCGCCACCGGCAGGTTGTAGTCCGACTGCGCGTAGTCGCCCTCGGATGTTGAACGCGTTCTGCGGCGACGGCGTGTTGCCTTCCAGCGAGGCCGACGCGTTATCCAGCGAGTGCTCCCACGTGAACGAGTTCAGCAGCGTCAGTCCCGCCACCGCCCGCTGTTCGTAGCGCACCTCCAGCGCGTTGTAGTTGGAGAAGAATTCGTTGTAGGCCTCCGTGATGTCGCTCGGCCAGTTCGCAAACGGCCGCGCGAATCCGTTCGCCGGATTCTTCTGGTTGCCGTTCATGAATCCTTCCAGGTGCAGCCCGTGATTGCCGACGTACGCAATGTCCACCAGCGAGTTCTTCGCCAGCTGCTGCTGCCAGCTCAGGAAGTAGCTCTCCACGTAGCTGTCCGGCCGGTCCTTCGGAATCCACGTGATGTTGTCCGTCGCTGGATTGAATGCCGTCACCAGTCCCGACGGATATCCCTGGCTCGCCGTCGCGAAGCAGCTCGGCTTCGTCGATCCGGTCGCGATGATCTGCGCCGGCAGCGGTGTCGCGCAGTGGTTAGTCGTGCTCGGAGTCGGCTGCGTCACCACCGCAAACTGCGCCTGCGGCGCGTTGATGGCCAGAATGTCCCCCGAGCCCGCGCGGGTGTAGTGCACATAGCCCGTGCCGAACCCGCCGCGAATCGCCGTCTTCGCCCACGGCGCATACGCGAACCCGATCCTCGGCATAAAGTCCGTCAGGTCCGGATTCACCAGCGTGTTGCCATAGACACCGCTCGGATGCACCGGCGTGATCCCGTTGCCCGCCACCGCGCCCGGCGCGATCGTCAGCACCGTCTGCGTCGCCGGATCCCAGTTCGACACGTAGTTCTTCCACTCCGAATACGGCGACCCGTACTCCCACCGCAGTCCCAGGTTCAGCGTCAGCTTCGGCGCCACCTTCCAGTCGTCCTGCGCGTAGGCGCTGTCCAGGCTCTGCCGCAGGTGGACCACAAAGTAATTCGCCAGCTGATAACTGCTCGTCGTCCCGAACAGGAAATCGGCCCAGTACGTGTCCGACACCGGAGCCGTCGGCGCGGCCCCTCCACTCGCCGTCGTCGCGCAGTTGGCTGAGATCGCCGCGTCGCACAGGCTGTATCCGCCGCCGTACGTCCACGAGCCGTACAGCGGGTTGTTGTCGTTCACCGCCATCCAGACGTGCTCGTACTCATAGCCGAACTTCAGCGAGTGATTGCCCTTCACCCACGTGAAGTTCACCTTCGGATCCAGCAGCGCCGGATTCTGCCACTGCGGATTCGTGCTCTGCCGCCCAAATCCCGTAAAGCCCGTGATCCCCTCCGAAGGCAATCCGCCCGCCACGATCGGATTCGACGGCAGTCCCGGAATCGAAAACGCATTGTCGCCGATCGACAGGTTGAACTTGCCCGCCTTCGTCTTCGAAAGCCCTACCCGCGCGTCGACAATCTTGTTCGCGCCGAACAGGTGGTTGTACCCCAGCGCCACCTGCTGGTCCAGAACGCGAATCGTGCCGTTCGTCTGCCCGTCCAGCGGCAGCGGAATCGTCACGTGGTTCACGCCCGTCTCTTTCCGGTCGCTCACGCGCAGGAACCACGAGCTGTTCGCGTTCTGCTGATAATCCAGCCGCAGGTCGCCTTTGTCCGATTTATCGGTGAACGGTGCCTCCACCGAGTAGTCGTTCGAGTTCAGCCCCGTCGTCGCCAGCCCCGACTGCGGCAACGGAATCTTCTTGAAGGCATTCACCACCTGCGCGTTCAGCGGATCGAAGGCCGTCGACGGAATCGCAGTCCCCGCCGCATACGTCGTTCCCGTCAGCGGATTCCGCACCGGAACCACCAGGATGCCGTTCAGCTCGTTCTGCGTCGGCAGCGTCAGCACGCTCAGCGGCGTCAGCGTCTGCCGAAAGCCTTCATAGTCCAGGAAGTAGAACAGCTTGTCCCGCATAAACGGGCCGCCGAAGTTGAATCCAAACTGATTGCGGTTGAACGCGGGCTCGTGGAACTTCGTCACATTGCCCGTGTTGCTCACGATATTCGGCTTGAAGAACCCCGCCGCGTTGAAATCCGTGTTGCGCAGGAATTCGTACAGCGTGAAGTGATACGTGTTCGTCCCGCTCGCCGAGGCCACGTTCACCGTTGCGCCCGACCCGCGCCCGTACTCCGCGCTCTCGTTGTTCGTCACCACCGCGAACTGCGCCACTGAGTCCGGCGGAACGGCGATGATCTGGTTGTCGAATCCCTGGTTGCTCTCGCCGTACGCGTTGTTGTCCATGCCGTCCAGCAGAAAGTTGTTGAACATGCTCCGCTGGCCGTTCACGTTGTACGCGCCCGCGCGCACCAGGCTCGAGATCGAACTGGTCGTCGCCGCTGTCGGCGCCTGCCGCGCCCCGGTCACCAGCCCCATCAGATCGGAGTAGTTCCGGCTCACCAGCGGCAGCGCCTCACTCTGATAGTTCGTGATCGTCTGCTCGCGCTGGCTCGAATCCGTCTCCAGCTGCAGCGCCACGTCGCTCACTTCCACCGTCGTCTCGGTCTGCCCCGGCGTCAGCCGCAGGTCGATACGTTGCCGGCTCCCCACCGAAATCGTGATGTTCTGCGCCACCGCCTGCGCAAACCCCTTCTGCGTCGCCGTAATCGTGTAAACCCCGGTGCGCAGGGAAGGGAACTCGTAATCCCCTGCATCGTTCGAGGCCGTCTTCTCCGTGATCCCCGTGGCCGTGTTGGTGGCGCTCACCGCCGCTCCGGAAACGACCGCTCCGCTGGAGTCGCGGATCGTTCCCACCAGGCTGCCGTTCTCATATTGGGCCTGTGCGCTCGGGGAGCCGATGAAGAACAGGCCTGCCAGAAAGAGAACTGCGGAAAAAACTCTATATTTTGCGTTCATGCTCTTGATCCTCCCGAGCCTCGAAGAATGCCCCGTTAATACTTAGCAAATGAACGGTGAATCTGTCACAATCCATGTGTAAAATCGTCACCGAAATGCATTCCGGGCCTTCCCCCCACCCCCGCCGTATCCTCGCCGTCGATGACGACCCGGTGAGCCTCGCGGTTACGGCAGTCCTGCTGGAAGCCGAAGGCTGTGTCGTCCTCCAGGCCGAAAGCGGCTCCCAGGCCGTTGACCTCGCCCAGTCCGACCCCCCCGACTGCATCCTCGCCGACCTCCGCATGCCGGGTCTCAACGGCTCCGACCTCGCCCGCTCCCTGCGCAAAGCCGCACCCCGGGCTCTTCTCCTCGCTATGAGCGCCACGCCCCCGCCCCAGCTCGACGGCTACGATGCCGTCCTCAAAAAACCGCTCTCGCCGGAGAGCCTCCGCTCCGCCTTCGCCGCGCCGCCCCATCGCCGCCCCAGCCCCCCCGAAGACCCCCAAAGAAGACGCCGTCCTCGATCCCGACATCTTCGAGCGCCTCCGCCGCGCCATTACCCCCGACGGCCTCGAAGAAGTCTTCACCGTCTTCCTCAACGACACCCACGAGCGCATCCTCGCCATGCGCACCGCCGACCCCGCCACCATCAGAAAAGAGGCGCACACTATTAAAGGAGGCGCCTCCATGGTGGGCGCTCTCCAGATTTCCCGCGCCGCCGCCGTCCTCGAATCGGGTGTTGACGATCCTGATGATCGGCTGCGCAAACTCGACGAGATGGAGGCTCAATGCCGTTTCGCCGCAATTATCCTGAAACAGAGGCTTAAAGCATGAACTCCCCTACCAGGTCCGCCGCCCGTCCCACCCCCGCCCGGCCAACCAAGACCGCCTCGCCCGCCATCCGCATCCTCCTCGCCGACGACCATCCGGTCATCCGCATCGGCGTCCGCAACATGCTGCAGAGCGAGCCCGGCCTCGAAGTCGTGGGCGAGTGCTCCGACGGCGATGAAGCCATCACCCAGACCCTCGAGCTCCTCCCCGACATCCTCCTGCTCGACGTCTACATGCCCCGCCTGCCCGGCATCGAGGCCATGCGCGCCATCATGAATGGCTCGCCCACCGTCAAGATCATTCTCCTCACCGGCACCATCAGCACCCAGCAGATCATCGAAGCTCTCCAGATCGGCGCCCGCGGCATCGTCATTAAAGACGCCGTCGCCGACCACATCACCGCCGCCATTCGCGCCGTCTCCGGCGGCGATTACTGGATCGGAGGCCGCCGCGTCGTCAACCTCGTCGGTGCTCTCCACGAGCTCATGCAGCAGGCCGCCGTCCCCGACCGCAAGACCTTCGGCCTCACCCCGCGCGAAATGGAAGTCGTCGGCTGCATCGTCGAAGGCTGCTCCAACCGCGACATTGCCAAGCAATTCGGCCTCAGCGAAGAAACCGTGAAGCGCCACCTCTCCAACATCTTCGACAAAACCGGCGTCTCCACCCGTCTCGAGCTGGCCATGTTCGCCATCGCCCACCACCTGGTCGCCACCGAACGGTAGCCCGGCAGCATTTTCCGAAAGACACGCCTCGCGCCCCGAGATGCCCCTTCTTTGTTCTGGCCACCCGCAGCGAGCCGGTGATAGCGTCCATATACTCCCCACGACGCGCGGCCCTCTTCCTCTTCACCGCGCTGGGACCAGCTCTCGATTCCTAAGGACTCCCACGATGCAAGCATCTCCCCGTTCCAGGCCCCTGACCCTTTCGCTCGCCCTCTGCGTTCTCCTCATCCCAGGCCTCCACGCCCAAACCACGCCGTCCGCTCCCGCCGTTCAGCTCACCCCGTACACCACCCCCGACAACACCGCCTCCGCCGGCGTTCCCTCCGGCTGGAAGGCCACCGGCTCCCAAACCACCATCACTCTCACCGGACCCCAGAAGGAAAGCATGACCCTCGGCCGCGTCTACATCGCCCGCAGCGGCGCTTTCCAGCCCGGCCAGAAACCCGCCGCCCCCGCCGACCTCTCCATGCCTTACAACGCCCCGCTCACCCAGAAACTCATCATGATCTACCAGCAGGCTTACGTCCTCGCCGGCCAGCCCGCCCCGCAGATCACCTTCACCTCCGCCACGCCGCTCCAGGTCCCCGCCATCCTCGGCCAGTGCGGCCGCTTCGTCGCCAACCTCAACGGCTCCGGCGACCCCACAAAAATCATGGGCATCTTCTGCTCCTTCCCCGTTGACACCGCCGGCGCTTTCAAAAACTTCCTCCTCGCCGCCCAGGCCCCCGCCACCGTCGCCGCTCAGGAAGCCCCCATCGCCCAGGCCGTCTTCTCCAGCTACCGCATCCCCCAGGCCATGCTCGCCCGCAAGCTCGCCCCCGTCACCTTGCCCCCGCCCCCCGCAACAGGACCCGGCGCCGGCATGAGCAGCACCCTCTGGGGCATGCAGCAGGCCGACATCATGGCCACCTGCATGGACGAGGGCGTCATCCGCGAGTACGGACCCCGCCAGCTGCCTGAAGAATGTGGTGGCCGAGCCCCCAACCCGTAGGCTGGAACCTGTGCCCTGTACCCTGTAACCTGTAAGGGTCCGCTAAGGGGGCTACAGAAAGAATGCAGTCATCGCAATCCGGCACACTCGAAAGCGCCACCGTCGCCCCGTCCGCAGTTTGGTCCCGCAACAACCCGTACTCCGCCACGGTCCTCGAGAACCGCCTCCTCACCGGCTCCGGCTCCGAAAAAGAGACCCGCCACATCGAGCTCGACCTCGGCGACTCCGGCATCACCTACCTCCCCGGCGACTCCGCCGGCATCCTCCCCATCAACGCCTGCGACGCCGTCGACCTCGTCCTCGAGCGCCTCCACCTCACCGGCCAGGAGCCCGTCACCGACTTCTACGGCAAGCCCCTCGACCTCCGCCAGGCCCTCTCCTCCTGGCTCATGATCGGCAAGCTCTCCGGCTCCACCCTCAAAGCCTGGGCAAAACACACCGGCGACCCCGAGCTCTCCGCCCTCGCCGCCAACCGGGAAAAACTCGACGCCTACCTCTGGGGCCGCGAATTCCTCGACCTCCTCGAGCACGCCCCCGCCAAACTCGACGACCCCCAGCAGCTCTTCAAAATCCTCCCGCGCCTCGCCCCCCGCCTCTATTCCATATCGTCGAGCCAGGCCCTCCTCCACACCCACATCGACCTCGCCATCCGCGTCGTCAAATACCAGAGCCACGGCCGCAATCGCTGGGGCGTCTGCTCCACCCACGTCGGCGAGCGCACCCCCAAAGGCGGCAAGCTCCCCATCTTCATCCACAGCAACCAGCTCTTCCGCCTCCCCGCCGACCCCGCCACGCGCGTCATCATGGTTGGCCCCGGCACCGGCGTCGCCCCCTTCCGCGCCTTCCTCCAGCACAAGCAGGCCGGACAGGGCCACTGGCCCATGTGGCTCTTCTTCGGCGACCAGCGCGCCTCCCAGGACTTCCTCTACAAAGAGGATTTCGAGGCCTGGGTCGCCGACGGCATCCTCAACCGCCTCGACACGGCCTTCTCCCGCGATCAAAAAGAAAAGATCTACGTCCAGACCCGCATCCGCGAAAACTCAGCGGAGCTATGGCGCTGGCTCAACGAAGGCGCGTACTTCTACGTCTGCGGCGACAGCAAACGCATGGCCCCCGACGTAGAAGCAGCATTGTTAGAAGCCGTAGCCACCCACAGCGGCAAAGGCCCCGACTACGCCAACGAGTTCCTGGCGGAGATGAAGAAGCAGAAGCGCTATCTCAGAGACGTGTACTAGCACAGCTCAGGCCGTTCGGCGATTTGTTGGCTTCGTAACAACGCACGACTCTACACCTTCCAGGAAAAGCTCTGACCCTGCGGCTTTTGTAACAGGGCACGAGTTTACTCGTGCCGTAAAGCCTCCCAATGAATCTGGGTTTCAGCCCCTGAGCTTTTGTAAAGGGCATGACTTCAGTCATGCCGCACAGCGCCCAACGAACCCGGGCTCTAGACTCTGCGCTTTTGTAACAGGGCACGAGTTGACTCGTGCCGAAGCCGCGTTAAGAAATGTCCCGGCTTCAGCCGCTGTGCTTTTGTAACAGGGCACGAGTTTACTCGTGCCGTAACGCGCCCCCAAGGAAAGGGGGTTTTAACCCCTGCGCCTTTCGTCTCCGCAGCGTCTCGAAGCACCATCCAAACTCCTCGCCCGGAGCCACCAACCCCGCCCGCTCCGGATTCGATGCGATATACCGCCGATGTTGCTCCAGGCTGTCTCGTCCCATCACCTGTACCTCGGAAAAGCCCCGTTGCCAGACCTCTCCGTTGTACCCCAGCTCCTTCTTCACGCGATACGAAAAGCCGCCCTTGATGAACTGCACCGCTTTCTCGATGGACATGCCCTCGCCCACGCTGAGAAGCAAGTGCACATGATCGGGCATCACCACGAAATCGTGAACCTGGAATCGTCCTGCGGCCATGGATTTGCGCAACACGTCGACGAACAGCTCCGCAAACCGATCCGACTGCAGGAGCCGTCTCCCCATGCTCGTCTTTGTTGTGACGAAGAACATGCGCCGATACTGCGGCGTCTCATGACTGCCCGATTGGCGCGAGGGATTAGCCATAACAGGGGCTTCAAAGCCCTGTTTCTTTTGTAGAGCCAAAGCGGCACGACTGAAGTCATGCCCTGTTACAAAAGCGCACCGAAGTCACGTCCCGCGCAAACAGTGATTTGCGACGCCAGCGGTACCCGATTTGATCCGTAAACGTCCGCACCAGGCTCGCGGTGCCTCTGTACCGCGAACCCTCGCAAGCCGCAAAGCCCAGGAACGGCGGTCAGCACTTGCGCTCCCAATGAGGTAAGAACGCCCGGTGTCCCCCGCGGCACGCTAGTCTCGGGAAAATCCTGCAGATGAGGTTCGGGCCAAGCTCGCTTCGCCTTCCTCGATGTCCATGCGTTCGATCAGACCGTTGGCGATGGTGTAAACGTGCCACACCTCGCGATCCAAAAGAACCTCGCCACCGAGACTCTTCACCAGCTGGTGAACCCTGACCTCGGTCTTGCCCCCTCCGCGGTCGATCACTTCCACCGGCTCCACGTGAGGATCAAATTCCTGCCACTGCCGGGTCCAGTAGGCACGAATCTCTTCTTTCCCAAACGCCCGCCCACCCTCCGATGCCCTTGGCCAGCTGACGTTCTCACTCATCAGCGCCAGAACGCCATCAATATCTCGCTGGTTAAACGCAGAGTAGGCCTGAGCGATCAGTGTCTGTGTGTTCGCCATCATTCCTCCAGCCTACATTCGTCTCCGTTACATACAAAGGCGTGAAAGTCCCGGAAGGCCCGTTAACACAGGAGGCTCCTTGTCCTGGCCACCCTGAATGGAGCCTTCAGGTTGTGGAAAATGATCGCGCGCGCAGCGCGGCGCCTTGCTGGCCGCAGGCCGTCTTTGGCCTCTCCCCCGCGCCCCCCCGGCGCAACGGGCCATCGATCTCCAGCCAGCCTCCGCGTCCGCCCCCAGACCGCTGTTCTGGTAGCCTCTTCCAGAGGTGAAAAATGCGCTTTGCCAACTCTCTCCGTCTGCTCGGTCTGATCGCATGCCTTTTCATCGCAACGGGTAGGACCACGCCGGCTCAGATCTCGGTGCAGATCGGCCCCGAACCCATCTGCCCCTATGGATATTTCGATTACCCTCCCTACAACTGCGCCCCCTACGGTTATTACGGCCCCGATTGGTTTACGGGCGGAATCTTCATCGGAACCGGTCCCTGGTTCCATGGTCCCCGCCGCTTCTGGGGTCATGGGACGTGCTCGCGGCCGCCATCGTGACCTGCGTCGCCCATGTGTCCGCGGCCGTCGCGGGCTTCATTGGCGCGGAAGCCATAGAAAGGCCGCTCGCCGTTCCCGTCGACGTCATGGTTACCGATTGTGTCGCCGGAGTGTTCAGATTGACCGTCCCGAAAGCCACACTGCTGCTCCCGATGGTCAGCGTCGGAGTAGTCGCGTTCAGAGTCAGTGCGAAGTTCTTCGCAACGCCAGCCGAACTCGCCGTCAGCGTCGCGGTTTGATTCGACGTAACCGCCGTGGCAGTAGCCGTGAAGCCGGCGCTCGTCGCTCCAGCAGCAATCGTCACCGACGCCGGCACCGTCACTGCGCTGCTGCTGCTCGTCAGAGCCACCGTCGTCGCGCTGCTGGCCGCCGATGTCAGTGCCACCGTGCACGCGTCCGTCGCGGCTCCGGTCAGCGATCCGCTGCTGTGCGAAACAGAACTCAGCGTCGCCGGCGCCTGCACGGGCTTGAGCGTTAGAGCGAAGGTTCTGTAAAAGCCGCCGGCGCTCGCGGTCAGAGTCACGGTCTGAACCGAATTCACAGCTGCTGCTGTGGCCGTGAAGGCGGCGCTGGTGGATCCGGCCGCGATGGTGACCGAAGCGGGTACTGTAACGGCGCGGCTGCTGCTCGTCAATGCAATCTTCGTCGCTCTCGCGATTGCGTAAGGTAGCCTCGCCGTGCAGGCATCCGTGCCGGCTCCGGTCAACAATGCGCTGCTGCAGGAGAGCGAGCCCGACCCCGAGCCAGGCCCTTGCACGCGGCCAAACGTTGCCAGAGGCGCGCAGAGGGTCACCAGGCTCAACAAGCCGGCGCGGCAAAGCCTCAGCCCCCGGGACACGCCTCGTGCGCGGCCGTTCGGCTCGGGGTCACAGGAGAATATCTCATCTGTCGCGCAGTCGCGACCGAAGGAGGGAGAAAGAAGACGCAGTTGCACAGCGGCACCTCGAGAAGCGTCTTCGCGCACGCCACCGGTTGTACTCGCAGTGGCTTTGCGAGCGTGCGGGCCCGAGTCAGATAGAAGGTGGCCGAACGAAGTTATTTGGTAACGCGATCATCGCCCGAGGCGGGAGTTAGTAACTGTGCGTGTGATCACATTGGTTCGGTATTTCTAGTTACTTCCGATTGCGAGGTTCGTCGCAGGAGTTATGTTTCCCATTTCGGGACATAACTACGTTGCGCGAACCTGTTGCAAATGGAAGGCAGCCGATGCAGGATGCGTGCCAGAAGGTGCTACACCCGGGACCGGGCGGCGGCCCCGGGCCCTGCTATGGGGTGAACCGTGCCGCCGACCGCACTTTCGACGACCGCTGACCTACAGCTTCGCGAAGAAGCCCCGCATCCGCTCCAGGCCTTCCGCGACATCCGCATGGCTGGTCGCGTACGACAGCCGGATGTGCTCCATCGTCCCAAAGGCCTCGCCCGGCACCGTCACCACGTGCGCCTCATGCAGCAGCCGGCTCGACAGCTCCATCGCCGTCCCGGCCTTGCCCAGATACTGCTTCACGTTGGGATACACGTAGAACGCGCCCTCGGGCTTGACGCAGGTCACGCCCGGAATCTTCGCGAGTCCGGCGAGCGACTCATCGCGCAGCTTGAGGTAGTCGGCGCGCATGATGCCCACGCAGGCCTGGTCGCCCTTGAGCGCCGCGATCGCCGCCTTCTGCACGAAGGACGCTGTGCTCGACGTGGACTGGCTCTGCAGCTTCGACATGGCCGCGATCACCGCCTTCGGTCCGAGCGCAAAGCCCGCGCGCCATCCGGTCATCGCATAGGTCTTCGAGAGCGAGCCGAGCACGACGATGTTCTCTTTCGCGTCGGTGAACGAGCCGCCGCTCACCAGCGCGCCGGTGTATTGCAGGTAGACGTAGCACTCGTCGAGCAGCAGCCAGATGCCGCGCTCCTTCGCGAGGTGCACGATGCGCTCGAGGTCCTTGGGCGCGATCACTGCGCCCGACGGGTTCGAGGGCGAGTTCAGGAGGATGGCCTTCGTTTTCGGCGTCACTGCACGCTCGATCGCCTCCGCCGTTACGCGAAAGCCCTCGGCGTCGCCCGCCTCAACGAAGACGCACTGCGCACCGGCGTATTGCACGATGTCCTTGTACGAGACCCAGTACGGCGTGGGCACGATGACTTCGTCGCCGTGATCGATCAGGACCTGGATGGCATTAAAGATGGCCAGCTTGCCGCCGGTGGAGAAGATGGCCTCGTCGGGCGTGTAGCTCGAGCCGAAGTCCGCCGCGTGGCGATCGACGATGGCCTGGCGCAGCTCCGGAATGCCGGAGACCATGGTGTACTTCGTGAAGTTGTTCTGGATCGCCTCGATCGCCGCATCCTTAATATGCTGCGGCGTCGGGAAGTGCGGCTCGCCCGCGCCAAAGTCCACCAGCTTCGCGCCCTGGGCGCGCAGCTTCGCGGCTTCGGCGGTCACAGCCATGGTGGCGGAGATCTCAATCCGCCCAATGCGGTCGGAGAAAACTGCTGCAGCGGTGGTGGTCATGCTGCTATTTTTGCAGATTTCCCGCGCCGCTGCCGCCGATTTTGTCCGCGCCTCGAGCCCAAATCTCCACAGACCAGAACGGTCCGTTTCAGCCCCAGGTCGTGACGCGCTTCGCCGAGGTCACCACGTTCTGGGCGGAATCGACAACGTCGTCGACGACGTCTTTACCGCGCTTGATGTACTTGCCGGCGAGATCCTGCACGTTGTCCGCGGTGTCCTTGATGTAGTCGCCCGCATCGTTGACGGCGCGCTTGATCTGCCGACGGGTCCGCGCCCCCGACTGCGGCGCATAGATCAGCGCCAGTGCCGCGCCCGCCGCGACTCCAACACCAAAGGCTGCCCAAAATTTCCAGGTGCTCATCTCGTACTCCTTCCAGGATTGTTCCCTTGTCCGATTTTGCCCTCTCGTCGGTCAGATACGACGCGGAGGCCGTGGGTTGCGTCAGGTTCATCAGGAGCGGGCGATTCATGACTGCGACACCTCAACTTGCCGGCTTCGCCCAGCTTGCCCGCCTCGATGCTCACCAGCTCGCTGAGGTCGGCCTTCTCGAGGCCGTGGACCGCCTTGTTGAACTCGTCCACCTTGCTCGACCAGTTCATGGAGCAGAACTTCGGGCCGCACATCGAGCAGAAGGCGGCTTCCTTGTAGTAGTCGTCCGGCAGCGTCTCGTCGTGCATCGACCGCGCCGTCTCCGGATCGAGCGAGAGGGCGAACTGCTTCTCCCAGTCGAAGGTGTAGCGCGCGTAGCTGATGGCGTCGTCGCGATCGCGCGCGCCGGGGCGGTGACGGGCGATGTCGGCGGCGTGGGCGGCGATCTTGTAGGCGATCATGCCGTCCTTCACGTCCTTCTCGTTGGGCAGGCCGAGGTGCTCCTTGGGCGTGACGTAGCAGAGCATGCTCGCGCCGTGCCAGCCGATGAGCGCCGCGCCGATGGCGCTGGTGATGTGGTCGTAGCCAGGCGCGATGTCGGTGACCAGCGGGCCCAGGGTGTAGAAGGGCGCGCCGAAGCAGTACTCGACTTCCTTGTCCACCTGCTCCTTGATCTTGTCGAGCGGCACGTGGCCGGGGCCTTCGATCATGACCTGGACGTCGTTCCTCCCAGGCTTTGGCGGTGAGCTCGCCGAGGGTCTTCAGCTCGGCGAACTGCGCTTCGTCCGATGCGTCGGCGACGCTTCCGGGGCGCAGGCCGTCGCCGAGCGAGAAGCTCACGTCGTGCTTCGCCATCACCTTCACGATGCGGTCGAAGTGCTCGTAGAGGAAGTTCTGCTTGTGGTTGTGGGTCATCCACTGCGCCAGGATCGCGCCCGCCGCGGCTCACGATGCCGGTGATGCGCTTCGCCACCATCGGGACGTACTGGATGAGCACGCCGGCGTGGACGGTGAAGTAGTCGACGCCCTGCTCGGCCTGCTCCTCGATGACCTCGAGGTAGACATCGATGTTGAGGTCCTCAACGCGCTTCACGCGCGCGAGCGCCTCGTAGATCGGAACCGTACCGATGGGCACAGGCGAGTGGCGCAGGATCGCGTCGCGGATCTCGGGGATGGAGCCGCCGGTGGAGAGGTCCATGACGGTGTCGGCGCCGTGCTGGATGGCCATATGGAGCTTGCGCAGCTCTTCGTCGATGTTGGAGGTGATGGCGGAGTTGCCGATGTTGGCGTTGACCTTGCAGCGGGTGGCGATGCCGATGCCCATCGGCTCCAGCTCAGGGTGATTGATGTTGGCCGGAATGATGAGGCGGCCGGCGGCGATCTCGTCGCGGACCCGCTCGAGCGGGATCTGCTCGCGCTCGGCGACGAAGGCCATCTCTTCGGTGGCCAGGCCTTTGCGCGCGAAGTGCATCTGCGACATGTTGCGGTCGCCGGTGCGCTCGGCTTCGGCCTTGCGGCGAACGATCCAGTCGGCTCGGGGCTTCAGGATTTCAAGGGTGGGGTTGGAAGCGGCCATCGATCACCTCGTCAGGATGGGAGTGGAAGGGAGTTGCGGTTGGTGACGGAGATCCAAAAAGTGATTATAGATGGCGGTGGGGAGGGAAGGTGGAGGGGGGGGCGGATGGCCGGCCTTGCGGCGGCTGAATCGAATTCCGGGGACGCAGGATCGGCTGTTGACTTGTTTTCAGCGAGTTGCGATGAAATGACAAGTTTGTCAACAGCGTAAGCGACTGGAGCGGCGTCAGATCGCTCGCACTTGTGAATGCAGCATTCGTGGTTGTGAGTGCAGCATTGGCGCATCCGAACAGGCCCGATGATTGAGAGCAGGGCAGATGGGTGGTGCTCGGGAGTGCGGCATTCACAGTTGTGAATGCGGCGGTGGTGTGCATCAGTGCTGCATTCGTGGTTGCGAGTACGGCACTCGTGGTGTGAAGAGGTGCGGGCATCGGCGCGTTGGTCATGCTTCGTTCTGCGAAGCTGCTCCGGGCAGAGATGAGCGGCGGAAATAGCTGCGGAGTCGATTTGCCATTTGTTCGCCGTTTTGTCCGGTGTTGTTGTGTTTCGGGCGGGGCACAAGTTGCAAGACCTTTGTTTTGAAATGCGTAGCGATGTTGACAAACTTGACAACTTTGGAGTGTCCGGGCCGATGCGGTACCCAGGTCACGTTGTTGTGCGATCGGCGTGGCGTTCCGGGGCATCCGGTGGACCTCCTTTCCGGCAAGAGAAAAGGCTCGCCGCGGCGAGCCTCGTGGTGTTTTCTCAAGCTAAGTGGACGGGGATATTTTCTTTCTATCTCCCTATTATCAGAATACCAAGTTCGGGGAGTAAGTCGGCCAGGTTTGTCAGGGAGTTATGGCGGGGAAGCGGCTTGTTTTGTTGAGTCATTACTTTTGTGTTTTGCACAAAGGCTTGACATGTTTTTGGGGGAACGGTTGCTGCGAGGGTTCGTAGCCCCATCGCGCTGAAGCGCGACGGGGACCCCAGGAACGGCCTGCGGCAGCAAGGAAGCGCCTTACGGCGCGACTTTACGGCACCCATTCGACGCGCACCTCGCTGCGCTCGGAGCTTGCTCCGGGCAGGCTGACTGAAAGTCGTGCCCTGACACTTTTTCGTTGCGGAGGTGAGGTTTGGCTTGGGATGGAAAGAGCGGGCAGGGCTAAAGCCCTGAACTATTTCGAGGCTTTTCGGCACGACTGAAAGCCGTGCCCCTTCAAGCGGCGAGTTTCTCTTGCAAGCTCGTTCAGAGTCGTGCCCAGATGTGAGATTTGGATCTCACTTCGTGTGTCGGGTGATCGGGTTGGGGCACTGCTCCTCCCAAAATGGAACACGGCAGTACTTTGGGGTGGGGCCGCTGACGATTTGCGTTGATGTTGGGCCGGAGGTGGAGCAAGCTTCTTGCTGTGGGGTGAACCTGGCCTGCCCCGTATTTTTTGGGGTGTGTTGTTTTTTCCGCAAGCTGTGAAAGCCGTACCCCTTCACAACTGCGCGTTTTTCCGCGAGCTGTGAAGTCGTGCCCTGACACTTTTTCGTTGCGGAGGTGAGATTGCGGGTTGGGTTAGGAATGGCGAATCCGGGGCTGAAGCCCGAAGACCCCGCACTTTTTGACGTTCGCGGTGCACTTCACGACGACGGCCCCATCGCGCTGAAGCGCGACGGGGACCCCAGGAACGGCCTGCGGCAGCAAGGAAGCGCCTCGCGGCGCGACTTTTCGGCACGACTGGAACAGCTTGCGGAAAAAGTCGGGGACCAAAGGTGGGACGGTGTTTTTTCCCAAAACGGTCCAGGACGGTACTTTCGGGATGGGCGGAGAATCGAGTTTTGTTGACTTTCGAATGCTGGAGGCTTCCGCTACTTGCTGTGGGGTGAACCTGGTCGTCCAGCACAAGGGGTTCTTTGCTTTTTTTTTCCGCAAGCTATGAAAGTCGTGCCCTGACACTTTTTCGTTGCGGAGGTGAGAGGACGAGCCGGGATGGGAATGGCGAATTGGGGGTTGAAGCCCGAAGACCCCGCGCTTTTTGACGTTCGCGGTGCGCTTCACGACGACGCCCCATCGCGCTGAAGGGCGACGGGGACCCCAGGAACGGCTTGCGGCAGCAAGGAAGCGCCTCGCGGCGCGACTTTACGGCACCCATTCGACGCGCACCTCGCTGCGCTCAGAGCTTGCTCAGGGCAGGCTCTGAAGTCGTGCCCCTTCACGTTTTCTCTGTTGGGCAGGGAAGGCGCTTGCTGATTTCGCGAATGAAATGCAGGTCCAAACGCCCGTTCGACTCGCCGAGCGTTGCTCGGCGTTCGCTCAGGGTGACAGCGTCTGAATTGATTGTTGCGCGCAGAAGTGGGCAACGAATTGTTGAAGGCTCGCTCACGATGACAGGGCTTTTTCTTTCCAGAGGGATTTGTGCGATGTGCAGGAGCCGCTGGTGCGGAACTCACGCAGGGATACTTGGCGCATGGGGCCTCTTGAAAGGATTGTAGGCGTCTTTGGCTAAAGTGGTGGAGAGGGCTGGCGGCGAGCGCCAAAGAGGGGCTTGAGTGCGGCAGGCGGGGGTTCCGATTGTCGATATTCCAGGCCCTAGCGCCTGAATTGTCGTCGGAGAGCGAGGAGAAACAGACCAAACAGTGTAGAGGTCAAGAGAGCTTCCACTGTTGCCAAAACTCGTCCCCAAGGGTACGCAGGTAGGTATTCCGCATTCTTTTGAAACGTGGCCGTGTCCATGGCAGCAATACCGCTCTTCGTCGCCAGACGTACCTCCTGCCATAGGTTCTGACTCCAGGGATCTCCGGGCCGCCATACGGAGATGTAGGTCTCCATTTGCGTGGCTCCTTGCCGCTTGATGCCAATTCGTGGGAGCGGGTACAAGACGGTGAACAATACTAGCGTTCCTAGTAGCCACAGGATCGGTTTCCAGAAACTGTTGCCATAGTCGCTTACATAGCGGTACAGGGAGACAAGGCTCATCCGTCGATGTAACTGCTGCCTCAGCCAAAGAAGTCGTCCATTCGTAGGTCCGGCCCGTCGCTTCATCTCCATCTCGCCAAAATGAAACTCATTGGCTGTCCAATAATCTAAGCGAGAATCGTAGTTCTTCTTCAGCTGTTGATAAATCTGAGCTAGGGCTCGAAAATCTCTCTCGCCGTTTCTCCGCAGCGGCTTTGTTTCGCTTCGGTCGAGCGGAATCTCTTCCTCAAATACCATGGCTCCGCCCTTTCCCCTCTGCCCCCATCGCACTGAAGAGGTAAACCAAACCGCGCTCACATCGCAGTTATGGAAAAGGGCCCGACTCAGGTCCACGTCGTCAAAGACTATCTTCTGCGGGTCAGAAAAGCTCGCCAAAGCAAATACTGCACTTGGCGCTCCTTGCCTCCGAACGTGAAACTTAGTTCGTCTAAACTCAGCTGCGCCTAAGAACCTACCATTCGTCCAAAAGACACCCTCGTCGAATGTTGTTTCTACGAAATTAGCCTTCTGTGTGAACGTGGTTCTGGTAAAGTCGACGTTTTGAGTAAATGTTGCATGTCGAAAGTTTGCGTCTTGAGCGAATGCGGCATCTGCAAAGTCTGTGTTTCGGGCGAAGGTCGCTTCGCGGAAGTTCGCGCGCTGATCAAACTTTGCCTCGGCGAATACGGCATCTGCGGAAAAGGCTGATTTGGAGAAATTTGTTCTTTCTGTGAATCTTGACTCTCGAAAGTTTGCTTCTCTGGCAAAGGACGACCGCGAGAAGTTCACATCGCCCGTGAACGTCGCTCGGTAAAAAACCGCGGAGTCCATGAAGAGCGATCGAAAGAAGATCGTATTCCCGTGAAACCGCGCTCTATTGAAGGTTGCTGCTCCGGCGACGACCATTTCGGAGAACGATACTTCCTGCGAGAAAATTGCATGGAGGAAACCGGCGCTCCTCTTGAAAGAGGCGTGGGAGAACGTGGCGTGGCCTGCGAATCTCGCTCGGCTAAACGTCGAGTCACCCTCTACCGCCAAACGTGAAAAGCTTGCGTTTCGGTTGAAAACCGCATGGGAGAAGTTTGCGTTTTTCTTGAATTCTGTTCTGTAGAATTTCGCGTCATGAGAAAAAGTTGCGTAAGAGAATTCTGCGCTCCGGTTGAAGTTCGCATGGGAGAATTTTGCGTCGCCTGAAAAGACTGCATACCTAAAGCTGCAGTGCACTTGGAAACTGCGGTTCCTCAGGTCTAGATTGGGAAATACAAAGCGCTCGAAGTGGGCCACTCCCCATTCGGATTCGGCCTGAGCTAGGCTCCTCTCAAATTCAGATGTGAACAAATCGAACAATTGACCGTACTTCTTGTTCGGGTCTTTCGAGTGCATTAGGCAAACGGGCTCCTCGTCCGCCAGTTCCGGTGCAACATGGAGTTTGCGTCCGCATCTGGGATCGGCGCCAGAACGGCCCATTATGACCGGACAGCCGGCTTCGCCGAGATCGCACGCTGTTCCGGTCGCTTCGCTATGCTCTCTCGTGCTTTCCGCCTCCGAGCCCTGTTCTGGTTCGGATTCACACTCCACTCCTCCGATTTCATAAGGCGATACCGCGCCTTCCGTGTCCACGCGTTTGTCAAATGCAAATTCTTGCATGTCCGCCACCAGGCCAATGTACCCAACGAGAAACGCCCTTGACCAGCCCTTGAGCTCCGGTTAGCCCGTTGCCTAAATCGGAGCCTCAGGTGGGAGCTACAGCCACAAAGCTTTGTGGCCGGGGCAGTCTTGGGTCGCTTGTTCGATGAGGGTCGCTAGTAAGTCCGAGCCGTAGCGGGCTAAGTAGGCGATGCCTCCGATAGTCCGTTCCTGGGGGTGGCGGTCCGGAAACAGGTTGAAGCTGAGGGTATCGACGTGGCGGCGGATGCTGGCGTCGCGCTGGAGCTGGTAATTTGCGGCGAGGCGGCGGAGGCGGTTCATCTGATACCGCATTTTTGAAGCCGAGACACGGGCGGCGCGGGCGAGTGAGGGGTCAAGGGATTCGGTCCAGGCGAGGAGGGCGTCGAGCTCGTCAGATGCCGCCGAGGGTGCGTTCCTGGGGGTGGCGGTCGGGGAAGAGGTTGAAGCTGAGGGTATCGACGTGGCGGCGGATGCTGGCGTCGCGCTGGAGCTGGTAATTGGCGGCGAGGCGGCGGAGGCGGTTCATCTGATAGCGCATCTTGGAGGCCGAGACCTGGGCGGCGCGGGCGAGCGAGGGGTCAAGGGATTCGGTCCAGGCGAGGAGGGCGTCGAGCTCGTCGTCGAGGGCGTTGCCGGCGGCGGAGAGGCGGCGCTTGCCTTCGATGGGGAGAGAGCGGGCGCCGAGGCGGTGGGCCAGCTCATCGGGATGGGTGGTGAGGATGTCTTCGAGGGTGAGCTGGTGCTGGTCGAGGATCTTCGCGATCGACGGCTCGATGAGCGTGGCGGTGAGGCGCGGGAGGACGGGGGTGGTGCGGCCGAGGATGGCCTGGTAGAGGACCTGGTTCTGCGCGTAGTAGGCGATCTCGGCGGGGCCACCGATGATGGCCTGGGTGGGGAAGAGGAAATCCTGAAAGACGGGGCGGAGGAGGGCGTTGGGGCTGAGGCGCTCGGGGGCGGTGTCGAGGATGGCGAGCAGGTCGGAGGGGGAGTACTGGGTGCGGGCGCCGTTGATGCGGTGGTGAACCAGCTGCCGTTTTTGCGGCGGAGGGGGAGGCGCATGCCTGTGACTTCATCGATGAGGAAGAGGAGGCTGGAGCCGGGGGCGACGAGGACCTGGGAGTGGTAGCCGCGTTGGGCGAGGAGCTTGTCGCGGTCGTGGAGGGCGGCTTCGAGGGCGTCGGCGTGTTCGATGGCGTGGCGGAGGACGGGAGCGCCGAGGGCGTGGAAGGCGCGCGTGGAGGCGTCGATGACGACGAGGCCGTAGTCGGCGAAGGTGGCGGCGAGGAAGCGCGCGAAGGCGGAGGTGTAGGTGGCGTCGGGGGTGTAACAGGCGGCGAGGAGGTCGAATTCCGGGGTGCCTCCGATGAGCTCGGCGGCGCGGTCGAGGACGGGGGCGATGCCGGGGCCGATGGGGAGATTGCCGACTGGGCTGGATGGGGGGCGCGTCTTCGTGGGGGAGGCGGAGGGTGTGGAGGGCGTGGCGCGCGGGGAGGGTGACGTGGTCGGCTTCGGCGAGGTCGTGGTCTTCGGAGGCGAGCCAGAAGACGGGGACGGCGCCTGAGTCCTGGGCGCGGCGGACGACGGTGGCGGCTTTGAGGAGGGTGAAGAGGGGTCCGGTGAAGAGGGCGACCTGCTGGCCGGTGAGGACGGCGCCGGCTCCGTGGCGGAGGCGCTCGATGTTGGCGAGGGTTTTGTCGGGGGCGGATGGCGGATCCGGAAAGCCAGGCGCGGTTCTGGTCGAGGAGGAGGTCGGCGAGGGTGTTGCGGTGGGCGGGATCGAGTGTGGGTGTGGAGTTGGCCCAGGCGGTGGACCAGGGGGTGGAGGTGAAGAAGGGGGCGAGGGGCTCGTGGCTCGAGGTGTAGTCGAGGAAGAGCCGGCTTTGCCGGGGGAGGAGCGAGATGGGATAGCAGTCGACCTTCACGGCAGAGCCTGCTCCGAGTTTCTCATGGGGGTGTGACGGCGTGCAGAGGTCGGGGGTCATCTGTGACGGGTGGACTGGGTCAGTGTTCGGATGCGGGGGGTGGGGAGGAGGATGCAGATTTGAGCGGCTACGTGTAGCGCGTGGCGGTTAGCGTTCAGGAAACAGGCGGATGGTAGGTTAGGAAAAGGAGCGCGATCAGGATGGCGAAGAAGAAGAAAGTCGGCGGAGAAGTCGGAGAAGAAGCGGGGTAAGAAGCTGGCGAAGCACGCGGTGCCGGTGGTGAAGAAACTGAAGATTCGGCATGGTGGACCGGCGAAGGTGCTGTCGTCGAAGGAGGTGTTCGCCGGGCCGCTGTTTCGGGTGCTGCGGGACGAGATCGAGGAGCCGACGGGGAAGAGGGTGACGCGGGATGTGATCCGGCATAACGGGTCGGCGGTGATTCTGGCGGTCGACGATCGGAAGAGCCGGAAGGATCCGCTGGTGCTGATCGAGCGGCAGTTCCGGCACGCGGCGCAACAATATCTATATGAAGTGCCGGCCGGGAAGATGGACGATGGCGAGGACCATCTGGAGGCGGCGAAGCGGGAGCTGCGGGAGGAGACGGGGTACTCGGCGAAGAAGTGGACAAAGCTGGTGCGGTACTTCGCAAGTCCAGGATTCCTTGGGGAATGGATGCAGGTTTTTCTGGCAGAGGATCTGACGCTGGGCGAGGCGCAGCCGGAAGAGGACGAGAGCTTCGAGCTGCAGTTTGTGCCGCTGAGCGAGTTACTAAAGTTGATCGATGCGGGGAAGATTCTGGACGGGAAGACGCTGATCTCGGTGATGTATTACGCGCGCTGGAGCCGGGAGAAACGGAAGAAGAAGTAAGGGTTGTTGGAATCCGCGAAGGAAACGCAGAAAACCAAACCTGGAACGACGCGCGTCTGTATCAGAGCAGGTTGGAATCCCCAACCATACTGCCTGAGAGGAAGGTTCGCGTACGTGGCTCAGTATAAAGGCAAAGTGAAGTGGTTCAACAACGCCAAAGGGTATGGTTTTATCGGGCGGGATGACGGACCCGATGTGTTCGTTCACTACAGCGCGATCCAGGTCGATGGATACAAGAGCCTGAAAGAAGGCGACGATGTGGAGTTCGACATCGTCCAGGGCCAAAAAGGCCCCCAGGCCGACCAGGTAGTGAGGGCGCGCGACGCGAGCACGAGCTCGAGCGCCGACGCGGCCTGACCGGTCCCTGCTCTCCGGAATCAATCCAACAACAAGTAGACACCCAGTGTGTGCGCGGGAGAAGCGCAGCGGCGTGCTCGGGTGATGACTGTGCAGCCAGGGCATGGCTAAGATGGCTCATGCTCGGGCTGCGGCGATGCCTGGATGCGGCGCGCGGCGCGGGTCGCAGTGTGTCTGGATTCAGATTTCAGGGACATGATGTAATCAATCCTCGATGGACAATCGTTCGATTGCGCAGTTGCTGGCCGACACGGCGGATTTGCTGGAGATCAGCGCGGGCGACCCGTTTCGCATTCGGTCGTACCGGCGTGCGGCGGAAGCGGTGGAGCAGTCGACGATCCAGCTGAGCACGATTGCGAATGACGCGAAGAAGTTGCAGGAGATCCCCGGAATCGGGAAGGGGATGGCGGCGAACATCCAGGCGATTGAGAAGGCGGGAACGCTGCCGCTGCGGGAAGAGCTGCTGCTGAAGTATCGGCCGACGATGCTGGAACTGTTGCGGCTGCCGGGGATGGGTCCGAAGACGGTGGCGCTGGTGTGGGAGGCGCTGCAGGTGGCGTCGGTGGAGGACCTGGAAAAGGCGATTGCCGAGGGGCGGCTCACCGGGCTGCCGCGATTCGGCGAAAAGCTGATCGAAAAGCTGCGCAAGGGGATTGAGGACTACAAGCAGCGGAGCGGGCGGTTCCTGATCGACGACGCGGAAGAGGCGGCGGAGAAGCTGATCGCGTACCTGAGAAAATTCGACGGGATCACGACGATTCTGCCTGCAGGGTCGCTGCGGAGGGGGCGCGACACGGTGGGGGATCTCGACATTCTGGCGACGGGGCCGGCGTGCGCCGAGGACTGCGTGGGCGCGGCGGTGGAGTATGTCGCGAATTATCCGGCGGCGAACACGATGCTGGCGAAGGGGCAGAACAAGGTGAGTTTTCGTTTGAGGTCGGGGCTGCAGGTGGATGTGCGGCTACTGCCGGTGGGTTCATATGGGGCGGCGCTGCAGTACTTCACGGGATCGAAGATGCACAACGTGTCGGTTCGGCAGCGGGCGCTGAAGCGGGGGTACACGCTGAGCGAGTACGCGCTGGCGAAGATCGAGGATGGGTCATTTGTGGCGGGGGCGACGGAGGAGGAGATTTACGCGGCGCTGGGGATGGACTGGATTCCGCCGGAGCTGCGGGAGAACAACGGTGAGATCGAGGCGGCGGAGGAGCATCGGCTGCCGGTGCTGATTGAGGAGCGCGACATTCGCGGCGATGTGCACATGCACACCGTGGAGACGGACGGGAAGAACACGATCCGTGAGATGGCCGATGCGGGCGTGGCGCGCGGGTATGAGTACATCGCGATCACGGATCACTCGAAGAATCTGGCGATGACGATGGGGCTCGACGACAAGCGGGCGATGGAGCACATAGCGCGGATTCGCGCCGTCGATCAGAGAGATGGAAGGGAAGATTCGGGTGTTTGCGGGGATCGAGGTGGACATTCTGGCGGATGGGGCGCTGGACTTGTCGGACGAGGTGCTGGCGCAGATGGACGTGGTGATCGCGAGCGTGCATTCGCTGTTCAACATGCCGGCGGAACAGATGACGGAGCGGATGCTGAGAGCGATCGAGAATCCGTATGTGAAGATCCTGGGGCATCCGACGGGGCGGCTGTTGCTGCGGCGCGAGGGATACGCGGTGGATGTGGAGGCGCTGCTGAAGAAGGTGGCGGAGGTGGGTTGCGCGGTGGAGCATAACGCGTATCCGGACCGCCTGGATTTGTGCGATCGGGATTTGCGGCGGGCGAAGGAGCTGGGTTGCAGGATCGTGGTGAACACGGATTCGCATCATACGAGTCACCTGGCGAAGATGCATTACGGGGTGAAGCAGCTGCGGCGGGCGTGGCTGACGAAAGTGGGATGTGCTGAACACGCGGGGGGCGGGGGAGTTTTTGGCGGGGCTGCGGCAGGCGGGGTGAGGGCTGCGGTGGCGGGTTTGCGGCGTGTTGGGCGGGGCGACGCGGGTACGGGTTTGTGGGACGGATGGGGGTTGCTGGGGCGGTTGAGACATGGGGCCGATGCGTGGGTGTGTGGGTTGCTGGTTGGCAGTGGGCCGATTGGGGAATGAGTTTCCAAAACGGGTTTGGGGCGGTACTTTCGGGTCGATGTTGGGCGGAATTGTATTGAAGTTTGGGCGGAAAAGGCTTTCGCTGCTTGCTATGGGGTGAACCTGGCCGGGGATAGTGGGGTCTCGGTTCAGGCGGTTGGGGACCTGGATTTCCCAAAATGGGGCAGGGCGGTACTTTTGGGTTCATGGTGGCGGAATTGTATTGAAGTTTGGGCGGAAAAGGCTTTCGCTGCTTGCTATGGGGTGAACCTGGCGGGGATAGTGGAGTTTCGGTTCAGACGGTTGGGGACCTGGATTTCCCAAAATGAGGCAGGGCGGTACTTTTGGGATTGGTGGCGGGTCGAATTGCATTGATGTTTGGACGGAAAAGGCTTTCGCTGCTTGCTATGGGGTGAACCTGGCCGCGGAGCAACGGGGAGCTGTCGGGGACGAACGAGCTTCTTTTTCTTTTTCTTCGGTGCGCTGATTTTGTTTTCGGAAAGGGGGTCCAGCGGCCTTTTTTCCCTCTTTCTGTTTTTTTCTTCTTCTTGCTGAAACAGGGCGGGCGGCGATGCTTTCGGTTGGTCTTTGCCAGGGCAGGTGTTTGTCGCGTCATAGCCGCCAGGCCAAAATTAACTATGCGCGCTCCGATTTTTCAGGTCGATGCCTTCACCAATCGCCGCTTTGCCGGGAATCCGGCAGCGGTTATTCCTCTGCCCAGCTTTCTGCCTGACGCGACGCTGCAGGCGATCGCTCAGGAGAACAATCTTGCCGAGACGGCGTATCTGGTGCGGTCCGGCGGGGATTATCAGCTGCGGTGGTTCACGCCGGGGACCGAGGTTCCGTTGTGCGGCCACGCGACGCTGGCCAGCGCTGCCGTGGTGATGGAACGGCTTGAACCGTCGCGGAACGAGGTGGTGTTTCATTCGGCCAGCGGGCCGCTGACGGTGAAGAAGAACGGAGCCGGCTACGTGATGGACTTTCCGACACGGCCTTCGGAGGTGATCGGCACGCCAGCGGGACTTGCCAAGGCGATCGGGGTGGTGCCGGTTGAGGTCACGGAGAATGACTTCAATTACCTTGCGCTGCTGGACGGATGCGGGAACCGTCAGAGCCGTGGATCCGGATATGGCGGCGCTGATTCGGATCGGCAAGCCGGGGCTGATTGTTACAGCGAGGAGCGACGATCCGCAGTACGACTTTGTGAGCCGGTACTTCGCGCCGGTGAAGGGGATTCCCGAGGATCCTGTGACCGGTTCGGCGCACTGCATGCTTGCGCCGTACTGGGCAAAGCGGCTGGGCAAGACAGAATTCACGGCCTTCCAGGCTTCACCGCGAGGCGGAAAAGTCCTGTGCCGGTTGCGCGGCGACCGAACGGAGCTGGAAGGAGAATGCGTCTTCTATCTGGAAGGCGAGGTCGAAATCTGAGCGCCTGTTCCCTGGCAGCAGACTGCAGCGTGAGGGTCGGGGTATCCGATTCATGCAAAAGTGGATACTCCAGTAGAATCGGGAGCAATATGTCCGAGAGAAACGGGACGGGCTTTCATCCTTTACTCGTGGTGCTGGTGGCGATCGTGATCGTCGTTGGCGTCATCGGGACGTACGTGTGGGTTACCTGGACGGGCCCGGTACATGCGGGGCAGGTGGTGTCGGTATCGGCGTATCCGATTCATCGCGAGCTTTCGACGGGCGGAGGGCTGGGCGGGCTGCAAGGGCCAGCCGAATGTGTACGACGAAGTGATCGTGATCGCCGATGTGAAGGTCAAAAGCACGACGAAGTTGCCGCTGTTTCTGCACGATATGTGGGGCGAAGTAACGCTGCCCAACGGGGACGTGCTCCAGAGTCTGGCGGCGAGCGGCGAGGACTACAAGAAGGTGTTCATTGCCTATCCGACGCTGGAGACCCAAAAGAAGACGCCGATGCCGCGCGGCATCACGATGACTCCGGGGCAGGAGATCGAAGGGCAGCTGATCTTTCACTACCCCATCACGCAGAAGGACTGGGAGGGGCGGAAGCAGTTTGACGTGGTGATCGGGTTCATCAACCAGAAGAACCTGGTGTTGCACACGATGCCTGTAACGAGCCAGTAGGCTAGAAACAGAAAGCGGGAGAGCAGGGAGTTTAGAGGTTCGAGTTCAGGGAGAATTTGTGTTCGCGAAGGCGCAGCGGGTTCACTTTATCGGGATTGGCGGGATCGGGATGAGCGGGATCGCGGAGATCCTGCTGAACCTGCATTACCCGGTGAGCGGGTCGGATCTGCGGCGGTCGGGGGTGACGGAGCGGCTGGCGACGCTGGGCGCGACGGTGTTCGAAGGGCACGCGGCGGCGAATGTGGTGGGCGCGAGCGTGGTGGTGGTCAGCTCCGCGGTCCACGAAAACAATCCTGAGGTGGTGGAGGCGCGGGCGCGGAAGATTCCGGTGATCCAGCGCGCGGAGATGCTGGCCGAGCTGATGCGGCTGAAGTACGGCATCGCGATTGCGGGGATGCACGGGAAGACGACGACCACGTCGATGGTGGCCTCGGTGCTGACGGCGGGGGGCCTCGATCCGACGGTGGTGGTGGGCGGGCGCGTGGACGCGATGGGTTCGAACGCGCGGCTGGGACAAAGCCAGTATCTGGTGGCGGAGGCCGATGAGAGCGACCGGTCATTTTTAAGGTTGTCGCCGATTTTGTCGGTAGTGACGAATCTGGATCGCGAGCACATGGATTGCTATCGCGACATGGCGGACGTGGAGAACGCGTTCGTGGAGTTCATGGAGCGGGTGCCGTTTTACGGTGCGTGTGTGGCGTGCGTGGACAATGCGCTGCTGGCGGGGATTCTGCCGCGGGTGCAGCGGCGGGTGTTCACGTATGGGATGTCGCCGCATGCGGATTTTGTGCTGCGGTTGCTGCCTGCGGGACCGGGTGATGGTGCGCCGGGTTCGGGGCCGCGGGTGTGCCGGACGCGGTTTGAGGTGGCGGCGGATGGCGAGGTGTATGGGCCGCTGGAGCTGCAGGTGCCGGGGATTCACAACGTGTTAAATGCAACAGCGGCGGTTGCAATTGGGACGCAGCTGGAGATTGCGCCGGAGGCGATTGCGGCGGGGCTGAAGTCGTTTCGCGGGGTGGATCGGCGGTTCCAGGTGAAGGGCTGCGTGCGCGGCGTGACGGTGGTGGACGATTACGGGCATCATCCAACGGAGATTCGCGCGACGCTGCGGGCGGCGAAGGAGTGCGGGTACGGCGGGGTGCATGTGATCTTCCAGCCGCACCGGTACACGCGCACGCGGGATCTGATGGAGGAGTTTGTGCACGCCTTCGACGATGCGGCGAGCGTTGAGGTGCTGGACATCTACGCGGCGAGCGAGGAGCCGATTGCGGGGATCACGGCACAGGCGCTGGTGGAGACGATCCACTGCGGGGCGGTGGAGTATGCGGCGTCGGGGGATGAGGCGGTGGCGCGAGCGATCGGGCGAGCGCGGGAGGGGGACGCGATCCTGACGCTGGGTGCGGGGAATGTGTCGCAGCTGGCGGGGGTGGTGGTTGAGAGACTGCAGAACAGCGGGGAGCCGGGAGCTGGTGGCCGACAGCGCTGATGCTCAGTGCGCGCTGTGGGCCGGGGGATGATGCGAGGCGGTGCGGTGGGGATGGCGGCCGAAGAGGCGACGCTTGCGCAGTTCCCACAGGGAGAAGGCGATCAGGGCCCAGACAATCGTGGCGGCGGGGATGACGAGCCAGGGGTTCTGACGAGGCAGCAGCCAGCAAAGAGTCAGGGCGAATCCGACCAGGCCGATGGAGCCAAGGGCTGAGCCCGCGGCGTCGATGCTGGCGGCCATGCGTCCGCGATTCGTGCCGTCGCGGCCGATCTCGGTTTTGCGTTTTTTCTCATGACTCTCGATCAGCGTGACGCTGGCAGGGAAAATAGCAGGGAAGGCGAGGAAGAGGCCGCCGATCGCGGGGCCGAAATATTTGGCGATGAGGCCGGCGAGAAGTGTGGCGGCTCCGCCAAAGGCGAAGCGGATGAAGTATTGATGGGGCTTCGTTTCTTGCAGGGCTGACAGGTTGATCTCGACCATCTCAGAGCAATCCTTTGAAAGCTGCCAGCAGGCCGAAGGCGAGGCCGAACCATGCGGGCATGAGGACCAGAGCGGTGGCGAGCGCACTCAAACGGCGGCGGCGCAGAATCAGGCTGGCGAGCGCGGCATAGGCGAGGAAGGCGATGGCACCGAGGATCATGGTTCTGGCTTCCAGAGCGGCGAAGAATTTGCCTTCTTTGTGGATGGTGAGGCTCACCGTCGCGAGGGCGATGGACGGGGCCGCGCCGAAGAGGCCGGCGAAGCTTTTGGGGCGCAGGACGTCCCCGAGGGCAGCGAAGAGGCTCACGACGAGGCCGCCGACGAGGAACCGAATGATCATGTCGGTCATGATTTCTTTTTGGCATCCTTTTGGGCGTCGCGGATGAGCTTCATGGCGGCTTCGGACCCTTTGCAGCCGAGCAGGCGATACTCTTTGCCCTCAAGGCTGTGATAGTGGACGAAGAATTCCTCGAGTTCTTTGACCCAGCGGGAGGGCAGGTCTTTCAGGCGCCGGATGTTGGCGTACATGTGGTTGGCGTCGGCGGTCGCGACGAGGCGGTCGTTACGGATTTTCTTTTTTCCGTCGAGTTGCTCGCCTTCGATGACACCGATGAGGCGAGCGCGGACTGAGATTCCGGGGAAAGCGGGTTCGTCCATGAGGAGAAGGACGTCGATGGGGTCGCCGTCGGGCGCGAGAGTTCGGGGCAGGAACCCGAAGTCGTAGGGGAAGGTCATGCCAGCGGGAAGGACTTTCTTCAGGGAAAAGATGCCCTGATCGGGATCGAAGGCGAATTTGTTGCGGCTGCCGGCGGGTGTTTCGATGATGACCTGGAGGAGGTTGTCTTCCTTGTCGATGGGCTTGAGGCGGGTTGGGTCGCTGAGGGCTTTCACGATAGGTGGGAGGATGGATTGGGGCGCGACGTTGTCTGGAGCGGGGCGGCGAGGTCGGGTCCACGATGATTGCGAAGCGGCGACGCGTGGGAAGCGTCAGCGCCGGCACCGCGATGAGGGAACATTTTGACGGCTGGCGTCGTATGAAGCGGCATGAGACTGTTCTGTGCCGGAACGGCCGCGGCCTTGCTCGTGTGCGGCGCGGCGGGTTATGCGGAGACGGTCGGGGACTGTGGCCATCCGATTGAGACCCCGCTGCGGTCGAGGGCGGCGCTGGTCATCGAGTCGCGGCCGGCAGGCGTGGAGATTGTCGGAACCGATACGGAGACGATCAAGGTCTCCTGCACGGTGGATCGCGAGGAGTACGGGTCGTATGTCGAGCTGCGCTTCTCCGGCACGCCCGGTTATGGGCGACTGAACATCACGGGAAGCGACTTCCACAATTCCAATTTGCACATCCGGATCGAGGTGCCGCGGAAGACGAACCTGCGGTTCCACATGGGCGCGGGCGAAGTGACGGTCGAAGAAGTCACGGGCGACAAAGACATCGACCTGTACGCGGGGCAGATCAGGATCAGTTCATCGAGTGGCAGCTATAAGTCGGTGGACGCCTCGGTGGATATTGGGGATGTGAAGGCGTCGGCGTTCGGCGTGGATCGGGGCGGGTTCTTTCGCAGCTTCACCAAAACGATGGAGAACGGCGAGTACAAGCTGCGCGCACACGTGATGACAGGGGAGATTGATCTGGAGTAGTCCCTCCGCGGACGGCGGGATCACGCTGCGCGCTGCGCGTGATGCGCTGGCACCGTGTTAGTTCAGGAACATGGTGCGGTACAAGGTGTCGCGCTGGCGGGGCTGGAAGCCGGCGTCGCGGATGATGCGGCGTAGTTCCTCTTCGGTGGTGCAGTTCGACGTGCCGGCGGCTTTCACGACGTTTTCTTCGAGCATGACGGAGCCGACATCGTTGCCGCCGAAGCGGAGACCCATCTGGAGGACCTTGAGGCCCTGGGTGACCCAGCTGGACTGCACGTTCTCGATGTTGTCGAGATAGAGGCGGGAGATGGCGAGGACTTTGAGGTAGTCGACCGCGGTGGCTTCTTCCCAGCCGCGTCCGCCGAGGGCGGTGTTTCCGGGCTGGAAGCTCCAGGGGATGAAGGCGGTGAATCCGCCGGTTTCTTCCTGAAGTCGGCGGATGACTTCGAAGTGGTTGACGCGCTGCTCGAGGGTTTCGTCGACGCCAAACATCATGGTGGCGGTGGTGCGCATGCCAAGCTGATGGGCGGTGCGGTGGACGAGGACCCAGTCCTCGGTGCCGCACTTGAGGCGAGCGATGCGATGGCGGACCTCGTCATCGAGGATTTCTGCTCCGCCGCCGGGAATGGAGTCGAGGCCGGCGTCGCGGAGGCGGATAATGGTGTCGCGGACGGAGAGGTCGCTGTACTCGGCGATGGCGAGGATTTCCGATGCGGAGAAGCAGTGCAGCCAGATCGGCGGATAGCGCTGCTTGATGCCGCGCAGCAGGCGCTCGAACCAGTCGATCTTGAGGTCCGGGATGGAGGCCGCCCTGCATGAGCACGCCGGTGCCGCCCATCTCGAGGGTCTCGGCAATCTTCGCGTAGATGGTGTCGAAGTCGAGGATGTAGCCTTCGCTGGCCTGCTTGCCTTTCAGGGGGCGATAGAAGGCGCAGAAGGTGCAGTACTCGGTGCAGAAATTCGTATAGTTAATATTGCGGTCAATGATGTAGGTGACGACGCCTTCCGGGTGGAGACGTTTGCGGACGGCGTCGGCTTCCATGCCCAGGCCGATGAGGTCGTCGGAGCGGAAGTAGTCCAGGGCCTGTTCACGAGTAATCGGCATAGTCTCATTGTCAGGGAAATTCGGGCGGCGCGTCCAGCGCGGCTGCAACGCCAGGGCGCGCTCGCCGCATCTTGAATTGCAGCAAGCCACCGGTAATTTTTCGGTACTTTTTTTCCAGGAGAATCTTTCGTTGATGCGTCGAATCCGTCTTTTTCGCCGTTTTGTGTTCGTGCTGCCGTTGGTGCTGACTGCCATGCCGCTTTCCCTGCTGGGTCAGGGCGCGGATAAGAACAAAGAACCCGACACGCTGGTGCTGAGCAACGGGGACACGCTGCACGGCAAGCTGGTGCAGGAAACAGGTGGGACGGTGACGTTCCACAGCGATCCGCTGGGCGACGTGAAGATTGGGTGGGACAAAATCCAGTCGCTGCACGCAAGCGGCAGCTTCGCCGTGCTGAACTCGCAGATGAAGAGTCGCAGTAAGAGGACGGCGGGGAATCTGCCGGCGGGCGTCATCGACGTGGCGAACGGCGCGGTGGCGGTGCATCCGGCGAGTGAAGGGGCAGCGCCGGCGACGATTCCAGTGAAGGATGCTCAGGTGATCGTGGACAAGGCAGAGCTGGACAAGCAGCTGAACCACGAGCCGGGGTTCTTTACGGGATGGAACGGCGCGGCGACGGCAGGGGCGACGCTGGTGAGCGCGACGCAGAATCAGTATGCGGTGTCGGGCAGCATTGGGCTGATGCGGGTGGTGCCGACGGTGGAGTGGCTGGACTCGCGGAATCGGACCTCGGCGGATTTCAGCGGATCGTTTGGGAAGATCACGCAGCCGGCGTTCACCAGCGGCGGTGTTTTTACGCCGGCCAGCGTCACGAAGTCGTCGATTTCACATTTCGATGCGGAGCGCGATGAGTTTTTCTCGCCGCGCTTTTATGTTTTGGGGCAAACGGCGTTCGATCACAACTTCTCGCAGGATCTGAACCTGCAGCAGATTTACGGCGGCGGACTGGGCTGGACGGCGATGAAGAAGCCCAAGCAGCAGCTGGATCTGAAAGGGACGATGCAGTACGAGAAACAGCAGTTCATCGCGGGCACGCCGGCGGAGAACCAGAATCTGATCGGGTCGACGTTTGCGGGAAATTATCTGCTTAAGCTGAAGCTGATGACGTTCACGCAGAATGTGTCGTTTATTCCCGCGTACAACAACGTGCGGGCGTATTCGGCAGAGGAGACGAACACGTTTGCGTTTCCGACGTACAAGAATTTCGGATTGTCGGTGGGGACGATGGACAGCTACCTGAACGATCCGCCGATGACGGCGCCGCCGACAAAGCGAAACTCATTCCAGTTCACGATGGGACTGACGTACGCGTTCAAGTCGAAGTACTGAGGGAGCTGGGAGCCGGGAGCGCGGGAGTGGTTCAGGCTTGAGCGGGCTGAGCCTGGTGCGCGGCTGGCTGGCCGATCGCCGAGATGAGGCGGCGGAGCTGGCCGAGGTGGTGGCGCATGTGGACGACGTGAAAGCGCCGCCACTGGTCCGGGCGCAGGGGGCCGAGCATAAAGTGGGTGGCGACGCGCTGCAGGCCGAATCGCTGGCGGCACTGGTCAAGGAGAGCGTCCATCTGGTCGATCTCCTGGCGGAGAAGTTCGACGAGTTGGGCGCCACTCATGGGCTGCCAGTGGAGCTGATCGGGCCGCGCAAAGCCGGGAGCGGGCGCGCCGCGGGGCATGTGGCCGAACGAGAGGAGGATCATCTGCAGGAGCCACTGAACAGGGGTGCTGCGGTCGGCGGTGGGGCGGCCGCGATCGAGGCGTTTGGAGAGGACACGGCTGGTGCTGCGGCAGGTGAGGACGAGGTGCTCGATGATTTCCTGAGCGGACCAGAGGCGGTCGTCCTGAAGGGGGTGCATCTGGCACCACTCGGCAGGCGCAGCGGAGAGATCGGCGCTCCAGGAGTCGAAGACCTGCTGCAGGACAGCATGCATAAGATGGCCGCGGGTGAGAGGGCGAATCCGTTTCGTGGGAACTATATCAATCGCTGAAGGACGGCGCCAGCCGAGGTTCCATCAATCGGCGCCCATCTGTTTCAGTGCTTTGTGGATCTCTTTTGCGTGAGGGCCGTTAGGGAGAGCGCTGAGATAGAGGCGGTAGTTGCGCAGGGCCTCGTCGTCGAGATGAAGATGGCGCGCCGATTCAGCGAGACCGAAGACGGCTTCGGCGTTGCCGGGATCGGAGCGGTTGGCTTCGAGAAAGCGTTCGTGAGCGCCCTTCCAGTTGCCGGACTCCATGTAGTAGTCGCCGATGTTGGCGTCCTTCTTGGCGAGCTTCGGATCGAAGGGCAACGGAGACGGTGGGAGATTGGCGGGAGGCGTCTCGTCGGTGGTGGGCATGTCGAGGCCCTTGACTCGGCTGGAGCTGTAGCTCGGTTCGTCGGAGGCGAGGAGCGGAGCCGGGCTGGTCGTGCTGCTGGGCCTCGTGCGCGGCTTTCTCGGATTGCGCCTCAGGGAAAGGGTTCGGCCGGCAGGCTTGTTGGGTGAATCGGCTTTGGGTGCGGACTGGGGTTGGGGGGCGTCGGGGGCTGCGTTGGGGTTCTGCTGCTGGTCCTGGTGCGCGGCGGCTTCGGATTGCGCTTCGGGGAAAGGATTCTCCTGGGAGGGACTCTTCTTCGGCTGGTCTTTCTTCTGTTGTGCGGGTTTGTTGGTTTGGCTGGGCGGGTTCTGCTGCTGCTGGCTGGAGTTGTCCTGCTGCTGGGCGGTGAGGGGCAGGGCGAGGAGGACGACGAAGCCGGCAATGAGGGAGGGGCGGAGCATTGCTTCTTCTATTTTAGACGCCGGAGATTTGGTGGGGAGGTTTGAGGGGTTGATATTGTGGTGGAGATGAGTCTGATCATTCGTTCTTCGGCAATTCACGCAGCGGGGTGCTACACGATGGCGCCGATCCGCAAAGGCGCGCGGGTGGTGGAGTACACAGGGCCGCGCATTCCCAAAGACGAGGCGGATGAGAAGTACGAGAATTCGCCGACGACGTATTTGTTTGGAGTGGGCGACGGGAAGACGGTGATCGATGGGCACGGGACGGCGATGTTCCTGAATCACTCGTGCGACCCGAACTGCGAGACGGAGGAGATCGACGGGCGGGTGTGGATCATGGCGATCCGGAACATCAGGGCCGGCGAAGAGCTGGTCTACGACTACTTCCTCTACGACGGCGACGAGGATGAGGCGCGGTGCAACTGCGGGTCGAAGAACTGCCGGAAGAGCATGTATTCGCCGGAGGAGATCCGGCGGCGCGCGCGGGCGAAGAAGCGGGCGGGGAGGAAAAGCAGACCCAGGACTGAGGCGCCACGCGGAAAGCGAAGCCGGAAGTAGACGGCCTCCGGTTCAACAGCAGATTTATTTCTTAAAGCGGTTCGCCAGCACAGGTCCGGCATCGTTGTCTTCGATCACCGGGACGGTGTTCAGTTCGAGTAAGTCCGCCCACTTCGCGGCGTCCGCGTACATCGCGACCGGATCGTTGGTTTCCACCAGAACGAAGCCTCCACTGCAGTCGGTGTTGTGCCAGCGTCCGAGCAGCTTTACGCCCTCCGGGGGTGTCGCTTCGCCGGCGAGGAAGCGCTCGGCGGCTTCGGGAATGTTCCCCGTGGGAAAGGACCAGGTGGTCATGAATTTCATGTCGATCTTCCTCCGGTTATTTTTCGTGGGGGGATTTTTCCTGAGGCTTCCCAGGCTCGGCAATCATACGCTCACCCGGTTGCCGTCTTTGTATCGACTCAAGTCTTTTCGTCATTTTAACGATGGGGAGGAGTTCGCCGTTGGCGAGGGGCAGGTCGATGCGCTGCTGCTCGACGTAGCCGTGGCGGCGGTAGAGGGGGATGCCGGTGAGGGTGGCTCCCATTTCGAAGCGGGTGAAACCTTCGGCCTGGGCGGCCTGTTCGCAGAGCGCGAGGATGCGGGAGCCGATGCCGCGGCGGGCCCAGGCTGGGTGAACGAAGAAGGCGCGAATTTTGGCGGCGTCGGTACGCGGGTCGAGGAAGGAGTCGTCGCGGTTGGGGCGGTGGTCGGAGCCGTAGGGAGTTTTGCGGCGGGACCAGCCGCCGCAGGCGACGAGGTTGCCGATGGTGGGGAGGCGGTCGGGGTTGGCGTTGTTTTCGGACTCGGTAGGGACTTCGACGGCGAAGTAGGTTTGATCGGCGACGAGCTGGGTATCGAGGCCAAGCCAGGTGCCGATGGCCTGTTCGATCTGGGTTGGGGAGTAGTCGTTGGTTTGAAGGCCGCGGATGGAGGCCTCGATGAGGGCGGCGAGGTGGGGAATGTCGGCGGGGGTGGCGAGGCGGTAGAGGAGGGTCATCACTGTCGAGTCGCTGATGTTATGACGATGATCTTGACATCACTTCAAGATTGTAACATCATAATAACATTATGCGCACCACTTTGGCGATTGATGATGACGTACTGGAAAAGGTGAAGGAGTACGCGGAGAGCCGCAAAATGAGCGTCGGCAAAGCGGCGAGCACTTTGATTCGGCGAGGGATTTCACGGCCTCTGACGCTGAAGTGCGTCGACGGCCTTTACTTGCCGGTTCTGCCGGAGGATTCGCCCGTCGTAACAACACAACGTGTTCTGGAACTGGAAGACGAATGGTAGGGCCAGGATATCTCCTGGATGTCAACGCGTTGCTGGCCTTATTTTGGCCAACCCACCAGCATCATGAGAGAGTGTGGACCTGGTTTCAGGCCGACAGCAGCCTGCGCTGGGCGACGTGTCCCATCACGGAGGCTGGATTCGTTCGATTGGCCTCCAATCCTGTCATGACTCCAGACGCGGTGAGTGTCATTGAGGCGATGGAACTCCTCGGCGCCAATTTGCGGCATCGAAGCCATGTGTTCTGGGCTGACGATCTGGACCTTCGATCTGCCCTTTCACCGTCCAGCGGACGCCTTCAGAGGTATCGGCAGGTCACGGATGCGTACCTGCTGGGACTGGCGATCCATCACAAAGCTCGCCTGGTGACGCTCGATGGTGGGATCGCATCGCTGGTACCAGAAGGGACTCGAATCTCCACTCGAGTCATCAATCTTCTGGACAAAACCAACCGAAATTAACGCTCCTGCCGTCGCTCCGCCGCAACTGCTCAGTTCTGGAAAATCGGGGTGGGGTTCAGGCGATACAATCAAGCATTCGGAATGGCCTACCAGGTACTTGCACGGAAATATCGTCCCCAGAAATTCGCCGATGTGGCCGGGCAGGAGCACGTCACGCGCACGCTGCTGAATGCGCTGGAGCAGGGGCGCATTGCGCACGGGTACATATTTTCGGGGCATCGCGGGATTGGGAAGACGACGATTGCGCGCATCCTGGCGCATGGCGCTCAACTGCCGGACGGCGGTGGGCGATGCGAAGCGGCCGACGCAGGAGCCGTGCGGGGTGTGCGATTCCTGCACGGAAATTCGCGCGGGCAACGCTGTGGACGTGCTGGAGATCGATGCGGCGACGAATCGCGGCATCGATGAGGTGCGCGAGCTGAGAGAGGCGGCGCGCTACCGGCCGGCGCGGGACAAGTACAAGATCTGGATTCTGGACGAGGCGCACCAGATTACGGATGCGGCGTTCAACGCGCTGCTGAAGACGCTGGAGGAGCCGCCGGAGCACGTGATCTTCATGATGGCGACCACGCAGCCGGAGGATATTCCGCAGACGATCCGGTCGCGCTGCCAGCACTTCAGCTTTCATGCGGTGAAGTACGACGACATCCTGGCACAGCTGAAGACGATTGCGGCCGAGGAGGAGATCGACGCGGAGGACGCGGCGCTGGCGCTGCTGGCCGAGGCGGGCGACGGATCGATGCGGGATGCGCTTTCGATCATGGATCAGGCGATTGCATCGGCGCCGCTGGTGAATGGAAAGGCACATCTGGAGTCTGAACAGATTCGCGAGCTGATGGGCTCGGTGCCGAACACGGTGTTCGAGCGGCTGATGGAGCAGATCAGCGTGGGACAAACGGCAACGGTGGTAGAAGAGTTGAACGCGCTGCTGAATGCGGGGAATAGCCCGTCGGCGATGGCGCGGCAGTTCGTGCGGTATCTCAGGAACGCGCTGATGGCGAAGGTGGGTGGCGAGAACACCGACGTGCTGCAGATATCGGCCGATGAGCGGGCGCGGGCGATGCGGTCGGCGATGCTGTTCAGCGAAGAGGATCTGACGCGATTCCTCCAGGTGATGCTGCGGACGTTCGATGAATTGAATTATCGGCAGGAGCAGCGGTTCCATCTGGAGCTGGGGCTGGTGAAGCTGGTACATCTGCAGCGGTTGCTGCCGGTGGAAGAGATATTGAGTGGAGTGCAGGGAGCAGGGAGCAGGGAGCTGGGAGCTGGGCGGAATGCAGGAACTGGAGGAGGATCGGGCACCGGATTCCGGGCACCGGGCACCGGGAGTGCGGTGCCGGTTGCGGGGCAGGTGAGGGCGACGACTCCGAGTGCGCCGCGGCCATCGCCGTTTGAGTCGGATCGGGATCGGAAGGTGCGCGGCGAGGGCGGGTCGACTGCGGAGCCGGCGGCGAGGGCGCTTTCGCCGGCCGAGAGTGTAGCGCGAGCTGCGGTGGAGGCGAAGGCGTCTTATTCAATAGCGGCATCTGTGGCGGAATCGAAGCCTCCTGTAGCGGTTGGCGTGGCCGAGCCGAGGGGTGAGTCGACCGATGGGACGCTTGCGCTGGCCGCGTCGGCCGGAGCGGTGGAAGGCGCGCCGGATCTGGAGCGGATCCGCGAGGCGGTGGTTGCGGCGCTGGCGAGTACGGGACATGAGACGGCGGCGAACCTGATCCACCAGGGGAACTGGAGGCAGGAAGGGAACGCGATCCAGGTGGAGCTGCCGGTGCGGAAGACGATGCTGGCGCTGACGGTGAACGGCGAGGCCGAAGCGATCGTGCGGAAGACGATGAAAGCGATGGGTGCGACGCAGAAGGTCGCGTTCATGCCGGGCGAGAACGGGCCCAACGGGAGCAAGGGACCAGGCCGGGAAGGACCGGTGCCGCTGGCCGGGAGTGCCCAGTCGGCGGCGATGGAGAATCCGCTGGTGAAGAAGACGCAGGAGCTGTTCAAGGCGGACATCCGCAGTGTGCTGGATCTGCGGGACAAGGGTTAAGAGATCAGGTCGCAGGGCACAGAGCACAGGGCACAGGGCACAGGCCGGTGGATCTACGGGACCAGAAACTACATCAGAAAGAGTAAGAAGACGAATCCGATGCTGAATCCTCTGAAACTCCAGGAAATGCTGGGCCAGGCCAAACAGATGCAGGAGCAGATCCAGCAGAAGCTGGCTGCATCGGTGGTGGAGGCGTCGTCGGGAGGCGGCGCGGTGACGGTGAAGATGAACGGGAAGAAAGAAGTGCTGAAGGTGAGCATCGATCCGGCCGCGGTGAGCAGCCTGGCCGGGCCGAATCCTGACGTGGAGATGCTGGAGGATCTGGTTGCGGCAGCGTTCAACGAGGCGGGCCGGCGGGCGGATGAGCTGATCAAGTCGAATGTGCAGGGGTTGCTGGGCGGGCTGAACCTGCCACCGGGACTGTTGTAGGCGTCTGAAAAGAATATGGTGGTTTCTGCTGTAAATCGTTTATGAAGACGCGCCGCGATTTTCTGATCGGGTCCGGCATGGCGACAGCTGCATGGCTGTGGCGAGGGAGTGTGCTGGCGCAGGCGACGGGACAGAACGCGGGCGCGGCGCAAGCGCCGGTCGTGAACACAAATCCGGCGGTGCAGCCGAATCCTGATCTGGCGCAGCAGCTGCGAACGGCAGCGCAAACCGAGAAGATCAAAACCACGAAGCTGACCGATACGATCTTCCTGATGCAGGGCGTGGGCGGGAACGTGGTTTGCCAGATCGGGCCGGACGGGAAGCTGGTGATCGATTCGCAAATCTCGACGGGGACGCCGCACTTGCTGGATGCGCTCGGGAAGCTGGACGAGCACAAGCTGAAGCTGCTGATCAATACGCATTTCCACTTCGACCACACTGACGGGAACGCGTCGCTGCATCTGGAGGGCGCGTCCATCGTGGCGCACGAGAACACGCGCTCCCGGCTGCTGAAGCCGCAGACGATTGAGACGTATGCGGCGCAGTTTCCGGCGGCTCCGGATGCGGGTTTGCCGCAGGAGACGTTTGCGGAGTCGGAAGCGCTTTGGGTGAACAACGATCATCTGGAACTGGTGCATGCGCCGGAGGCGCACACGGATTCGGATGTCTTCATCCACTTCAGCCGGGGGAATGTGATCCATACCGGCGATTTGTGGTTCAACGGGATGTATCCGCTGATCGATATCGGGTCGGGGGGGACGATCAACGGAATGATTCGCGGGGTGGACCAGGTGCTGGCGCTGGCCGACGAGCGGACGAAGATTGTGCCGGGGCACGGGCAGCTGGGAGACAAGGCGGCGCTGCAGGGGTACCGGCAGATGCTGGTGACGGTGGCGGACCGGGTGGAGAAGCTGAAGGCGCAGGGCAAGCCGGTGGAAGAGGCGGTAGGAGCGAAGCCGACGGCGGACCTGGACGCGGCATGGGCGAAGGGGAGCATCCAGCCGGGGACGTTTGTGGCGCTGGTGTACGACTCGCTGTAGCCGTCAGCTAAGAGGCGGTCGGCGGAAAAGCGGTCAGAGTCAAATGCCTTGACGCCTGGATGGCCGGAAGCGCTAGCTTCTTGCTGTGGGGTGAACCTGGTCTGGGCTCCGCCTCCGGAATCACACAAACTCCGCAGCCGCCAAATTCTCCCGCAAATGGCTCACGGACGAAATCCCCGGAATCAGCAACACGATGGCGGATCTGGCGGGGACCTGGGGGGCGCGCGGAGTAGACTGACGCCGAGAATCTCCGCCTGTTGGCCGTTCTTTCCCACTGGCGCGGATTCTCGGAATTTCGAAGAGGACACATGGTTCGCTTGCCCGCACGATGGCTCGCGTTTGCCGCGTTTTTCCTGACTATGCCGGCAGCGGCTAGTGCGCAAGTGCAGCCGCCCAGTTCGGCGATCACGTTCACTCTTCCCGACGCGGGTCGCAGCGCAGACTGGCCGGTCGCGGTTCAGGGGGTCGCCATCGGCGGGAGGCCCGTCCGGCTCGACCGCCCGGTCCGCGTGCAGAATGGCTGGGAGCGCACGGCGACGATCAGGCTGCGGAACATCTCGCCGAAAACCATCGTGAGCGGAGGCATGGGCTTTGTCTTCCCCGAGCCGGGCGACGGCACGGAGGCGCATCCGCGCGCGGCGTGCTGGTCGGTGCAGCAGGGGCAGGTTCCGAAACTCGTCTGGCTGGGGCACGACGGTGTGTATCATCTGCCGCCCGGTTGGGAACGCCAGAAGCCGCTCCAGATCGCGCCCGGGACCGCGATCCGGCTCACGTTTACAAGTTGCGGTGAGGACACGGACACTGCGCTCGCCAGCGGGCGACTCCATCAGGCCCTGCTTACCTTCGAGACGTTCTATTTTGCCGATGGTTCGCGCTGGTCCGCGGAGCAGTACGCGCTGCCTCCGCTTTCGGGGACGCGGTCATGGAGGATGGTCAGCCGCGATGAGTTTCTGCGCTCCGCAAAGAACAAGCCGTAAAGCTACTCCTCTTCGCCGGCTGTCGGCGTTCCTGCACCCGGTGCGCCCTTGACGCGGACCACCGTGATTTTGGAGAAGCCTTCCTTGAAGTCGGGGGCGCGGAGGCGTTCGGCCATTTTCTTCATGATGTCGTCCGAGACGGTGCGTTCGCGGCGCTTATTGCGCTCCATACAGATTTCTAACGGTACATCGAAGAAGACAGCCTGGACGTCGTAGCCGAAGCTTTTGGCCATCTTGATCCACTGGCGGCGCTCGTGGGGCGAGAGGTTGGTGGCGTCGACGTAGTTCCAGGGCATTTTGGCGATGAGGCGGGCGCGCAGCAGCGAGCGGAGGGTGGAGAAGACGAGGCCCTGCCAGCGCTGCTCGGCAATGTCGTCGAACAGAAGCGAGCGGAGGAGGTCGCTGGAGAGCGGGGTGACGCCGCGGCGCTTGAACCAGGTGGTTTTGCCGGAGCCGGGGAGGCCGATAGTGAGGACAACGAATCCGCGGGCGCCTTTGCCGTTGCCGGCGACGGGCTCGGGGGGCGGGGTGGAGAGGGATTCGGGCTGGGTCTCGAGGACCACTTTGCCGGCGGGTTCGGAGGCGGCGGCGAGGGAGTCGACGGGCTCGGCCGGGACTTCTGCGGCGGGAGGTTTGGCTTTGCGGGCCGGGGCCTGGGGAGGTGGGTTGATTTCCTCCGGCGTGGGCGGCGGGGCATCGCCGTGATAGGAAGGCTGGAGGGGTGCGGGTTGATTCGGGGGCAATTCCTGCCCGATTTTTCCAGTGGACTCCGAGGTGTTGGGCCCACGCTTCGAGCGTCGTCTCATGCGATCGCGCAACCACAGGCGCATATCCAGGGTGTAACACAGACGTGGACGCGGGGCAAACACCGAACGGTGTTATGTGCCAGAGGAGGCACGGTTTTATGTGAAAAAGATGTGACGTTGGGATGGGGAAATGTGGGTGTCTGGCGGGGGCCCTTCACTTTTCCATTGACTACGGTGCTAGCATCGGTAAATGGGGTGTCCCGGGCGTTTTGGACCCTAAAAAGCTGAGTGATCCGGATCACCGCGAGTTGTGGCATCGAGGCTGAAAAATGAGGCAAGGAGACGATTTTCTATGGCGGTGAAGGTTGGCATTAACGGATTCGGACGCATTGGTCGGAACGTGCTGCGGGCGTCGCTGGGGAATCCGGAACTCGATTTTGTGGCAGTGAACGATCTGACCAGTCCCGCAACGCTGGCCCATCTGCTGAAGTACGACTCGATCCTGGGGAATCTGAAGAACGAGATCACGGCGGGCGAGGATTTCATTTCGGTTGACGGCAAGAAGATCAGGGTATTCGCGCAGAAGGATCCGGCGCTGCTGCCGTGGGATTCGGTGGGGGCGCAGATCGTGGTCGAGTCGACCGGGCACTTCACGGATGGCGCCAAGGCGAAGGCACACCTGCGCGGGCCGGTGAAGAAGGTGATCATCTCGGCTCCGGCGACGAACGAGGATCTGACGGTAGTGCTCGGCGTCAACGAGAAGAAGTACGATCCGGCGAAGCACAACATCATCTCGAACGCCTCGTGCACGACGAACTGCCTGGCGCCCGTGGTGAAGGTGCTGGTGGAGAAGTTCGGGATCGTGTCGGGGATCATGACGACGATTCACAGCTACACGAACGACCAGGTGATCCTGGACTTTCCGCACAAGGACCTGCGGCGGGCGCGCGCGGCGGCGCTGTCGATGATTCCAACGTCGACGGGCGCGGCCAAGGCGCTGAAGCTGGTGATTCCTGAAGTCGAGGGCAAGCTGGACGGGTTTGCAATCCGCGTGCCTACGCCGAATGTTTCGGTGGTGGATCTGACTTTCCTGGCGGAGAAGCCGGTGACGAAGGACACCATCAACGCCGCGTTCAAGGCTGCGGCTGATGGTGAGTTGAAGGGCATCCTTGGCGTCGACGCGAACGAACTGGTGTCGAGCGACTTCAAGGGCAATCCGCTGTCGTCGATTGTGGACGCACCGCTGACGAAGGTGGTGGGGAACATGGCGAAGGTCATCAGCTGGTACGACAACGAGTGGGGTTACTCGTGCCGTGTACGCGACCTGATTCTGTTCCTCGAGAAGAAGGGACTGTAGTTCAACTGCTGCTCACGTGTGGGGCTCCTGGCGAGCCCCACACGACTGGGAGGGCTCCATGCGGCAGAATATTCCGGGCACATCTCCATATGAACCGGTGATTGGATTCTCGCGCGCGGTGCGTGCGGGACAGACGGTTTACGTTTCGGGCACAGGGCCGGTGGGCGCCGATCTGGCCGACCCCACCACACAAACGCGGCACGTTCTGGAGATCATTCGCGGCTCGCTGGAGAAGGCGGGGGCGCGGATGGAGGACGTTGTGCGGACGCGCATGTACATCACGCATGTCGAGGACTGGGAAGCGATCGGCAAGGCGCACGGGGAATTTTTTGGGACGATCCGGCCGGCGGCGACGATGGTGGTGGTGGCGGGGCTGCTGCAGCCGACGTGGCGGGTGGAGATTGAGGCGGAAGCGATGGTGCATTCGGCTCCGCACGAGTGAAAGATTCAGGAAGGGGATAGGACAATGGCGAGCGCAGTGGAGACTGAGGGCGTTATGACGAAGTTATCGATTCGCGACCTGGACCTGGCGCATAAGCATGTATTCATGCGGGTGGATTTTAATGTTCCGCTGACCGAGGACGGCGCGGAGATCACGGACGACACGCGCATCAAGGAGACGCTGCCGACGATTGAGTATGCGCTGCGGCACAAGGCGAAGCTGATTCTGGCGTCGCATCTGGGGCGGCCGAAGGGCAAGGTGAATCTGAAGTACAGCCTGCGGCCGGTAGTGGATCGGCTGCGGACGCTGCTGGATCATCGGTTGGGCGAGAAGACGAATGTGGCGTTTGCGCCGGACTGCGTGGGCGACATCGCGAAGGAGCTGGCGCGGCAGCTGGAGTCGGGGCAGGTGCTGCTGCTGGAAAATCTGCGCTTTCCATCCGGAAGAGGAGGCGAACGATCCGGAGTTTGCGAAGAAGCTGGCGTCGCTGTGCGAGCTGTACGTGAACGATGCGTTCGGGTCGGCGCATCGGGCGCATGCTTCGACGGAGGGGATCACGCACTTCGTGAAGCAGTCGGCCGCCGGGTTGCTGATGGAGAAGGAGCTGACGTATCTGGGGAAGGCGCTGGAGGCTCCGGCGCGGCCGTTTGTGGCGATCCTGGGCGGGGCGAAGGTGTCGGACAAGATTGAGGTGATCGACAACCTGCTGGGGAAGGTGGATGCGCTGCTGATCGGGGGCGGGATGGCGTACACGTTCCTGAAGGCGAAGGGGCAGGAGGTGGGGAAGTCGCTGCTCGAGGCGGACAAGATCGACGTGGCGAAGGAAGCGCTGGCGAAAGCGGCGGCGAAGAAGGTGCGGTTCGTGTTGCCGGTAGATCACGTGCTGGCGGATAAGTTCGCGGCGGATGCGGCGACGAAGATCGTCGAGGGCGATGCGCCGTTTCCGGCGGATTGGATGGCACTGGATATTGGGCCGAAGACGGTGGCGCTGTTCGAGAAGGAGATTGGGGCGGCTGCGACGATTGTGTGGAACGGTCCGATGGGAGTCTTCGAGATGCCGGCGTTTGCGAAGGGCACGACGGCGATTGCGAAGGCGGTGGCGGAGAATCAGGATGCCATCACGATCATCGGCGGCGGCGACTCGGTGGCGGCGGTGAAGCAAGCCGGGGTGGCGGACCAGATCAAGCACATCTCGACGGGGGGCGGCGCGAGCCTGGAGTTTCTGGAAGGGAAGAAGTTGCCGGGTGTGGAGGCGCTGACGGGGAAGTAGGCAATTCAATCCTGCAACGAGATAATGGGGCGCCATGCAAATCATGTTTGCGGCGCCCTTTATTCTTTTGGCGGGAATTGTCTTCACTGTGCTTTCGGTGATTCCGAGGGCGCGACGGTGGGCGATTCCGATTCCGTGCGGGATCCTCGGCGCAGGGGCGTTTGCGTGTCTGGCAATCTTCGTTGGCATTGTTGTGACTCAATTCACCCAGTCGCCGACGCCAACCCGTTATCCACTCCTTGCTTTCTATTGGGCGGCGGCCATTTCGGGGCTGGTGGGAGGTGTCGCAACCGGCGCCGCAGCTCGATGGGTGGCAGCGCTTCTGCCTGCTGTGTTGCTGCGGCTGGCGGTGTTCTTCACGGCATGGTGCAGTTACTTCGTCCTGATTGCGGGACTGCTGCTCTCTGTCAACCTGCGAGTTTTTGGACCGGTCGTGCGATCGCCGATCGCGTCGGTCATGGCGATCTGTCTGGAGATTCTGTTGAGTTTCATCGGCGGGTGGTTCATTGCGCAGAGGTCAGAGGAGTTCCGCTACCGCAGGTTGCGGCTGCCGTTCGGGGCGCCGTTCCGTCATCGCGGTCGCAGGGGGCCGGGCGGCTCAGCAAGCAGCGACCCGAACGCAGGTGAGTGGGAGGAGCAGACGAGGCACGAGTCGAACGAAGTGCGGTTGCCGGATATTCCTGCTCCGTCAGGCGACGAACAGTAGTGAGAAGGCCGAGCATCTTTCAGGAAACGACCGGCCGCTTTGCCTCAGGCGTTCTTTAGCGAAGCCATGTCGATGGAGAAGCGGTACTTCACGTCGGCTTTGAGCAGGCGGTCGTAGGCTTCGTTGACTTTCTGGATGGGGATGACTTCGACGTCGGCGGTGATGTTGTGCTGGCCGCAGAAGTCGAGCATCTGCTGGGTTTCGGGAATGCCACCGATGGGAGAACCGGAGAGGCTGCGGCGGGCCATGATGAGGCCGAAGGCGGAGAGGGCCAGCGGCTTTTCCGGCGCGCCGACCAGGGTGATGTTGCCGTCGCGGCGGAGCAGGGCGATGTAGGCATTGATGTCATGGTCGGCGGAGACGGCGTCGAGGATGAAGTCGAAGCTGCCTGCGTGTTTGGCCATCTCATCGGCGTTGCGGGAGAGGACGACTTCGTCGGCACCGAGGCGGAGCGCGTCTTCTTTCTTGGACGGCGAGGTGGTGAAGACGACGACGTGAGCGCCGAGGGCGTGAGCGAATTTGACGCCCATATGGCCGAGGCCGCCGAGTCCAACGACGCCGACCTTTTTGCCTTTGGTGACGCCCCAGTGGTGCATGGGCGAGAAGGTAGTGATGCCGGCGCAGAGCAGCGGGGCGGTTCCGGCGAGGTCGAGGTTGGAGGGAACGCGCAGGACGAAGCGCTGATCGACGACGATGCTTTCCGAATAGCCGCCGTAGGTGACGCCGCCGGTGTGCTTGTCAGGAAAGTTGTAGGTGAGCGTGAGGTTGGGACAGAACTGCTCGAGGCCTTCGCGGCACTCGGGGCAGGTTCCGTCGGAGTCGACCATGCAGCCGACGGCGCCGATGTCGCCAACTTTGAATTTCGTGACGGCGGAGCCGACTTTGGTGACGCGGCCGACGATTTCGTGGCCAGGGACGCAGGGGTAGACGGTGGGCATGACTCCGCTCCACTCATTGCGGACCTGATGCAGGTCGGAGTGGCAGATGCCGCAGAAGAGGATTTCCATCTGGACATCGTTTTCGGTCGGATCGCGGCGGGAGATGGTGGAGGAGGCGAGCGGCGAGGTCGCGCTGGCAGCGGACCAGGCTTTGGCGTTGTACATGGGCTTTGGATGTACAGCGGGGGCGCAGGTATGCAGAAAGATGGGGCGGGTGTGGCGGACGCGCGGAGTGCTTACTTTGCGATGAACTGCGTGGGCGTCAGGAAAGAACTTGCGAAACGCCACTGCGCCGGATCAGCAGTTTCAAAACGGGAAAGGGAGGGGTACGTTCGGCACCGCCGAAACTCAAGTGTCCTTGATCGCGGAGGGTGCGAAGGAGCTAGCTTCTTGCTGTGGGGTGAACCTGGCCCCCGCGCGGAAACGGGCGGGCTCGCGATTTGGCTACGATGTGGGCGATCCGGCTACGATCTGGACGATCCTGGCTACGATCTGGACGATGTGCCTACGATCTGGACGATGCGCCTACGATCTGGACGATCCTGGCTACGATTCTTTCTTAGCTACAATCTGGACGATCCTGGCTACGATCTGGACGATCTGCCCACGATCCTGGCTACAAAATCTCGACGATCCCCGGCTACGATCTGGACGATCTGCCTCCGATCTGGACGATCCTGCGATCTTGACGATCTGGCTACTCGTAGGCGAGGGCGTCAATGGGGTCTTTGCGGGCGGCTTTCCAGGCGGGGTAGAGGGCACCGAGGATCGATCCAACGAGTGCAATGACGGTGCCGTAGATGCGCCAGCGGGTGGTGAGGAAAAAAGTCAGAGTGGGGAAGCGAGCGTCCATGAGCAGCTTGATGCCCTGGGTGGCGAGGATACCGACGATGATGCCGGCGATGGCGACGAGGACCGCTTCGCGGAGGAACAGGTTGACGATGTAGAGCTTGGTGGCGCCGAGCGACTTGAGGATGCCGATCTCGCGGGTGCGCTCCATGACGGCGGTGTACATGGACTGAAAGATGACGAGGAAGCCGACGATGACGGCGATGGCGATGACGACGTTGAGGGCGATGTTGAAGCCGGGGAGGTGCTCGGGGGTCATCATCGACATCCACTCGGCGAGGGTCTGGACCTGATAGGTGGTCATGCCGGGGGTGTGCTGGATTTCGTCGATGACGGCCTGCTCGTTCTTCGGGCTGTCGGAGCGGATGTAGAAGATGGAGGCGTTGTCGGGAGTGCCGTTGAGGACGCCGAGGGTGTGGATGGGGAGGAAGATGCGGCTGCCCTTGCCGTGCTCGACGATGCCGGAGATGCGGAAGTCATGCCCGAGGAGCTGGAGGGTCTGGCCCAGCTGGACGTGATGGCCCTTGGCGTAGAGATCGTCGACGAGGGCGTCGTCGGGCCCGGAGGGCGGTCCGCCGCTGACAAAGACGAAGGGGCGAAGGGCGGTGTAGCTGGGGTAATCGATACCGAAGATGGTCTGGACAGAGCCGCTGGTGTTGAGCTTGGCGATGACGGGGGAGGCGGCGGCGACGTGGGGTAGTTTGGCGAGGACCTGGGAAGCGATTTTGGCGGGAACGGCGGCGTCGCTGAGGCCGCTGAAGTTGCTGGCGTTGGGGGGCCGGACCATGATATCGGCGCCGATGCCACTGGTCTGATTGGCCGCGCCCTGGACCTGGCCCACCATGATGGCGACGATGCAGAGGATCATGATGACCTCAATCGCGACGGCGAGCACGCTGATGGCCGCGCGGACGGGGCGGAACAGAATATTGCCGATAACAAGTTTGTTCATCTCAGGGTTGGATGAAGCGGAGCCTCTCGGGATGGAAGGAACAGGGTAACAAAGGGTGGGTGGAGGAAAGGGCAAGGGGGGAGGGTAATTCGAGGGATAATGGCTGTGGAGCTATAACCCAAAGGGATGCCCCCCCATGGCCCGGGGGTGGGATTTCCACAAAGTGTTACCTTGGTACCATTATCTGCGCACGAGAAAGCGGTAACCGAATCTCCGATTTTCTTTGACGTATCGGGGAGGTCGGACCTATCTTAAACTGGCAAACCCTCAGGAAGGAAGCCTGAAGTGGGGCACTTTGGCGAGGAATTGCGGCGGGAACGTGAGTCCAGGGGCGTCGCGCTGGAGACGATCAGCGAGAAAACCAAGGTAATCACTCGTTACCTGACCGCACTGGAAGACGACCGGTTTGAAGCGCTGCCTGGTGGGATTCTGAGTAAGGGCATCGTGCGGGGATACGCGCGGACGGTGGGGCTGGACGAGGCGGTTTGGGTGGAACGGTTTGTCGCGGCGAGCCAGCAGCATGAAAACGAAGCCAACTGGTCCGAATTTGTGCAGAATGTGGGCAAGACGCGGCCGAAGAGCGTGGGGCGCGAGGGGCGTAAGCTGCGGCGGGCAGGATTGTGGGCGTTGATCCTGACGCTGGCGGGCGGCGGATGGGCGGCCTGGCATTATCTGGGCGGGCGCGTGCTGGCCGATGAGGTGCAGCAGCATGCGGTGAGCTCAACGGCTGCAGCGGCCCCGGCAAGCGCCGTTCATCAGTAACGGTTCCTCTTCAAAAAAGTACTTCTGTGACCTGTCGCGGGCGGCGGTGTCCTTCGTAGCCTGCGAGTATGACTCCTCGAAAAGTGGCTTTGCTGTCGGTGCTGGCGGTGATTTTGCCGGCGATGGCGTGGTGTGCTCCAAAGGCGCATGTGGTGGCGCTGGGTGGGGTGCGCAAAGAGCCGTACTCGGCGGCGGGCGATCCTGCCGGGGCGCGAAAAGAGGAGACGGAGCTGAAGGTGCGTCCGCTGGTGGTGGACGGGAAGGTGAAGGAGTGGACGACGGGCGAGCTGCACGACCTGACGGGCCGCAGTTTCGCGGTGCGGCGCGCGGTCCGGTTGAACGATGCGTTGCCGACGGACAAGGCGGAGCAATGGGTATGGCAGCGGGGCCCGTGGATTCTGGTGGATCGGACGACGGGGAAGGTGACGGCGCTGCGGCTGCCGGATTTCGATCCGGCGGTGTCGGACGTAGTGTGGTTCCGGGACTATGCGGCGTACTGCGGAGTGAATACCAGCGGGAAGCAGCTGATGGCGATGGTGGCGCAGGTGGAGGGGCGAAAGCCGCTGCTGGCGAAGAAGCTGGGCGAATGGGAGGCGGCGGATCATGCGACTCCGGTGTGTGCGCCGGCGGTTTGGCGGCGGGAACCGCTGCAGGTGAGTTTTCAGGTTACGGGGTCGGCGGCGGTGGGCTTTGATTTGGTGGGGACTTCGGCGGTGCTGGTGGAGGAGGATGACGGCCAGTAGCCAACGGGGAATCGCCTGAAGCCGGATGGAGCGGGGAGCTGCGAGCAGGAAGCCAAGGTCCTGGCGCTGAGGGATTTTATTGGATCATTTTTTGCAGCAAATCAAATTGTTCCTGAGTTCCGAGCACCACCAGCACATCGTCCGTGTCGATTATTGAGGGTTCCTTCGGGTGCAGATCGAAAGAGCCATCGGATTTTCGAATGGCTAACACCAGAGCCCCTGAGGTGTTCCTGATGTCCGCTTCCGCAATGGTCTTTCGATGGAGCGGCGAACCGGTGGGAATGGTGATTTGAAACAGGCTGAAATCGACCAGCCCGTTGTGCGTCACTAAGTCCAGAAAGTCCACAGCCACCGGCTGCGTTGCCATGGCCGCCATCCGAACGCCGGAAATGAAATACGGTGAAATGACCCGGTTTGCCCCAGCCATGGTCAGCTTTTTCTCCGTATCCTTCATGCTCGCTCGGGCCACAATGTTGAGACTCGCATTGAGCTGCCGGGCCGAGAGCGTGATATAGACGTTGGCTACATCGGAATCCGAGCAGGCGATCAGCCCTTTGGCGCGATCGATACCCGCCGTAGTCAAAACCGCATCGTCGGTCGCGTCGCCGATGAGAACCGGAACACCCTTCCCCTCCAGTTCGTCGAATGACTCCCTCTTGGGGTCGATCACCAGAAACGGAACCTGCCCTCTCTCAAAGACCTGCGCTACCTGATGGCCCACTCTGCCAAAACCGCAGATCACGTAATGGTCCTTCATCTCCCTGATCTTCTTATGCATGTTTTTCCTCTTGCGATAACCGGTCATCTCGCCTGCAACGATGATTTCCACCACCTGTCCAGCAGCATAGATAGCGCTTCCCACACCACCCACAATAATGAAGATGGTGAAGATCCTTCCTGCCGGCGAAAGAGGATGGACTTCCTGGAATCCGACGGTCGAGAGGGTGATGACCACCATGTAGACAGAGTCGAGGACCGTCCATTTCTCGATGAACGTGTACCCCAGGATCCCAACCGCAACAATGACCGCGAGAAAGATGATCGCCGGAAAGAGTCTTCGAAAAGGGTGGCTCATATCGGGCCCGTGCGTGCCTTTCTTTACCGTTTCAGTGGCGGTAATTCCGGCAGCAATCTAATGGTCGGTTCCATGCGAACAGAGTAATGCACGGCGGGGGTGTTCAACCGGATATTGCCCTGTCGCCCGCCGTTTGGGTTTGAAGGCTGAGCTTTCAATCCGTCTTTCCAGGGTCACAGCATTTCACTCGCCTTTCGATCGCCTTATGATCGCTGCATGGAGTCCTTCGACGAGTTGCTGAAGCAGGCGGAAGTTGCGCATGGGCATTTGTGCGCGGGGCAGGTGCTGGGCGTGCGGATGGCGATGCTGGGGTGCAGGCGGCTGGGGATCGAGGAGCCGCGGGGGACGGATCGCAAGCGGCTGGTGACGTACATCGAGATCGACCGTTGCGCGACGGACGCGATTGGGGTGGTGACGGGGTGCCGGCTGGGCAAGCGGGCGCTCAAGTTTCGCGACTGGGGGAAGATGGCGGCGACGTTCGTCGATCTGGGGACGGGGCGGGCGATTCGGATTGTGGCGCTGGAGTCGTCGAAGCAGCGGGCGCGGGAGCTGTATCCGCAGATTGAGAATAAGAATCAGCAGCAGATGAAGGCCTATCGCGAGATGGCGGATGGGGAGCTGTTCGGGGAGCAGTGGGTGGAGGTTGACCTGGGGCCGAAGGAGATGCCGGGGTATAAGGGCGAGCGAGTGACGTGCGCGGAGTGCGGGGAAGGGATCAACTACGAGCGCTTCGTGGAGCGCGGGGGCGAGAAGCTGTGTTTGGCGTGTGCGCGGCCGGATCAGCGGTACTATCGGCCGGCGAGTGGAGAGCCGGTAAGCGCCGCGGTGTCGGATTCCGGCTCGAGGTGCGAATGCGGGTGAGCGCAGGCTGCTCGCGGGGTCGGGTTGCACATTTACAATGGCAGGGCCGGTGGTGAAGTGTTGCGCCGGACGATGACTTCCCTGGAGTCGAACCACTGATGCTCAATTTAGAAGGCCGCATCGCGGCCGTTTTTGGACTGGCGAATAAGCGCAGCATCGCCTGGGGGATTGCCACGAAGCTGCACGAGGCGGGGGCGAAGCTGGCGATCAGCTATCAGAACGAGCGGATGAAGTCCGAGGCGCTGGGGCTGATCGAGGAATTGCCGGGGGCGGAGCCGTTCCAGTGCGACGTGGCGAACGACGCGGAGATCGATCAGGTCTTTGCGCAAATCAAAGAGAAGTACGGAAAGCTGGATGTGCTGGTGCACGCCATCGCTTTCGCTCCGCCGGAGGATCTGAAGAACCCTTTTCTGCAGACGACGCGGGAGGGGTTCCGGATTGCGCATGACGTGAGCGTGTACTCGCTGATCGCGCTGAGCCGCGGGGCGGCGCCGCTGATGACGGAGGGCGGGTCGATCATCACGCTGACTTATTACGGGGCGGAGAAGGTGGTGCCGCATTACAAGGTGATGGGCGTGGCGAAGGCGTCGCTGGAGGCGACGGTGCGGTATCTGGCGTGGGATTTGGGCAAGCAGAATGTGCGGGTGAATGCGATATCGGCGGGGCCGATCAAGACACTGGCGGCGCGGGGGATTGGGGCGCTGGGCGACATGCTGAAGTATCACGAGGAGCGCTCGCCGCTGCACCGCAACACGGAGCAAACGGAAGTGGGGAAGACGGCGGTGTATCTGGCGTCGGACCTGGCGAGCGGGGTGACGGGCGAAGTGATCTACGTGGACAGCGGCTACAACATCGTGGGGTTCTGAAGGACAGCGCTCAGCATTCAGAAGACGGCGCTTGGCGTTCCGCATATTTGACGCGTACCCAGCACTGCCGGGAGCCAGAGTCCGAGGCGGCGAAGCCTGAGTGCTTTGAGTTGGCGCATCATCAATCCTCCAAAAGCCTTCCTGTGAACTTGCCTTACTCCGAACGGAGGGCCTGCATGGGGTCGACGGAGGCGGCGCGGCGCGCGGGAACGTAGCTGGCGAGAAGCGCGACGAGCATGAGGACGGCGATGACGCCGATGAGGGTGATCGGGTCCCACGGATGGACGCCGTAGATGATGGACGATTTTGCAATGGAGATGCCGGCCATCATGCGGGTGACGAGGAGAGCCGCGAGCGTGCCTGCGCCCACCCCGATGGTGGCGAGAAGGGCGCCGCGGCGAAGGACCCAGCGGAGCACGTCGCTGCGGTCGGCGCCGAGGGCCATGCGGATGGCCATCTCCTGCGTGCGCTGGCCGACGAGGTAGCTGATGACGCCGTAGAGGCCGACGGTGGCGAGGAGAAGTGCGAGGGCGGCGAAGGCTCCGAAGAGAATCATGGAGAAGCGACGCGCGGCGAGGCTGCCGGCGATGATCTGGTTCATGGTGAGAGGACGCCAAGCGACCTGCGCGGAGTTCATCTGGCGCAGCGTGGTCTGAATGTCGGGGAAGACCGTGTCTGGGTGGTCTGCGCGAACCGCAACGTTGTAGAAGAAGCCGGTGGTGGAGACGAGCTGCCAGCCGTTGAGCTGACCGTAGGGCAGGTAGAGCTGAGCATGGAGCGAAGAGCCGGCGTCGTTGTCGAGTCCCCAGTGCAGGACGTGGCCAACGACACCGACGATGGTGGCCTGGGTGTTGTCGGGATTGGTGAGGTTGACGACTTTGCCGATGGGGTCGGTGTTGGGGAAGAACTGGCGGGCGAGATCCTCGTCGATGACGATGACGTGCGGAGTGTCCTCGCGGTCAGCGTCAGTGAACCAGCGGCCGCGGAGGAGCGGGATGCGCATGATCTGCAGATAGTCCGGCTCGACGATGTAGAGCAGGGACCAGTGCATATCGTTGGCGTCGGCGGGTTTGGCTTCGTTCTGCATCCAGAAGAGCTCTTCATCGTCGTCGCCGGTCAGAGGCAGGTCGCCATCCATGAGCGAGACGGCAGAGACGCCGGGGACGGAGTGTATCTGCTCATCGAGGTGGCGGGCATAGGCGCGAGCGCCCACGGGTTTGTCGATGGCGGGGGTGTCGGGTCCGGCGACGCTGAAGCGCATAACGCCGTTGGGGTCGAAGCCGGGCGAGGTGTGGTAGAGCGCGAAGAGGCTGCGGACCATGAGACCGGCCCCGGCGAGGAGCACGAGGGCGGCGGCCATCTGGAGGATGACGAGGGCATCCTGGGTGCGATGACGCGATCCGTAAACGGTGCGGCTGCCGCTGTCGCGAAGGGTGGAGTGGGGTTGCTGTGCGGCGATTTTCCAGGCGGGGATAAGGCCGAAGAGGATGCCGACGGCGAAGGAGACGAGAAAAGCAAATGCGAGGACGAGCGGGCTGAGATGAATGTGCGAGGCGCGCGGGAGCGTGTCGGGGGCGAGGGCAACCGCCGCGCGCGTTCCCCAGGCAGCGAGAACGAGGGCGAGGGCGCCGCCGGCCAGCGCAAGAAGAATACTTTCGGTGAGGACCTGGCGGACGATGCGCGGGCGGCTGGCGCCGAGCGCGAGGCGAACGCCGAATTCCTGCGCGCGCGTGCTGGAGCGGGCGAGCAACAGGTTGGCGACGTTGGAGCAAGCGATGAGCAGCACGAAGCCGACGGCCGCGAGGAGAACGAAGAGGACGGGCCGCACGTTTCCGACGATGGACTCGCGCAAGGGGCGCAGGCTGGCGCGCAGGCCGCGGTCCTGTTCCGGATAGACGGTGGCGAGGTGGCCGGTGACGTTATTCATGTCGTCGCGAGCCTGCGCGAGGGTGACGCCGGGTTTGAGGCGGGCGATGCCATGGATGCCGAGTCCGGCGCCGCGATTTTTGAGTGCCTGGGTTGGCCACTGACCGAAGGGGACGTAAATGTCCTCAGGCAGGAAGCCGCCGAACTGGAGGTCGAAGGACGCGGGGATAATGCCGACGACGGTGTAGCCGCGGCCGTCGAGGGTGATGGAACGGCCGACGATGTTGGGATCGGAGCCGAATTTGCGCGCCCAGAATCCGCCGCCCAGCATCACGACGGGATCTCGGCCGATTTGGTCTTCGCCCTCAGCGAACATGCGGCCAAGAGACGGCTTAACTCCAAGGAGCGGAAAAAAATTGGAGGTGACGTAATTGCCCCGAACGCGTTCGGATTCGCCTGAACCGGTCATAACGAAGCCGATGTGGCGGTAGACGGCGAGCGAAGAGAAGCTGCGGTTGTCGCGCTGCCAGTCAACGTAGTTGGGCCAGGAGATGGAGCCGGTTTCGAAGTTGGGCTTGGAGGCATCGACAGCAAGGAGTTCACCGGGGCGAGGGGCGTCGATGGGGTGAAGGAGGACGGTGTTGACGATGGAGAAGAGCGCTGTGTTGACGCCGATGCCGAGGGCCAGGGTGATAACGACGACGACGGTAAAGCCGGGGGACTTGCGCAGCTGACGGAGGGCGAAGCGAAGGTCCTGGGCGAGGGTTTCGGCCCAGGGGAGGGTGCTGCGCTCGCGCATGGCCTGGCGGGTTTGCTCGAGGCCGCCGAGCTGGAGGAGCGCCTGGCGGCGAGCTTCTTCGGGCGACATGCCGGCGCGGAGATTGTCGTCGATGTGGAGCTGGAGGTGGCTGTCGAGTTCGGAGTCGAAGTCGGCAGGGCGGGAGAAGAGGCCGCGGAGGCGATGGAGGAAGGCTCGGAGGGCACGCATTTAGTTTTCCTCGGCGGGAGAGAGGAATCGGGCGACGATGGCGGCGGCCTGTTCCCAGGTGCGGGCTTCGCGCTGGAGTTGTTTGCGGCCGGCTCGCGTGAGGCGGTAGAACTTCGCCTTGCGGTTGTTGTCGGAGGTGCCCCACTCGGAGGCGATGGCGCCTTCCTGCTCGAGCTTGAGGAGGGCGGGATAGAGGGTGCCGTAGTTGAGGGCGAGGCGGTTGCCGCTGGTCTGCTCGATGCGGCGGGCGATGCCGTAGCCATGCTGCGGGCCCATGGTTTCGAGGGTCTTGAGAACCATGAGGGCCAGGGTGCCCTGCCAGACGTCGAATTTATCGGGCATGCTGATGTTCTCCTATGGGGGAGCCATAGATATAGCAGGGGCTCTTATGGGGAGGCAATAGGAGAGTGACGAATGGGCGGGGCGGAGTTGCGGGTGATCGTTTCGTGGCGCTGAAGGGCGGAGCGGAACTGGGTCGTTCCAAAATGGGAACAGATTTCGAGCGAACGGTACTTTTGGGTGGGGCACTGAAGCAAATTGTGTTGATTTTCGAGCCGTAAGAGCGTTCGCTACTTGCTATGGGGTGAACCTGGCGCCAGCCCCGGCAGGGGGGCTGTGGGCTGCCTGCGCCGCTAATGTCGCAGGACGACATATCGCATGGTGGGACGGGCGAGCGACCGGAGCGCGACAGACCAACGACGTTTCTGCAACCATGGACGGCGGCGCTGCGCACCTGCCGATCGCCCTCTCGCGCGATCCGTCCCTGCTCTGCGCCCAGGCGACGCCGATGGAATGAGGATGACGATGAAGCTTCTGCAATGGCATGGGGTGGCGGTTTGGGTGATTGTTTTTGCCGCAGTGTCGCTGGCGGTGGGACCGGTGCATGCGCAATCGGCGCCGTGGTCACAGCGAATGGCGGATTCGACGATCGAGCGATGGCCGGAGGGACGATGGGCGGCGGCGGGTGTGCCCTGGCACTGGAACTACGAGCTGGGGACGCTGCTGGAAGGGATGGATGCGGTTTGGTACGGATCGGCGAAGGGTGAGTACTACCGGTATATCAAGGCGTCGGTGGATCAATTTGTCACTGCGGATGGCACGATTTCGACGTACAAAGCGGACGAGGATCAGCTGGACAGCATTCTGCTGGGGCGGCAACTGTTGCTGCTCTACAACGTGACGCAGAACGGGCGCTATTACAAGGCGGCCAGGCTTTTGCGAGAGCAACTGGCGCAGCAGCCGAAGACGGCGTCGGGCGGGTTCTGGCACAAGAAGATTTATCCGAACCAGATGTGGCTGGACGGGCTCTACATGGCGGAGCCGTTCTATGCGGAGTAGGCGGCGGAGTTCCAGGAGCCGCAGGATTTTGCGGAGATCACGCGGCAGTTTGTGCTGATCGACGAGCATGCGCGCGATGCGAAGACGGGGCTGCTGTATCACGGGTGGGATGAGTCGAAGGAGCAGTTCTGGGCGAACACGGCAGACGGGCGATTCGGCGAATTTCTGGGGCCGCGCGATGGGCTGGTACATGATGGCGCTGGTGGATACGCTGCCGTGGTATCCGGAGAACGATCCGGGGCGGCGCGCAGTTGCTGGAGATTCTGCGGCGCACGGCGGCGGCGGTGGTGAAGGTGCAGGATCCGGAGAGCGGGTTGTGGTGGCAGGTGCTGGATAAGCCGGGCGCGAAGGGGAATTACCTGGAGGCGTCGGCGTCGTGCATGTTCACGTATGCGCTGGCGAAGGGTGTGCGACTGGGGTATCTGCCGCGCACCTACGCGAAGAATGCGGAGCGGGGGTGGAGTGGGATCCAGAAGCGGTTTGTGCGGACGGAGTGCCGACGGGAGCGTGACGCTGACCGGGACGGTGAAGGTGGCGGGGCTGGGCGGCGCGGAGCATCGCGACGGCAGCTACGCGTATTACGTTGCGCAGCCGGTGGCGGATAACGATCCGAAGGGCGTGGGGGCGTTTTTGCTGGCGGCGAGCGAGATGGAGATGGCGCCGCGGGCGACGGAGGGACTGGGACAGACGGTGCTGGTCGATGCCTGGTTCAACAGCCAGACGCGCAGGAATGCGGCGGGGCAGACGGAGTTGTTCCACTACAAGTGGGACGATTTTTCGAATTCGGGGTTTTCGCTGTTCGGGCATATCTGGCGCAGTTATGGCGTGGCGACGAAGACGCTGGCGAGCGCGCCGACGGTGGAGAAGCTGAAGGGGGCGCAGTACTACATCATCGTGTCGCCGGATAACACGGCGAAGAATCCGAACCCCCATTACATGACGGCAGAGGATGCGGGACAGATTGCGGAGTGGGTGCGGGGCGGCGGTGTGCTGCTGATGATGGAGAACGATCCGGCCAACGCGGACATCGAGCATTTGGATTTGCTGGCGGATAAGTTCGGGCTGCACTTCAACAATGTGCTGGTGCACCACGTGGAGGGCGATGACTTTGCGATGGGGCGGATCGATGTCGCGACTGCGTCGGCACCGTTCGCGCATCCACACGTGCTGTATATGAAGGACACCTGCTCGCTGCAGCTATCGGGGAAAGCCCAGCCATTGCTGAAGGATAAGGCCGGCGAACCTGCTGATGGCGTGGACGAGATATGGGAAAGGCATGGTGTTCGCGGTGACCGATCCGTGGGTCTACAACGAGTACACGGATGGACGGAAGCTGCCGGCGGAGTATGACAATTTTGGGGGCGGCGTGGAGCTGGTGCAGTGGCTGCTCCGCGAACCAACAGCATTTCATCGCTGAAGAAAAATGCAGCCGATGCTGAGCGCCGGATGCTCTAAGGTGAGATCAGAGCAACTTAGCCTTCGGATCCGGTTGAAGGATGGAACACCGGGAGGGTCGCACCTCGTCTCAGGGCAGACGAGGCGCCCTCGCGATTCTCAAGTTTGATCCTTCGGCCGACAGGCTAATTACGCGACCGCTTTCATCTTTAGCAAACGTCAACCTTGCTCCTGGCGCATCATCGTCAAAGAACTCTGTGGCAGAAAGCGGCAGAAACCTATGCGTTCCGCTCATTGGCCCCAGATCCACCTCCAGCGCGTCGCCTGCGGCCCGGACCGTGATCGGCGGCGCAGGCGTCGGTCCGGATTGCCCCACCGCCATGATCACCATTCCCTGTCCACCTTGCGGCGGAGCCTTGTACCGCCCAGCCAAATCATCGAGCGCCGCCGCGTCCACGTGCACCTTCTGCGGCAACGAGTGCCCGGTCAGCTCCCAGCGCAGCTTCTGGTTTACGAGTTCAGCGCCGTTGTCACAGTTGGAGAGAACGATGGCCACGTAACCCAGATCCGGATACAGATCAACCCAGGTGCTGACTCCTGGAGCGCCGCCCGCGTGTCCTGCTACGCGAACGCGGGGAGTCTGATCCGGGCGTGTCATGGGCCCAAGCCAGTCCGATGCCGCACCCGTGAGCAACGGGTTCGCCCATTCGCTGTCGACCAACTTATGACCCTCGATACCATCGGCAAACCGCAGCATGTCCCCAACGGTCGAGTAGCATCCGCCGGCAGAAACGCCTGGCGAGAGGCTCATGGTCACCCTCGGTGTCGGTTGCTTGTTCCTCCTGGTGTTTGTTGCGTGAGGAGGCGCGTATATCCCAGGGCGAGATTCGGCACATCGTCTGCGTACGAATAGCAGCCAGTGTGGTGCATTCCCGCCGGATCAAAGATGTGGTTCTGGAGGTACTGATAGTAGCTCTCGCCGGACACATGCTCGATCACCAGGCCGAGCACGAGGTAGCCGGCATTGCTGTATGCAGCTTTCGTTCCCGGCTCGAAGAGGAGCGGCTTGCCAGCAAACAAGGGCAGATAGGACGCCAGCGTGGTGTAGCGCGCCGGGTTCGAGTTCCAGTATTCCGGACCGAAGAGATCGCCCAGGCCAGAGCGGTGTGTGAGCAATTCGCGAATCGTTATCTTTGCCGCGACATCATGGTTTGGATAGTCGGGCACCAGCTTCAGCAGACTATCGTCCAGTGAGAACTTGCCCTGTTCGGCAAGCTGTGCAATCGCCAGGGCCGTAAACATCTTGCCGTCCGAGGCAAGGTTGAACCTGGTCTCCGGGTTATTGCGGGCGTCAAACGCATGATCCGCAAACCCGTATGCATTCTCGAACAGAATCTGGTCGTGCTTTGCCAGCAGCACCGCTCCGGAAAATCGATCCTGCGCCGCCAATGTCTCCAGGTGTATGCGGAGATCCTCAACAATCTGTGCATCCGTCATTCGCGCGCCGGCTCCATGCTCGGGAGTTTGCGTCCAAGCAATCGATGCTCCCAGGCAGACGGCTGCCGCCGAGATTGTCCGCCATTTCCAGGCCACTGGAAGAAACCGGTTCATTGTCATCTCTAACGTTTCCTTTCCCAAACTTTGTTGACCGAATCTGCCGACGGATAAAGATATCTCCGCAGCAGGCAATGAACTTGTGTGGTCGTGATCGATCAGCGGGCAAACCTTGTATCAGGAAAATGCGCAGCCGGTGTTGAACACCGGCTGCCGAAGTGAACATAGCAGCAGGCTTGACTAGCCTTCCGAGCCTGACGACGGATGGAGCACACGGAAGGTGCTGCCGCCGTCGGACCAGACGAGGACGAGCGCGTCCTGACCGGCGGGAACGCTGGAGAGCTGCCGGGCTGCGTCGGAGGCGTTGTCCGTCGGCTTGCGGTTCACCGAGAGGATGACGTCGCCTTGCTGGAGACCGGCGTTATCGGCCGGGCTGCCGGGGCGGACGTTCTGAATGACCGCACCGTGCACGCTTGCGGGGCTTGAATCTGCTGGCGGACATCGGGTGTCAGGTCAGCGAGACCGAGACCCCAGCGGCCTTTGCGATTGCCGTTCTGCGCGACTTCCTGCTCATGGCCGCCGTTGAAAGACCCGAGAGTGACGGGCACGTCGACGCTCTTGCCATCGCGCATGACTTCGAGGTGGATGGTATGTCCGGGAGGCGTGAGGCTGGTTTCCATCTGCAGTTCTCCGGCATCGGAAACGGGCTTGCCGTTGAACTGGGTGATCACGTCGCCGGTCTTGAGGCCAGCTTTGCCGCCGGGAGAATCGGGCGTGACATCGGAGATGACGGCACCGACGGCTTTGTTCACCTGGAAGAACTTCGCGGTGTCGGGAGTGACGTCGCTGATGGAAACGCCGATGTAGCCGTGGTTGACCTTGCCGTCGCGGATGAGATCGTTGACGACGGGCTGAGCGATCTGGGTGGGAATGGCGAAGCCCATGCCGGAGAAGGCGCCGGTGGGCGAATAGAGCATGCAGTTGATGCCGATGAGCTGACCGCGAGCGTCGACGAGAGCGCCACCGGAGTTGCCGGGGTTGATAGCGGCATCGGTCTGGATGAACTCGCCGGGCTTGCGGCGATCGGTTTCAAGGTTGGGGCGGTTGAGGGCGCTGATGATGCCGCGGGTGACGCTGAAGCGGAAGCCGTAGGGGTTGCCGAAGGCGAGGACGGTCTGGCCGGGCTCGAGTTTGGTGGAGTCGCCCCAGGGGATGCTGGGGAAGTCGTGACCTTCGATCTTGATGACGGCGAGATCGGTGAGCGGATCGGCGCCGACGAGTTTTGCCGAATAGATGTCGCGATTGCTGAGGGTGACGCTGATGTTGATTGCGCCGGCGACGACATGGTTATTGGTGACGATGTAGCCGTCCGGGGAGATGATGACGCCGCTGCCAAGGCCGTGCTCGATGCTGGGTTGCTGCTGCTGCATTGGTCCCTGCGGACCGCCGAAGAACTGGAAGGGCGAGCCGGGGCCGAAGAACTGCTGGAATTGCTGCTGCTCCTGCTGTTGCTGCTGGCCGCTCTGGCCATCGTCTTCAGCAAGCTGATGCTGGCTGAGTTTGGAGGTTACGGTTACGTTGACGACCGCCGGACGGACGCGGGCAGTGAGGGCCTCCATGGCCTGATCGAGAGAGATCAGGGGAGCGACACTGCTCTGGTCGAGCGGTGGGGCGGGGGGTGCTGCGGCGCTGGCGGGACCGGCGTAGCACCAGGTGCCGATGGCAACTCCGGCGGCCAGAGCCGCGACGGGAATCGCGACGCGGCGCGTGAGCAACGATTTCACTTTGCTGAGGTTCATTGGATTGCTTCTCCTGTTGTTGGAACTAATGAATTAGTTGTTTGAGTCAAAATTTTTTAGATCGACTGCGAAGGCGATCCTGTGTCTTGCGGCATGACGAGTATGAATTCGAGGATCTGCATCGGCGCGCCGGTTGCCGGATCGACGATCTGCAGGACTCGAATTTGCAGCGCGGGATTTTCGGTGCTCTGCAGTTTGCGAAGGTTATTGATTGCTGGGTCGGCGTTGACGGTGCGAAGTTGCTGGGAGTCGGACGATCTGAGATCAACAGAGCGGAAGATCACCAGCATGGGGACCGGCGCCGGCTGGTTTGTAGTGGCGAATTTGGTGGTGCTCGCCATGACGACTGAATTGTTGGCTACGCGCTTTTGGGTCAGCGACGCCTGAGGCAGCGGCGTGCGGTGCTTGGTTCGATGGCGTGTCGTGACGGCAGGGCGCACTACAGCCGATTTCTCAGCCGGATGAAAGCTGGCTGGGATCAGCGCGGAAGGAGACGGCGCGAAGTGGAGGTTGTCGACGAGTGGCCGGCTCAGTTGGGCGGTTGATGCGGAGTCCACAGGGACGAATGCGACAAACTGGGGCGCGCAGAGCGCGATGCCGGTGCAGGCGAGGGCCAGTGCGGCTGCGGATCCGAGAGCGATGCGGCCGACGCGTGTGGTGACTGACGGACCGACGCGAAGAATGCGCGCGATACGCACGGAGGCGTCGCGGGCGCGGGCGACAGCGGCCTGAGCCATTGTCCATCTGCGACGGGCGCAGCCTTTTTCGAGCAGGTCGATGAGGCAGCCGGCGTAGGCGCGGGGATTGCCGGTGGCGACGAGCACCGCATCGTCGCAGGCCATCTCGCGCTCGAGCGAGAGGCGGGCGTCGATCCACCAGACGGCGGGGTGGAAGAAAAGGAGGGCGCGAACAATTTTCTGGAGGAGGTTGGTCCAGTCGTCGCGGCGGCGGAGATGGGCGAGCTCATGAATAAGGATGGGCCGAAGTTCGGCGGGGGTCAGGTCGCGGAGGGTCCAGGCGGGTAGCACAATGGCGGGGTTGCGGAAGCCGAGGGCCGCGGGGACGCGAGCTTTTTCAGATGTGAGCAGGCGGACGGGGCGGTTCGTCTCGGTGAGCAGTGCCTGGAGTTCGGGGGCGAGGTTCGCGGCTGGGACTTCAGTGCAGCTGCGGCGAATTTGCCGAACCTGCCAGACGCCGGCGGCGACGCGCGCGAGAGCAGCGGTGGCGATCACGATCCAGAGAGCGAAAAAGGCGGTGGCCCAGAACGCGGGAATGGTGAGCTCAGGATGCTGCCTGGAGGTCAGGGCAGGAAAGACGTGAGCCGGCGAACCCATGCCGCTGAGGAGCGGGAGTGCGGCCACGCTGGCCAGGGCAACGAGCCAGACCGCAAAGCGGGTGCCCGAGTTCTGGCGGCCCATGACGCGGAGCAGCAACCACGCGCCGAGAGCGAGGAGGAGACCTTCGGGGAGGGAGTTGAGCACGCGCTCAACGGCCAGTTGAGCGAGGGTCATCGGGCGTGGCCTCCGTTGGAGCGCTCGAGCATCTTGCGGAGGCGGTCGAGTTCGGTCGCGTCGATGCCGCGGTCCTCGAGGATATTGAGCACCAGATCTTCATGGGAGTTGCGGAAGAAGCGGCTGACGAGGTGGCGAATCTCGGAGCGGCTGGCTTCTTCTTCTGCGACGAGGGCGCGGAAGATGTGGGCGCGGCCGTCTTTGTCGTGGCCGATGTAGCCTTTGCGCTCGAGGATGCGGATGGTGGTGAGAATGGTGTTGTAGGCGAGGGCGGGGGTGGCGGGCAGCGCGTCGAGGATGTGCTGGACGGTTCCGGGACCTTTGAGCCAGAGGATCTGCATGATGCGGATCTCGGCTTCGGTAAGGGTCTGGGAGGTTTTGCGCGGCACGGTTGAAAGCCCCTTCAGTTCTATTCGACGCACGAGGGCGTCGGAAGTAACTAATAATTTAGTTTTTATCTCGCAGCCCAGGATTTGGCAAGACCGGAGGCAGTTGTGTTTTCCGGGAGGGGCGTGTTTGCGCATGCAATTGATTCGGTGGGAGTTGGCTTCGGTTTACAAGTTTGACAACTTTTAAACCTCTCAAAACAAAACACTTCGAGACGGCCGCTGGTGTCACACAGACGGCTGCTTGTGTTACACTACCGCACGGCCGCTTCTGTCACACAAGCGGTTGTCAACGTGACACAAGGCGACCGCGTTTGTCACAAAGACGGTTGCGCAGTGACAGGGGAGGATCGCGTCGATTACAGCGGCTGCGAACACCCATCCATCCACACCAACAGGTCCGTGCGCATGCCTGGTTTTCAAAGAGCGACAGCTCTCGGCTAAGAGAGCCGGAAGAAAGCAGAGGCGCCCTGAGGCTCCAATGAAAAAGCCCGCATGATGGCGGGCTTTTCGCACACTTCTCCGATTGTTTTCAGGGTAGCGTTCGCGGGGGAGAGGAAGCAAGGAAAATCGGAGGCGGGTACGGTACGAAAGTCATTCCGTTCCCGGAGTGGCTGGAGCGTTGCCAGGGAAGAGTTGCCGGTTATTCCATCCGGAACGTCGCGCTTCGATGAGTGCGTCGGCGATAACGCACTCAGCGAGGTGTATTTCCAGCTGCTGATGACGGATCAGGGGATGCCTCTTGCCCGTTCAGGCTCGCTGTCCTTCTCACCGCAGCTTCGCGTACTCCGCCTGAGCCTGCCTGAGGGCGGGAAGATCGGGGCTGCGGCAACTCACAACGTTGCGCTCGTTCAGACCAAGATGCCAGTCGATCCGAACGCTCCTCATCTCGGATACGTTACCGGCTACGTCTGCCCTGTTATCGGGCAGGTGCATTTGAAGGGCTAATATCTTCGCATGATCACCTGTTCTAACTGTGGGGCCACATGTTCTCAGAATGCAGATTTCTGCTCCTCGTGCGGGCACGCCTTATCCATCCTCGATACGCCGACCCTGGAACTGAATAGAGATGCTGTTCTGCCCAAGCCAGCTCCCCCAAGTTCGCACCCACCGCAAAGCGGGGGATTCTCGCCGGGCACGGTTCTCATCGAGCGGTATCGGATCGTCGCTCTGTTGGGGCGTGGCGGCATGGGCGAAGTTTACCGTGCCGAAGATCTCAAGCTTGGCAATGTTGTAGCCCTCAAGTTTCTTCCCGCCTCACTCCAGAATGATGCCGCGGCTCTCGCGGGGTTTCATGCCGAGGTGCGTAATGCCCGCCAGGTTTCGCACCCGAATGTCTGTCGTGTTTACGACATCGGTGAGGTGAATGGCCAGCACTTTCTCACCATGGAGTACATCGACGGTGAGGACCTTGCGTCGTTGCTGCGCCGCATAGGTCGTTTGCCACCAGACAAGGCCCTGGAGACCGCGCACCAAATCTGCGCCGGCCTGGCGGCCGCGCACGATTGCGGATTGCTGCATCGTGATCTGAAGCCAGCCAACATCATGCTGGATGGACGAGGGCGGGTGCGCATCACGGACTTCGGGCTGGCCCTAAGCCACGACGATGCCACAGGCCGAAGTGAGACTGCGGGTACGCCGGCCTACATGGCTCCAGAACAGATCGGAAAGGGCGAGGCCAGCGTTCGCAGCGATATCTACTCGCTGGGACTGGTGTTTTATGAGCTGTTCACCGGGCACCTTCCTTATCAGGCGAACAGCGCAGTGGAGTGGCGACGGGCACATCTGGAGTCTTCCCCCAGGACACCGTCGTCGGTGGTCAAGGACATTGATCCGGCAGTGGAAAGCGCGATCCTGCGCTGTCTGCAAAAAGATCCCGGCAAAACGGCCATCCTCGGTACGGCAGGTAGCCGCCGCGTTTCCGGGAGGCGATCCGCTGGCGGCTGCGCTTGCGGCGGGCGAGACGCCGTCGCCCGAGATGGTGGCTGCTTCGGGAGAAACCGAAGGCTTGCGTCCAGCGGTGGCTTGGGTTTTGCTGGCAGGAGTCATTGTGTCCGTCACTGCGGCGATTCTGTTGAGTGCACAAACCATGCTCTACCGGCGCGTGCCGCTCGAAACGCCGCCGGAAGTGCTGGCCCAACGTGCGCGGGATATTCTGCGGAGTGTCGGCCACTCCGAGCCCCCGGTGGACACCGCGATGGGGTTCTACGAGGGGCAAGACTTTCTACGCTATATCGCGGAACACGACAAGTCGAAGACGCGCTGGGACAATCTCGAGACCGGAGCGTTCGTGTTTTGGTATCGCGGCAGCCCGAGGCCGCTCGCGGCTCATTTCTCCCCCTTTTTCTCGTGTGCACCCGTGTTGGGGTCCATCTGCACGGACGACCCGCCGTTGATTGTGTCCGGGATGACGCTGGTCAGGCTCAATCCGCTCGGTCTCCTTACTCAGCTCATCGCAATTCCTCCGCAGCTTGAGAAGCCGGCGGCAGGTCCGGCGTCATCACCTGACTGGACGCCGCTGTTCTCTGCCGCCGGGCTCGATCCCTCTCAGTGGCCGTCAACACAGCCCATGTGGACGCCTCCAGTTGATAGCGACGCCCGCGCCGCATGGGCAGGATCGCTGGCCGAGCGTCCCAACATCCCGATGCGGATCGAGGCCGCGGCATACCGGGGCAAGCCCGTCTATTTCGAGTTGATTGGCCCGTGGACCCGCCCCGAACGCATGCAGCCGTCTCAACTGACCGTCGGCGAACGGGTATTGGTGGTGATCTTCATAGTGGTGTTTCTTTCGGTGCTGGTGAGTAGCGCCATACTTGCCCGACGCAACCTGCGGCTTGGCCGGGGCGATCGCCGTGGAGCTGCTCGTCTGGCCGCATTTGGTTTTGCCGCATCGGCGGTGGCATGGGTCTTTGGGGCGCACCACGTCGGGAATCTTGCCGAATTCGCACTCTTCGTGGGGTTCTTGGTCTGGGGGTTTGCCTTGCCCTGTTTCGCGTGGCTTCTCTACATTGCTCTGGAACCCTACGTGCGCCGCCGCTGGCCCGCCACGCTGGTCTCCTGGAGCCGCTTGCTGGCGGGGGATTTTCGGGATCCACTGGTGGGACGCGATGTGCTTGCGGGTTGTCTTTGGGGGGCGTTTGTGGCCGCGGTTATCAGATTAGGGTGGTTTATTCCCTCATGGCTCGGCTATCCTCCGCCGCAGCCATCTTCGGGCCAACCGTGGCAGTTTCTGGGGGCGCGGGCGATCATTGCTTATATGTCGAACAGCTTGGTCTCTGAGGTTCTCCTCTCGCTTGCGTTTTTGTTTCTCCTGGTCCTTTTGCGGGCCTTGTTGCGCAAGGAATGGGCGGCATCGATCGCATGGGCTTTTTTCCTCACCCTCTTCTTCTCGCAAGATTTTTTTGCCCTGGGGGAGATTCTGATCGTGATGGGTGTGACTGTGTTACTGCTGAGACGCCTCGGCTTGCTGTGGCTGGTGGTTACAGTCGTCTTCGCCAGTCTCCTGGCGGACTTTCCCCTGACGACCCAGAGCTCCGCGTGGTATGCGGGCATCAGTCTGACCGGAATTCTGCTGATGGCCGCGATGGCGCTCTACGGCTTCTACACCTCCCTGGGCGGCCGACCGGTTTTCGGAGGCGCTGTGCTCGAGGAGTGAACTTGCCGTTCCTTCCATCCCTCAACGGCCGGATTCTGGGTGCAACGATGGAGCACCAGCGCAAGCACTCCACTGCCCTTCCTACCGTACAACCCGCTCGAATCGATGCTCGCCCTTTGCTCAGGGTGAGCGCTGCATTGATAAGCGGCATTGCGGAACTTAAGAGAAACCATCCCGCAGGGGCGGAAGCCTGGTTTCCTGGAGAGAGAGCCGTGGTGGCACGGCTGGAACAGCTTGCGGAAAGAGTCCCAGGAGGAAGAAAAACCATCCCGCAGCGGCTAAAGCCGGAGGCGACCGCGTTTGTCACAAAGACGGTTGCGCAGTGACAGGGGAGGATCGCTTCGATTACAGCGGCTGCGAACACCCATCCATCCACACCAACGGGTCCGTGCGCAGGCCTGGTTTTCAAAGAGCGACAGCTCTCGGCTAAGTGAGCGGGAAGAAAGCAGAGGCGCCCTGAGGCTCCAATGAAAAAGCCCGCATGATGGCGGGCTTTTCGCACACTTCTCCGATTGTTTTGAGGGTAGCGTTCGGGGAGGAGAAGAAGCAAGGAGAATCGGAGGGGGGTACGGTACGGAAGTCATTTCCTTCCCGGAGTGGGTGGAACACTGCCAGGGAAGAGTCGCCGGTTATTCCATCCGGAACGTCGCAGCTCGATGAGCGACTT
>CAWFXK010000020.1:0-89054 GCA_963819725.1 uncultured Acidobacteriaceae bacterium
CTCGGGACCCTGTCCCTCATAGCCGTGCGGGAGCAGGAGCGTGACGCCGCTCAGGAGTCCCCACTTGTCTTCGGCGGCGGCGATGAACTGATCGATGACGATCTGCGCGCCATTGGCGAAGTCGCCGAACTGCGCTTCCCACAGGACGAGCGCCTCGGGGTAGTCGCGGCTGTAGCCGTACTCGAAGCCGAGGACGCCAGCTTCCGAGAGGATCGAGTTGTAGACGCTGAACGGGGCCTGAGTGGGGTCAAGGTGGTTCAGTGGGATCCAGCGCTGCTCGTTCTCGATGTCGATGAGGACGGAGTGGCGCTGGTTGAAGGTGCCGCGCTGCGAGTCCTGCCCGCTCAGACGGACGGGCGTGCCGTTGAGCAATAGCGACCCGAAGGCGACAGCTTCGGCCATGCCGTAGTCGAAGGGCTGCTTGCCCTGGCCCATGGCGGCGCGCTGCTCGAGGAGCTTTTTGATCTTGGGGTGGATGTGGAAGGTGTCGGGCCAGGTCGCGAGCCGGGCGGCGATGGACTGGACCGTGGCCGCATCGAGGCCGGTGTCGACTTCGAGGCTGGGGCTCCAGGCGCCGCCCTCGTAGGCGCTCCAGTACTCAGGCATCTCGACGAGCCGGGGTTTGGTCTTCGCGGCTTTGGCTTTCTTCTGCGCTTCGTCGAAGTCGGTGCGGAGCCGTTGGGCGAGTGCGGTGGCGTCGATGCCAGACTGCTGCGCGTAGAGCTCGTAGAGAGGCGGGTGGTCCTTGATCTTTGCGTAGCGGAGGGGCTGGGTGACGGTGGGGTCGTCAACTTCGCTATGGCCGTGGCGGCGGTATCCGATGAGGTCGATGACGACGTCGGTGTGGAACTGGTAGCGATATTCGGCAGCGAGGGCGGCGATGCGAACAACGGCGGCGGGGTCTTCGGCGTTGACGTGAAAGATGGGGATGGGCAGGCGCTTGGCGAGGTCGGTGGAGAAGCGCGTGGAGTTGGTTTCTTCCGGCTCGGCGGTGAACCCGATGAGGTTGTTGACGACGATGTGGATGCCGCCGCCGACGGAGTAGCCGTCGATGCTGGCGAGGTTGAGCGTCTCAGCCCAGATGCCCTGGCCGGCGAAGGCGGCGTCGCCGTGAATGACGATGGGGAGGACGCGGTCGATGCCATCCGCGCCAATGCGATCCTGGCGGGCACGGGTGCGGCCCATGGCGACGGGGTCGACGGCTTCGAGATGGCTGGGGTTGGAGACCATGTGCAGGGCGACGGCGCTCCCATTGCGTGCGGCGAAGGTGCCGGTGGCTCCGACGTGGTACTTCACGTCGCCGCCGCCGAGGATGCTGCGCGGGTCCACGTCTTCGAATTTGGCGAAGATGTCGGCGGGGGATTTGCCGAAGGTGTTGACCATCACGGAGAGGCGTCCGCGATGGCTCATGCCCAGGATGGCGCGCTGCGCGCCGAGCTCGGCGGCGCGGTTGAGCAGCTCGTCGAGGAAGGGGATGAGGGCGGTGACGCCTTCCAGAGAGAAGCGCTTCGTTCCGAGATAGCGGGACTGGATGACCTGCTCGAAGAGGTCGGCGTGGGCAAGGAGGTCCAGGATGGGTTGCGGATCGGGTTGCGGAGCGGGAGCTTCGAGACGCTGGGCGACCCACTCGCGAGCTTCGCGCGAGGGGATATGCATGAACTCGGCGCCGATGGTGGAGCAATAGAAGCGGCGGGCCTCGGCGGCGAAGGGGTTGTTGAGGTCGAGTTCGGGGACCTGGAGCGGCTGGAGGTACTGGCCGAGGGGATCGAGGTTGGCCTGGAGATAGCCCCAGCGGCGGAAGGCGTCGAGAGTCTGGTCGCGCAGCTGGGACGATAAAGAGCCAGCTGCCGATGCGAGGGGAGTGGTGGTCATGACGTGCGTCTGAGGCTTATTTTATGGCAGCTAAGAAGCGGCCAGCTAAGAACCGGTCAGCTAAGGAGCGGTTAGCGGAAAACCGGTCAGCGAAAAAGTCGACTCGAGATTCGTTGAAAAACCGAGATCGATCAGCGCAGAAGGGCGCCCCAGAGGGTGTCGACGGTGGAATGCGTGATAGCGGACGCTGCAATGCGGTGGTCGCGGCGCCAGGCGCGGCCGTAGAAGATGCCGGCGATGGCGGCGAGCAGGACGTAGCGCCAGTTGAAGAAGGTGGTCCGCTTGTTGAAGTGGGAGAGACCGAAGACGCAGGCGGTGACGATGAGAGCGGCAGTGCGGCCGATGCGGCGTTCGAGAAGGTTCTGCATCCAGCCGCGGAAGAAGATTTCCTCAGGGAGAGCGACACCGACAAAGGTGACGATCCAGAGCGGAACGAGGAGCCAGGGATGCTCGACGCGGCGGTGCAGGTGGAGGAAGCCGAGGACGAGGCCGAGCGGGATGGCGATGGGCATGTAGAAGAGGACCTCGCGGAAGCCAGTGGTCCAGTCGCGCGCGCGGAAGCGGAGGTCGTAGCCGACAGCGGTGAGGCAGCGGACGGCGAGGAAGGCGTAGAGGCCGGCGTCGAGGAGGGTGAGCTTGCCGAGGACGGCGAGCCGGGGAGGCCAGGCGGATTCGAGCCAGCGCAGGTCGACGGCAAGACCGAGCGGGACGAGGACGAGGAAGTCGAGAAGGTGGCCGCGCTGTTCCGGGTCGAGGCGGGCGGCGAGGAATTCGAGCGCGGCGAGGGCGACAGGTGCGCAGAGATACAGAAGGAGCCAGCGCGCGGCGAATACGTGCGAGCCGAGCGCGTCGATGAGGTAAGGGACGACGAGGACGGCGGGGAGCAGGAGGCGGATTGAGGTGGGGAGGGACTGTGCGGCGCGAACGCAGCGGTCGCCGGCGAATCCAAAGGCAAAGAGAGGGATGAGGAGCAGGATGAGGGCGAGAACGGCGGGAAGGATGGGGAACGGGGCGTGCACGGGGTTGTGTTTATGGTAGCGGGGCATGGGACCCGGCGCGCGCGGCCAGGCCAAAAGATACCCCGCTATAATCGGGGCCGAGGTGGCGCGATGCGAAATCCGTGGATGAATCGGTTTCAGGCGATCCGGGCGGTGGCGATTGGCGGAGCGCTGGTAGTGATTGCGATTCTCTGGTTGGTGCGGCGCTAGATTTGCGCTCGAAGCAGGAAACGCATCAGCGGATCCTCTTGACTGACCACTGTCCAGGCGGTTTGTAACCGAGGAAGTTCCCTCTAAAGCAGAGCCGGTCTACTGCAGGGGCGCGTAGTAACCGAGACGGGCGTGGACGGTGAGCTGGGGCAGGCCGGCGGGCGGCGAGAGCTTGACTTTGACCTTGCGCCATTTGCCATCCATGCGGGTGTCGTCGGTCTTGTAGCCAAGGACATATTCATTGCGCAGCTCGGCGCTGATGCGGGTGGCGATATCGCCCATCTCCGAGAGGTCGTCGACCCGGAAGAGACGGCCGCCGGTTTCCCCGCTGATGTCGTTCAGGAGCATAGGGCCGTTGCGCTCTTCGACGGTGGCGGCTTCAGGATCGAAAATGCCGATGGAGTATATCTGGGTGTCGGCTTCCTTGACGGCAGAGCGGACTTCATTTTCGGTATAGCGGCTGTTGTTGTCGCCGCCGTCGGAGACGATGAGGAGGGCCTTGCGCTGGTATTTGGCCTGCTTCATTTTCTCGAGGCCGAAGTAGATGGCATCGAGCAGGGCAGTGCGGTGGCCAGGCTGGACGGTGGCGAGACGGGCTTCGATGTCATCGGGCGAAGAGGTGAAGTCGGAGATCAGGACGGGGCGATCGTTGAAGCCGATGACAAAGAACTCGTCCTGGGGATTGGAGGTCTTCATGAACTGGAGCACAGCGCCCCGAGCACGTACGACCTTATTACTCATGCTGCCGCTGAGATCCATGATGACGCCGATGGAGACGGGGGCATCGTCGCAGGCGAAGGTGCGGATGGGCTGCTGGTGATTGTCCTCAAGGATGAGGAAGTTCTCTTTTTCGAGGCCGGTGACGAGGCGATCCATGGGATCGGTGACGGTGAGGGGAACGAGGACGAGGTTGGTGTCCACCCGGAACTGGATGCCGGTGCGCAGGGTGGCGCCGGGCGTGAGCGGAATGGAGGGATCGGTCTTTTTGGCAACCGGCGCAGGGGTAGCGACGTGGACCGAATCCAGAGGGTTGTCGGGGTTGTCTGTTTCCTGGGCGTGCGTCGGGGGAAGCAGGAGGAGGAAGAGGGGAGCGAGCAGGAGTGACAACTGCGGAATGCGTCGGGCGTTCAACATAACCCGATAAGGTCCCGACAATGTCTTACCACCACGTTCGCGCCCAAACACGGACGCCATGGCCTTACCTCTCGTGTGTCGATACTGGCACGATTGAGGGGCGTTCTGCAATAGCCAATCGCGGGCCCGGACAATGAAGTGACAATTGCCGCTTAACCTCAGCGTGCCGCAACGATTACGATGCGGGCGAGTGGGCAGGAGACATGCACTGGCAAGGGAATTTGGGTTGCTGCGGTGCGCCTGGGACGGCGGAGAGGCGGGACGCTCGCGATAGAATCGGTGGAATAGATTCTCCTTATGGCTCGCATTTACCCGTTTCGTGCGCTGCGTTACAACCTCGCCCAGGTGGCTGCTCAGGACGTCGTCACCCAACCCTACGACAAGATCACCCCCGCGATGCAGCAGGTGTACTACCAGCGGAGTCCTTATAACCTGTGCCGGGTGATTCTGCGGATGCCGGAGCTGTTCGACCAGGACGGCGAACAATACACGAACGCGGCGCGGGATTTTCGGGCGTGGCGAGAGGCTGGGATCGTAGAGCAGGAGGGTCAGCCCTGCGTGTTTGCCTATGCGCAGCGGTTTGCGGTGCCGGGGCAGGCGGGCGTGGTGAAGGAGCGGCGGGGGTTCATCGCGCTGGGCGAGCTATACGACTACAGCCGCGAGGTGGTGTTCCGTCACGAGCAGACGCTGTCGAAGCCGAAGAGCGACCGGCTGAACCTGCTGCGGGCGACGCGGGCGCATTTCGGACAGATCTTCATGTTGTACTCGGACCCGGCGCACAGCGCGGAGGAAGAGCTGTTTGCGAATGGCGCGGCAGGGGAGACGCTGCCGGATATTGAGGTCACGGACGAATACGGAGTCATCCACCGGGTGTGGAAGGTAACGGATCCGGCGCGCATCAATCTGGTGGCAACAGCGATGGAGGACAAGAAGCTGATCATCGCAGACGGCCATCACCGGTACGAGACGGCGCTGAACTATAAGAAGGAGCGCGGGCTGCCGGGAGCGGGCGATGCGTGCGAGCGGCCGGCCGCGGGGCTGACGCAGCCGGCGTATCCGGAGGCGGCGGCGATGATGACGTTCGTGAATATGGACTCCGAAGGGCTGGTGATCTTGCCGACGCATCGGGTGGTGTTTGGGCTGGCGGGGTTTGAGGCGGCGCGGATGCTGGAGGCGGTGCGGCTGTATTTCGAGATTGAGGAACTGGAGGAGCGGAATCCAGCAGCGGCGATGGGCAAGCTGTCGGGCATACCGGGTGGCACGGCGTTTGTGGCGGCGACGGCGAAGGGGTGGTTCCAACTAACGGCAAAACCGGGGCCGATTGCCGAGGCGCTGAAGGGAATTTCTGTGCGGCAGCGGCAGCTGGATGTAGTGCAACTGCACGCGCTGGTGCTGGAGAAGCTGCTGGGAATCTCGCAGGAGGCGATCCGGGACCAGACCCATTTGCGGTATCTGCGCGACGCGGCCGAGGCGACCGATCTGGTGGCGCGCGGCGAGGCGAATGTGGCGTTCCTGATGAATCCGGTGACGATGGAGCAACTGCGCGAGGTGGCATTCGCCGGCGAAGTGATGCCGCAGAAGTCGACGGATTTTTATCCGAAGCTGCTGAGCGGTCTGGCGATCTATGCGCTGGATTGAGGTGGCCGGCGTGCTGGTGTTCGCCGCAATGGCGGCAGGAGCCCGGCAGAGTCCGCCGCCGGTGCAGCATCTGCCGCAGGGACCCGCGGTGCCGCCGCTGGCGTCGCCGGTGGGTCCGCCAGCGGTGCAGCCGCCGCAGTTTCTGGTGGTGATTGACGCAGCGCATGGAGGGAACGACATCGGCGCGCGGACCGGAGACGGCCTTCTGGAAAAGGACATCACGCTGGGGCTGGCCGGTCGACTGCGGTCGACGCTGCACGCACGCGGAGTCGCGGTCGTGATGACGCGGACGGCTGACGTGAATCTGCCCCCAGTGATTCGGGCTGAGACAACGAATCACGCGCAGGCCTCGGCGTGCCTGACCATTCACGCGACGGCGACCGGGAGCGGGGTGCATCTGTATACGTCGTCGCTGACGCCGGCGGCGAACGAGCGCTTTTTGCCGTGGGGGACGGCGCAGGCCGCGTACGTGACCCAGAGCATGAAGATGCAGTCGGAGATCGATACGGCGCTGGCGCATGCGGCCATTCCGGTGACGCTGGGCAAGGCGTCGGTAGCGCCGATGGACAGCATTGCCTGCCCCGAGGTGGCGGTGGAACTGGCGCCGCTGGTGGCGGGAAATGTAACGTCGGCGAAAGCACTGACGGACGTGAGTTATCAAAAGACGGTGGTGGATGCGGTGGCGGCGGCGCTGGAGCAGTGGCGCAGCGACTGGAAGCCCTGATGATCTCGAAGTTCCAGAAGTATTTGTTCTTCGCGATGCTGGTGGCGTGCGTGGCCATGGCGGCATTTCTGATCCGGCTGCGGAATCGCGCGCAGGACCGGCTGGCCGCGCAGGCCATGGGCGCGCCGGCGGGGATGGCGGAGACGGCGACCAGCGCGCAGAAGACCGTAACGCTGTACGTGCCGAACGATCTGGACGATTCACTGACGGCGGCGGACAAGAGCCTCTCGTTGCCGGAGGACAGGAATGCGCAGGCGCGGGTGATTCTGGAGAGCCTGCTGGAGGCGTATCGAGCGCCGGGTTCGACACATCCGATGAATGTGGCGTCGGGCATCGACGATGTGTATTTTCTGCCGGTGCCACATGGCAAGGATGCCGGCGGGGACGCGGGACAGTTGGCGGTGGTGGATCTGAGCGGGGCAATGGCGGCGGCGCAGCCTTCCGGAATTGAGCCGGAGACGCTGACGCTGCTGTCGATCATGGCGACGCTGCATGCGAATCTTCCAGCAGTGACGCAGGTGCATTTTCTGGTGGATGGGCAGCAGCGAGAGACCCTGGCGGGACACGCGGATCTGACGCGGACGTATCTGGCAGGGGAAGAGAGCAGGGTACAGGGAGCAGGGAGCAGGGTACAGGGGCGATGAGGATTGGGGTGTTCGATTCGGGCGTGGGCGGGCTGACGGTGCTGCGGGCGCTGCTGCGGCGGGTTCCGGCGGACTATGTGTATCTGGGCGACACGGCCCGGTTGCCGTATGGGGCGAAGTCGCGCGAGACGGTGGCGCGGTATGCGGTATCGAGCGCAGAGTTTCTGATCGAAGAGCAGGGTGCGGAGTTCCTGGTGATCGCGTGCAACACGGCGAGCGCGCTCGCGCTGGATGCGATTCGTGACGCGGTGACGGTCCCCGTGCTGGGTGTGGTGGAGACGGGAGCGAACGCGGCGGACGCGAGTTCCACGACACGCGACGTCCTGGTGATTGCGACGGCGGCCACGGTGGCGAGTCATGCGTATGCGGCGGCGTGTGGCGAGAGGCAGCTGCGAGCGATCGAGAAGGCCTGCCCGCTGCTGGTGCCGCTGGTGGAAGAGGGATGGATCGAGCATCCGGTGACGGCGGAGGTGCTGCGGATCTACATGGCGGAGTTGATGGAGCAGGCGCGCGAGGCGGGGTTGGATGGCGACACGCTGGTGCTGGGGTGCACGCATTATCCTCTGCTGCGGGCGCAGATCGAGAAGTCAGTCCCGGAGAAGCTGCGGGTGATCGATTCGGCAGAGGTCACGGCGGACCAGGTGGCAGCGCGACTCGGCATGGTTGGGGGCGGAGCCGGGGCGAGCGCCAGTTTTTTTGCTACGGATTCCGTTGCGAAGTTTCGGGCGCTGGGGGGCCGGTTTCTGGGGCGGGAGATCGATAGGGTGGAGCTGGTAGACCTCGAAAGGGCAGGGAACAGGCAATAAGCAGTAGCCCCGGCGGATGTGGCCCGCAGAAGTCTACTGCGGGCGTGGCTGCAGCGAGGGCTGATCCGACGGCTGGTTTGCGGAAGGCGGTGAGCCAGCCGTGCGTGAGGTGGTGAGCGAGAGCGGCTGCTGCAGGGTGAAGTTCAGCATAGTTTCGGCGGGGATCTTTACCTGCTGACCGCGGGTGGCGGCGTTGATGCCGGTCCCTGCGCCGGCTCCGGCTACGGCACCGATGGCCGCGCCTTTACCTCCGCCTGCGATGGCGCCGATGACCGTGCCCAGCAGGGCTCCTCCGCCAGCTTTGACTGCGGTGTTCTTGCCGCGCCCCTCGCCCTGCTTCGACAGGGTGTCGGTGGCGATGGAGATGTGGCGGCCGTGGAGATCGAGGCTGGTGAGCTCCAGCGCAAGAAGGGAACTACCTTTGAAATGGGCCGCATCCTTCGCGTCCACGACGCGGCCTTCGACCGGTGTGCCGGTGGGAGCGACGATCATGCCGCCGCTGACGAGGTCGGCAGCGAGAGTGGCGTGGAAGGTATCGTCCGGTTGCGCGGCGGCACTGTCGAGCGGGTCGGTGAGGCGGACAGGGATCACGATTCCAGGCTGGAGAGTGACGATGCGCACCACCGGTTGCGGGGGCGGCGCTGGTGCGGGAGCCGGAGTCGAGACCGGCGGAGGAGGCAGAGAGGCGCGGGTGTCGACCGGAGGCGGTACGGTGGTTTGGGGACGCGGGGTTAGCGCCGGACGCGATTCATGCTTCGGAGGAGTCGGAGGAGCCGGGTGGCGCTGGCGCGCCGGACGAATATCGGGCGTGGTGGCGGAGGCCGTCTGCGGCAGGACGGTCAGATTGTTGACGACCGTTTTCACGCCGGGAACCGAGCCGGCGTCGTTGCCGGCGAGGGCGCGGGAAGCGGGGTCGGCCGCGGTGCCGCTCAGGGTGACGACGCCGTTGTTCACGCCAACCTGGATGTCCTGGCCAGCCAGCGCAGTCTCGCTCTGCAGCTTTGCCTGAACGGAGCCGGTCATCTGCTGGTCGGAGGGGGGCGCCGGCTGGCGGTTGCACCCACAACTGGTCCAGAGCAGCGCGGAGAGGATGGAGGTGAGGAGGGCTGTTCTCATGCTGATTCCTTTCCGGGCACATGCACCGCCACAATTCCAGATTGAGCGGATCAACGTGAGCGGGAAGCGGTATATAACCGGTGTATATTAGACGCGCCTGGGGCTGCGGCAGCGTCGCAATACGCGGCGGCATCATAGTGAGTGTAGCTTCAACAATAAGGGCACTCGGGAGGCCATGCCGGCGGACCGATTCGCAAGAGCGCGGCGCGGCAGACGGTGGCAGACGGTTCTTAATGGGTGCAAAGCGTCCGGGTTGCATTTGCAGCACCCGGAGCGAGCCAGTACCATTACATTGGCGGAATACGGTTTCATTCTTAAGGAGATAAAGTCATGGCGGAAGAAAAACAGTCCAGCGGGTTCAGCTGGTTCCTGGCAGGATTGGGCATTGGAGCCCTGATCGGTGTGCTGTACGCGCCTAAGGCGGGCAAGGAAACGCGCGAAGAACTGATCAGCAGCGCGCGCGAGGGCACCGAGTATCTGAAGCAGAGGAGCCGCGATGCAGTGGATCAGATGAACGATCTGGTAGATCGCAGCAAGACGCAGGTGAACGACTACGTGGGCCGCGGGAAAGAATATGTCGAGCGGGGCCGCGCGCAGTGGGATGAATTCGTGAATCAGGGCCGGCAGTTTGTGAATGACCAGAGCGGTCGCGTCACAGCGGCGGTGGATGCGGGACGGCAGGCGTACCAGAGCAACACCTCGACGAACCAGGAAGGCGTTTAGGCCTTAGAAGCGGGCGACAGGCAGCTGGACAGCGGCCGGCGCCTGGCTGACCTGTGCTCTGGTTGTGCGCCAGGACCATGATCCCCGCAGGAGCAGACCATGCCTCACAACATTCCGGAGTGGGTTTACATCACGTTTACCGCGGTGACGGCGATCGGTGTGCTGATGCAGGCGCTGGTGTTGCTGGGGATGCTGCTGGCGCTGAAGGGCGCGCTGAAGCGAGTGAACGAAGTCACCGCGAAAGCGGAAGAGATCGCGGTGCCGGTATTCGAATCGACGCGCGATCTGCTGAAGGATATTTCGCCGAAGGTGAAGGTAGCGGCGCAGAACCTGATGGAAGTGAGTGAAACGGCGAAGGAAGTGGGGAATACCGCGCGCGCGCAGTCCGCGCAGATGGCGGTAGCGCTGAACGATGTCCTGCAGCGGGCCGCGGTGCAGGTGGATCGGGTGGATGAAATGGTCACGGGAACGCTGAGCAGCGTTGCGCACGCAACGGCAACGCTGCAGAAGGCGGTATCGGGGCCGGCGCGGCAGGTTGGGGCGCTGCTGAGCGGCCTGCGAGCGGGTTTCGATGTCCTCAGAAAGAAAGACAACGAAGTTCACGCGGCCGCTGACGGCGACCATTCTGTGTAGAATCGCCAGGTACCGCGTTGTTACGAATATCGAATCAGTTAATAAATAAGCTGCCTGGTTAACAGAGCGATCCTTCCTCGCCGGAGTACGGGGATTTCGCGTTTTGCGCGGAGGCAGCGCGTTGACCACGACGGATACCCCAGCTGGGCTTCTCGAACGCTCGGTGCACGCATCTGAAACGACACCAGGAATTAGACCCAGGATCACTCTTCGAGAGATGAAGGACTGCATTGAGCAGACGCCTCGGATGGAGGCGCGCGCGCCGCTGTCGACCTATCGCCTGCAACTGCATGCGGGATTCACCTTCGCCGATGCAGAGGCGGTGCTGCCGTATCTGCAGGCGCTGGGGATCGGGGACTGCTACGCCTCGCCGATCTTTGAAGCGCGCCCGGGCAGCATGCACGGCTACGATATAACGCGGCACGACCGGCTGAATCCGGAGCTGGGCGGCGAGCCGGGGTTTGAGAGGCTGACGGCGCGCCTGCGCGAGTTGGGGATGGGGCTGCTGCTGGACATCGTGCCAAACCACATGGGCGTGGGGAACGATTCGCAGTGGTGGCAGGATGTGCTGGAGAACGGGCGGGCGTCGCAGTACGCGAGCTACTTCGACATCGACTGGAGTCCGCTGAATCCGGACATGAAGGACAAGCTGCTGCTGCCGATTCTTGGGTCGCAGTACGGTGATGAGCTGGAGGCGAAGCGGATTCAGGTGGTGCTGGCCGATGGGCGGCTGATGGTGCAGTATTACGACCACCTGGTGCCGATTGCGCCGCGCACGATTCCGACGATTTTTCCGGACAAAGAGCTGGATGAGCTGGGGGTGCCGCAGGGTTTTCGGGAAATTCTGCGGGAGACGGCGCATATTCCTCCGCACGACACCGGCGATGCAACCCTGGTGGCACAGCGGCGGCAGCAGCTGGCGGAGCTGAAGCCGAGGTTGCGGGAAGCGCTGCTGACGGCGGAGATGCAGCCGGCGCTGGAAAAGGCACTGGCGCGGATCAACGGGGTCGTGGGAGATCCGCGGAGCTTCGACCGGCTGCATGAGCTGCTGGAGCAGCAGCCATACCGGCTGGCGTACTGGCGCGTGTCGAGCGAGGAGATCAATTACCGGCGGTTCTTCGACATCAACGATCTCGTGGGTCTGCGCATGGAGAACGCGGAGGTGTTTGCGGCGACGCACTGCCTGATCCGCAGACTGCTGGCGCGCGGCGATGTGACGGGACTGCGTGTGGATCACGCCGATGGAATGTTCAATCCGCGACAGTATTTGACACGACTGCAGTTACTTTATGTGGCGGCGCACTGTTGCGGGGAAACCCCACAGGGGCCGACCGGGGAGAACGGGATCGAGAACGAAGTGCGGGACGCGATGCGCGGGTGCGACTGGTCGACGGCGCAGGGTCCGCTGTATGTGGTGGTGGAGAAGATTCTGGAGCCGCGGGAGTCATTGCCGCGCGAGTGGCCGGTGAGAGGGACATCGGGCTACGACTTCGTCTACCTGGGAAATCAGATCTTTATCTATGGAGAAAATGAAGGACGCTTCACGGACTTCTACGCGCGGCTGACGGGAGAGACGAAGGATCCGGAGACGATCAGTTATGAGACGAAGCTGAACGTGATGCGGAACGCTCTGTCGAGCGAGACGTATGTGCTGACGAATCTGTTGAGCCGGCTGGCATCGGCGAATCGGCAGGTGCGGGACTTCACCGACGATTTGCTGGAGACGGCGATCCGGGAGACGATTGCGTGCTTTCCGGTGTATCGGACGTACATAGACGATCGCGGGCAGTACAGGGAACGGGATCGGGCGTTTATTCGGCTGGCGGTGGCGCGGGCGAAGCGGCGGAATCGCGAGGCGGACGAGTCAGTCTTCGATTTTCTGGAGAGGACGCTGCTGCTGCACGGAAGGATCGGCGAGGAGATCGACCCCGGGGAGTTGTATTTTGCCCTGAAGTTCCAGCAGCTGACCGGACCGGTGATGGCGAAGGGCGTGGAGGACACGGCGTTCTACGTGTACAACCGCTTCCTCGCGTCGAACGACGTGGGCAGCTCGATGGAGGCGTTTGGGATCGAGCTGGAGGACTTCCACGACGCGAATCGGGCGCGGCTGCAGGTGGCGCCGGACGCGATGCTGGCGACCTCGACGCATGATACGAAGCGCAGCGAAGACGTGCGCAACCGGATGGACGTGCTGTCGGAGATGACGTATGTCTGGCCGTCGTATGTGCGGCGATGGGTGCGGCTGAATCAGCGGCACAAGCGAACGCTGAGTGACGGACGCGTCGCGCCGAGCCTGAATGAAGAGTACTTCATCTACCAGACTCTGGCCGGGGCGTGGCCGTGGCGGATGCAGGGCAGCGATGAGCGCGGGGAATTTGTCGAGCGAATGCAGCAGTACATGACCAAGGCGCTGAGCGAGGCGAAGGTCAACCTGAGCTGGACGAATCCGAACCCGGCGTACCTGGATGCGGTGCATGGGTTTCTGCGCGCCATCCTGATGCGCGATGCGCGCGGCCGCGAGCCGCGCTTTGTGGATACGATGGGGGAGGTTCTGCCGGCGCTGCAGATGTTTGGTGCGGTGAACTCGCTGGCGCAGGTGGTGCTGAAGGTGGCGTCGCCGGGCATGCCGGACTTTTATCAGGGGACGGAAATGTGGGACCTGAGCCTGGTGGATCCAGACAACCGGCGGCCGGTGGATTACGAAAAGCGGCGGCAGGCGCTGGCCTGGCTGCAGGAACAGGCGACGGGCCTGGGCCAGCTGGCGGTGTGCCGAGAGGTGCTGGACCGGCTGGAGGATGGACGGGTGAAGCTGTGGACGGTTCATCGGGCGCTACAGCTGCGGAATCGGATGGCGGATACGTTCCGGCGCGGCGAATATGTGCCGGTGACAGCTACCAATGGATTGGGCGAGCATGTGCTGGGGTTCACGCGCGGAGGACGGGTGCTGGCGGTGGTTCCGCGATTCGCTTATACGCTGATGGGTGGGAAGGCACGACTGCCGCTGAATGGTGCGTGGGGGCGCGGGGAACTGCAGGTGCCGGAGATGGCGGGGGCTTCGCTGGAAAATGTTTTTACCGGAGAAGTGGTGCGGGTCGAGGCGGACGGGCGGCTGGCGCTGAAGGTGGTGTTTGGGGAGTTTCCGGTGTTTTTGGGGTTGAGGGAATAGGGAGCGGGTGAACGCACGGAATCAGTCCCTTGTGCCTGAGGCTTGTTAGCGGCCGGGTGGGGTGTAATATTGTCGTCGATTCAAGCCGGGGCCGTTCTGCGCAGCTTGCTGGTGCGGGCTTCACTGATGCAGGTCGGTCCTGGGCCACCACAAAATCTTTCCAAATTCTGAATGAGGAGTTTTCTATGAAGCATCTCGTGATGCGTTGTTGTGCGTTTGTGTTTTTGGCGGGCACGGCTGCGGCCGGTGTTGCACAGGATGTGAACCCATGGAACGGCTCCTGGAAGGCCGAGCCCAGCTCGTTCCACTACGAGGCGGCGACCTTCTCCATCGCCACCGACGCCAGGGGATACACCGTTACCTCCGGCGGCGGCACCGCCAGCCCCGAGGTGGTGTGCGATGGCAAACCGCACACCAACGCCGCCGGCAACGACATCACCTGTGTGAAGTCCGCGACGGGCTACACGGTGAGTAGCAGCAAGGACGGCAAGCCGGTCAGCGAGAACCATGTGACCGTTACTGGCTCGACCATGACGCGGAAGATGGACTTCACGCCGGCGGATGGCAGCCCGTACAGCATGAGCTTCGTCTCCAGGCGGGTCTCGGGCGGGTCGGGCGTGGCGGGCGTGTGGGAGCCGGTCAGCTTTTCGGAGTCGCAGGACACCGGCGTGCTGGGCATCGAGGTGACGGGCGACAGCGTGGCCTTCAAGGAGACCGACAGCGCCACGCCGATCAGCTGCAAGCTGGACGGCACGCCGACGAAGCTTCCTGTGTTGGGTGGGACTATGGCGGTAAAGGCGATCGACCCGCACACGCTGAAGGTCTTCTATGCCGGCGACGACGGCAAGGTGCGGCGCGAAAACACGTTCGCGCTGAGCCTGGACGGCAAGACGATCAGCGAGACGGACTTCACGCCGGCTCCCGGCTCCGCGGCCATGACGCTGCTGTTCCATAAGCAGTAACGCGCGTCCGCGAGCATCTACTCCATGGTGACGCTCCTGGCGAAGTTGCGCGGCTGGTCGACGTCACAGCCTCGCCGGACGTGGCCGTGAGGCTGAGATGGAGGATGCACAGCCGAATTCTTCAGCTTGCGTGACAAAGAGCGAGAAGCAGGAACTTGTGAGTTCGCTTCTGAGGGCCGAGGTTTGGGTTCTGTCCGACAAAGAGTCGGTTGCTTCCGGTCCATGGGCTACTCGGACGCAATTTCAATGGGTTGGTAATGAGACACCCTCTTTTGTGGGAAATGAAAGTCTCGTGGGGTAGGTAGCGACGCCACAGATTCAGTCGCGCTTCATGCTGTTCGCCGTTGGGCGCTTTCAGGGATGCGGGACACGCGAAAAAAAAACCACATCCCGGACCCAGGGAACCATCACGATGGCGGGTCGTGCTTGTCGCGGTCGGTGACTCCGGTGACGGCGCCAAGTTTCTGAGCGAGTTCGGGCGTGAGGGCGTTTTCAGCGCTGCGCCAGCTCCAGTTGCCGGTGGGGCGGGAGGGGACGTTCATGCGGGCTTCGCTGCCAAGCTCGAGGATGTCCTGGACGGGGTAGAGTACGAGGTCGGCGACGGACCTGGCTGCGGTGCGGATCAAGGGCCAAACGACGTCGTTGTCCTTCACACCCAGGTAAATCCTGGCGGCTGCTTTTTCGGTTTCGCTGGCGCCGTTCTCCCACCAGCCACGCGTGGTGTCGTTGTCGTGGGTACCGGTATAGGCAACCGTGTTGGTTACAAATCGGTGGGGCAGGTGGATTCGGGCGCCGCGATCGGAGAATCCAAACTGCAGGACTTTCATGCCGGGAAGGCCAAATTGTTCACGTAATACATCCACTTCTTTGGTGATGAGGCCGAGGTCTTCCGCGATGAAGGAAAGCTCGCCGAGCCGGTCGCGAAGGGTCTGGAAGAGCGCCGCGCCGGGGGCTTTGATCCACTGGCCGTTGACCGCCGTTTCATTCTGGGCCGGGATGGCCCAGTAGGCTTCGAAGCCGCGGAAGTGGTCAAGGCGGATGACGTCGTAGAGGAACTGAGCGCGGCGGATACGGTCGACCCACCAGGCGAAGCCGGATTGGCGGAGGACATCCCACTTATAGAGGGGATTGCCCCAGCGCTGGCCGGTGGCGGAGAAGTAGTCGGGGGGAACGCCGGCAACGCGGATGGGCGAGAGGTCGGGGTTGAGCTCGAAGAGCTGGGGGTGAGTCCAGACGTCGGCCGAGTCGTAATTGACAAAGATGGCGATGTCCCCGATGAAGCGGATGTCTCGGGCGGCGCAGTACTCGCGCAGGGCGCGCCATTGTTCGTTGAAGGCGAACTGCAGGGCCTGGACGATGCCGAGTTCCTCGCCATGTTCCTGGCGGAGGCGATCGAGAGCACCCGGATCGCGGTGCTTCACCTCGCTGGGCCAGTTGTTCCACGAAGCGTAGTTGAATTTGCGGCGGAGGACGGCGTAGAGCGCCCAGTCACTGAGCCACGTGGCGTTGGTGTTGCAGTAGTCGTGGAACGCGGACCACTCTTCGGGCATGTGGTTGCGGAGGAAGTTACGTGCGGCTTCTTCGAGCAGCGGCAACTTCTGCGCGGTGACGGCTTCGTAGTCGATCGTGCCTGAGCGGCCGGGGAGCGAGGCTAGACGTTCGTGATCGATCCAGTTGCGGTCGGCGAGAAATTCAAGCGAGATGAGGAGAGGATTGCCGGCGAAGGCAGAGAGCGCGGCGTACGGCGAGTTGCCGTAGCCGGTGGGGCCAAGCGGAAGAACCTGCCAGAGGCGCTGCTTCGAGGCGGCCAGAAAATCGGCGAAGGAGTAGGCGGCGGGGCCGAGGTCGCCGATGCCGCCGAACGAAGGCAGAGAGGCAATGTGGAGGAGGAGGCCCGACGAGCGTTCAAAAGGCATGCAAAACCCTACAGAAATAGTGTGCACCAAAGCGCGAGGTTCGACTTTGGCCCGTTTCAGCCGCCGGGGTATTGCGCGCACCGCCCCATGGCCCGTTCTTTGGGAGAGATTCCCGGGGAACGGACCATGTTGCTTCGCGCGTTCGATTCGCAGGGCGCGGTGGTTTCTAAGTTGCCGTTAAGAGCCCAGGTACATCACATGGACGTAAACGCCAAGCCGTGGATTATAGGCGAGGTACCAGCCTGGATCGTCGGGATCGGGGTAGAGGACGATGTCGTCGGAAGCCCAGTCCCAGCCGTCGCAGTACGCCAGGTCAGAAGGGGCGACAGAGAAGTAGAATCCGCCGAACCCGAAGCGGGAGGGACCGCCGCCGGCGAGGCGCCAGATCTGGCCTGCGCCAGTCGGACCGGGGAAGCGACCGTGCTCCCATGGATGGTCGAGGTGATAGGCCTGCTGGTTGGGAGTGTGGCCCACCCAGCGACCGTCGCTGGTGTGGACGTGCGGCGCGGATGGGTGGTTGGGCTCATCGGGCTGTCCGCCCTTTGGGAGCGGGGTGTGAGTCTGAGGGCCGTGCGAAGGGATGTAGCCGCCACCGACAGGCGGACGCGCGGGTCCGACCGGTCTGACGGGCGCGTGAGGACCGCCGCCTGGATGTCCGGCCGGCGACGGATGGCCACCCTGGGGATGTTGTGCGAGGGCGGGAAGAGTAAACAGCGAGAAGGCGACTGCTGTGAGGACTGCCCAGGGACCGCTGAGGTTCTTCGTCATGGATTCCTCCGGGGAGAACAGGGAACAGGGTACAGCGAACAGGGTACAGCGAACAGCTGGGCAAATGAGGGATGAGCATGGAGGAATGTTTCGCTTGAGCCGGGATGACAGATTTCAGGTGTCGAGGAAATCCCAGGAGACCGTGATCTGTGCGCCCAGGCCTTCGGCGATGCGGATCGCGGCGCTTTCCACCTGCTGCATCAGCCCGGTGAGATAGTCGCGCGAGCCGGAGACAGCAGCGATGCCGAGGGTGGCGGATTGCCAGGTAATGGCGTCGTCCATTTCGGCGATGGAGATGTTGAATCCGTGGGCGAGCTTCTCCTTCAGGCTGCGGACGACCTGGCGGCGGTCCTTGAGGGAGTGGGCATGCTCGATGCGGAGTTCGATATACATGGCGGCGACGGGCATCGCGGTTCATCTTACTAAGCATGGTTCCGTTCCTGGCTCTGGAGTGCCAGGTCCGGCTTTGGATGCAGGAATGGGAAGAGGGAGATGCGTATCGGCTTAACGCGGGATTACGGCGGGCCGGCCATCTTCCGCCTCCTGCAGGGGCATCCCAGGAACGGTGGCACCAACACGTCCGAGCTACCGACCCGACAAGGAGACTGCGAGATGAAGAAAGCCTGGATTTTCGGAGCAGTGCTGGCAAGTTGCGGATGCCTGTGTGCGCAGGAACAGAACCCCACGGCGACCGAGCACTGGCCGCAGAACGAACAGCAGCCGGCAGGACAAACGGACGAAGGCATCCCGATCTACAAGATCAACGTGGTAGCGCGGGATCTTCCCGCCATCAACTATTTTCATCGCAGCGGCTCAACGAAGATCGGATTTGAAGGAACGGCGCTGCTGCCGATGGCCAAAGGGACAGCGGAGGTCAACAGCCTCAACGGGCGAACCGAGATTAAGGCGCACTTTGAGGGGCTGGGACCGGCCAATGGGTTCGGAGTGGAATATCTCACCTATGTGCTGTGGGCCATCTCGGTGGAAGGGCGTCCGGTGAATCTGGGCGAGGTGCTGTGGACGCACGGCCATGCGGATACGACGGTGACCACGAATCTGCAGTCCTTCGGGTTGATCCTGACCGCGGAGCCGTATTTTTCCGTGACCATGCCGAGCGATCTGGTGGTCATGCAGAACTACCCTTTGAGGGACAAGACGACGGGCGTGCTGGAGTCGGTCAACGCTCATTACACGCTGCTGCCGCGCGGAGCTTATGCGGAAACCGCGGGGCGGCACACGGTGCTGCACCCGATCACGCGCGATGAGCGTTCACCGCTGGAACTGTATGAGGCGATCAACGCGGTGCAGATCGCCGATGCCGCGGGTGCGGAGGAGTATGCGCCGGAAGTGATGGCGAATGCGAAGCAGGACCTGCAGAACGCGCAGACCATGGACATTCACCAGAAAGAAATGAAACAGGAGATCACCTACGCGCGCGAGGCAGTGCAGTCGGCCGAAGATGCGCGCCTTGTGACCATCCGGAAGATTAAGGCCAACGACGAGGCCGCGGCGCGGGCAAAGATTGAAGAGGGGCGTCGCAAGGCGCAGGAAGATGCGGCCGCGGCCCAGGCTCAGGCGCAGCAGGCTGCGGACCAGCAGGCTGCCGCCCAGGCGCGGGCGGAGGCGGCGCGGCAGCAGGAGGAAGCCGCGCGCGCCGAAACCGAGAAAGCGCGAGCGCAGCAGCAGGCTGCTGAAGCGGCCGCAGCCCAGGCTGCACAGCAGGAGGCTGCAATGCGGGAGAAGCTGAAGGAGCAGCTGAACTCGGTACTGCAGACCCAGGAGAGCGCACGGGGACTGATTGTGAACATGTCGGACGTGCTGTTTGCGTTCAATAAATACGAACTGAAGCCGGACGCGCAGATCAAGCTGGCGAAGATCTCGGGAATTTTGCTGACGTACCCGAATCTGAAAGTACAGGTGGAAGGGTACACCGACAACATTGGCTCGGATGAGTACAACCTGAAGCTCTCGCAGGAGCGCGCTACGACGGTGCAGGGATTCCTGGTTGAGCAGGGTGTTCCACCGGGGAATGTGAGTTCGCAGGGGTTCGGGATGGCTGATCCAGTGGCCGATAATGCGACGAGCGCAGGGCGCGCGGCGAACCGCCGCGTGTCGCTGGTGGTGTCAGGAGCGTCGATCGGGGTGCAGGAGCAAACTCCGGGCAACTCGACGGCAACCCCTCCCCCGGGCGCGCAGCCGCAACCGGCGCCGGCCACAGGTGTTTCCAATCCGCAGAATTAGCCGTCTTGGGTAAGGCCCCCGGGGGCGAACATCAATCACTGGTCTCTGGCAGAAATTGAGCCGCCGTTAACGGATAGCCTTCGGGGCCGCTCTTCACCGGGCGGCCCCATCTTTTTCGGACAGTGTCCCATTCGTCACTTTGTGAAAAATATCACTTGCGAATTGCAAGTGATTCTTGCTAATGTTTCCCGCATGGCAGGCAAGAGATTCCCGAAGCATCGTTCGGGCTGCCCGGTCAATATTTCGCTGGAAGTCTTTGGGGACCGGTGGTCTCTGCTGATCGTGCGCGACCTGATGGTCCGTGGCTTCACGACGTTTCAGGATTTTGTGGAGTCGGGCGAGGGAATTGCCACGAATATTCTCGCCGATCGGCTGAAGAAGCTGCAGCGGTGCGGGATCGTGACCGGCGAGAAAGACGAACAGGATGGACGGCGGGTGATCTATCGGCTCACAGCAAAGGGAATCGATCTGGCGCCGGTGATGTTGGAGCTGCTGATCTGGGGCGCCCAGCATGAGGACACGGGCGCGCCGCCGGCGGTGATTGCGGAGCTGGCGAAGAATCGCAGAGCGGTGCTGGAGGAGACGAAGCGGCGGTGGAGGGAGCGGGATCCGGCACCACTGCTGCCCTGGCTGGGGGGACCTAAGCGGAGGGCAGGAAGCCAATAGCTAGCCGGTGAGCAGGACTGGAAGGAAATTCGCAAGTGGCTATGGAGGAGAAGCTGGCATGGAGTCGACGATGAAAGCGGAGGTTCTGGGAGCTGGAATGACATCCGCCATTTCTTCGGGAAGATTGTGGACAGGGCGCGTCATAGGCGGCCTCATCACTGCATTCATGCTGCTGGATGCAGCGATGAAGTTTGCGAAGCCACCCCAGGTGGCGGAGGCGTTTGTTCGAACGGGCTGGCCCATCGATCTGTCTGTGCCGCTGGGAACGATCCTGCTGACGAGCCTGGTGCTGTATCTGATTCCGCGGACCTCGGTGCTGGGGGCGATTCTGCTGTCTGCGTATTTCGGCGGGGCGGTGGCGACCAACCTGCGTCTGCACGAGCCACTCTTCAGCCACACGTTGTTTCCGGTTTATTTTGGCGTGCTGACGTGGCTGTCGTTGTGGCTGCGTGAGCCGCGGCTGGGGGAACTGATTCCGTTGCGCAGGAGATAACGGAAGACAAGGGAGCGGGTTTCGTAGTTCAATTTCAGGGACAAAAAGGAGAGGGCGATGAAGGTGACACCGTATCTGAATTTCAACGGGAAGTGCGAAGAGGCGTTCAAAATCTACGAGCGGGTTTTGGGCGGGAAGATGACGGGGATGTTCTACTTCGGGGACAGCCCGATGGCGGCGAAGTATCCCGAGTTGGCGAAGAAGGTGATGCACGTGCGGCTGGACATCGGCGACCAGATCCTTCTCGGTTGCGATGCGCCGCCGGAATACTTCCAGCAGGCGCAGGGGTTGTCGATTTGTCTGGAAGCGGACGATGTAGACACCGCGGAGAGGATTTTCCGCGAGCTGGCGGAGGGCGGCGATGTGAAGATGCCGATCCAGGAGACGTTTTGGGCGAAGCGATACGGGCAGCTGACCGATCGATTCGGCACGCCGTGGATGATCAATGTGTCGATGCCGATGTACGCGGCGGCGTGAGAAGAGCAGGGAATAGCCAATAGGGAATAGGGAAGGCAGTGGGCAGCGATCGCAGAAAACGATCGTTGCCCGCGGCGACAGAAAAACTAAATTCGAGGAGCGAGCATGACCCAGGTGCGAGTACTGGTGGGAACGAAGAAGGGCGCGTTCATTCTGACGGCGGACGGCAAGCGCGAGAACTGGGAAGTCAGCGGTCCGTTCTTCGCAGGTTGGGAGATTTACCACATGAAGGGATCGCCGGTAAACCCGGACCGGATTTACGTGTCGCAGACCAGCGGCTGGTCCGGCCAGGTAATCCAGCGGTCCGATGACGGGGGGAAGACCTGGGCAGCGCCGGGCGGCGGCATCCAGAAGAGCCCGCAGGGCTGGCCGATGGGTGAATCGAACCGGTTCGTTTATGACACGTCGTCGGAAACAGGAAAGCCGCTGACGACGCATCAGTTCTATGACGGCACGCAACACCCGTGGGAGTTCAAGCGGGTGTGGCATCTGGAGCCGTCGCTGAACGACGCCGAGGCGGTGTATGCGGGCGTGGAGGATGCGGCGATTTTCCACTCGAAGGACGGCGCGCATTCATGGCAGGAACTCCCTGGGCTGCGCGGGCACGGCACAGGGCCGCAGTGGCAGCCGGGCGCAGGCGGGATGTGTCTGCACACGATCGTGCTGGACCCAAAGGATCCGAACCGGATCTATATTGCGATCTCGGCAGCCGGGGCGTTTCGCACCGATGACGGCGGCAAGACGTGGAAGCCGATCAACAAGGGACTGCGCTCGCAGTTCATTCCCGATCAGGATGCCGAGGTCGGCCATTGCGTGCACCACATCGCGATGAATCCGCGGCGGCCCGGTGTGCTGTTCATGCAGAAGCACTGGGACGTGATGCGCAGCGACGATGCGGGCGATTCGTGGCGTGAGGTGAGCGGAAATCTGCCGACCGATTTCGGGTTCGCGATCGACGTGCACGCGCACGAGCCGGAGACGATCTTCGTCGCGCCGATCAAGAGCGACTCCGAGCACTATCCGCTGGACGGCAAGCTGCAGGTGTGGCGCAGCAAGACGGGCGGCAACGAGTGGGAAGCGATGACGAGCGGGCTTCCGCAGCAGAACTGCTACGTGAACGTGCTGCGCGATGCCATGGCCGTCGATTCGCTGGACAAGTGCGGCGTGTATTTCGGCACGACGGGCGGACAGGTGTATGTTTCGCCAGATGCGGGCGACAACTGGAAGCCGATCGTGCGCGATTTGCCAGCGGTCCTGTCGGTGGAGGTCCAAACGTTGTCATGATCCGGGTGGAGTTGCCGCATCATCTGCGGGTGCTGGCGCAAGTGACCAGCGAAGTGACGGTGGAGGTCGCGGAGCCGGTGACGCTGCGGCGGGTGCTGGATGCGCTCGAGGCACGGTATCCAGTCCTGCGGGGGACGATTCGCGACCACGACACGAAGAAGCGGCGGCCGTTTCTGCGTTTCTTTGCGTGCCAGGAGGATTTGTCGCACGATTCCCCGGACGATCCGCTGCCGGAACCCGTGGCAACGGGGAAGGAACCGCTGCTGGTGATCGGAGCCATCGCCGGGGGGTGCTGGCCGGGACTGGCCGTCCAGGCAGACGCGCCTTCGGCGCCAGTAGGCAGCAGCAGAGGAGGAGTATATGCACCCGATCCAGCCGTTTTTGTGGTTCGACGATAACGCAGAGGAGGCCGTGCAGTTCTACGTCTCCGTCTTCAGGAATGCGAAGGCCGGTGCGGTGACGAGGTACCCGGAAGGCGGGCCGGGGAAGCCGGGCTCGGCAATGACGGCGACGTTTACGATCGGCGACATCGAGTTTGTAGCGCTGAACGGTGGTCCGCACTTCAAATTCAACGAATCGATTTCCTTTGTGATTCCGTGCGACACGCAGGCGGAGATCGACGAGATGTGGGAGAAGCTGTCCGCGGGCGGCGGCGAAGTGCAGTGCGGATGGGTCAAGGACAAATTCGGCCTGTCGTGGCAGGTGACGCCGGCGAACATCGGCGAGCTGCTGCAGGGAAAGGACGCGGAAGGCGCGAAGCGCGCAATGCAGGCGATGCTCCAGATGACGAAGCTGGATATTGCGACACTGCGGCGCGCGGGCGGCCTGGAGTAACCCAAAAGGTTGATAAGTGATTACGTGCGTTACTTGTTACCTGGGCGATGAGGTGCGATCGCTCTTCAGGTAAGACTAAAACCTTCAATCACTCAGCGGCTATTCGGCGCGATCGGTTTTTCCGGTCGCGCCTTTTCGCGTCTGCCGCCGGGACCGCGTGAGAATTCAAGGGCGTGGCTGCAAAAGCAGGCCACGAAGAAAAGCGTGTCTGAAGCCGTAGGGAAATTGCTATGATGGGGTCCCCTTCCCAGGTAAAACGGATGGACCCCCGCCGGCGAGTCGGCTTTAAGAGGGGTTCGGGCGGTTGGTGGAGTTGTGGCCGCAGCCGTTGGATGAAGAGGAGGGATTCGGGCGCCGATGACGACGAACCCGCAGAAGGTCAATCCGCAGGACGGCGGAAATGAACCGCAGAGCAGTGAAGAGCCCCGGTAAGACCTCGGGGCGTTACAACCGGTGGAGAGAGCAATGACAGTGCGTGGTACCGCGGCTGCGGCAGCCCTGGCGATGGCGGCGATGACGCTGCCGGTCCAGGCGCAGAACTTTGGAATGGCAAAGACGAAGGTGAATCTGGAGCGGAAGCTGCCGGCGTTGTATCACTTGCCCGGAAACACCATCCGGGTCCGCGTAACCGGCAAAGCCGACGAGACGGATTTGGCGAACGATCTGCAGATGCAACTGGGGACAGAGCTGCTGAAGGACAATCCGCAGCTGCAGGATGACGAAAACAATCCGGAAGTGACCATCAACTGCCAGATCACGAATTACGATCATCCGGCGCCGATCTTTATCAAGCAGCCGGCAATTGGGAATCAGCAACCTGCAGTGAACATTCGAATCACCGGTCACCTCGACGTGTCGTTCCAGGCTAAGACGCGCGACGGCCGGGTGCTGGGATCGGATAACGTGCAGGTGAACTACGATCAGCAATTCGACAGCGCAGGCAACAACGTCTCGCACGGCATCATGGGAGGGCTGCACAACTCGTGGCATCGGATCAAGGGAGGCAAGGGCAACGACGACCAGGAAGATCAGGCGCCGACCGGGCCGGAGCTGCGATCGCTGCTGCTGGATTCGGCGGTGCATCGCATCGCCGAGAACGTCGTGAACACAAAGGAAACCATCGAGGTATTTCTGGCGAAAAGCAAAGGACCGATTGACGAGGGAGATAAGGCTGCCGAGGCGGGGTTGTGGGAGCGGGCTCTGGAGACGTTCGAAACGGCCCAGCCGCTCTCGAAGCACGACGAGGATTCGTACCGGCTATACGACATCGGCGTAGCCAATGAGGCCCTTGGATACGCGGCCGGCGATTCGAAATCGGCAATGAAGTTTCTGCAGGAGGCGGCGATCAGTTACGGCAAGGCGATCGATGCGAAGCCGAGCGAGAAATACTTTTTGGGACCGCAGAGGCGCATCGAGACGGCGATTATGCACTACCGCAAGCTGGAACAGGAGAAGAATGCCCCGCCGCCGGTGGTAGTAGTGGCGGCGAATCCTCCTCCTGCGCCCAAGCCGGACCCGGTCGCGCCGGAATCGAAACCAGCGTCGGCCGCGTTAAAGCCCAAGCCGGTTGCGACTCATCATGTAGCGACGCCGCACAGTGGGGCGACTCAGTCAGCCAACTCGCCTAAAGCGCTGACCAACGCGCAGATCATCGCGATGGTGAAGGCCGGCGTAGCCGATGACACGATCATGGAGACTGTGAAGACCGCGAAGGCGGTGGATTTCGATCTCAGTTCGGATGCACGGCGGCGCCTGGAGGCGAGCGGGGTAAGCCCGGCGGTGGTGAGCGCCATGAAGGTTCGCTGGGCGCACGAGCTGGCGAGCGGGAACTGACAGCGATGCGGGCGCGAGTTGCGATCGCAGTGGCTCTGCTGGTTGCCGGATGCTGCGCCGGCGCGCGAGGCGACGACGACCGCTGCGGCGCGGGGAAGGACCTGGTTGCGCAGGCGCTGGAGCGGGTGAGGCCGACCAGCGACAACGATGCGTTCGAGGACTCGCTGGAGCTGCTGAAGCATGCGGTTGCCACCTGTACCGAGCTGGGCGATGCCTGGTATTACCGTAGCCTCATCGAGGAGCGGCTTGGCGATGCGCGGTTGGCGCAATACTCGCTGAGCAAGGCGAAGATGTTCGGTTCCGAGGCGATGCAGGAAGGGCTGAATCCCTTTGTCCTCGCCACCCCAACGCACAGCCGGGCGCTCACTGCCCGGGCTCCTCAGTCGGGTGAGCCGCCGCCCAGCACGCCTGCTGTAGCGGGCCCGGTGCAGAACAAGTGGGCTCTGGTGGTGGGGATCAGCCGTTTTGCGGATCGCGCGGTTCCGGTGCTGAACTACACGACCCAGGATGCGTCGGCGTTTGCCGCAGAGCTGAAGGACGCGACGATCGGCCGGTTTCCGCCGGACAACGTGCGTGTGCTGACCGACGATCAGGCGACCACGAAGAACATTAAGGAGCAACTGAACTGGATCGCGCGGCGCGCGCAGCCCAACGATCTGGTGGTGATCTATGTGGCGACGCACGGATCGCCCCGGACCCTGGATTCGGCAGGCGGCGCGAATTACATCGTCACCTATGACACGGAAATCAAAGACACCGACAATCCCGACCAGGACGCGCTCTATGCGACTGCCCTGCCGATGGTGGAGCTGGCGAATGCGGTGGCCACGCGCATGAAGGCTCTACGGACGGCGGTGATCCTGGACACGTGCTACAGCGGCGGCGCGGTAACGAACGCGTCGAAGCTGATGGGGAAGGGCGTGGCCAATGCCGCGCCGGGGGCGGCGACGCTGGATCGGATGGCCGAAGGCACAGGACGGATCGTGATCGCGGCCGCACGGTCGGATGAAGAGTCGCTGGAGAGCGACCAGCTGCATCATGGCTACTTCACGTATTACTTGCTGCAGGCGATCAAGGCCAATCACGGGATGGATCCGATGAGCGCGGTGTATGCGACGGTGGCGAAGGAAGTCTCGGACCGTGTGGCGGCCGATGCCAAAGCGGGTGGAGACAATGTGGGACAGCATCCCGTGATGAGCCGTAGTTCGGATAATTCGGACTTCGCGCTGGGAATCACGGCCGGCAGCGAAGCCGCGAAGGGCGGACGGTAGCCGGCTCGGCGGGCGTGGTTCGCGAAACCAATTTTCAAAAAAACTGAATATTCCTGCGGATTTTGCATTATCCGGGACGGCGATTTGCGTATATGGGGATACAGCGATCGAGGGCAGGCCCGTTGGACCAGTCGCCGGAGACATTTCGAGCCGCCGTGGAGCGCCATCAAGGGCGGGTCTTCTCGATCGCGTTCCGGATTGTGGGGGAGAGCGGGGCGGCGGAGGAAGTGGCGCAGGATGTGTTTCTGGAACTGCATCGCATTTGGCCGCGTCTCGAGAGCGAGCAGCATGTGACCGCCTGGCTGCGGCGAGTGGTGTGCCATCGAGCTACGGATGCGCTGCGCAGGCGGGCGGCAAGGGGAGATGCTGCGGCGGAGGAGTATCAGGACGGGATGGCGCTGCGCCCCGTGGTAAGGGACTTTTTGCCGCTGATGAATCGCGTGGAGCAGTTGCTGCTGACGCTGCCTCCTCCGCAGAGAGCGGTGATGGTGCTGCGGTATCAGGAGGACCTGGAGCCGGAGGACATTGCGCTGGAACTGAAGATGCCGCTGGCGACGGTGAGGAGTTATCTGCAACGGGCGGTGAAGATGCTGCGCGCGAAGGCGGATCGGACGCTGAAGGAGTATAGCCGTGGTTGAACCGAGAGACGATTTCGAGCTTGAGTTGCGGGAGCAGTTGCAGGTGCGCTCGGCCCCGGAGGGCTTTGCGGATCGCGTGATGGCGCGGGTGCCGAAGAGGCCGGGGAGGCGGGGATGGATCGGTTTCCGAACGCCCGTTTGGCAGTGGGCCGTAGCGGCTTTGCTGGTGGTGGGAATGGTGGTCGGCGGACTGGAGCGCGAGCGACAGCAGCGTCTCGAAGGCGAACGGGCGCGGGCGCAGGTGCTGCTGGCGCTGCACATCACGGGATCGACGCTGCGCGACGTACAGCAAAAGGTAAGCGCGGGCAGCGAACAGCACAGGTTGAGCCAGAAGGGCGCGGACCGCACGGTATTGGAGCGAGACGAACAGTAGCAGGGATCAGGAGACGAGAGGGGACCGTTATGAGATGGGCATCAGTCAGAAATGCGTTTTGGATGGCGGCGGCGATTGCCGCTCTGGGAGCGCCGGCGGTGGCGCAGTCGTCGCAGGCGCCGTTTCCGGTGACGCTGCAGAAGCAGTTGGCCGACCGCGCAGCGAACTATACCGAGGTGTCGCTCGACCGGAAGATGCTTGCGTTCGCCAGCCGCTTCATGAACGACAAGGACGATGCGGATGGAAAGCGCATTGTCGAAAAATTGAACGGCGTCTATGTGCGCAGCTACGAGTTCGACAAGCCGGGGCAGTACACCGCTGCGGATCTGGATGCGATCCGGAGGCAGTTCGACACACCGGAGTGGACGACGCTGGTGAAGACGCGGTCCCGCGAGGGCTCCGACGACGCCGACATCTATATGAAGCTGGTCAACGACGAGGTGCAGGGGATGTTCATTCTGGACGCGGAGTCGAAGGAACTGAACTTCGTTTACATTTCGGGGCCGATTCGGCCAGAGGATCTGAAGGACCTGAGCGGGAACTTCGGGATTCCGGCCGGCACCTATGAGATGAGCGTGAAGGAGAAAGACAAGGCGAAGAAGAAGGCCGAGGAGAAGGCGCAGAAGCCCGAGACAAAGTCGCAGAAGGAGGATCAGCCATGAGCATGACGAAGTTCGTCGTGGGCGGAGTTCTTCTCACGGTGGGAGTGGCGGTCGTGCTCCCGTTGACGGTGCGGGCGGCTGGCAATCATGACTTCGATGCGGTCGTTTCTGCCGTTGAGCATCGCTACGATGCGCGCCCGGAGCACATTCCGATGATGGGGCTGGTGAGCTTCTGTGGATGGGTCGCGACGGGCGGCGGCGTGAAAGGGTTGAAGATTGCCGAGTTCGATCATTTTGTCGGGCCCGCCGATTCGGCCGACCTGGACAAGCTGGTGAACGACAGCCTGGGCGGCGAGTGGCAGCGCTTTGTTGCGAATCGAGAGCGGAACGGCGAGCTGAACCTGATCTACGCACAGCCGGACGGGCACGAGATGCGGATGCTCATCGTGGATTACGAGCACGGCGAACTGGATGTTGTCCGTGTCGAAGTGAATGCCGACCGGCTGAAGCACTGGATTCGCGATCCGGAGGGCAGTGCGAAACGGCACGATTACGGGACGGAGAAGCCGGACTGAAGGCAGCCTGTAGCTAACCCCACGACGCCGGCAGCCGGCATGGTGGAGAACGGGTCATTTGGGTCACTTCGTCCTCTTCTGGCAGGCGTGCGATACTGCCTTTGGCATGTACAAACGGGTGGTTCTCAAGCTTTCGGGCGAGGCTTTGGCGGCTGGCAAGGGCTTCGGTGTCGATCCGATTCGTATCCACGAAATTGCCGGAGAATTGGCCGAAGTTCACCAGATGGGCGTGGAAATCGCCATCGTGGTGGGCGGCGGCAATTTCTTTCGCGGCGTGGCGCAGCAGGCCAAAGAAATGGACCGCGTTTCGGCCGACAACATGGGCATGCTCGCGACGGTGATCAACGCCCTGGCGATCCAGGATGCGATGGAGAAGCGGGACGTGTTTTGCCGGGTGATGTCGGCGATCGAAATGAATCAGGTGTGCGAGCCGTATATCCGCCGGCGGGCGATTCGGCATCTGGAAAAGGGAAGGGTTGTGATTTTTGCGGCCGGCACGGGGAATCCGTATTTCTCCACCGATACGGCAGCATCCCTGCGGGCGATGGAAATCAAAGCAGATGTATTACTTAAAGCGACCAAAGTGGAGGGCATCTACGATGCCGACCCGGTCATCCAAACGGACGCAGTGAAATTTGACCAGATTACCTACATGGAAATCCTGCGATTGGGGTTAAAGGTGATGGATACCACGGCAGTGAGTCTGTGTAAGGACAATAATCTGCCCATGATCATCTTCAATCTGAATCAGCCGGGCAATATCCGCCGGGTTATTTCCGGGGAGAAGGTCGGCTCACTGGTGACTGCCTGAGCGCACAAATCCAGGTCGTACCGGTTCCCAACTGGGATCCGGTTCCCCCACGACCGGCACCGGCACGCAAGCCGGAAGTGGTGAAGTCGAAGAAGGAGCGCCTGCCGGCGTTAACGGGGTTGCGCGCCTTCGCGGCTCTGAATATTGTCTTCTTCCACTTTTCGAATCCGAAGTGGTTTGGGCCGTTTGCACCGGTGGTGGACAACGGGTTCACGTCGGTGAGCTTCTTTCTGCTGCTGTCAGGTTTCGTGCTGGCCTACAACTACTCCGACAAGGCGCAGAAGGGGCAGCTAAGCACGCGGAATTTCTGGGTCGCGCGCGTTTCGCGGCTGTATCCGATCTATCTGTTCGCGCTGCTGATTTCGCTGGGCATGCTGATACAGGAATGGCATGCGCGCAGCCACACCCAGTTTGCCTGGGGCGTGCTGCTGACGCCGATGCTGCTGCAGGGCTGGAGCCCGTCGCTCTCGACCTTCTGGAACACGCCGGCGTGGACGATGTGCACCGAGGCTTTCTTCTATCTGATCTTCCCCCTGGTGATTCTGTGGAGGCGTCCGAAGAGGCCCGGGGCGCTGGTGGCAATCCTGCTCGGGCTGTGGTGCCTGGGGATGGTGCTGCCAGGGCTCTACATGGGACTGCATCCGGATGGCGACCCCCATCCGGGGCGCTACACGGACGCGTTCTGGATGCGCGCGCTGAAATTTTCGCCTCCGCCGCATATCCCATCGTTTTTGTTCGGGATTGTGCTGGCGGATCTGGACGCGCTGATCCCGCGCACGGCGCGCAAGCGGCTGTTGTTTGGCGCTCTGGGGATGGCGGGAATCTACACCATGCTGTACTTCGGGGATCTGTTCCCGTACGCGATGATGCACGACGGGCTGATGATGCCGCTGTTTGCCTTGGCGGTACTGGGGCTGGCCGGGAAGAATCCAATTGCGAGCTTCTTTGGGTTCTTTCCGTTTGTGGCCGTCGGACAGGCCAGCTATTGCCTGTATATTCTGCACTTTAATTTGTGGAATATGATCCATGACTCGAACATCCTGGGCCGCCTCGGGCTGGCGAAGTTCGATCCCTGGCTGAGTTACGGATTGCTCGTGACGGCAGCGGTGCTGGCCATGAAGTGGATTGAGCGGCCGGCGCAGCGGTGGATCAAGACATGGCTGCTGCCGCGGCCGATGAAACTCACTTAACAACCATGGGTATCTCTTCCGGATCCATGCGCAGGACGGTCCGGTTGCGCCCCGCACTCTTCGCATCGTAAAGAGCCAAATCGGCGAGGCTGAGGATTTCCGTCTCCGTGTCTGCGCATTCCGGAGCGACGGTGGCGCCGATGCTCACGGTGAGGGAGATCGACAAGTCCGCAACCTGAATGGGGCGCGAGCCGATCGCGAAGCGAATGCGTTCGGCGCCGGCTTCAGTTTGCTCCCGATTGCATCCCGGCAGAAGGACCAGAAATTCCTCTCCACCGTAACGGCCGGAAAGGTCGTAGCCGCGGGTGGCATGGGCGATGCGGAGAGCGATCTCCTTCATGACCTGGTCGCCGACCAGGTGGCCGAAGCTGTCGTTGACGGGCTTGAAGTGATCGACATCGAGCATGAGGATGCCCATGGAGGAGTCTGTGCGGCAGCAGCGCTCGATTTCTTTTTCCAGAAGCTCCAGCAGAGCGCGGCGGTTCCATAAACCAGTGAGCGCGTCATGGGTGGCCTGGTAGCGAAGTTTCTCCTGGGCTTCGAGCAGATCGCGCTGCAGGGAGAGGACGCTGGCGAGGGAATCGCTTTTCTCCTGATGCGCGGCTTCGGCCTGCAAACGGAGGGCGTCGGCTTCGCAGAGCTGTTCGCGAATGGTGCGGGTGTGCCGGCGTACCTGGCGCCGCAGGACGAAGTTCCACGCGGCAACGATCAGAATCGGAGTCCACAGAACCAGTGCGACCAGCAGGGTGTGTCCGGTCGTCCACCAGGAGGGGCGCTGCAGGATGACAATATCCGCCGCCGACTGCAGGAGGACGTTGAGTTCCCTGGGCGTCTTGTCGTCGGCGGCGTGAATGACGCAGATGCCGCGAATCCGCACGCGGCTGCCGGGCGACAGCCGCTCGAGGACTTCGTGCGGGCTGTCCGGAGGCAGCAGGGCGAGGAAGGAAACGCCTCCGGAGCTCAGCAGCAGGTTGGGGATGCCGGTGTCTTCGTGAGTGTGATCGAGGTACAGACCGTCGACCTCGATGGATTCCGCGTCGTGAGCTCCGGAGAGGGCTTCAGACGCGGTGAGGCGCACCGGCGGCGGGGGCGGAGAGGACCCGAGGCGGCGCACGAACGAGTTATCCAGGATCGCTGTGTAGTCCCCGATGGAAGGAAAGCCGGCGACGTCGAGCACATCGCCTGTGTTCACCGCAACCGGATCGAGGGTGGTGACGAAGATGCCGTGTTCAGGGCCCATGAGAGAGAAATGCCGGGTTCCCCACGTGGAGGTGACGACGCCACGCACGCGGACCCGGTGGCCGGGCCCACGCCGGATGGGGCGCATGACATCTTCCACACGGCGAAGGGAGAGCGAGAAGGGATCGACGGCAGGTACCTCGACGCGCAGGAAGGAGAAGTCGGGCATGAAAAGGAAGGTGCCGATGAGCTGATTTCTGTCGTTGAAATGAGCGCCCGCGGCGGCGCGAATGCTGACTCCGGCGTCGATGAGGCCGACGGGAATGGCGGCGGTACGCGGGGTGATGACCTCAATTCGATCGGGCCCGGATGCGACGGTGACGGCGGTCTCGTCGTCCCCGGCAGGCCGCACGGATCGCACAATGCCGCGAACCGCAATCCACCTGGAGTCGACTGCACCGGAGAGGACGCGATCGAGGCTGACAACGCCAGGGTCCGGGAGAGGAGCGCGCCCAAGCAGGCGAACGTGCGCCTCAAGGATGACGGAAGTGAATTTCCCTGGTCCACTCACGCCGTCCACGCTCACAATATCGCCGGCCATGAGGTGCAGATCGGGGAGACCCCACATGTCGGCGTAGATGCCGTCGGTGGAGTCGCACAGGAAGAGGAGTCCCAGGTCGGCCTGGTAGTACGTAACCTGGGCGCGAGGGAGATGGATGGGGTATCGGCGGACGGCTTCCGCTGCGGATAAGGTATGAGCCTGGCGGGCAGTGAGGAGAGTCGGCAGAGTGGCGGCGCAGGCAAGCGATGAGCTCAGCAGCAGCAGGGTCAGGAGCGAAACGATGGGGAACACGGGAAAGGGTCCGCAAGCACACGAGCGGCCACTGCCGGCGATACCCGAGACTGCCTTCATTCCTGCATCCTGGCGCGTGGTCTTTTCGCGTGCTCCTGCAGCCTCTATCGGCAGGAACGGTAGCGAGTATATGTCTTTGAAACGGCAGAGTGTTGCGAATTTGATCCACAGGAAGCCAGAGCTGGGGTGCCGTCGGTAACGGTACGCAGGTTAGCCCACCCGCCCGGCGTGGCAGGTACGAGCGGAAATCGGCGGGGGCCGAGGGCTTTACGCCGTGTAGTCCATGCCGGCAAGAACCCCGCGCATGTACGCGTAGCTCTTTGAGACACCGGGCATCGGATCGTCGGCATGAACCTCGTATTCGAGATCGACGAAGCCCTCGTACTTTTGCCGGATGAGTGCCTCAAAGATGGCGCGGATGGGCATTTTGCCATCGCCGACAGCGACCTGGCTCCCCTTATCGTGGAAATCGGTCAGATCCTTCATGTGCATGTTGAAGAGTCGCGGACCAACCTGATGAATCGCATCGACGACATCGGTGCCGGCACGGACCGTATGTCCTACATCGATACAGCAGCCGATGCGCGGGTCCATGCCTTTGATGTCCTTCAGAATGTCGAGGGGCGAGGGCCAGAGCTTGTCCTCAGGGCCATGGTTGTGGATGGCGAGGCGGATGTCGTATTCCTTCACGAACTTCTCAATGCGCGGCAGGGTTTCAGGCGTCGGATCGCCGGCCACGATGACCTTGATGCCGGCACGCTTGACGTATTCGAACTTGCTGCGGATATCGTCCTCGGCGGCTTCGCGGAAGTAGATGGTGCCAGCAGCATGGAGATGGATGCCGGCGGCGGTGTAGTCGGCAAGGGCCTGGGCCTCGGCGGTCGGGTCCATGGGGAGATGGTCCTTCGCGTCCTTGGCGTTGAGCTCGGTGAGGCGCAGCTCCTTCATGAAGCCGATCATCTGGGCGCGGGTGAAGTTGCGGAAGGTGTAGCTGGCGAGGCCAAGGCGCACCGGAGATTCTTCGGCGGCGGGTGGTGCCGGATCGGCGAAGGTGGAGGCGGGAACGAGGGTGGCAGCCGAGGCAAGGGCGGCGGTGCGAAGGAGATCGCGACGAGAGAGATTCGTTTTCAGATTTGTTTTCATGGACTCGCTCACAGATGCGGTTCCCATCCTTTTTCATATTCGCGGCCCCAGCCTTTCATGGCTTCGGGGTCGCCGAGAATCTTGCCGTCGGCAGGGTCAAGTTTCAGCTCGCGCTGAACTTCCCAGGCGACGTTCGAAAGCTGCAGCATCGTGACGGCGACGTTGCCGATTTCGACCGGAGAGCGGAGCTTCTCGCCATGCGTGACTCCGGCGATGAAGTTGGCGAAGTGGTCGTTCGTCATCGAATCGCGGCCGACCAGGTCGGCGGATGAGGTGGCGTCTTTCTTCATGCGAAACTCATCGGTCTTGTGGCCGCTGAGATCGTAGACTTCGTAGCCGTCGCGATCGACGAGCACCGAACCAGTGGTGCCCATGATGGTGGCGCCGCGATCGCGGCCGTAGATGCGCATGCCGTTGCAGCAGCGGCAGTCCCACGCGATCATCTTGTCGGCGTATTCGAAGTTCGTGACAAGGGTGTCGTAAAACTGCCAGTCATCCTTGTAGTGGTAGCGGCCGCCGGCGGCGGTGATGCGGTTGGGATAGTCGACCCCAAGCGCCCAGCGGCAGACGTCGACTTCGTGGGTGCCGTTGTTGAGGGTCTCGCCGGTGCCCCAGATGCGGAACCAGTGCCAGTTGTAGGGCTGGACGTTGTCCTTATAGGGGCGGCGCGGCGCAGGGCCCTGCCAGAGATCCCAGTTCAGCGTGGAGGGAACGGGCGCGTCTTTGCCGACGCCGATGGACTTGCGCGTGTTCACATACCACGCGTAGGCGTAGTACGCGCGTCCGATCAGCCCATCGTGAATCTTCTGGACGATCTCGATAGTGTGGGGCGACGACCTTTGCTGCGTGCCCATCTGCACCAGCTTGCCGTATTTCTTTTGGACGGCGATCAGCAGCGCGCCCTCAGCGGGGTTGTGGCTGCAGGGCTTCTCGACGTACACATGCTTGCCGGCTTCGACGCCGGCGATGGCCATAGGCGCGTGCCAGTGGTCGGGCGTGGCGATGGAGATGGCGTCGATATCTTTGCGCTCGAGAAGCTTGCGGAAGTCGCCTTCGGTCTGCGGGGCGTAGCCGAGCTCCTTTTGCGCCTCGGCGCCAAACTTGTCCATGAAGGTGCTCTCAACGTCGCAGATGTATCCGACGTGAGAAGTCTTGTTGTTGGCCGCGAGCGCAGAGAGGTGAGCATAGGCGCGGCTATGGAGACCGATGATGGCGAAGTTGAGACGTTCGTTGGCGCCCAGAATCTGAGCGTAACTTCGTGCGGTAGCTCCGACGGCGAGGCCGGCCGTGCCAACCGCCATGGTGTCCAGAAATTCGCGACGAGTGATCATTGTGTCTCCGTTCGAAAAAGAACTCGATAGGGTCAGCAGCTTGCGCCGGATTCGGCCAGGGCCTTTTTCAGGTCGGCCATGCTTTTGCGCGACGAGGCTTCCGGGGTTCCTGCGCCCCGCCAGTGGGTTTCAAGGCTGACCGCGTAGTGGTAGCCATCTTTGCGCAGAGCCCGAAGCTGGCCGACCCAGTCCACGACGCCCGTGCCGACCGGCTCCCACTGATATTTCCCGCCCGGCTGGCGCGTGACGTTCTTCGCGTGACAGTGGCCGATGCGCTCTTTGGGAAGGAGATTGTAGGCCGTCGGGTAAGGAACTTCGTTGGCGAAGGTGCCGGCGTTGCCGGGGTCCCAGTTGAGCATGAAGTTTTTGTTGGGTATTGCTTTAAGAACGGCGGCGGCTTCTTCACCGGTGCCGGTGTTGCAGGACATTTCGTTTTCGAGCACGAGGATGACGGCGCTCTTCGCGCAGGTTTCCGCGGCCTTGCGAAGCCTCTCGTTAATGGCGTCGCGATAAGGAGCCTGATCGTCGATGCGCCAGAAGTCGAAGCAGCGGATGCGATCGGTGGAGAAGGCGCGGGTGAGTTCGATGCAGTGTTCGAGGAGTGGATCCTGCTTCGCAAAGTCGTCGGCGGCGTGAAACTGATCGCGCTCCTGCGTCTTTTTGCGCGGCGCGCCGGGCCAGTCGACTTTGTAGAGCGGGCTGGCGATGTCGGTCACGCGGAGGTTGTACTTTTTCAGAATGCGATTGGCCTCGGCGATCTGGCTGGAATCAAGTTCGGTGACGTTCTTGTTCCACATGGCGCGCAACTCGATCCAGTGGAGACCGAAGTCGTTGGCGGCAACGGAGCAGGCGTGGTCGAAGTCCTGGGAGATTTCGTCGTTGATGACGGAGAGGCGGAAGGGGCAGTTGGAAGAAACGGAGGCGAGGAGTTTGGAAGAGGGAAGAGCAGAAAGCGCGCCTGCTGCGGCGAGGCCGCCCAGGAAACGACGACGAGAAGCCAGCATCATTTCTCCTGCGAGCAAACAGCAGACGCCAGTATAGTCCGCGACGGCAACAAATATTGGGTGGAAGCAGAGAGAGTGAATCTCACCATGCGGGACGAGGGAATACTGACGGAGAGCGGGATCGGCAGCGGGAGAAAGATGCTGCCGATCCAGGAGGACGTCAAGGGCCGAGGTTCAGGCCGCGGCGCGGAGCGCGCGCCGGCGCTTAATCGATGGGCTGCTCGGTCAGGCTGCGGAGTACGCGCTCCACGGTATCCGACATGGCGATGGGAATGTCGTGGAGACGTTCTTCCCTTTGGTCGCGCGCGTACAGCTCCATGGTGTTTTCGTGGAACTGAAAGGAGACGACGGGCTGCTCGGGGCGAACCCGCGGCCGGCGCGAGCGGGAGACAATGAGCGACCCGATCGACTGACCGGCGCGAAGTTTCCTGTCGTAGCCCGCGCGGCGCAGTTCCGCGATGAAGGGAAGCACCAGAGTACGGGGAGGAAAGCGCGAACCTTCGTAGACGCCCTCCATCTGATTCCAGCTCTCGAGGAATTCGCCTTCGACGGGATTGCCTCTTTCGTAGAAGTCCCCCAGCAGGCCGATCTCAAGCCAGGGAAATTCCCGGCGCAGCGCGGAGGGGGGCGCGTTGTCGGCGAGCCACCGGGAGAGGACTCCTCCCAGTGGTGCATGATCTTTTGCCTCAAAGCGGAACAGCTCGCATTCGTCCCAGTAAAAGACGGCCTCGGGAGACTGATGGTGGGAGACAAAGTGGATGTGAGCCGAGCGCGCGTTGTTATGAAACCAGAGATGAGAGACGCCGGAGGGCGTGACCGTGAGTTCGTTGCGGGCCGCGGTTCCGAGAGAGGGGTGAGACCGCAGAGCCTCTTCGCGGACGCCCATCAGGTTCCGCTTCTCCCAGTCGACAAAATCGAAGCGTTCGTACATCGCCGTGAGCGGAGCGCCCTCGAGCCAGGTCCAGATCGCGTCAATTGTTTCAGGCTGAGAACCGGTGCGGCCGGTGGCGATTTTCCTGCCCTCCTCTTCAAAGAACGTGAGGAATTCCGGGCCGCCGACTTCGAAGCACCCGACCCAGCAGGAGCGGGAACCGCGCTGGGCGGAACACCGCCACTGGACGCCGCCCCCGGTCTTTGCGATTTTGGCCTTTTCCGAGATTGAAGAAAAACGGGCGATCAGCCCGCTATGAAGGTCTTGCGCGTACTGTTGTTCGTTTCGTTCCATTGGTGTTTTTCCACAAGGGAGTCAGTGTACCCAAAGTTATCTATTGTCAATCACGAAAGAGTGGGATCGACGGATACGTGTACCCATATAGTAACAGGGCGTAATGTGACTGCTCCGGGATGGGGAGATGGGACGAACCAGGGGCGATCAGGCGAACATGCACCAGGCGCCGGTGCCAATTCGCAGCCGCGTCAACCACCGGCAGCGGGGTTTGTTGTCAGGATTCTACGTTCTGGCAGTTGCCCGCAAAGGAACCGGGCAAAACACGCGAGAGACCAAGGCAGAAAGGCCCGAATGCCAGGTACCGCGATCTCCCCAGGGGCGCTCGCAGGAGAGGCGAATAAGAGCTTCTCGCTCCGATCGTCCCTCACTTCTGGCTGAATGTTGATTCCGACTGTAAAGAACGGCTGGTAACCGTGGTATCCCACTTCCCGGCAGTGGGTATCCCCGAACCGGTTACCTGAGTTGTAGCTGAGGTGGGACGAGAGTTCCCCCAGGGAGCAAGCGAAAAGGGCGAGACCCCGTGAGGAATCTCGCTCTTTTCTGACCGAATTTCCGAAGACCCGGCCTCGGCTACCGGATCAGACTCTGTACTCGTGGGTACTCGCGAACTGCGGGTGTGAATCCGCCGAACCGGACACCATCGAGCCCATCTCTGCAAAGCTTCCGGCTCGCCGAACGCCTCTGGTTTCCCGGAAGCCGATCGTCGTTGCCGACGATCATGCAGCGGCCCGTGCTCTCTTCTTAAGGAAGATCTCTCTCCCCGTTGGTCAGGATTATGGCACGCGAACCCTTGCGGTCGAGGGGAATATTTGTGTGCAAATCGAGGGATTGGTGTGGAAATGGAGGAAGGGAGATTTGTGCCGTTTTGCCGCAGTTTAGCTTTCTGTTGCCCACTGTGAAGCAATCTGTGTGTGGGAGTCCCTGCATATTGTTAATACATTGCTAATATAGTCGGTCCTATCGTTTCGGCGGTCCCGCACCCCATAGGTTCCCGGACGTTGGTCCTTGGTTTTGCGAGATCAGCCATGATCCGTCCCGTGCTTCCACTGAAGGTCTTCCTCTCCCCTGCCTTGGCTCTGGTATTCGGTATTTCCCTGGCCTGGATCCCTGCCCGGTCCGCCTCAGCCCAGGTGCTGCCTCCCCTCCAGCGAAAGCCCGTAGTCGGAAGAACTCAGGCGGGAGCGGCAGCAGAACCCAACGAAGAAGGCGAGGATCCCTTCGGCCAACTGGCCCGCGAGCGAATTTTCCGGCGATACCGCAAAGAGAGACCATCTCTTGCCGATATACAACAAGAGGAGATTCCATGATCAGCACAATCCCTGGCGTTTCGCCCCAGCACGTGGCGGAAACCGCGCCACCCGCTCAGTCCTCGTCCCCGTCGCAAGTTCCTTCGACGACGCCGGCAGCCGGTTCCTCGACGTCGGTGCCTGCAGATAAAGTCACCCTCAGCAGCACAGCCCAGGCGATGATGAAGGAAGCCACCGAGACACCGGTCCAGACTCAAAAAGAGGCCAGTTCTGGAGACCTTCAGGCTCGAAGACTGTTGGCGAAGGAAGCAGCGGCTCACGGGCAGTAGACACGAGAAACACCCGGGCGGCACTGCGTTGACAGGACAACCCATCCAATAACCGCGCCGCCCCCGGTAAGCTGGCCAGACAACCCAGGCAGCAGCTTTTGGTCGCAGCATGTCTGGTCGCCGGTCGCCGCAGAGGATCAGCACAGCCTGAAGGAAACCGTCGGGCGGTAGTACGCGCGCTGTACAGGTAGATTTCGCGGACCTCACCTTAATGGGTCAAAACTCGTAGCGTAGTCCGATCTGCAATTGCCGCCCCGGCAGTGCTGTTGTTGGTTGACCGAACAGCGGGGAGCGCACGCTGCCAGCGTAAGTAACGAAGTTCGGATGGTTCATGATGTTGAATGCTGATACACCGAAGTTGAAAACGCGGCTCTCTGGCCCCGCCTTATGTCCCAGCCGGACATCATGGTCCCAGAGGACGTCGAAGTCGGTGGTCGATCCGCCCTTGAGCGTATTGCGTGCCACGCCAGAAGGGCGCGCGTTGCTGAGCCCTGTGTTGTAAAGATCGGCGCCGGCTGTCTCCGTATAAGGTGCCGCAGAGTAGAGTGTTGCGGAAATGCTGGCGGTGAGCCAGTGATCAGGATTGATGCGCCCGATGAGATTGAATCGCTGCAGGCGGTCGATCGACGATCTCGCCCATTCGTCATTGGGACGATACTGATTCTGTGGATACCAGTTGATACCTCCGGTGTTATCCATCGTGCGGCTCAGGACGTACTTCGCCTGCCCGGTGAACCATCGGTTCCCGCGACCACGGAAAGTGACCTCCAGGGACTTCGACAGCATACGCCCGCCGGATTCGATCTGCTGAATAAATCCGAGGGAAGGATCGGGCACCGACGTGTAACTCGGAGGGACAGGTGCGTTGGCGTCGCGCGAGCGAAACGTAGAAACGCCGGTAATTCCGGAGTAGCCAACCGTGAAAGCGAACGACTTATTCAGTTGTCTTTCAAGGTCTGCCGAATATTGGACTTTGTAGGGCGCGCGGAGGTTCCCGGCCTCGCGCACGAGACTTGTGGGCAGATCGGCGATGCTTATGCCTGGAGGCAGTGCGGACGGATAACCCGGATGCAGCACCTGAACGGAGTGCAGGACGATCCCGTTATGCTCCTTGAAGGTGCCAGGGTAATCGCCGCCGGTTCGGTCATAGAACATTCCTGCACCGGTGCGAATGACCGTGCGAGGCCCCACCGACCAGGCAAGCGAAACGCGAGGCGCGAAGTTATCGCGGTCGGAGATGTAAGTCTGCCATTGGTAACGCAAACCAAGAGTTAGGCGGAGGTTGGGCCGGACGGTGATTTCGTCTTGTGCAAACGCGCCCAATTCGTTGATCCAGTAGAGTCCGCGCCCTGGCCCCTGCTGAGCGGTCCACACATCGGGCTGGTTGTTGAGGTAGTCCGCCAGCGAACTGAACGCGAAGGTCCCGAGCCGGTTGGTGTGGTCGTCCAGAGCCCTGCGGCTGATCTGAGGAATGTTTGCGCCGAAGCGGATGTAGTGTTTGCCGCGCGTCCAGCTGACTGCATCCGAGATATGAACTGTGTTCTCGGTCCGTGAGATATCTGCCTGTGCGCCCCCGCCAGTGAAAGCATCCTGCACCTGAATCGACGGAGCAACTGTGACGCTGGTTGAGACATCTTCATCCTTTTCGAACACCAGCTGGAATTGATGGAACAGTCTCGGACTGAAGATCACGCGGTCGCTGAACAGGATGTCGTCTTCGCGCGAAATGGAATTCACCCCCGCTTCTGCGAGCACCAGGCCGCCGACGCCGCTGTTCGTCAGCTGCTGCAACTCGAAGTTATAGCCAAGTGACGCGCGATGCGAATCCGAGAAGTCGTGCGTCACGCTCATCGAGACCTGTGTATTGCGCTGCGGTGCCGGTACGTTGCCGGCGATGAGGCCGCTCGGCCCAAAGGCATGAACGACCGCATCGGTGTCCTCCTCGCGCCGGCTGCCTGAGCCGACAAACATGGTACGTCGATCGGTTCCGAGAGGGCCGGTGAGGTCGCCCTCGTAGATGCGGCGTTGCTCAGGCGGACGAACGGGCGAGAAATAGTTGCTTGCATTGAACACTGCGTCGCGCACGATCAAATTAAGCGAGCCGTGAAACTCCGGTGATCCCGGTTTGGGGATGATATTGATACGCCCCCGTCCTGGCCTGCTGAACTCCGCGGAGTACGGATCGTCGTTGATACGGATCTCGGCGATCGCGGACGGCGTTACGGTGGAAGCTTTCATCTCGATGCCGTTGACCATGATGGTTACGCCATCGGAAGCGGCCGATGCGGGATCGAGAAAGGGCATCAGCGCCGTGACATAATCCTGATCGAATGCCGGCATGTGCTGCAGGCTGTCGCCCGAAACAGTCGTGGCATCGAGGTTCGATGCCGCGTCGGGAGAAATTGTCTGGCCCGGACCTGCAACGACAGTCTGCTCCGCCGTCTGGGGCCGCAGCGTGATTGCCACTTCTTCGACCGGCGATTTCACAGCGACAACGGTTCGCGAGGCGGCGAACCCACGAAGAGGCGCGACGACGATGACATAGGTCAGTTTCCTCAGGCCGGACAGTCTGAACTGGCCATTCGCGGAGCTGGTCGTCCTGGCGACGATCGACCCACCATTGTCCCGCAGTTGTACGGGGACATCGGCAACCACGGCTCCAGAGCTGTCCACAATCGTGCCATGGATGGCGCGATCGGACTGTGCAGCAGCCGAACCGGGCCATCCCAGACAGGCGCAGAACGCGATCAGTCCGCTTAAAGCGAATCGCCGCAAAAGGAGGAATCCTCGTATGTCGAAGCTGTCGCCGTTCCTGTTCAAGTCCAGAGCGAGTCGGGGAGCCAGACTTGCAGATTATCCATCCGACCTTAAGCTTCCCTGAACGCTCGGGGCCTTCAGGCGTCACGACGGAAGGCAGCGCTTCGTCTTGTCTTCACTTCGACTCGTAGAAGCTTTTGCCCCTCTTTTCCGGTCCAAGGGCGAAGATGACGATCAGCGATACGATCACCAGAGTTTCGAACAGCGAGAGCGCCCAGGGATAACCGAGCCGGTTGCGGAGGGCGAACTCGAAACTCACCGCTGGCGAGGCGACGAGCACTCCCAACTGATAGACAAAGCCCGGGAACAGACTGCGGACGGCGTCGGGCGAAAGTTCGTTGAGGTGTGCGGGGATCACGCCGAAGGCCCCCTGGACGCCGGTCTGCATAAAAAACGATCCAAGCAGAAGCACCGTAAGCGTAGCGCCAAAGGCCCATGCAGGGATCGAGAGCAGAGAAAGTACGAGGGCGGCAATCATCACGTAACGCCGGCCAAAGCGCTCGGAGAGCGATCCGAACAACATGGCCCCGAGGATGGCGCCGATGTTGTACACAATGGGGATGCCGAAGAGCGGTTCCATTCCCAGTACGTGTGCACCGCGGAGGACCGTACTGCTCTTCAGAAAGTCGGGATAGAGATCCTGGGTGCCGTGGGAAAGGCACGACATCACAACCATGAGCAGAAGCAGATAGGCGAAGCTGCGGCCGTTCCGCCAGAGCGCATTCAGTATCCGGCCAACGGACATCATGTGATTCTGCCGCCACGCTCCGGACTCCGGCGCCAGCGCGGTGAGGACGAGGATCAGGACCGCAGGCGGGATTCCCGCCAGAAACATCCATTGCCAGCCGTGTCGCGGCACCAGTATTTGCATGCACAGAGCCGCGACCAGGTAGCCAAAAGGATATCCTCCCTGAATCAATCCTGAGAAAAATCCGCGTCTGTTGCGCGGCGCCGCCTCCATGGCGTATGAGGCGCCGATGCCCCAGTAGCCGCCCATCCCGATCCCGTAAAGCGCTCGCATAATGACGAAGAAGGGGTAATTCGGCGAGTATCCGCTCAGTACAGTCACCAGGGTGAACCAGATGACACAAAGCATGAGCGGGACGCGGCGCCCAATACGGTCGGCCAGGGTGCCGAAGAACAGAGCGCCCACTGGCCTCATGGCCAGGGTGATGGTGATGGTCCAGACGATTGCGTTTTTGGGGACGGCAAGCCGCGCTGCCAGCGCGTCGAGCAGAAAGATGACGACAAAAAAGTCGAAGGCGTCAAGCACCCAGCCGAGAATTCCGGAGGCCACCGCGAAGCCCCAGCCGGGACGCACCTCGATGCTTTCAGGAACGACTTCTTTTAGGTTCACCGTGCCGGTTTCGCCGGTCGTTTCGCGTGGCATCTGCATGGGTCAGTCAACCAGGACACTTTGGGCGTTCGCATCTGTCAGCGGATGGCGCCGGAAGGAAGCGCGTCCTTCCGGCGCAGGGGATCCCGCGGCGATCACCAGATGATCTTGGCGCCGAGCTGGATTTGCCGGGATGTGGTCGCGGTCTGGTTGAGGGCAGTAGGCAGAGTGCTGCCATCGAAGTCGTACACCGAGTTGTTCTGACCAAAGGTGTTCAGAAAGCCCGGCGACAGGAAGTTGGTGTGGTTGAGCACATTGAAGAACTCACCGCGGATCTGCAGATTGAATGTCTCCGAGATCCTCGGGATCTTCGTGTTCTTGAAGATGGAAAAGTCCACCGTTGCGAGACCGGGACCATGAAACTGATTCCGCCTGGTGTTCCCGAGTACATTCGAGCAGAACTGATCTCCTGAAGGTGCGGCCTTGCCGGCGTAAGCAGGGAATGAGCTGGGAGCGCAGCCGAAAGGGTTCGCCGCACTCGCGGCGGCAAGAGTTGCCGGGGCGTACGGCGGCGTGAAGCAATTCGTATTCAGATAATTGATGCCGCCGTGAATAGGGTTGCAGCCGGGCAGCAGGCTGGCGAAGTCCATGGAGAAGTCGCCGTTGAATCCAGTACCCAGAGGATCGTTGCCGTCGCCGGTGGTGACGGTGAAGGGCGCTCCGGTGAGCGAGGAAACGATGCCGCCGAATTCCCATCCGTTGACCAGGGTGTTGGCCGCCCCACGAGCCTGGCCGAGCCGCGGGACATCCCAGATGATGTTCGCCGAAGTCACCTGGCGGATATCGAAGTCGCAATTGCCGACCCGCGCAGCCTTGACCAGAAGCAGGGGCACGGCAATCGAGTTGAGATAGGTGTCGCCGGTCACCGGCGCAGAACTGAGATCGTTGCACGTGCTGTAGGTGTAGGAGAGCTGTCCCCGCACACCAGCAGCGGCGTTTCTCTGCAACTGCGCTTCGAAGGCCTCATAGGAGGCGGCGCCGTTGAACAGTACAGGACGAATCCCGGCGCCACCGCCCCAGTTGGGGTCGATGCGGGTCCCGGTCTGCGTGTCTGCGCAGGTCTGACCCGCGCTCAGGGCAGCCGGGTTGCAGGGGAACACGTATCCAGCACCCGCCACCAGAGATGGTTGCACGAGATTGATGTCATCGGCGGCCGCGGAAAGGTGAAGGGACCGCGAGCCGACGTAGCCCGCCATGAGCGTGAATCCACCTTTCAGATCCTGCTGCAGGAAGGCGTTCCAGTTGTAAACGGCGGCCCGCTGCGGATTCGGATCGATATACCGATTGCGAATCTTCTGTTCATTGAAGCTCACATTGGGATCGGTCTGGCCGGTCCCCAGCCTTGCGTTGGGGTCAGCTCCGATGATCTGGAATGGCGCAGTCGCCGCCGTGTTGAGCGCGAAGATGTAAGGCAATGGCAGGACGTCGAAGAGACCGGCGCCGGCGTGCGCCACAGTCTTGCCGGTTCCAAGAACATCCCACGCCAGGCCGATGCGAGGCTCGAAGTTCCATACGGTGGGGTTTGAATTGATTGGACTGCTGGTGCCCACTGGACCGCACGCAGTGGGGCTCGACGTGCAATTCGACAGCGACCAGATTTGCTGGAAGCCGGCTTTGGCGACCGTGTAGCCATTGACCGTGTAGGCGGGCACGCTGTTCGCATCGGTGGGACGCGTCGTCATTTCATAGCGCACACCATAGTTAACGGTGAGGTGCGGAGTCACCTTCCACTCATCCTGACCGTAGACGCCAAACAGATTTTCGCGGAAGTCGACCTGTGTTGAGCCGCCGACCGCGACGGCGTTGAGCTGATCCGGCTGGTTGGCGAGGAACCCGGCGAGACTGTGATAGGTGTTCATACGCCCGTTCGGGCTCAGCTGCTCGAGCACGTTGTACTGCATGTTCTCGTAGGCGAAGCCGAACTTGATCGAATGGGTCCCGCGTGTAAGCAGAGCGTCGTCGTACAGCTGCGTCGAGTACCACCCGTGATTGAACTTGTTGAATCCGCCGAGCCCATAGGCAGTCGTCAAACCTGGGACGGGGAGCTGAGGTGGCGCTTTAGCGCCGGGAGCGATGGCGAGGCCTGCATTCGTGGCCACCTTGTCGCCCGAAACGGGGTCGTTGATGAGTCCGGTTATGTGGCTCACGCCCCCGCGCACACTGTTGGTAAACGATGCGCTGAAGATGTGAGTCTCTTCTGCGGCAAACATCTGCCGCCGCGAGAAGACCGAGTGCACCGTGTTGCCTAGCGGGTCGGCCTGCTGTTGCGGTCCGGAATCGAAGAAATAGGTTGCATCCAGTACGTCTTTCAGGGAAAACGTCTGATCGAATCGCGCGATGACGTAGTTTTCGTTTGCAGTCGTGGGGAAGTTCACATTGAAGCTCTGCACCCCGTTCGCATCGGGGGAGCCAGATGGGGCGACCGGCCACAGCGCGAGGTAGGGCTGAACGGCGGCCACGGCCGATGCGCGCGCGGCGGCGTCGGGAACGTGGATGGTTCCGGAGTTCGACAGGCTCTGGCGAATCCCTTCGTAATCCGCGAAGATGAAGGACCGGTCCTTTCGCAGTGGCGCGCCGGCGGAGGCTCCGAACTGCGTGCGGCGGAAAGGGGGGATAGTTGGACCATCGAAGTAGTTGCGCGCGTCGAAGATGCTGTCGCGGTCGAAAAAGTACGCAGTTCCGTGGAGCTGGTTGGTGCCGGACTTGGTAATTGCGTTGATCACGGCTCCGGAGGTGCGGCCGTATTCGGCGGTGTAATCGCTGGTCAATACACTGAACTGATCGATGGCGTCCACTCCGAGGTTCACGCCCGTCGCTCCGCCGGGTGCCGCATTGGAGTAGTCATTGGTGTTCATTCCGTTCACGCGATAGCTGTTCTCATTGGCGCGATGGCCGCCATTCGACAGCTGATTGCCGAAGCCGCGGTTCCCTTTGTTGGCGCTGAATCCTGTGGTCGCCTGATTGGGGATGCTCACCACGCCGGGCGAGAGAGTCGCCAGTGAGGTCCAGTCGCGGCCATTCAAAGGCAGTTCGCGGACCGTTGTCGAATCGACGGTCGCACTGATGGTCGAGGAGGTGGTGTCGATGGCGGCGGGCATGTCGGTCACGATCACCGTCTGTGTCTCACCACCGACGCGGAGCGCGAAGTTCAGCTCCTGCTCGGCTCCAACCGTCAGCGTCAGGCCCTGCTGCTTCATCGTCTGGAAACCGTTCGCGCGCACTTCGACAACGTAGTTTCCGGGCAGCAGGTTGGTGGCTGAGTATCGGCCGGTCGCATTCGTGGTAACCCTCCGCTCTTCGCCGGTATCCAGGTTCTTGATTGTGATCTGCGCGTTGGCGACAACTGCGGAACTGGAGTCTGTCACGGTGCCCGACAGCGTGGCTCCAGCCACCTGTGCCGACAAGGGGAGACAGCCGGCCACACCCAGAAGAACAACCAGCAGGATGGCGAATCTCATGCGTATCCCTGAATTAGCTGATAAAGTTCATTGCCTGAAACCTCCGAAATACATGGGCCGATGTCTCGTTTGGGGAACGGTCTCGAAAGCCGCTCTGGGGAGCGGGTCATTTGAGGCACGTGAACCCTCTCGCTGCGAGGCGGATTCTGGCAAGGGCTCGCACGTCAAATTCGGGCTACCTGTTTATGACACAATAACTCCAGCCCCATCAATAAGTTCGAAGCGGAGATGATGCGTCCGAAGCAGCGTCGGAGTTTGACAGGTCTGTAAATTCCGGCCTAGACTCCGCAGGCATTGGCAGAAGAGAACACAATGCAGAACCTTGCAGTTGCCCCCGGAGGTTCTATCTCCCGCGCAGAGGTGCCCCTGCGGTTTGGCCTGTTTGAGGCCGATTTGCAATTGCTGGAGCTGCGCAAGCAAGGCCGTCGAATCCGCCTGCAGACCCAGCCCTTCCAGATCCTCGAGGCTCTCCTTGAACACCCCGGTCACGTTGTTACCCGGGAGGAACTGCGCCGGCGACTTTGGCCGGAAGACACGTTCGTGGACTTCGACCATAGTCTCAACACTGCCGTCCGGCGGCTGCGCGAAGCGCTCGGCGATTCGCCGGAAAACCCGATCTTCATCGAAACCCTGCAGCGTCGCGGTTATCGATTCATCGCCCCCGTCGTGGAAAGCGTCCTCACTCCTGACCCAAACGGTTCTTTCCCCGTGGCGGAGATCTCCACCTCGAATCATGAGCGGTCCACCGCAAGCCGGGAACCGTGGCCTTCTCCCGCCAGCAGACTAGGAGTCGGGACTCCCCTGCGGACAAAGGTTCTCTTCGCACTCGGTGGTGTGGTGGCAGGTGCAATCGTCGCTATTGCCGCTCTGTATCCTCGGCCGCATACAGGAAACGCAGCCCCAGGTTCCAGACCTGAACCCGTGCGATCGCTCGCCGTTCTTCCGCTGGAGAATCTCTCCGCCGATCCTGCTCAGGAATATCTGTCTGATGGGATGACGGATGAACTGATCGCAAGCCTGACCCGCGTTCACAGTCTGCGCATCGTACCCAGAACGACATCCATGGCGTACAAGGGCACCCATAAGTCACTGTCTGAAATCGCCCGTGAGCTGAATGTGGACGCCGTGATTGAAGGCACCGTCATGCGCAGCGGCAGGAACATCCGCATCACGACCGAGCTGGTTGAGATCGCGACCAACCGTGCGCTGTGGGCAGACACGCGCGAGAGCAGCATCGATAAGGTGTCGTCGCTGCAACAGGGTGTCGTTGCTGCAATCGTAACGAACCTGCCCGTGCAGCTCACCCAGGAAGAGCGGCAAAGGTTAAACGCTTACCAGCCCTCCGATCCGGAAGCCTATCAGGACTATCTGAAGGGACGATACTACTGGAACAAGCGCTCCGAAGAAGGGCTGACGGAGGCGATTCGCTACTTTGAAATGGCGACGCGCAGAGATCCGAATTATGCTCTCGCCTATGCAGGCCTGGCCGATTGCTACGGGATTATCGGCGCCGCAATCGTCGGTACGATACCCGCTTCCGAGGTGGCTCCGAAAGCCGAAGCAGCGGCGCGCCGTGCGCTGGAACTCGATCCGTCTCTTGCGCAGGCGGAAAACGCTCTCGCCACCGTCCTGCTGAACTATAAATGGGACTGGCCTGGAGCCGAGGCCGGCTTCCGGCGCGCGCTGGATCTCGATCCGAGCTACGCGACCGCGCACCAGCGCTACTCTCTCTACCTGATCGCGATGGGCCGCACGCAGGAGAGCATGGCCGAGATTCAGGAGGCACTTCGGCTCGATCCGCTTTCCGTGAGCATGAATTTCAGTGAGGGCTGGCGCCTCTATATGGCCCGGAATTATGACGCCGCCATCCGTCAACTGCAGGCGACCGTCGAAATGGACCCATCCTTCGCGCTCGCCCATCTGGTATTGGGGCAGGCGCTCACACAAACAGGAAAGTATGGCGCAGCTCGTGCTGAACTGGAGAAAGCAGCTCAGCTTTCCGGTAACAGCGCACCCGCTCTTGCGGCTGTCGCATGCCTCGATGCAGTCAGCGGTCATGCGGCTGACGCGCATGCCATCCTCGATCGCCTGCAAAAGGAAGGGCAAAACCGCTACGTTTCGCCGTTCTACATGGCGACCATTTATTCAGCGATGAGTAATTCCGATGAGGCGGTCACCTGGCTCGAGAAGGCCATGGCAGACCGTTCCAATCCCCTGATTTTTCTTCGCGTCGATCCTGAGTTCGATAACCTGCGGTCCGACGCCAGATTCCAGACCCTGCTTCATCAGCTTCGGCTCTGATTGATGAACTGGTGGCAGGTTTGAATGTCCGCAACAGCCTGGTCTGCCGCTTCGCTCACCCCAATTTGCGCCAACAGGCCTTGCTCGTCTCCGGCTTGAGCGCGCTAAGAGATCCTGCTGTGCGATCGGGCGCTCATGAATGATTGACTACGACACACCAAACCGATCACGCAGCTGGCTGAATCGAGCGGCAAAGAAAGTCTCTTCAAGCGGCATGTAGACCTCTCCGTCTCGGCGAGAAGCTCGTATGGTTTTCTTTTGCGAGCATTGTTTCTTGGTCTCCTTTACCTCAAGTGTGGAAAGGTAGTCATCCAGCCGATCCTGGACTTCAGGGAAGTTTAAGCTTCTCTGGCTAATCTCAGGATGGGTTCGGCAACTCGCCTCTTTCGGGTTCTGCGCCTCGTGTTCCTGCGCAGGGAACGCAGCCGTGCGGCGAAGCATTCTAAACCGTCCGTGCGGCAGGACCGCTTCCGGAAGACTGCACCGCCGTCAAGTCCGGGACGGATCAGTAGAAGCGTATTGACTCACGAGAATCTCGCCAGGCGATAGTCAACCAACTCATTGGAGATGACCATGCAAAGTACAACAACAACTCTGATCGCCGTGCTCGTTGCCTCTGGCGGCCTGGCGGCCAATGCCGCAGAACGGCGCGTCTCTAAAACAGAACTGCCGGCTGCTGTCCGAAAGACCGCAGATGAGCAGGCGAGCGGAGCCAGGGTCCTCGATTACACGACGGACAAAGAAGATGGCCAGATCGAATATGAAGTCGAGATGCTCGTCAATGGCCACTCAAAAGATGTCGCGATTGCGCCCGACGGCCGAGTGCTGGAGGTAGAGGAGCAGGTGAATCTGAACACCGTTGACCCGCAGGTCCGTTCCGGCCTGAAAAACAAGGCGGGAAACGGGCAGATCACCAAGGTGGAATCGATCACGAAGCACGGAACGATCGTGGCTTACGAGGCGCAGGTGCGCACCGCAGGCAGGCACTCGGAAATTCAGGTAGGACCAGACGGTCAGCCCCTCGATCACGAAGAATAGCGGAAAGGCGGTAACACTTCTGTTTCAGTGAGACAAGACGAATTGAACCTGGATAAGGCCTGCTCTCGGAATTCCCAGCCAGGTGAGATCGGATTTCGCCCTTTCGAAGGAACGAGAGATTCAATTCGTTCAGCTGAAATCTGGATTTGAGGAAACCGTAGACTTTCGTCTGTGATGCCGACGCCACTCCTGCAATGCGTGAATCTGAGCCGCGAGTCACCGCTGAGACGCGGGCATCTATTGCTGTGCGGTGTCAATTTCGCGATCAGCCGAGGCGAAGTGATGGCGGTCGTCGGTCCGAGCGGCGCAGGCAAGAGCACGCTTTTGCGCCTGTTGAACCGGCTGGATGAGCCGACCGCTGGCAAAATTTTGCTGGATGGCAGCGACACACGTACCTTGGCGCCTCGCGAATTGCGGCGACGGATTGGCCTGGTCATGCAGCGGCCGTATCTCTTTCCGGGAACGGTCGCGGAGAACATTCGATATGGGCCGGCTCAGCACGGCCGGGTGATGACGCGCGAGCAGATCGACGAAATGCTGGCAGGCGTGGGACTGGATGGGTATGCAGGGCGCGATCCTATGACCCTCTCCGGCGGTGAAGCGCAACGTGTTGCAATTCTGCGTGCGCTGGCGAACGATCCGGAGGCGCTGCTGCTGGACGAGCCGACGTCGGCTTTGGACGCGACGTTCCGTGAGAGCGTGGAGAGGGTACTGGAGCAGATCATCGAGAGTCGGCGGTTGACCTGTATTTGGGTGACGCACAGCGTAGAGCAGGCACGCAAGGTGGCCGATCGGGTGTTGGCCCTGGTGGGGGGCCAGGTGCAGGCATTGGGGACGGTGGCCGAAGTGTTCGGGCCGGGCGGGAGGAAGGAACCGGGAGATGTTCAAAGTAACAGCTGAGGTCGAGCGTGGACTGATCGATTGCGGCATCACGGGCCTGTTAGCGCTCTTTGTCTTGCTGGCCGCTCGGCGCAGTGCGCCCGGGCTCATGCGAGAACTTCCGCTGGCCGAGTTGCGCGGGCTGGTGCAAATCGTCGCGGTGGGCGCGGTGCTCGCTTTCCTGCTGCATGGCACGCGTTGGCTCGCCGTTCCCGTGCTGGCCGGAATGCTGCTGGCCGCGGCGGATATCGTGCGGCGGCGGGCAAAGCGGATACCAAGGCCATATTCCGTGATCCTGGCGTCCATGCTTTGTGGCGCCGGGGGCGTGCTGACGCTCACGACTGCCTTGGGTGTGATTCCGCTCAGCATTCAGATCCTGATTCCGGTGGGCAGCATGGTGATCGCGAATACAATGAACACCCTCTCGCTTTTTCTCGACAGACTGCACGGCGAAGTGACTGCTCATACCGGAGAGATCGAGGCGGCGCTGGCGCTGGGCGCAACGGCCAAGACAGCGCTGCAGCCAGGGCTGAGCGCGGCCTACCGCGCGTGTCTGATTCCCTCGATCGATAACATCCGCTCTCTGGGGATTGTCTGGATTCCGGGAATCATGGCCGGAATGGTTTTGTCTGGGACATCACCGTTGTACGCGGCGCTGTATCAGTTTGTTGTTCTGACAACGATTTTTGCTGCCGCGGCACTCACATGTCTTGTTGCGCATCGCCTTATACCGCGTCGGCTGTTCAACTCGCATGAGCAACTGTTACTGCGCGCCTAACAGTTTTGCCAGCGGCCCTGTGCCCTGGCGCAATACCAGAATTGATTCCAGTTCAGTGGCCGTAATCACCTTTCTGGCCAAACTGTGAACAGCTTGTGGCTGGAACCGGCGGCTTCAGGGCAATGCACTCATCTGGCTCGCTTTCCGCGCCGAAACAGAAATATGTCCCCGGAAACGGGCTTCTCGCCAACGAACTCTATCGGCGGAAGTCAAAAGCCGGTGGAATGGCAAGAAACAGGTGCTCCGGGCGCTATTTGCTACCAAATTGCTACCAAAAACCAAGTGGGTCCGGGAGGCTGACCCGTGGGGGCCAGGCTACTTTCTTGCCCAGGGTGCTGCAATTCATCGTCTATGACAGATGCAGATACAGACACAGCGCGGGATAGGGCTGGACGACGGGGCTCGAACCCGCGACCCCTGCCCTGACAGTTAGGTCAGGAAATGTAAGTTACACATAACATGGACGCCGATGGCTATCGAAAGCCCGCAAAAGCAGTTAAAAACGCACCTTTTGTATCCTTTAGCACCCTCGCCGGCACCCTCGACACCGGCAGATACGACGCTGACCCGGTTGCACAGAGTGCTGCAGATTGCGATGGGATGGCAGGACAGCCATATGCATGAGTTCCGCGTGGATGACCGGACCGTCGTCCGGCGGGACTGGGTTCGGCGCAGATGGGGACAGCGAACGACTGATTACGGTTACTGGGGCGCGTTCGCATCCTCTTTCTGTGTGAACGTGCGGCCCAGCAATGGGTCGACCCCGAGAGCCGGAAACAACGACGCGGTCACCCGCTCTGCCACGGCATGAAAGGGTGCTCCTGCACCGGTCAGATCGAATCCAGTTCCGATATACCCACCCATACCGGAGAAGGCTCCCGATGAAAACAAGGACGGCCAAGGGCTCCAACGACACTGTTCCGGGACATGTGGGTATAAAAACATTCGGAATCAGGCACCAGATCTGCCTGGAGCCAGTTCAGAGTAAACACACCGCATTGCCCTGAACTGACCGCCGGCCTTCGCGGTTGCTTCGTGCCCTCCGCCATTCCAGAATTACAACGCTTTCAGCGTGACCAATGTCATGTCATCCGCCTGCGGGGCTGCACCGCGAAATTGGGTAACAGATGCATAGATGCTTTCAATCAGCTGGTCAGCGCTCTCTTGCAGGTGCGAGCTCACGATGGTTGCGAGGCGTGCCGCTGAGTATTCTTCTCCTGTAGGACTCTCGGCCTCGACAACCCCGTCCGTGTACAGGACGAGAACGTCTCCGTGGCAGAGAGCGATCATATCGTTCTTGTACTCCGCGTTGGGAAGTACACCGAGCACGGGACCTCCTTGGTCCAGCGGGCGGGGGTCTGCGCCAGCGCGTATCAGAAGCGGGGGATTATGTCCTGCATTCGTATATTCCAAGCAAGGCGGCTGAGGGCAGAGTTTGCCATAGAAGAGGGTAATGAATCGACGTCCTCCTGTAATCTGATGAACAACGTTGTTGAAAGCTTGTAACAGATCGCTTGTGCGGGGGAATCGTGGCGCATCCATGCGAAGCGCAACTTCGATGGAAGGCATCAGCAGGCCGGCAGCGACTCCTTTGCCCGAAACATCAGCAATGACTACCGCGATTTTTCCTTTAGCGAGCTCAATGAATCCGTAGTAGTCACCCGCCACTATTCTGGCCGGATACATTCGCACTGCGAACTCAAATCCAGGTACTGTAGGTATGGAACGGGGCAAGATGCTCTGCTGTACTTCCGCAGCCATCTGAATTTCATTCGCAAGCTCGTCGCGCTGTTTTGCGGCCAGCTCTGCCATTCGTCGTCGCTGTGCGGCCAGCCGATTCACGACGATCACTACGAAAAGATATCCAAGGAGGGTCGCAGCATCGCGAGATCAAGTGGCGGATGCCGGAATCCCGCAGAGGGCTGAAAAGATCATGCAGCGCCAAACAAACAACTGAAAGCGCAACGCTGATGCGGAGCGGATATACCAGAGCGCTAAGGGCCAAGGGTACAAAATACAGCGAAGCCGGGTAAAATGAAGTTACCGACTTATCTGCATAAGCGACTGCGGCGATGCCCGCCAATATCACGAAGGTGAGCACAATCGTGCTCACCTTCTCATTAACGTACGGGCCGGCCGTCGTGACTCGCCGCAGAACATTTGACCATCGCGAAGGCATCGGGGGAAGTCTCCTTTTAAGCGACGGTTCGCTCGACTCTTTTCGCTCGCGGCGTCAGATGTCCGTTAGCCAGAATTGGCCAGTAGTATCGCGCAAGGTTATCGTCTGAATCGATGAACCTCCATGCGCGGTCGAATGGGACGCACCCATCGATGTACTATGGATGTACGTATACAGCCCGGTTAGCCCACGTTCTGCCCCACGGACGGCGGTCGATGAGAATAACGTGCGAAGGCCATACGAATCCCGAGCCAAGCCACCATCCTCAGCCATCGAATGCCGCGCCAATGGTGATTCCCGGGCCGAAATGGATTGCACCGGCAATCGCAAAGCCCGGGCGCGGGGGCGCGAAGACTATGAGAGCATCGTAGTCGGGCACGTAGAGCAAGTTGGGATCGCTGTGCCGATCCGCCCAGTCGTCAGCTTCATGAATCTGATTCCAATATGTCGAGGCGGTGAGTACCTGGGCGAGTAGCGGGCCGGGATAGAGCGCGATGCGCGCCACCAGCTGGTCAGCTGGGGGGAGTCAATAGCGCCGGTTGCGCGCACGATACCGCGGATGAACAGACAGGGATCAAGGTCATACATGCGAGGATTGGCAGGTGAAAGCTATTCTCCGGAGAAGCCTGCTATCGATTTGTAATGGTATCCATAATCCTTCCTGAGTTTCCAGTGCGCTTTTCATTACGTCTCCCGTCTGTAATGTCTGAGCGTGAAAACAAACCAACCTTTACGTCTCTACTCCGCAATCCGGACGCCGACTTCATCGAGGTGCGCCAGCAAGTCCGCCGGATCCTGGTACACTCGATAAGCGCCAACCTGTTGCAGCTCCTCCTTCCCGTAGCCTCCTGAAAGCACTCCGATTCCTAAACATCCGGCTCTGCGGGCAGCCAATAGATCCCATACACTGTCGCCGACAACCATCGCTCTCGCAATCGGCACGTTGAGTCGTCGCGCTGCGGCAAGAAAGAGATCCGGATCGGGCTTTGCGCGTTGAACCTCCTGCCGCGTGATGACCGGGATGTCAGGTGTTATTCCCAATTTTTCGAGCGCTGGTTGAGCCGCATCCCGGCGTCCGCTGGTTGCAATCGCATAGGGAACTTTGACTCGACTCAGTTGCTGCAGCAGCTCGCGAGCGCCTGGAAGAGGCTTGATCCCAGCGGCATAACGCGCGAAGGCCTTACCGTGCCGCTCCTGGAGCGCGTCCGCCTGTGCTGGAGTGAGCCGCTGGCCGATCTCGCGGCCGAGAGCCTGAACTAGCAAGCCGCCGCTCATGCCAATGCGACGGTGGATGCGCCACACGCCCAGAGAAAACCCTACCTCGTCCAGTGCCTCATGCCACGCGAGGACATGCTGGTAGACGCTATCGATGAGCGTGCCGTCAAGATCAAAAAGGAAGGCTGGGGTGTAATCGCTATCTTGATTCATGGCGTCGGCGCTTCGGAAACAACAAGCTTACTCCTCAGTGTTTCTATCTCCGCCATGCTCTTTTGGTATTCAAACAAGGACGAGATGATTGAAGAGAGTTGGCGAGCCGTCTCCGCATTCTTGTTCAGATATTGCGTGTATGAATCGGAGAGTGGACGAGCCTTATTCTGATTCAGGTAGTTGATCGCAGCCGTTGTATTGGCAGATAACTCCTTCACCAGGGGCAACATTTGCTCTACTGCCTGCTCCTGCAATTCAGAACCGGACTTCTGAGTTTTACTCAGCTTCCCGATGATGATGGCCATATTGTCCACGTGTCCCTTGACTCTGGCCAACATCAACGCGTGCGTCACCCAATTCGTATCGTTCAGGATAAGTGTCTGCGTCTCTTCAGCATCGCTGGCCAATTCACGGGCTTCGTCGTTTGCATCTGAGAGGAGTTGCGTCAGTTGTTGGCTTTCGGGCCTTGCGACGTAAGCCGCCAGAGGCAATTGGAACAGGAGCGGAACGACCAGCACTCCCATGATGCGGAGCATATTTTGCGTGCGGCCGATTTTCATAGTGGACCTTTCCTCTCTTTCAGACTGCCCGCAGACGCATTGGAAAAGTCAGTCTGGCGATGCCGCTGAGCAGCAGGCTGATGCCGACCAGCATGGCCCACACAGATCCTGTCCGCGGCGCAATGGCGCCTGGTTTGCTGTGCATCGGTATGCTCCTGGAGGATCAACTTTCGATCCTGGCATGGACGCGCTGAGCCCGACTGCGGCATGACGACAAAGTAGACCTGAATCTGTCCTTTTGAACCTCCTGCGTCATCTCATACCCTTCCATCGGCGGACAGTTGGTCGCGACCGGCTTAAATGGAGGCCTTGCCGTCGGCTCGCAGGCAACAAGGCCCTTCGTTTATGCAGCTTGTTTCTGGGCTTCCTTCTGGGATTGGGTTTGTTCCTGAGATTGGGTTTGTCCCTCGATGCGGATCGGCCGGCGATTCTCCTTCTGTTGTGGGACCGGTATCGTGACTTCCAGCATTCCGTTCTGGAACTTCGCGCTGGCGTGTTCCGCATCTGCCCCTTCCGGTAAAGGAATGCTTCTGTAGAAAAGCCCGTATTGCCGCTCGGTTCGCTGCACGCCTCCTTCTTTTTCTTCGCGCTCCACTTTTCGCTCGCCCTGAACAACGAGCGCATTGTCGACGACTTCGATTTTTACGTCGTTGGGCGATAGACCGGGAAGCTCAGCACGGACGTTATACTTGCCATCGCCTTCAGTGACTTCGATGGCAGGCGACCAGCCCGCTCTGTCTCCACGCTCGCGTTCCAGGCCGAATTCATGGATCACTCGATCCATCTCTTCAGTCATTCTCCTCATGAGAGAGAAGGGACTGCTGCTGAAAAATTCCTGCGGCGTAATCCCGAAACCGAGGAGCGACGATCCTCTCCGAGGAGCGATAGCGGCCTGGGGTGAGTTGCGTTGCATGGATTGCTGTGACTGTTCATTCGGTCTGACTGAGAGAGATCTCTGATCGTTCTGTGCTGTCATGGAGGCTCCTTCCTTGGTTGGCTTGGGTTGAACTTCCCTACAATTGCGTCCACAAAACATGTGCAGCAGACTCGGCGTGGTGCACATGCGCCGCTCCAGGTTTGCGTGGTCGGTGGCTGTTGCACGCGTCCTGGAGAGGAGACGCAGATGCAATCGCGTCAGAAACTGAAAAGAGTTCCCGAGGTCACTGTCGGCATGCTGCACAAAAAGGTGGGACTTCGGAGAAGCTTGTCGTAGGGCTTGAGTCCGAATCCCCACAGCAGCCATGACTGGGTAAAGGCCGCCGCTGCACGACGATCCGCGTCCACTCAGTGACCGCGGTCCGATCAGTTCACGCGCCTGTCTGTGCCCGGAACGCCTTCGCGATAACCGGATGAGACAGACTGCTTCATGCGAGTGCCCGGTGGGGGGCGATTTTAGGGCCGATTGACGCTGCGGAGCAGGTCCTGTTTCTGCTCAGGCGAAATGAGGGGTGACCCAGACGCGTTCTTCAGAACCCGAAAAATCACGCCGGGATGATGAACACTTCCACCTAAAGAGGTGGGACGGTCAAGATGTGCCCGGAGTTGGCTTGTGGAAATCTTTTTTAGGGGATCCTAAGTATTTCAGGATCTTGACAGATTGACATAGTTGCGGATCCTAAACCTGATCGATGAACACAAGCGGCAGTGCCTGATGATCCGGTAATCTTACATTAAACCGTGGTGGCAGCAAACCAGCATTGGTGGTTTGATGCAAGAGTTTTTAAAGCATGCTGTTTCGCTTTCTTCCATCGGGAAGTGCGTTGCCGCAGTTACAAGAAATCTGAACGTCACCGCGGATCGATGCGTTGCGGATTCTTGTCGTTGTCGCCTTTGTTCGGTGCGGGAATAGAGATCAGGCTCGAGGTGAATTCCGTGGCAGGGCAAACTGCCTACGACCTGCTGCAGCCCCCCGTGAAATTCATTGCGGAAGCCCGGCGACAGTGCCCCTGAATCGCCCGCCGAGCACAGCAGCAGCGGATTCACCACGTCATTAAGGCAGCCGCGGCTGGCCAGCACCAGGTTCTCATTGAACGGCGTCTCCAGCGTCCGCGCATACGAGGCCCGCAGCACCGTGTTGGTCCGATTTCACGTTGTACGAACCGCCCAGCCGCGGTTCCGGCTGGCTGGCGTCGGCGAGTCCGTTGTAAGGTCGCCACGTATCCCCACGTTGAACAGCCAGTTGCCGGTCTTGATCTGGTCCTCGAGATAGAGCGCCAGCTCCTTGACATCCGTGTGGCCCTGAAAGTCGTAATAGCTGCCGCCGCGGGTCAGAACGTAAGGATACAGATTCGTGCACGGAGCATCGAGGGGCACGTCCGGTGTCCCGCCAGACATACATGGATTGCCGTTCGCATCGTTCAGCGAATCCAAAAACGTCCGGTCATCAGCACGAGTGCGACGCAGACGATCCCCAGGACAGACACCCAAGAAATCCGCATTCCCCGTCCTGCCGTCACGAAGCGCATGTTATTGAGACCATAACCCGGATCGGTCGTCACCCGCAAAACGCCCAGATCAGCGGGCAGCGGTGGTAGTTTGAAAATCAAACTCTCAGCAGCATCTGCCCCCACGGCCGTTCCATGCCGACCAGCCCTCATTTGAATCTGCGCATGCGCGGCCGCTCGCAAGGCCACTCGCCGGGCAATACGTGAGATTTAACGCCACGGCTCCATGCGATGCTCGCTGAACTCGCGCGGTAACTCCAGCAGCCGCCCGACCGCCACCGAACGCACCGCCCATTCCAACAGGCCGCGGTACTGATCGAACTGCGTGATGTTACCCAGCCACTGCGAGCCGGCCTCTGAATGCACTACCACCACATTGGGCACGTCGCAGGGACCAACGCATCCGCTCACCGTCAGCTGAAACCGCTTCAGCAATCCACGCCTGCGCCATTCCTCCTTCAGCCAGTCGGTGGGAACCGCCGGACGGTCTTTCTGCGTCGCACCACAGCAGCAGCCGTGGCAAACGATCATCTGCCCGATCACCCGCCGTTTCGTTTCCAGCATCGCTCTCTCCATTTGTGCGTATAGTATAGGGCAGTATACTATTGGTAGCGAAAGGACCGCGCAAATCCCTTGTCCCACACCACCAAAAACAAGAAAAGAACCCTGGTCCGTGTCCGCCGCATTAAGGGTCAGGTCGAAGCCATCGAACGCGCCCTCGAAGGCGAAAGTGAGTGCGAGGACATCCTCCAGCTCGTCGCCTCCTGCCGCGGCGCGCTCAATGGCCTCATGGCCGAGCTTATCGAAGGACACCTGCGCTTTCATGTGCTCAGCCCCTCGCACAAATCCCAGCCTTCCCAACTGGAAGCAGCCGACGAGCTGATTTCAGTCGTCCGCAGATATTTCAACTAGACGCTCGGAGGCGCTATGCCCGTCGCCAATCAGAAGGAATCCCCCACCGGTCCCGCAGAGAGACGCACTCACCTTGCCGATCCTGCCCATGCAGGAGCGCAGCACACCCCCAATCCCGAAAACGACGACGCCCTCGATCACGACGCCCACCGCGGAGGCGGCATCGAGCTGGTCGAGGTCCTCCGCGTCGCCTTCGTCGCCCTCGCCGCGGTGGCAGTGTGGTTTCGCTGGTGGGAACCCTTCCACCGCCTTAGCGTCATCGGCCTCGCCGCCGCCCTGATCGGCGGTTACCCCATCTTCAAAGAGGCTTGGGAAAACATCGTCGAGCGCCGCATGACCATGGAGCTCTCCATGACCATCGCCCTCGTCTCCGCTCTGGCCATCGGCGAATTCTTTACCGCTCTCGTCATCACCGCCTTTGTCCTGGCAGCCGAGATTCTCGAAGGACTCACCGTCGGCCGCGGCCGTCGCGCCATCCAGGACATGCTCGATTTCCTGCCGCAGGTCGCCAGCGTGCTGCGCGACGGCCAGATCGTCGAAGTCCCCACGAAGACCATCCTCCCTGGCGAGATCGTCGTCATTCGCCCCGGCAGCCGCATCCCTGTCGATGGCCAGGTGGTCAGCGGCCACTCCTTCGTCGAACAAGCTGCGATCACCGGCGAACCCATGCCAAGCGAAAAGTCCGCCGGCAGCGAAGTCTACGCTGGCACCATCAACCAGGCCGGCAGCCTGCAGGTCCGCGCCGATCGCCTCGGCAAGGAAACTACCTTCGGCAGGATCATCGAAGCGGTCGAGAAAGCGGAGCATTCGCGCGCGCCCATTCAGAGAATGGCCGACCGGCTCGCCGGTTATCTTGTCTACTTCGCTCTGGGCGCGGCGGTCCTCACCTTCCTCATCACGCACAACACCCGCTCCACCATCTCCGTCATCATTGTTGCGGGTGCCTGCGGCATCGCCGCGGGCACCCCTCTCGCCATCCTTGGCGCCATCGGCCGCGCCGCCCGCCAGGGATCCATCATCAAAGGCGGCATCTACCTCGAGGCGCTCGGCCAGCTCAACACCGTCTTCCTCGACAAGACCGGCACCCTCACTTTCGGCATGCCCTCGGTCACCGAGGTGAACCCTGCGCCGGGCATCGCCACCCGCGTCCTGCTCGAAGCGGCGGCCAACGCTGAAAGCAGCTCCGAGCATCCTCTGGGCCGCGCCATCGTTCGCTTTGCTGAGCGGGAAGACATCCCTGTCTCTCATCCCGATCACTTCGACTACCGCATCGGCCGCGGCGTCCTGGCCATCATGCAAGGCGAACAGACGGTCGTCGGTAATCGCACGCTCTTCGCTGAACTCGGCATCGATTTGCCCCAGCGTGCCGTTGCCCCCCAGGGTACTGAGATCTTCGTGGCGCGTGGCGGACGCAGTCTCGGTTCCATCGTCGTCGCGGATCAGCTGCGTCCCAGTTCTGCCTCCGCGGTTCAGGCCCTGCAGAACATGAAGATCGACGTGGTCCTGTTGACCGGCGACACGCAGTCGGCCGCGCAGGCCGTCGCCCATCAGCTCGGTATCCGTCATTTCCACGCCGAGCTGTTGCCCGATCAGAAAACTGCCTTCATCGCTGATCAGGTGCGGCAGGGGCAGGTGGTCGCCATGCTGGGAGACGGTATCAACGACGCCCCCGCCCTCAGTGAAGCTACCGTCGGCGTTGCCATGGGCGCCGGAACCGATGTTGCCCGCGAAAGCGCCGACGTCGTCCTCATCGGCAACGACCTGATGAAGTTCGTGGAGACCGTTCGCGTCGCCCACAACTGCCGCGGCATCATTCTGCAGAATTTCTACGGCACCCTCATCGTCGATACCATCGGCATCGGTCTCGCTGCCGCCGGATACCTCAACCCGCTCCTCGCGGCCTTTATTCACGTTGCCTCGGAGCTGACCTTCATTCTCAATTCGACGCGCCTGCTCCCCCCTCGAACAGAATCCCGCGAATCCCCAGCTATCGCCTCGCCAGCGGCTTCGTTCTAGTCGGCAATTGGGAAGTTTCGTGCCCGGAGCCGGTTGTTTCCGTGATTGCCGGTAATCCGTCCAGAACGCTGTGTCGATGAGGAATTGGGCGATGAGGTACTCTGACCGAGCCGAGCAGACCCTGCAATTGGCCTCCTCAGAACTCGATTCGGCCCTGGAAAGCGATCATGCGTGGGGAGCTGTCGCCGCCAAGACCGACGCCCAGCAATCCGGTTGGAGGCGAGATGGTGCTTTCAAGTGTGCCAAACCGAGCTGGAATTGAACCACCCGGCACGCCGGCTTCGACCACGCTGGGTAGCGCGAAGTTGGGATGGTTAAATGCGTTGAACATCTGCCCGTCCAGGCGGAATGTGATGCCTTCACAAATTGGGAATGTCCTGGTGATGTAGATGTCGGAGTTTGTGTAATGCGGCCCTCGAACAGAATTACGGCCGGAGTTACCGAACTGGCAGTTCGCCGAAGAATCGCCTCCAGTGCATGCTCCGGTTGCTGGATCAACAACCGAGACAAACGCATTGGGATTGAGCCATTGTTTGGTGCCGGCCACGGTGACGCCCGCGACCGAGTTCTTTTGATACACCGGCGCGCCAGGAACCCGGTTAGCGTATGCGGGCGCGTTGAACTGGACAGTACCAGCGCCGTTCGCCTGAAAGACGCCGTTGCCATTGGCAATGTACGGCTGGCCGAGCACGCTGAACGGCAAGCCGGAGTGCAGAATTGCAGTCTCCGAGATCGACCATCCGGCGAAGATCTGATGAAGGAACCGATGACTGGAGTGGAACGGCACCTGGTACAACCCGTAGGCTGAGATGTTGTGGCGAACGTCGTAGTCGCAGCTGGCATATTGGCGGCTAAGCTCCCCAGGCAAGGGCGACATCAATCCCTGTGTGGAGAACGACAGCAGGCCGCCGTTCGATACTTCGTCGAGGCAATGGCTGAAGGTGTAGTTAGCGCGCAGAGTTAGTCCTCGCCATTGTTGGGACCAGGAGGTCTGCAGTCCGGCATAACTACTGTTAGCGTCCGTGCGAAACTCATTGACATTGCCAAAGCGCTGATCGAGCGGTCTCTGGTAGGGAAACGGCGCGAAACATCCATCACAAACCGTCTGATAGCCGTTGAGTTGCACCTGGAAAGGCTCATGGAGCCCTCGGGTGTCGACGAAATCGATCCGCAGGTTCCCGGCCGCCCCAGTCTGCTGCTCGACGCCCAAACTGTATTGGTAGTAATACGGTGTTTTGAGCGTTCCACTCGGAAAGGTATTCAGGCTGACTGCCAGCGGACAGGTGGGTGCGCCTGGCTGCATCCCAGCGCAGGGAGGGCCGCCGGAACGAAGAATCTTCTGGAACGAATTGTTCGCATTCACCGCCGCATCGACTGCGCTGCCAGCAACACCGGGAGCGATACCAAGGCCCCCCACCTGACCGCCGATGCCGCCGACGAAGGTCGGATCGTTGGGCGCGTTCATAGCGCCGAGGTCGGCAACCTGCATGGGAATGATGTCGTTGAAGGCTCCAAACCCGGCGTGGATGGCGACCCGCGGACGCAACTGCCAGGCAAATGAAATCCGCGGCTGGTAAACGAACAGCGGCGTGGCGGAAAAGAGGCTGTGGACGTTCCCCAACAGGACCTGGTCCAGCGGCTGGCCGGTGTCGTGGGAGACATCAAGGAACGATCCAGCTGTGCGGGCGAAGAGGTTCTTTCCGCTGGTGACGTTGGTATTCCAGGTGACGCGCACGCCATAGGTGATGGTGGCCCTGGTGATCGGCTTATACGTATCCATCGCATAGTATTCGAGATTGCCAGAGGACACCCTTTCTTTCAGCGAAACCGGAAAGCTCTGACTGGCTGTGTAAGCAGCGCCATAAGTGAATTGCGCCAGGTCATTGAAGGTCACCGTTGGCGCTGTGCCTTCGCCGAGGTCATAGTTGCTTACGTCGAGACGCCGCGTGTTGATGCCGAACTTCCAGGAATGCTTTCCATGCGTCCACGTCAGGTTGTCATTGATCTGCCATTGTGTGACTTTGCGGCCTTGCGGGTAGGTATTGTTATTGCCGCCGATGGTCGTGAAGGGAACGCTGTCGCTGGCGGACGCCAGCACGATGGGGAAGGTCTCGAGCACCTGAGAATAGTTAATTGGTTCGAAAATGCTGGAGTACCAACTGGCGCCGGGATTGAGCTGGTTGACGAAGGTTGAGCTGAAGACATGGGTGTAGCCCGCGACGAGAGTACGTTGCGGCTGGGGCGAATAGGAGTTGAAGGCGGGATTCACAGGATCGGTGTAGGCCGCCTGAAGCCCTGTGTCCTGCTGGAAGCGATACCAGACGCTGTTGTTGGCGTCGATGGTGTGATCGATCTTCACCACGATGAGATTTTCGCTGTCGCTGTTATTCAGCGAAGCCTGGCGCTGGCTTGCGCAACCGTCGCCGTTTGTACCAAGCGGGCATCCGACGATGGGCACCGGAGATCCACCCGATGCGGGCAACAGGGAAAACATCCTCCGGTAAAAGGGGATCTCCGCAGGCTGCGCGGGAAGAGCCGTGCCGGTGACGGGGTCCGTTCCGCCCGTCGCGAGTTGCCCCAATACGTATTGCTGATAAGCCGGCGTTGGCAGGGTGATCTGGGACACGAGGGGCAGAGCAATGCGAATACCCTCGAAGTGGCCGAAGAAGAACAGCCTGTCTCTCCGAACTGGTCCGCCGATGCTCACACCAAATTCGTTGACAGTGGAACGCGGCTTCTTCGCAATGCTGCCATCCGCATCGTTCGCATGAAGGAAATAGTCCTCCGCGTTGAACAACGAGCCATTCCATAGTTTCGTACGCGTCACCGTGGAACGCATTGGTGCCCGACTTCGTGAAGTAGTTTACCTGCGCTACGGCGTATCTTCCCTGATCTACGGAGAAGGAGTTGGTATTGACGGTCGCTTCCTCGACAGCATCGAGCCCGATGACGAGATTCGTGGAGAGACCGATGTTCAGTCCCAGCCACGGATCGTTCGTATCGTAGCCGTCGAGGATGTACCCATTCGATGTGGCAGGGAGCCCGTTGAATTCCACGTTGCCATAGCCGCCGGCCGCTTTGGCATCGTTCGAAGAGCCTGCCGTGTTCATCAAAGCTCCCTGCGCGAACTGTGCCACGTAGGTGAGGTCCTGCCCGGGATTCGGCAGCTTCTCGATCGCCTTCGCTTCCAGTGTTGTCGAGGTGTTCGGATTCTCGAGGCTCAGGAGTCCGGTGGGTGCCGTTGATACCTCGACCGTCTGCGAAGTGGCTGCAGGCGACAGAGTGAAGTTCACGGCAATGGTTTGACCCACGGCCACGGTCGCAGGCTGCGACTCGGCCGACCCAAAGCCCTCGGCCTGCACGACAATCCGCCAGGTGCCCGGATTGAGCTGGGCGAAGAGGAAGCGCCCGTCGGCGTTACTTCGCGCGGTTCGAGTTGCACCTGTGCTCATCTCTCTGGCCGCCACCGCGGCGTTGCGCACGACGGCCCCCGTCGCATCGCTGATGGTTCCGGTGACCGCGCTGCTCGTCCCACTTTGCGCTTGTAAAGTCCAGGCGTTAACTGTGGTTAACAGCACCAGGATTGCGAGGTTGTTTGCGTTGCGAATTCGCATCGACAGCGGCCTCCTGGGGCGGGGAACGTTGCGGATAGGGAGGAAAAAGAAACTTCAGGCCGCCATATTTAGGCGCGCCTAACAGGATTAGGTTGACCTAAAATAGTGAAAGTGTCAACTCGCCGAGGAGATGCCGGGCCATGCCGCCGAGCCGCCAGCGGAACGCCAACACGGAATCAGTGGACAACTACCTGAAGGCGATCCTCGCCCTCAGCGGACCGGAAGAGCAGCGCGTATCGAGTACGTCCCTCGCTGACCGGTTGCGAGTTGCGCCGGCTTCGGTCACCAATATGCTGCAAAAGCTGGCGTCTTCTCCGTTGCCGTTGGTCGAATACGAAAGACACCGCGGAGTTCTCCTGTCAGTGGCAGGCAAGCGACGGGCTCTTGAGGTGCTGCGCCATCATCGCCTCATCGAAACATTCCTCTACGAGGTGCTGAACTACCCTCTCGAAGAGGTTCACGAGGAAGCGGAACGCCTCGAACATTTCATCTCGGAACGGTTCGAAGAGCGCATCGCGGCAAAGCTGGGCCATCCGAAGTTCGATCCGCACGGGCACTGCATTCCGGCGATGGACGGAAAAATGCCGAAGCAGATTTCCGTGCCACTGACGGACCTTCGTGAGCAAGGGACTTTTGTTGTAGACAGCGTTTCCGATCAGGATGCCCTCTTGTTGAGGCGGCTCAGGGCCCACGGCATTACACCGGGCGCGCGGCTACAGGTCACAAGCCGACCCCCGGACAATTTTGTTCTGCGGACCAGCGGCGTTTCGAAGGCCTTGCACCTCGCTCGCGATCTTGCGGCCGCAGTCCGAATCCGCTCCGCGCATTAGCAAAAAAGAGTGACAAGCGCCAACGAGTCAAACGAGCAGCGTCGCCCAGGATGTTGCGCCCTGGATTCCCATTTGGATTAGAGGCTGGATCGCTCGTTAAAACCTGACGGAACAACGACCCGATCAGAAGTGATTGGACTTCGAAATAGTACCGGGCTAGCTTTGCGCCATAGCTGACGCAGGAGCTTCCTGGAAGCGCGAAGCAGATGGTGGGATCCGTCTACTCGATGCTAACGAAGAAGGGAAGTTTGAGGTTGGGTTCCGGCGATTTGCTACCAAATGCTACCAATCGAGTGAGGGAAGCCGCCGCAAGTGATTGAAGGAATGGTAGGCACGAGGAGACTCGAACTCCTGACCTCTACCGTGTCAAGGTAGCGCTCTAACCAACTGAGCTACGCGCCTACGCGAGGCGGAATCGCCTTCGCTCATGATAGCAAAGTGCGCCGCCGAGACAAGGCCGGACCTCCGCCCCGTGAGGGTGTTCGGCGGCGCGGCAGACACGGGTTGTTTCAGCGTGGGCAATTTACAGCCGCTGCGATACCATGAATCCTTCCTCTGCTGAGCCATTGCTGCGCGAGGCGGAAGCGATCGGCACGGCGAAACGATGCGATGAACGATCTCCGGGCGACTCCCAATCTGCTGACGTTTCTCCGGCTGTGCATTGTGCCGTTTCTGGTGCTGGCAGTTCTTGACCGGCGTTTTGAGCTGGCCTTTTTTCTGTTTGTGCTGGCCGGAACGACCGATGCACTGGACGGTTTGCTGGCGCGATTGCTGCACCAGCGGACGTTGCTGGGGCAGTATCTCGATCCTGTGGTGGACAAGCTGCTGCTGAGCACCCTGTTCCTGGTGCTGCACCACGAGGCGCTCATCTCGCGGCGGGTGACCGTGCTGGTGTTCGCGCGGGACCTCGGGATTATGGTGGTGGCGGCGATTCTGTACGCGACGACGTCGATTCGCAACTTCAAACCAAGCCCGGTCGGGAAGGCGAACACCATGGCACAGATTCTTGCAGTTGCCGCCGTCATGCTGGCCGAGTTTTACCGGCCGCCGTGGGTGATGCTCCTGCGCTCGTGGGCCCTCACCGCCACAGTCATTCTCACGCTGCTCTCCGGCTTCCACTACGCGTGGCGCGTGGTCCGGCAAATCGGATCGCCGGGCGTTGCGAGGTAGACCTTAAGATGCCCGGCCGGGTTCCAGCTTTGAGCAGCCCAGACGTTTGCTCTGAGCCGAGAGCTCGGCGGGATCGGTAACAGAGCGACCGGAGAGGGAGCGCTGCAGGTGCGTGAGCTCAGGAAAGCTGTAATGAGTGCAGAGGTTCATTTCCCAAACGTCGCCGGTGCGCCGGCTGATGGCATAGCGGCGAAGGGTTTCGTCGGGACCCGGCGAGGTGCTCTCGCGAATGAGGATGAAGCTGTAGAAGCCAGGCATGAAGTCGCGGCCGAGGTCCATGCTGTTCAGTTCGATGTGCGTGTCAGAGAGATCGATGTCGTCGTGACGCGCGACGAGAATAGCGATCTGGTGTGCCTGGCGCGGGGTGACTGCATGTCTCGCAGACTGAGATGAGGCCAGCCGCGGCGACAGGCCGGCGGCGCTGAGAACGACGATCGCGAGAAGCGGCGAGAAGCGGCGATGCATGTTTTTAGTGTGAGGGGTGCGGGCGGCCAGGCGCAATACAACTCGCGTTGATCCACAGAGCCATGCCGGTAAAATGAGCGGGTGGCGAAGCAAGTGTATTTCGATGCAGAGGCGCTGCGGTTTCTCCGTGGCCTGAAGCGGAACAATAAGCGCGAGTGGTTCGAGGCACGGCGCGCGGTCTACGAAGAGAAACTGAAGGCGCCGATGCTGGCGCTCATCGAGCGCCTGGCCGAAGGCATGGCGGAGTATGCGCCGGCGCATATGCGGCCGGCGGGCAAGTGCATGTTTCGCATCTATCGGGACACGCGATTCTCTTCGGACAAATCGCCGTACAAGACACATCTGGGCGCGTGGTGGGCGCGGAAGGGGCTGGAGAAGACTTCGGGCGGCGGCTACTACATGCATGTGGGCGCCCAGGAGTTTGTGATCGCGGCCGGCGTCTACATGCCGGAGAAAGACCAGCTTTTGGCGATCCGCCGGCGGCTGCTGGAGCACCATCTGGAGTGGAAGAAACTGATCGAGGACAAGAAACTGCTGCGTGCTTTTCAGCTGCACGATCCGATGGCGCTCACGCGACCTCCGAAAGGCTTTCCGGCAGAGCATCCGGCGATGGAGTGGATCAGGTGGCGGCAGTGGGGCGTGACCGCGCATCTGCCCGCGGAGACAGCGCTGCAGGCAGGACTGGCAGAGGAAATCGAAAGGCGGTTCCGGCTCGCCTGCCCGCTGGTGGATTTTCTGAATGCGCCGCTGGTTCGAGCGGAACGGCCGCGGCCGGCGTGGTTGGGCGGACGGGTGCATGCATAAGGAATTGCGCATTGGCGTGTCCCGCGGGAAAGGAATAGACTCCACGGCGAGACCGCATGCGAGAGATGGAGTGGGCTGGGAGGCGCGCGAATTGCGGCCCGGAGACGCTTCGGGTCCCCAAAACCGGCCAAAATTCGGTCTTTTCCAGAGAAAAACCAGGAAAAACCGCAAAAACCTGTGGAAACACGGGTTTTCCCATTGACAAACGCGTTTGAAAGCCGCAAGGTAAACGGCGGCAGGTTCTTTCGGAGCCGCATCAATACTGGCGTTCGCACAGGTTGGGAGCGAATTAACTCCGGCGACCTCGAAGAAAAAAACAAGGAGGAAGACTCAATGGCAGCAACAATGACGAAGACCGCGCTGGTACGCCAGATGGCGGAGAAGCTGGAACTCACGAACAAGCAGTCGGCGGCGTTTCTGGATCTGCTGGCGGACACGGCGATCAAGGAGACAAAGAAGAGCGGAGTTTTTGTGATTCCCGGACTGGGCCGCTTGGTGAAGGCAGAACGGAAAGCGCGCATGGGCCGCAATCCGCAGACGGGCGAGGCGATCAAGATCAAGGCAAAGACGGTGGTGAAATTCCGCGTGGCGAAATCGGCAAAAGATTCGATCGCACCGGCGAAGAAGTAGGCCCGTCCAGCAAGTTTTCAATCGGCAAAAGGGAGCAGAGCAGTCTGCTCCCTTTTGCTTTTGGGGCGTCGTTTTCCCGGCATGTGGCTCTTGTACGATGGCCCTGTGGCGCTGCTGACGGTTGACAATCTGGCGATCCGGTTCGGCCAGACGCAGGCGGTGCGCGCTCTGTCGCTGGAGATTGCGCCGGGCGAGTCGCTGGGGCTGGTGGGCGAATCGGGCTCGGGCAAATCGGTCACGGCGCTCGCAATTCTGCGATTGCTGGACGCGGCCGCGACGGTTGAGGGGCGAATCGCGTTCGACGGGCGAGAGTTGTTGACGCTCGATCCTGAAGCCATGCGCCAATTGCGCGGGCGCGAGATCGCGATGATCTTCCAGGAGCCGATGACGGCGCTGAATCCGGTGCTGCCGGTGGGCGAGCAGATTGCCGAGGCGGTGCGCGTACATCAGCGCGGGTGGTCGCGCAAGCAGGTGCGTGAGAAGGTGCTGGAGGCGATGCACGCAGTGGCGCTGCCCGATCCAGTCGCGCGATATCGCGACTATCCGCACCAGTTTTCAGGCGGACAGCGGCAGCGAATCCTGATTGCGATGGCGATTGCGAACCGGCCGCGATTGCTGATTGCGGACGAGCCCACGACGGCGCTGGACGTGACCGTGCAGGCGCAGATTCTGGAGCTGCTGGCCGACCTGAGGCGGCGGTTCGGGTTGGCGATGCTGTTCATCTCGCACGATCTGGCGGTGGTTTCTCAGGTGGCGGATCGAGTGGCGGTGATGCGGCACGGGCTTCTTCTGGAGCAGGCATCGCGGGCGGCGATCTTCAGCGAGCCGCTGCACGCGTACACGCGCAGCCTGCTGGGTGCAGTGCCGACGATGCGCACCGATCTCGATCAACGCCTCGCGCAGCTGACTCCCGGCGACGAAAAAGACGCCCAGACAGCCGAAATCGCCCTGCGAGAAGCGGCTCCGGGCCATTGGGCCCGGGTGTAGCGGCCCTGACAGAGCGCCTGAGAATGTGCGCGACAAGCGCAGCCGCCATCGAATAAAGTGGTAAACGGCCCTGTCCGCCGATGCTTCAGAAGTCGGATTCCGTTCGGGCGGCCGCTGGAATCGTCTATGCGTGCGCTGCTCCTTTCCGATATCCACGCCAACATCGAAGCTCTGGAAGCGGTCATGGCGGCCGCCCCCGCACACGATGTGGTCTGGAACCTGGGCGATGTGGTGGGCTATGGCGCGAATCCCAATGAGGTGATCGAGGAGACGCGGCGGCTGGGCAACGTGTTTGTGCGCGGCAATCACGACCGCGTGTGCAGCGGGCTCGGCGGGATCGAGGACTTCAATCCTGTGGCGCAGCGGGCGGCGCGCTGGACCGAGTGCGTGCTGACGGGCGAGCATCGTGAATGGCTGCGTCATATGGCGGTGGGCCCGATCGCGCCGGATGGCCCGTACGTGCGATGCGTGCACGGATCGCCGGTTGATGAGGATGACTACGTACTGACGGTGCGCGACGCGTGGCCGGCATTGCAGGCAACCGATGCGCGGATTACCTTCTTCGGGCACACTCATGTGCAAGGCGGCTTTGCGACCAATGGCGATGAGTGGTTCCGGCTGACGCCGGGGTACGAGCTGCTATCGCCCGCACGCACGGAGGCCGCGAAGCACAGGCCGCGGAGGAACAGCCGATGCATTCGAGCTGGACCTTCGCGCGGGCGCGCGCTACTTGCTCAATCCCGGCTCGGTGGGCCAGCCGCGGGATGGTGACTGGCGCGCAGCGTTCGCCCTCTACGATGACGCGCGCATGGTCGTGACCTGGTACCGGGTTCCCTACAACCTGAGAGAAGCCCAGGAGCGGATCGTCCAGGCGGGTCTGCCCGATCGGCTTGCGGCGCGTCTCAGGGACGGCCGCTAGTCGTGAATTAACTGCCCGCCAGGGTGGTGGCCTGCCAGCATAGTTGAATGCCAATGGCGAGCAGCCATAGCGAAAGACCCAGGCGCATGGTGCGGGTGGGAATCCTGGGCGCCAGAGTGCTGCCTGCGATCGCGCCGAGCACTCCGCCGGCAATGAGGTGAGTGAGGAGACCGGCATCGAAGCCGCCGCTCGCGAGATGAAGCCCGCCACCGACGAGCGAGAGGCACAGGCCAAAGGCGAGATCGGTGCCGACGACTTGCGTGGTCTCCAAGCGAGTGAGGCTCAGCAGCGCGATGGTTCCGAGCGCTCCGGCCCCCGATGACGAGAAGCCGACCTCTGCGCCAACAGGAAGCATAGCGGCGGTGAGCCACGCCGGTCGCTCGCGGCGAGGTTGATTGGCCTGCGCGGGGCGAAAGTGGCGGTAGATATGCCACGCGGACGAGAAGGCGATCATGCTGCCGAGCGCGAGGTAGAGCCAGACCTTGTCGCTCTTCATGTCAACAGCGTGGCGAAACAGCAGCGTGCCGAGCACGACTCCGGGAACGCCCGTGAGCAGCATCAGGCCCAGGGTGCGCCAGTCGACCCGTCCGCGCGCTATCTGCACCGGCACAACCAGAAGCTTGACCGCCGCGGAGTACGCGAGCGCGGTGCCAACTGCGATGGGCACCGGCACATGAAGGAACAGAATCAGCAGCGGAGCGGTCATCGTTCCCGCGCCCACGCCGGTCAGCGCGATCATGACTGCAATAACGAAGCCGAGCAGCAGGTCCATAGGCTCACGCGTCCTGCAGATGAATGCCGCATTCGAGCTTGCGTCCGGACCACCGGCCCGAGCGCGGATCATTAGCATCGGACGGGAGGCTGGTGCAGGGTGCGCACCCGATGCTGGTGTAGCCGAGGTCGTACAGCGGCAAGAGTGGAATCGCCTGAGCCGCAGCGTATTCCCACACATCGCGTGTGGACCACTCGGCGAGCGGATTCAGCTTGCGGAGCGTGGAGCCACTGGGGAGCTTGAAAGGCTCCTCGAGCTGAAGATTGGCGCGCGATTTGGACTGCTGGCGGCGGAGTCCCGTGACCCAGACCTGGTACGAGGCCAGCGCGTCGAAGAGCGGGCCAACTTTGCGCAAGGCGCAGCAACGATCCGGAGCGGTTTGGTGGAGAATGCCGAACTGCGATTCCTGGTCCGGCACGCTTTGCGGAGGAACAATGTTGATCAGGTTCAGATCCCACGCGGCGGCGATGCGGTCGCGGTACTGCAGAGTTTCGGGGAAGTGGTACCCGGTTTCCAGGAACAGCACCGGAACACTCGGCAGAATCTCGCGCACCATGTGCAGCAGCACGACGTCTTCGGCCTGAAAACTGCTGGTCACGCAGACGCCCTCGGCGCGCTCGAGCTGCTGGCGGAGAAACTGCTGCGCCTCTGCGGCGCGGCTTTCGGTGGCGGCGGTCATTCTTCTACTCCGGGGGAAAGTATTCTGGCGTTGTCGAGGTGCTGAACAAGGGCGTCGGCATTTTCCGCGATGTCGTCGGCGAGCGTTTCGCCATTGCGTCCGACAATCGCAATCGGGACATCGGTTTCGTTTTGCTGAATGACGACGGCTCCAGCGAGCACCAGCGGCAGCAGGGCATCGCAGTCCGAGACGCGCGTGCGGACGACGAGCGCACCGCGCTCGAGGAGGCGGTCTTCGAGGTCGCGAGCAAGCGCAGCTCGATTGCCGACCGCGAGCAGCGCGCCAGCATGAGTGGATCGCGAACCCGCTTCGAAATTGCGGATCATACCGGCCCCGGCAGTGGCGTTGTCCGTCGGGTCGATGAGGATGAAGCTGCCGGTGAAACGGTTATCGCGGTAGAGGTCGGCAATCAGCGGGCGATGCGTTTCGACAACGATTTCGCCAATGGCGTTCAGCGGCAGGCTGTCGGCGGCGTGGGATTCGAGCCGCTCCACGTCGATGCGGGAACGAATCTCCGCGACGCGGGCGCGAACGGTCTGCGTGGTGTGTTTCAGCAGGTAGGTGGAGCCTGGGCGCAGAGGTTTCGCGTGCATCCAGACCACCGTGGCGGAGAGGCGCGTCGTTCGCTGCGGCGGCGTCGATCGTGCTGCGATCATGTCGCCGCGGCTGATGTCAGCCTCGTCCTCGAGGGTGAGCACGACAGACTGAGGAGCGTGGGCGTCGGCGAGATCACCATCCCAGGTGGCGATGGTGCGCACGCGGCTGCGAACGCCGGAGGGCAGCGCGACGATCTCGTCGCCCGGGCGAACGCTGCCGGATGCGATCTGACCAGCGAAGCCGCGAAAATCCTGATCGGGCCGGATCACACGCTGCACCGGGAGGCGGAAAGCAGTCTGCGAGCGTTCGGTCGCGAGCGGAACGGTTTCGAGGAGTTCCAGCAGACTGGGTCCGCCATACCACGGTGTGCGAGTACTGCGATGCACAACGTTATCGCCCTCCAGTGCGCTGACGGGCACCGCGATCAGTTCAGGGATTTCAAGGGTTGCGGCGAGGGTGAGTAGTTCGCTCCGATGCAGCTCGAAGACGTCTTCAGAGAAGCCGACCAGATCCATTTTGTTGATGGCGGCGATCACCGTGGGAATGCCGAGCAGCGCGGCAATGCAGGCGTGGCGACGGGTCTGGTCGAGGATGCCCTTGCGCGCATCGACCAGCACAACCGCAACGTCGGCGGTGGAGGCGCCGGTAGCCATATTGCGCGTGTATTGCTCGTGGCCGGGCGTGTCGGCGATGATGAATTTCCGTTTGCGCGTGGAGAAGTAGCGATAGGCGACGTCGATGGTGATGCCCTGCTCGCGTTCGGCGCGCAGACCATCAGTGAGCTGGGCGAAGTCGATGGCGGAGCCGCGCGTCACCGATGCGACGTGGTCGTCGTAGACGTTGTCCGAGTCGTACAGCAGGCGTCCGATGAGGGTCGATTTCCCGTCGTCGACACTGCCGGCAGTGCTGAAGCGCAGGAGGTCTTTACTGCGCTCAGCGGCCAGAAGCGCGTCGACGTCTGCGTCTGTAGTGTCCGGCGCGGAGCGAAGCGGCTCTTCGTCAACCGCCCAGGCGGTGTTGTGCAGAGCCATCAGAAGTAGCCCTCGCGCTTCTTCAGTTCCATGGAGCCGTCCTGGTCGTGATCGATGACGCGGTTGGCGCGCTCCGAGTTCCGCATCGCCATGAGCTCGGCAATGATCCGAGGGACGGTGTCGGCGTCGGAGCGGATGGCGCCGGTGCACGGGCTGCAGCCCAGGGAGCGAAGCCGGCAGCGAACCCACTGTTCTTCTCCGGGGAGACCGCGGACAAAGTCCTGCTCGACCGGGATGAGGCTGTCGCCGCGCACCAGCATGCGGCGCTCTTTGGCGAAGTAGAGCGGGACGATGGGGATCTTTTCGAGATGGATGTAGTGCCACACATCCAGCTCGGTCCAGTTGGAGAGCGGGAAGACGCGGATGCTTTCGCCGGGATGAATATTGCCGTTGAAGAGGTTCCAGAGTTCCGGACGCTGGTTCTTCGGGTCCCACTGTCCTGCCGCGTCGCGGAAGGAAAAGATGCGTTCCTTGGCGCGGGATTTCTCTTCGTCGCGGCGAGCGCCGCCGAACGCCGCATCGAAACCGTGCGCGCGCAGGCCGTCGAGCAGCGCCTGAGTCTTGAGGAGTCCGCAGCAGCGCCGTGTGCCCAGCGCCACAGGATTCGCGCCATTGGCCAGCGCCTCCTCATTGCGCCACACGATGAGCCTGAGCCCGAGTTCGGCTGTGTAGCGATCGCGAAATTCCAGCATCTCGCGGAATTTGTAGCCCGTGTCGATGTGGAGCAGGGGGAAGGGAATCGGCGCGGGATAGAAAGCCTTCTGCGCGAGGCGCAGCATCACCGACGAGTCCTTGCCGATGGAGTACAGCATCACCGGCTTCTGAAATTCCGATGCGACTTCGCGGATGATGTGGATGCTCTCCGCCTCGAGCTGGCGGATATGGCTGAGCGGGGAGATCGCCGGGATCGTGACCGGCGCGTCGATGAGTGCGGTAGCCATAAATCTCCGAAGTTTTGGGGGGAAAGAGAAAGCCCGCGTCAGCAAAGGCTGAAGCGCGGGCTTATGGGTAGAAAAACGGCGAGGTTATTTCACCCACAAGTCCGGCGCAGCATGCAACAACACGCACACACAGTCGCCGGAGTGGGACAGAACCTCATTGAAGCTACTATAGGGTGAAGCGTACCGCGGGTCAACTCACGCAGGTTGTTGGCGGCGCTGGTGGAGGGGGGCGTGGGGACAGTAATCCCGTTGTCGGATGCGTCGCGCAGGTCGCGAACCTGGCCTGGCGCGACGGTGCTGATCATCGTGATCAACGCCTTCGTGTTCTTCGAGGAGTTGGTGGGCGGCGACGCGTTCGTGGCGCAATGGGCCGCAGTTCCGGCGGCGATTTCGAGCGGCCACAACTGGGTGACGATCTTCACAGCGATGTTCATGCACGGCGGGTGGATGCACATCATCGGCAACATGGTTTTCCTGTGGGCGTTTGGGCCGGAGATGGAAGACGCGATGGGGCACTTCCGCTACGTCGTTTTCTATCTGCTGGGCGGAGTGATTGCGATGCTGGCTCAGGTGGCGGCTGCCCCACTGTCGACGGTGCCCTGCATCGGGGCGAGTGGCGCGATTGCAGCGGTGATGGGAGCCTTTATCGTGACGTATCCGCGAGACCGGATCAAATCGCTGCTGATCATTTTGATTTTCATCCGGGTGACGTTTATTCCGGCAGCCCTGCTGATTGGGATCTGGTTTCTGATCCAGCTGTTCAACGCCGGCGCGGTGGCGAATGTGCAGACGGGCGGCGTCGCGTACCTGGCACACGTGGGCGGGTTTGTATTCGGGGCCGCAACGGCGCGGCTGTGGAGACGGAAACCAGCTTGGGGGTGAGGAGGGAAGCAGGAAAGACCCGGGCCTCGGAAATCGAGATCCGGGTCTTTCTCCGTTGTTATTCCGCCGCAGGCTTCTTGCCGGCGGGGATCGTTACGGCGGGGACGTTTTGATCGCGGACGAGCTTGTTGAAGTCGGCGATGCCGCTGGTTTCAAGTTTGTGCAGCTGGTCGAGCTGGGTTTGAACCTGGCCGGAGAGCTGGTCGTATACCTCATAGGATTGCGCGGTGGGGGCGACGTCGGTATCTTCGACCACGTTCTCAACCGCGGCGATTTTGTTATTTAGCTTGATGGGGAAGTTCAGCGCGTCTTCGCCAGCCTTGAGTTTGGTCTGGTAGATAGCCTCCTCGATCGTGCTGAGCTGGTCAGTGAGGTCCTTCGCGCTCTTCTTCACCGCGTCGTTGGAGCTGGTCAGATACGGCTTGAGCTGCTCCTTCGCGGCGCGAATGTCGATTACGCTCTGATTCGCTTCCGAGACGCGGTCGCGGATCTTCAGCGCGAAGTCGAGCTGCTTCTGGAAGTCCTCAGGCGTACTGGGCGCGCGGGGATCTTTGACGACGGTGAAGTTCTGCGACTCAGTCTTGCCGTTGACGATCAGCTCGACCTTGTATTCGCCGGGGTTCGCGACGGGGCCGCGGAGCGAGCCGTCCCACATGAGTAGGCCCGGGAATCCGGTCGCATCCTCGTAGCGAAGATTCCAAACGTAGCGGTTGAGGCCGGCTTTAGCGGGCGCCGGCGGCGGCTTGCGCGGGCCGAAGTCCTCGTCTTCGACCCCGGTGTCTTTCGGCGGCTTGCTCGAAATCTCGCGGACGAGCTTGCCATCGGCCGTGAGGATACGGATCTTCAGCTCGCCTTCGGGCTTGTCTTTGAGGAAGTAGTAGATGACCGCGCCGCTGGCAGGATTCGCGCCTGCATCGGGCGCGGGACGGCCGAAGCCTCCCCCGCCAGCGATGCGGATGGCTTTCTTCACGGGGAAGAGCACCACATCGGCGCTTTTCTGGAAATGCGCGGGGTTCAGGGCGCGGACCAGTGGCATGTCATCGAGAACATAGAAGCCGCGGCCCTGCGTGGCCAGCACCATGTCGTCCGATTCCTTCTGGAACGTGATGTCGGTGACCGGGACCGCAGCCAGGTTGAGCTGGAACGGCAGCCAGTGGTCGCCGTCGTCGTACGAGATATAGAGGTGCGACTCCGTGCCAGCGAACAGCAGCCCCTTCTGGTTCGGATCCGGTCGAATCGCGCGAGTGAAGTCGTCGGCGGCGATGCCGTTGACGATCTTCGTCCAGGACTTGCCGTAGTCGGTGGTCTTGTAGAGGAACGGATGAAAGTCGTCGGAGAGATACATCGTCGCCGCCACATACGCCGTGCCCGGATCGAACGGCGACGCCGCGATGCAGTTGATGCGGATCCACTCCGGCATGTCCTTCGGCGTGACGTTCTTCCAGGTTTTGCCGTCGTCCTGGGTGACGTTGACCAGCCCGTCGTCCGACCCAACCCAGATCACGCCCGCTTTCACCGGCGATTCATCGACCGTGAAGATCGTGTCGTAGTACTCGACGGCCGTGTTGTCCTTCGTGATCGGCCCACCCGACGGCCCCTGCTTCGACTTGTCGTTGCGCGTCAGGTCCGGGCTCATCACCGTCCAGTGCTGGCCCTCGTCCGTGGTCGCCAGCAGCACGTTCGCGCCCGCATACAGCCGGTGCGGATTATTCGGCGAGAACACCAGCGGGAAGCTCCACTGGAAGCGATACTTCATCGCCTCCACGCCCGACCCCATGGGATTATCCGGCCAGGCATTGATGTCGCGCTCCGAATCCGTCACCCGGTCGTAGCGCGTCAGCAGCCCATCGTACGATCCGGCATACACATACCGCGAGTTGGTGGGATCGGAGACCACCCAGCCACTCTCGCCGCCGCCCACATCGTGCCAGTCGCTGGTGGTGATCGACCCCGAGTTGCCGCGGCTCAGCGTCGCCACAGTGCTGTTATCCTGCTGCGCGCCGTAGATGTGGTACGGAAAATCATTGTCCACCGAGACGCGGTAGAACTGCCCCGTCGGCTGATTGTCCTCCGTGCTCCAGCTCTTGCCACCGTCGAAGCTGATCTGCGCCCCGCCGTCCGACGACTCGATAAACCGGTTCGGATCCTCCGGCGCGATCCACATGTCATGATTGTCACCGTGCTGGTTACGAATCGTCGTGAACGTCTTCCCCCCGTCGGTCGACCGGAACAGCGACGTGTTCACCGCATACACGGTATTCGCATCCTTCGGATCGGCGAACACCTGCGAGTAGTACCAGGCCCGCTGCTTGATCGAGTTCTCCCCGTTCTCCTTGTGCCACGTCTTGCCCGCATCGTCGGAGCGGTAGATGCCGCCCTCCTGCGCCTCAATCAGCGCCCACACGCGATCCGAATTCGCCGGCGAAACCGTCAGCCCGATGCGCCCCAGCACCCCCTTCGGCAGGCCGTCGTTATGCGTGATATCGGTCCACGTGTCGCCGCCGTCGGTCGACTTCCAGATGCCGCTGTCCGGCCCGCCGCTCTCGAACGTCCACGGGTGCCGCACCACCTGCCAGAAGCTGGCATACAGCACGCGCGAATTGCTCGGATCCATCGCCAGGTCGATCGCCCCCGCTTTATCCGACTTGAAGAGAACCTTCTGCCACGTCTTGCCGCCGTCCTTCGAGCGGAAGACGCCGCGCTCCGCATTCGGCCCGGCCATGTGCCCTAGCGCCGCCACGTAAACGAGGTTCGGATCCCGCGGATCGATGCGGATCATCCCGATCTGCTGCGTGTCTTCCAGACCCACATGCGTCCAGGTCTTGCCCGCGTCCATCGATTTGTAAACGCCATCGCCGTGCGAGGCATTGCCGCGAATCGCGCTCTCGCCCGTGCCCACATAGATCACGTTGTGGTCGGAGTCGGCCACCGCAATCGACCCAATCGACCCGAAGTCGATCTTGCCGTCGGTCACCGGATGCCAGGTGTGCCCGCCGTCCGTCGTCTTGAACACCCCGCCGCCGGTCCCGCCGAAGTAGTAGACCAGCGGCTCGCCCGGCACGCCGCAGACCGCGTCCACGCGGCCGCCGCGGAACGGACCAACCTGGCGCAGGGTGAGCGCCTCGAATCCCCCAGCGGGGCCGCTGTCCTGGAACTTCGCCGGCGGCGCAGACGGCTGCTGGGCCCAGAGGGCTGGGGCGCTGAGGAGCAGGGTTGCGGCCAGAGGAGCGGAACATCGAAAGACCGGAGCGCATTTGCGGAGCAACTTGAACACGAGATCAGAACTCCCTTCGGAAGAGAAGTGCGGATGTACAGGATCTGGGAACTTCGCGGGACCTTATTCAGGAGAACGGAATGGGGCGCGAACAAGCTCAGGAAAAACGGAAAGAGAATCAGGACTCCAACCGAGGCTACGCCAGACGAGCGAAACGGCTCGCCGGAAGCGGGCCAAAAAACGAAAGGAAGGATACACGAGAGCGCCAGGCCGGCGCACATCGGAGGGCGGTGTGCGGCGTGCTAGAGTGAGGCGATCCGCATGACGTTGGGCATTTCGCTTCTGGATCTCTGCGCTTACCTGGGCCTCGGCGCGGTGGGCGCCGCGTCGGTCAACCTGCTCCTCGGGATGCTGATGTCGCTGCGCTACAGTCCGGTGCGCCACTGGCCCCATCGGCACATCAACGTCTTCGCGCTGCATCAGTGGACGGCCTACCTCGCGATCGCGCTGACGCTGACGCATCCTCTGGTGCTGTTGTTCGTCACCAGCCCGCACTTCCGCGTCTACGACATCGTGTGGCCGGTTGCCTCGCCCCTGCAGCCGCTGGTGAACCTCACCGGGGCGGTCGCGCTCTACACGCTGGTGCTGGTCTTCGTCTCGTCGCTGCTGCGGACGCGCATCGGGCGGCCGCTCTGGCGCAACCTGCACTACCTGGTCTTCCCGGCGGCGGTGCTGATCTTCATCCACAGCATCCTCACCGACCCGAACCTCAAGGACGGCCACCCGGACCTGCTCGACGGGGGCAAGGTCTTCGTCGAGATCGCAACCCTGGTCAGCGTCGTCGCGGTGGCGGTGCGGACCTGGATGCGCGGGCGGGGGTTGCGGGGGTTGCGGCCGGGAGCGCCGGGGCGGGCGAAGGTTGAAGCCTGAGAAAGCGGCCGGGAGGGGGGTCGACCCCGGTCTTCACGCGCATGTATTTGATTCCATTAGAGCGGCGCTTGTGGGGTGGCGTGTAAGTATTTGATTCTGCAATTGGTTGCGGGTATCTATTTTGGAATGAAATGCGTGGAGGAGCACAGGGTGGGTCTTTCCCGAGTGCGAATGCTGCATTCGTATTCAGCAATACTGCATGTCGCGCACAGGAACGGCGGCATGGGGTCTGGACAGGACCCCCTGCTATCATATGACTATGGTCCGTGACCATGGGAGGAATGCGATGAAATCCGCCACCATTCCCGCCGGTGAATTCAAATCCAGGTGTCTGAAGCTTCTCGACGAGGTCGCCGAAAAACGCCACACCCTGGTGGTCACCAAGCGCGGACGCCCTGTGGCCCAGGTGTCGCCGGTTCCCGCAGCGGGCGATTTTGTGGGTTCGATGCAGGGGACGGGAGAAATCCTCGGAGACATCCTCTCCCCGGTTGACGTGGAGTGGGAGGCGATGAAGTGAGCGCGCACGCGCCTCGGGCCCCACAGGCTCAACTGCTGCTCGACACGCATGTGTTGCTCTGGGCAACGTTGAACGAACCTCGTCTCGGACCGCAGGCGGCAAAGAATATCAACCTTGCCTCACGCCAGGACCGGCTGGCGGTTTCGGGCATCACCCCCTGGGAAATCGCTGTTCTCGAGAGCAAGAAGCGAATCAATTTGCACAAGGACGTGCTGGCCTGGATCCGCGAAGCACTGGCAAGACCCGGAGTGAGCCTCGTTCCCCTGGAGCCCGAGATCGCCATCGCCAGCACCCGCCTGCCCTTCGACATGCATGCCGACCCCGCGGACCGCATCCTCGTGGCCACTGCGCGTCACCTTGGCGCAACTCTTGTCACCGCCGATAAAGGGCTGCTCGACCTGGCGAAGAAGGGCTACGTGGTTGCGATGGATGCGGCCAAGTGAGGCGATAAGCGAGCCGGAAGGAGGAAGCCGGAAGCTTGCCCGAGGACCGACTCAAGGGATCATCGGCACTGTTTATAATAGATATTGTATAGTGAGAAGGTGTGGATCCTTCCGGAGGCTGGCAATTGAGGGGGCACAACCAGGCCGCTGAGCTTCACTTCGAGGGAGACTCCCTGGAGGTTCTTTCGGCCTTTCCGGATGAGATCAAGCGAGCGCTGGGGTTTTCGCTGCGGCAGCTGCAGCTCGGCAGAGAGCCAACGTCGCAGACGCGAAGCATGATTTCGATTGGTCCGGGTGTATTTGAGTTGAAAGAGGCCGACGAGCGGGCGTGGTACAGGGCGATCTATCTGTCGAAGGTGGGCAATGCGATTTACGTTCTGCATTGTTTTGAGAAGGAGAGCCGAAAAACGGATCGGCGAGACATCGAACTGGCAAGACAACGATGGAAGCGAGTGATGCAGCGGCTGCTGGAGCAGAAAAGGAGATGAAAAACGTGGTGGAGAATCAGCCGGCGCACGTGGTGAAGGGAAATATCTTCGATGCCCTGGGCTTTTCGGCGTCGGAGGCGAGTGCTCTGAAGGTGAAGGCGGAAATCCTGTCTGCCATTCTGGAGCATGTGCGGGCGAAACGGTACACGCAGGCACAACTGGTGGAGATTCTGGATGAGTATCAGCCTTCGGTGAGCAAGCTGCTGAAGGGAAGAATTTCGCAGGTGAGCATCGAGAAGCTGCTGCGGTATGCAGACCGGTTGCGCCTGGAAACAACGGTGGCGGTGCGGCCGAGGAGCGGTAAACGCGGAGGGACCGTTTTTGGCGCGCGTCGCGCGGCGCGGCGGAAGGCGGCCGCGTAGCTTTGCCTTCGGATGGGTGAAGACGCGGGAGCGCTGCGTGTTCGCGCGCGGTGTTTGCGCGGAAGTTGCGGATCAACGAGCGCACGCTGGAGAAGTGGGAGCAGGGGCGGGCCAAGCCGAATCCGCAGGCAATTGCGCTGTTGCTGCTGGTGCGGAGCTATCCGGACACGCTGCAGCGGCTGGAGAAGGTCGCGGGGTCCTAGCGATCGGGTGGCATTTCCTCGCGGGCGAGGAAACGCCAGGGCGTGAGGGTGGGCAGCCGGGGTCCCGGCGAAACAACGTTTCGCGGGGGTACAAGTTGCAAGTGATTGCATTTGCTGGAGTTAGGAGAATTTTACAAACTTGACAACATGCTAAGTTCCTGGAAGCAGGGCACTTCGGAGACGGTTGTGAGTGCTGCACTGACGGTTGTGAATGCTGCATTCGTGTTCGTGAACAAGCTTGTTGATTGAGGAGACTGGCACTTGCGTTCGCGTGTGCGAGTGACGCATTCGCACTTGTGAATGCCGGGTTCGTGGTCACCAATGCCGCATTCGCAGTTGTGAGTGCTGCATTCGTGCTCGCGAGGAGGGCAGTGCAGAGGGCGGCGGCGATTGTGATTGGAATGGGCATCGGCTTCCTCCTTTCCGGGGGGAGACGGGATGGGGGCAAGAGAAAAGGACCGCTGTTGGGCGGTCCTTTTTTGTTTCTTACTCCCTATTATCAGGATACCAAGTTCGGGCAGTAAGTCGGCCAGATTAGTTGGGGTGTTTTGGCGGGGAAGGGTCTTGGAATGTGGGGGAACACTTTTGTACTGCGGGGGAAAAGCTTGACAAGAATCAGCTGAGAGGCGGTCAGCGATGGGCTCGGAGGCGGTGTTTGCGCGGAAGTTGCGGATCAACGAGGGCATGCTGGAGAGGCGGAGCAGGTGCGGGCGAAGCTGAATCCGCAGGCGATTGCGCTGTTGCTGCTGGTGCGGAGCTATCCGGACACGCGGCAGCGGCTGGAGAAGGTCACGAGGACTGAGGGGAACATCGGGTCGGCCCCAAAGAAAAAAGGATCTCTATTGGGCGGTCTCTTGCTTGACAAGATGTCTACGAAAGGGTTCGGCTCAGGTATTAGTGGTGATGCTTCGCATCGTGATGAACATTGCACAACGTGACCAGATTATCTGGTGAATTGGCTCCCAAGTCTTTGTGGTGCCGTATGTGGTGGAGCTCCAGCATCTTCCGCGGGTCATCTGGCGACAACATAGATCTGTTCCATCCACACTCGACACAACGGAAGCCGTCGCGCCGAAGGACTTCCACTCGGACCGTGTCTGGAATTTGGCGATCATGTTCATAGGCCTGCCTGTCATCTTCTAATACGTAGACCCCCACTGGAAGATCAACCCGCCCGCTGTTCTTTGTGACAATGGGCCAGCCTTCCTCCGTGCGCAGCTCGCGAACTCGGCGTGCCCACTCTTTTTTATCCTTCGCAAGGTATTTGAGTTCCTCACCTGTAATCTGCTCTCGAACATTCTTACGGAAGTAATCAATGATTTTATCTTTAACAGAGATTCTCTTCTTGCGGATCTCGTTGAGTACATTCCACCTGTGGGCGGCATTGCGGTCTTGGTCCGGGCGCATCAGAATGTATTGATCCGGCTTCACGCTCAACGGGTCAACGCCGAGTACTTCTCGGAGACTTGCCGCCTCCTCTGGCGTTTCCTCCCCCATTTGACGGAAGGTAAGGCCCGAGTAGATCCACCAACCAAATTGAACACGCAATTCTCTCACTCGGCGAGCCCACTCGCCGATACCCGACACAACCATGAGCTCTTCGCCCTCGATGATAGTACGTGGATAACGACTGAGATAGGCGATGATCCGGTCGCGGGCTGAGGCCGCTTCGCTTGGGGGAATCAGAGAACTCCCAAGGTCTCGCAGGTGATGGAATGCTGGAATTAGCGCAACGACCTTTGCGCGAAGGTCGTTCCTTTGAAGTTCTTTCGCAAAATTCGTGAGTAATTGGACGAGCGATTGACGAAGGTGTTCAGGTTCTTGATTAGGCTGTGATCGGCGTGGCAGGCGTGGCCTCCCTGTATGGCAACACTAAACACCTACGCCCGCTTGGGTCAAATCTCTGTCCGAAAGAGACATATGCTGGAGGAGCTGCTTGCCGATGAGTTCTGTATAGGCTGGGGGTATAGCTTCGTTAATTTCGTTCTTAGTCATCCATTCAATCCCCATCGCTTGGCGCGCTGCGGCCAAAGTGCAATTTCCGCCTCCAGTGACCTGTACGAAGTCTTTCCATTCATCTGTCTTTCCGTAATGAGCTTTGCGACGGTCGAAAGTGTGAACTTTAGGATGTTTTCGGTGGGGAGGCGTCAGAATGGCGAAATTGGCTTCGAAAAGTCGGTGCCGCAGCACGCGTAGGCCGCGAAACATAGTGCCGCACAGAATGACAGGATTGATGAGGGGGGCACCATCGACGTTTTCTATTACGTACGGCAAGCCCGTTTTGACGAGCATCGCTCGGACCGGCTCAATTAACCGTGGCCATGTATGGCCGTTTCCATTTCTCTTCGCCAGATCGCTGTACGACTGACACGGGGGAGATGCATGGATCGCGTCGAAAGTTAGAAGGAAGTCCCGGTCTAGTGAAAGAGCGTCGCCCTCGATAAAGCTGAAAGGGTAGTGAGGTTGCGCATCAATATCGACTCCGACGACCTCGAATCCCGCCCTGCTGTATCCGAGGCCCGCTCCGCCTGCGCAGCAGAACAGATCCAATAGGCGTGGCTTTTGGGACTTGCCGCTCCTTTCGGGCTGAGAGGGGTACGGAACCACGTTCGGACTGTTCATTGTTTCCGTTGGGGCCGTCGCTGCTTCAATCCCGGAGAAATTCATCAAGACGCTCCGTTAATCTGGATAGATCTCTGAGTTCGCATTGCCATGTCGTCATTACTTTCCAGCCCATTGCTCTTAGCGCGTGACACGCGCGTCGATCGCGAATTGCGTTCGCCGAGAGTTTCGCCTCCCAAAACTCACGATGTGTCTTGGGTACGGATGCGCGGCTGCATCGATTGTGCTTGTGCCAAAAGCACCCGTGAACAAATATTGCCTTGTGCCTAGAGGGAAATACCAAATCGGGCTTGCCGGGCAATTTTGGATCGTGAAGACGATATCGGTAACCAAGCGCATGGAGGGCGCGGCGCACGGTCATTTCTGGCGTCGTATTAATGGAATGGATAGCAGCCATGTTCACGGAGCGTTTCTTGCGGCTCAGATGATCGGCCATCAGTTATCTCCGTGCGAATAGCGGCCATTCGTCAGCTACGTACTTCTCTGCCGCCTCACGAACGACCCACGCTAATGACACTTTTTTACGTCGTGCGATCTCTTCCAGTGACCTGTAGACATCTGGTGGAAAACTGACTGAGGCGCGTATTGCGGAGCGCGCCGGTGGGAAAGAATCAAGGGTTTCATCATCAATTGGCACCGCACGCTCCTTACACCACAGTACACCATTGTGGTGTACTGCGCTGTGGAAAGCGCCGTCTTGAGAAGGACTACCGCGGCTGGTCCTCCCCATCCGGTTTGTACCAGGGTTCTTTGCGTTGGGGAAAGAGCACCTCGTTGGTCCGCATGAGGCGGGCGAGGACGCGGCCGGCCAGATGCGCTGCGAACTCGATCTCCTGCTCGAGTTCTCTGCCGCTGCAGGCGCGGATCGGCGTACGCCGTCCACTTCGCCGTCCGGATGGCCACGATGAGGCAGGTGGCGATGAGGAGCGAGGGCCCGAGTTTGGGCCAGTCCGGTTGATCTGTCGTGCCGCCAATCTCAAGGCCCATGCCGCCAGTATAGCGAAGAAAAGGCGAAGAGGGGTCCGGGACCGCTGGCTCCCGTTCGAGCTCGAGGGCGGCTGGCGGGTTTCGGAGTATGCTGGTGGCACCGATCGAGCTCTTCTCTCTCGCCTTCAGCCCTCCAGATTCCGCTCCAGACGAGCAACGTGCAGGCAGACAACGGAACCAGGGAGCGGCTATGAGCCTCATCAAGAAATCCGATGTGAAGAACCACCTTTCCACGCGAACGGGCGCCAGCGAGCTTCCGGTCCAGCCGGTGAGCCAGCCCGATGCAACCGGGTACTCCGGGGACGGAAGCGAAGACGCCGCGCCGGCGCTGCTGACGGGCGCAGTCGGGGATGATTCCTCCTCGGGAAAGGCAGCAGAGCCTGGGACGAAGCAGGGAGATCGGAGCCATGGGTAGCCGGTCGATGTTCCTGCGCAGCACCTGCCTGTTGCCGGGCGGGTTCAGGCTGAAGCAGGAGCGATTCAACCGGGACTGGATGGTGGCTGGCGACATCTCCGCCTCGGGTCTGGATGCGACGCTGCGCAGATCGGGCTGGCACTTCCGGTGGATCCTTGCTGACTTTTCCCGACTCGGTTACGGCAGAACCGATGCAGCCGCGGTTTCCCATGCGACCGCCCGCGCCTTGCGGCATATCCGCGCAGACTTCAACGCGGCAGAGGTCGATCTGATCCAGGTCTCCAACTATCCGGGATTCCGCATCGCGCGGGTTACAGCGCATGCGCGCCAGATCAGCAAAATGGTGGCCTGAGCGCGGCTGACAGCATACTGCGGAGCCGCGCCTGCCTGGGCGGGGGCGGCGGGCTTGGCCTCGTGCGCGGCATGGTGACAACTCGATTCGGTAAGATTCTGAGGCGGAGGGTTCGATGCCGACGATGAGAGATGCAGTGGGCCGGAAGGCGCTGGTAGAGCGGCTGGGGCGGGTGACGCCGGAGTCGAAGGCGCAGTGGGGAAGGTTCGATGCGGCGCGAATGATGTGTCACCTGGGCGACGCCCTGGACGAAGCTCTGGGCCGGCGGACCATTCCGCGCCAGGGGCCGGCGGTGCTGCGGCATTTCCCCGTCAAGCACCTGGCGATCTATGTGGTGCCGATGCCGAAGGGTGCGAAGGCTCCGCGAGAACTGCTGGCGGAGGAGCCTGGGGATTTCGAGGCGAATCGACGGCGGGTGGTGGAGGGGATCGAGCGGATGGCGGCGATGCCGCGAGGCAAGGGGCCGGATCATTTCCTGCTGGGGCGGATGACGTACGAGCAGTGGAATCGGCTGGAGTGGAAACACATCGATCATCACCTGCGGCAGTTCAACTGCTAGCTGGCCGGGAGCCGGGGGAGCCTGGGCTAACGATCAGACTCGGGGTGGGATGTAGGGGGGCTGGGTGACGGGGACGACCTTCCAGTCAGTAAAGGCCAGCACGTAAAGCATAACGATATTGACGAGGGGCAGGATAAGCAGGAGACAGAGCCAGGGGGAGAAGCCCGCCTTCTTGAAGATGAACCAGAAGGGGATGATGTAGATCGCGGCGCCGATGAGGGCGATGAAGCCAAAGACGCTCATCATGCCCATCATCATGTTCATCGTGTGCTGGTCCATCAGGGAACACCTCGGGTGAAAGATAGCGGCTGGGCGCCAGCTTAGCGGAGAGCGGGGAGCGAGGCAAGGGCTGGAAAACCGGGCACAGGGCACCGGGCACTGAGCACCGGGTCACCGCGCGATTCAAAAAAGTGAACAGTTGGTGGAGCAGGGGCGTCTTTGCGGATGAAGGGCGAGGAGCCACGGCGGGTGCGACCGGAGGACGAGGCGGAGTTCGCAGGTCTGGTCGAGCGGCAGTGGAGATTCGCCTATCGGGTGGCGTGGGCGGTGCTGCGGAACGCGCACGATGCGGAGGACGCGGCGCAGGAGGTGTTCGTGAAGATCTGGCGGGCGCGGGCGTGGCGAGGCTTGCGGGATGAGAAGGCGTATGTGGCGCGGGCCGCGTGGAGAGTGGCGGTGGACTGGTCGTCGAGAGGACTGGCCGTCCGGGCGAAGGCGCCTTCGGCGCGGAAACGCGAAGCAACGCCCGAAGTTGACCTGATGGAGCAGATTGCGGATACGGGATTGAGTCCGGAGGAACTCGTGGCGGCGGGGGATTGGGAGGCGGCGGTGCATCGGCTGATCGACAGCTTGCCGGAGGAGTTGCGCCAGGTGCTGGCGTTGTCGGTGGAGATGAATTCGCGGGAGATTGCGGCGGCGATGGGGATGGCGGAGGGGACGGTTCGAACGAGACTGATGCGGGCGCGGGCGATGCTCAGGGAGAAGATAGCGGCGATAGAGGAGCGGCGATATGCGGGGCAGTGAAGAGACGGATCGGTTCGATGCGGTGATCGACCGCGCGCTGCGGAGTTATGCGGAGCCCGCGGAGGTTCCGGAGGCACGGGTGGTGCTGGCTCGCGTACTGTCGCGGGCGCGGGTGTCGGAGTCGCAGAGACGGGGTTGGTGGGTTTGGGGTGCGGTTGCGACGGCGGGTTTGGCGGTGGTGGTGCTGGCGGGGGTGGTTTGGATGATGCGGGGTCCGCGGCGAGTGGAGATTGCGGGTGTGCCGAAGGCTCCGAGTGTGTCGCAAGTGGCGAGTTCTCCGCCACAAGTGACCTACACCTGGACTGTCGCGCGCACTAACGGGGCGCAGCGAAACCGGGCGTTCAGGGTACGAGAAGTGCAGGGTGCGGCTTCGCAGGTGCCGAAGCTCGAGGTGTTTCCGACGCCGCGGCCGTTAACGGCAGAGGAACAGGCGCTGGTTGCGTTTGTGAGGCGAGCGCCGCCAGCAGTTAAGAAGGCGGTGATCGAGGATCAGCAACATTGGGATGACCCCATTATCGTCGCCGACTTGCGGAAGCCGTCGCTGGAATCAGGCAGTCAGCAGGATCAATAACAGGAACAGGAGCCTACCATGAAACCGATCGCTACTCTCGTTGCCCTCTTCACGTTGTCTCTGCTCCCGGTTACAGTGCGGGCACAGAATCCTCCGGAGGCGGCGGCCGCGTCGCCGCAGCACTTCTACCGCGTGCAGTTTGCGGTGGCTGAACTCGATGCGGCCGGCAAGGCCACCAACACCCGCAGCTACGAGGAAACCGTTGCCACCACGGGCAGCGGGCACGTCGTTGGAGACCAGCAGATTAAGACGGGGTCGCGGGTCCCGATCGCCACCGGCTCCCACGCAACCAACGGGAATCCCGCGAATCTCGCGAATACCCAGTTTCAGTACATCGACCTCGGTGTGAACCTGGATGTGCACGACGCAACCGAGCACGGTGACAAGCTCAGCTTCCGCCTGAAGGCGGAGGTCAGCAGCGTCGCCCGCCAGACGGATATCGGAGGCGTGGGGGAGCCGGTCATCAGGCAGAATGTCTGGGATTCCACGGTGTTGGTCCCCATTGGCAAGCCGACGGTGGTTTTCTCGGCAGACGATCTGGACAGCAAGGGGAAGATGCAGGTGGAGGTAACGGCGACGCGCGTGGAGTGAGACGCCCAACTTTTCTGACGAAAGGAAAAGGTTGCGGAGTGATCCGCAGCCTTTTTGTTTGCAGGTGAGCCCGTTTTAGCTGACGAGCAGGATGCCTTCGGCGACCTTCTCCTCGCCTTCTTTGGAGACGGGGCGGTAGAAGAGCTGGTTGTTGGCTAGGTAGACCTCGAGGAAGGCGGGACGCTCGGCGATGCCGCCTGCGATGAGCGCTTCAGAAAGCGGGTCTTCAACGTAGCGCTGGAGGGCGCGGCGGAGCGGGCGGGCTCCGTAGCTGCGATCGACCAGGGTCTTTTCGAGAATCCACTTCTTGGCGTCTTCGGTGACGGCGATGGTGATGG
>CAWFXK010000021.1:0-21410 GCA_963819725.1 uncultured Acidobacteriaceae bacterium
CTGTCAAGTCCGCGTCAGAACTCGTCCACATCGAGATGAATGAAGCCAACGGCACCCTCCAGGTCATTAACAACCTGCCCACCGCGATCGACGGCGACACTGCGCACGTCGCGATCTATAACCTCCGAAGCAAGGGCGAACCCGGGCTCGAGAAGGACATCCCCGTCAGCGGTCCCGCCGACACCGCCATCGACCTCGGCCCCATGCCGCTTCCGAACTGGGGGAGGCCTACCCTCTCTACTTCATCAAGCTCGATCTTCGCGACGCGCAGGGCCAGATCGTCTCGCGCAACCTCTACTGGAAATCGCTGCCCTCGATGCACAACGACCTCACCGCGCTCGACACGCTGCCCACCGCCAAACTCGATGCCACCATCACCCGCCACGACAACGCCGACCGCCTCGGCCTCGAAGTCACGCTGAAAAATCCAGGCCCCGCCTACGCCCTCATGATCCACCTGCAGCTCCGTCGCAAGAGCAGTGGCGACCGCGTCCTCCCCGTTTTCTACTCCGATAACTACATCTCGCTCGCGCCTGGCGAGAGCCGCACGGTCACCGTCGATGCCGCCCTCGCCGACCTCAAAAGAGACACGCCGCTGGTCGTCGTCGACGGCTGGAACATCGACGTCACGCCGGTCACCAACGCCGACTCCGCCCTCGCCCTCAACGTCGACGCGCAGGTCAACCACTGGCCCGCCACCGGCCTGCCCATGATCACCGCCGGTCTGCCTCAACTCCATCAGCCGTGAGGGGTGTTTAGCGATGGAGAGGCGACCCCTCCGAGTGGTATTGATTGCTTGGAGTCTTGAGTCTGGACTGCAATTTAACTGGAGGTATCGATGCCGCGAGATATTGATCTGATCGTCGAACAACTGACCGCGAACATACCCGGCATTCATATCGAGCAGTTGAAGGTAAGACATCCCGGAGCGGACGATGACGGCCTTTGGTTCATCAACATCCGAGGTCAAACGGGAGAGGTCCAGAGAGAGTCTTCAAATGGAATGTGCCCCTTCCTTGTCGAGTCCGACTTTAGTAATGAACGGTCTTATGGCGATACTGTTGACGATGTAGTTGCGACGGTCAAACGTCTTTATGCGTTAGCATGATTTCTCTTCTGAGGTTCCGTCTGTGTCGTCGGCGGTACGGAAGTTATCGCTAGCGAGAGGCTACTGAGGTCGCGAGCAATTCCTGGGCGTGGTGAAGTTGCGGCAGCGAAGGATCAGCCGAGGGCCAAGCCTTGAGGAACGCTGCGTACTCGCTCCGTGCCTGCGCGGCATTTCCGGCTAGCTCGTCGGCGTGAGCGATGCCGTACAGCTCGAAGCCGGACTGCGGGCGCTCTTTCAACGCATCTTCATAAGCGGCGCGCGCGCCCGCGTAGTCTTTGGCGCGAAGCAACGCTTCGGCTTCGGTTTCGGCCACAGGCCGGATATAGAACGGCGGCTCGTGATAGCCGAGTTTCTTCTCGGCGGCGATCGTTTCCGTGTAGAGCTTCTTCGCCGCGTCGGATTTACCATCAGCGAGCAGCACGCCGGCCCTCAGTTCATCGGAGGCAATGCTGAGCGCCTTCACAAGAGGACCAGCGTTAGCATCCGGATTGACGGGCGCAGTAGGCGGCTCGGACTTCTTCGCGGCCTGGTTCTTGTCGGACTTGGCCGCGTCGGCCTTCTTCTTAGCGTCGTCCGCCGCTTTCGCGTCCTGCTGCTGGCGCCACAGTCCGGCGTCCATCGCGGCGGAAGCTGATTTCGCCGCCGCGACGTCGCCGTGATCCAGAGCCGCCATGCCGGTAGCGAAGCTGCGTAATTCCTCGCGCAAGAAGCGCAGATTGGCGGTATTGTCGCGGTCGGGGAGGTTCGCTGCGTCGACCAGGGTGAGAACGGTGGGCCAGTCGCCGATGCGCAGCGCGACCGGGAGGCGCAGGCTCACGCGTGACATCTGATCGCGCGCGCTCCATATATAGAGTGAGGCCTCAAGCTGGCCGTGCGCCGCCGCAAGATGGTCGGAGAGCGCGTTGGCGGCGGCGAGCCGACCCTGCTCCATCTGATTGGCGATGGCATACATCATGTTGTGGACATAGTTCCAGTCGTCATCGACCGAAACGTGCTGCTCGCGCAGGTAGCGCTCGTCGGCTTCTGTCGAGGCGGTGAACCAGCGGTCGGCGCTCGCGTAGTCGCCGACGCGGTAGTAGATGTGGCCGGGCATGTGAACCATGTGGCCGCTGGTGGGCGCGAGCGAAGCGAGAAGCGCGGCTGAAGGAATCGCGCGCTCGGGATGATTGCTCGGCTCCATGGCGTGGATCCAGTAGTGATTGGCGGCGGAGTCGTTGGGGGCATCGCGCAGCACGGATTCGAGGATGGCGATCTTCTCCTTCATGCCCGGTTTGGGCTCGCCGTTGTCGTCGAAGTCGTCGTCCAGAGCATTCGCCAGAAAGATCCGCGCTTCCGGATCGTGGGGTTCCTTCTTCACCAGCTTGCGGTAAATCGCGATGTGAGCCGTGTGGTCGTCGCCCTTCTCGCGCGATCCGGCGACGGCGGCCTCGATGTAAAGCCGGTCCGTGGCGCTTGCATGGCGCGCCAGCTTCACAGCCCGCTGGAGAGCCTGGTCCGCGTAGACCTTGTCTTCTTCGCCGCGGAATTCCATAGCGCGGGAGAGCCCCCAGTAGCACATGGCGCACCTGGGATCGACGCGGATCCCCTGCTCGAAGGCTTTGGCCGATTCGTAATCCCAGAAGTCATGCAGAAGGCTGAGCCCCTGATCGAACCAGGCCTGGGCTTCGGGCGTAGCTTTGATCGTGATGTGCGAATTGCCGATGCCAGACATGCGGATGGGCACGGGGAGCTGCTCCGGTGGCTCGAAGGTGTGCATGCCGGGCATCGGCGGCATCGCCTGGGCGGCGGCGGAGAGGGCGGCGGTGAGCAGACCGGCGAAGAGCAGGCTGGCGACGGCTTTCGTCATGGAAAAGAATGGTACGGCAAGACAGTGCAGGGCGGATAGTGCGGACGGGCCGTGCTGGCAACTGCGCTTCGCGCCGTGAAATAAACGGAGTTCGCCGGTGAGACTTCGACAGGCAGTGCTGCGTCGTCATGGAGTTGCCGTGAAGGGCGGTGGATCGATGAGGGGTCCGGCGTTTGTGGGTGCAATGCTGCTGGCGGGGATCGTGGGCTGGTCGAGCGCCGTCGGTCAGGCGCCGGGCTCATCGGGCCAGGGTCAGGCGCCGTACACCCTGCAGGTGAACTCTCGCGTGGTGCTGACCGACGTAACGGTGACCGACAAGCAGGGGAATCCGGTCACGGGCCTGCCGCAGTCGGACTTCCGCATCTTCGACAACGGCAAGCCGCAAAAGCTGGCGTCATTCGAGGAGCATCGCGAAAAGATGGCGACGCTATGGAAGGCGGCTGCGGCGCCGGGGAGCTTCAGCAACGACTTCCTGCGCCATCCCCCACCGCAAGTGAACGCGATCTTGTTCGACACGACGACCATCGGGATGCTTGACCAGATGGTCCTCTTCCAGGAGATGAAGCGGTTTGTTGCGAGCTTGCCGGCAGGCGAGCCGGTGGCGGTCTTCACGCGGTCGGGCGATATGACGCTGCAGCTGGCGAGCTTCACCGACGATCACGCCGCGCTGATGGCAGCGATCCAGCGGGCGATTCCGAAGTTCCAGCGGCCGGGCGCATGGATGGCAAGCGACCTGGACACCCTGCAGCAGATGGCGATCTATCTGGGCCAGGTGCCGGGGCGGAAAAACCTGATCTGGTTCAAAGCGGATCGAATTTGTTTCTTCGGCCGGATCCGACGACGCTGCCGGACTATCAGGCGCGGCGCGAGATTTACGACATGCTGGAGACGGAGCGGATCGCGATTTATCCAATCGATGCGAGGGGCCTGACGATTGGGTTCAACCTGAGGAAGGCATCTCAGCAGATGCTCATGCGGCAGGATGCGGCGGCGACCGGCGGTACGGCCTACATGAATACGAACGGTCTGGCGCTGGCGGCGCAGCACATCGTCTCGACGGACGGGGACTATTACACGCTCACCTATTCGCCGCAGGGTTTGAAGAACAATGGCAGCTGGCATCGCGTGGAGGTCAAGCTGGAAAGCAAGGGATACCAGCTGAGCTATCGCCACGGGTATTTCGACGATGGATCGAACCAACCCGGACCGCCAGGCAAGACGAGGACCGTGCTGAAGGCCGGCGCCCGGAAAATCGAGGTCCCCAACGATCGCAGCGAGCCGATCGTCTTCAAAGTTCAGGTCGAGCCCGTACCTGCCGAAACAGCGCCTTCGGCAGACGATCCGCCGCTGAAGCGGGGAGAGCAGCGTTGCGCGGTGCACTTCATCGTGCCTGCGAAGGATGTAATTGCAGAGAAGCTCGACGGGAATACCGCAACCGACAAGGTAGGCGTTGCGGTGCTGGCATTCGATCGGAATGGCGACCGCGTGGCGAAGCGGATGCTGGAGCTGACGATGGGAGTGCATGAAGACATGGTGCGGAACCAGCCCAACGCCGCGCTGATTTTCAACGAAACCGTGAACCTGCCCAGGGGGCGGAACTATTTGTATCTGGGCGTGTGGGACATGACCAGCGGACGGATGGGAACGGTGAATGCAGAGGTCGAGGTGGCGAAGCCAGGCACTAAAGAGCAAACGCAGCGTTGAAGTGCGCGGATTGCTAGCCGGCGGCCTGCTCCGCTTCTTTCAGCTCAACGGCGGCGGATTGCTTGCGCAGTTCGCTGACGCGCTCGCCGATGGCGTACTTGAGCTTGTCCACGCCCAGGCCCGTCACGGCGGAGATGGCGTAGAACGGCAGCTTCTTCCGCTTCGCCATCGTTTCCAGCTTTTTCAGCTTCGCAGGATTCGCCACGTCGGCCTTTGATGCGACGACGATCATCGGCTTCTCGTCCAGGCCATGGCCGAAGCTGCGCAGCTCCTCCAGGATCACCTTGTAGTCTTCAACCGGATCGGGGCGGCCGCTTCCGTCCGAAACGTCGACGAGGTGTACAAGGATGCGCGTGCGCTCGATGTGGCGGAGAAACTGCACGCCGAGACCGGCGCCGAGGTGCGCCCCTTCGATCAGGCCGGGAATGTCGGCCACGATGAAGCTTTCTTCGTACGGGGCGTCTCCCACGGTCACGACGCCGAGCTGCGGCTCGAGCGTGGTGAAGGGGTAGTCGGCAATTTTCGGCCGCGCGGCAGAGATGCGCGAGATCAGCGTCGATTTGCCGACGTTCGGGTAGCCCACCAGTCCGACGTCGGCGAGGACGCGCAACTCCAGGCGGTAGCTGCGTTCTTCGCCGGTCCGCCCCAGTTCGTGCTCGCGCGGAGCCTGGTGAGTCGAAGTAGCGAAGTGCTGATTGCCCCGTCCGCCACGTCCGCCGCGTGCGATGACCACGCGCTCGTCCGGGCGCGTGAAGTCGTGGATCAGCTCGCCGGTCTCCGCGTCGAAGAGCAGGGTGCCGACCGGCACTTTCAGAATCGTGTCCTCGCCGTCGCGCCCGGTGCAGTTCGAGCCCATCCCGTGTTCGCCCCGCTCCCCTTTGTGTTCCGGATTGAAACGGAAGTACACCAGTGTGTTGTGGCGCTGGGTCGATTCCATGACGACGCTACCGCCGTGCCCGCCGTCGCCGCCCGAAGGTCCGCCGCGGGGGACGAATTTCTCGCGGCGAAACGCCATGCAGCCATTACCCCCGTCACCGGCTTTGACCCGAATTTTCGCTTCATCGATAAACATTCGCTGTTTCCAGTCTAACGAAAGGGCTACGTTGGACTCATCTGGCAGAAATGCGTTGCGGGCCGGCCTGCCGGGCGAGCTCGCTTTGCTGTCTTTGGTGAGTCAAGGTGCGCCTCCCCCGAAGTTGGAAAGCGGCCCTGGTGCTGTTGGGCGTTGCGGTTGGGCTCGGGTCGGTTCCGGGCCTGGCGCCGGCATGCGCCGCGCAATCGGATACAGGCGGGATGGTGGCGGGACGGGTCTTCAGTCCCGACGGCCGCGGTGTTCCCGGAGCGGCCGTGCAGCTGGAAGCAGCTTCGGGCGAACTGGCTGAGGGAGTCAGCGATCTGCGCGGCAGCTTTCATTTTGCCGCCGTCGCGCCGGGCAACTACACGCTCCGAGTGCACGCCGAAGGATGGTCGGAGTGGGAAGCAGACCATCTTGCCGTCGGCCTTGAGACTGCGGCCCAGGTCAATCCACACCTGGCGCCAAGCTGGGTGCACCGAACCGTGTTAGTCGATGCGCGCGTCGCCCCCGAGTCAGCTCACGAGTCCGGCGCCGACGTTGCCGGCGCGTTGGCCGGCGAGGTTCCCAACAATAGCGGGCAGCCGTCGAGCGAGGCCGCGCTGCTGTCGGGGTCGTCCACCGACGAAGAGGACGGTGCCAGCTTCCGCGGGCTGAGCCCCCTCATGAACGGCATCACGCTTGACGGCATGAATGGCAAGCTCGCGTTTCGCGGCCGCCAGCGCGCGACTGAGGGCAACGGATTCGCGACCGTGGAGTCGGCCGTGAGCGCCTTCCGCGCAGGCGCTGATGCGTTCACAAGTGCGGGCCGTGAAGCGGGCGCGTTATCCACCGTGACAAAGAGCGGCGGCAACCACCTGCACGGCCAGGCAGTGTTCTACGACCGCGGAAGTCTCGGGCAGGCGGCGAATGCGTTCAGCAAAACGATGGTGGAGGAGCCGGCGGGAACCCTGACCGCGAACGGGCAGCCCGTGCTCTATCTCAATGGCCAGCCCATTACCTATGTCGAGAATCCTTATCACGCGCCGGACCGGCGCCAGCGCTGGGAAGTGGCGGCCGGCGGCCCCATCCGCCGGGATCGGATGTGGTGGTACCTCGCGTGGGAGCAGTATCGGCGGAACGATCCCGCGGTAGCGCGCGCCAATGAGCCGGAGTTGTTCTTCGCCCCGCCGTCGGCGCAGTCGCTCGCGACCCTCGAGGCGCGCATTGCAACCAGCACCCATCCCCCGCTGGCCGCGTGCCCGGGATCGGCGCCAACGTCCACCGCGCGGGCCGAGTGCGCCTGGACCATGGCCCTGGCCCAGCTCAGCGGCATGTTAGGCAACGTGCCGCGCCAGACCCAGCAGACAATTCTGTTTCCGAAGTTCAGCTGGCGGATCAATGCCCGCAACCAGGTCGTGGCCCAGTACAACTCCGTGCGGCGCACCGGGCTGCATGCGGCGCTGGGCGGGGCGACCGAAACCGACGCCATCGGCAGCTTCGGCAACAGCTCCACCAGCGACGACACGGCGCTGGCGCGGTGGGACTGGTTCGCCACGCCGCGTCTGATGAGCAGCGCGCGCTATCAGTACAACCGGGATCTGCTGGCGCAGATGCCGGGGACACCAGGCGCGTTCGAAGCGCAGTTTGCGAACAATGCGTGGGGATTGCCGCCCGAGGTCTCCATCGACAAGACCCAGGGGCTGAGCTTTGGGACCCTCGGCACGGTGAACAAGCGCAGGTATCCGCTGGAGACGCGGCAGCAGCTGGCCGACGCGGCGACATGGGTCCATGGCCGCCAGGCGCTGCGCTTCGGCTACGACTACAACTACGTGACGGATGCGCTGCAGGGCCTCAACGGGGAGAACGGGGCGTATTCGTACGCGACTCTGACCGAGTTTCTCTCCGACATGCTGGCGCCGAGCAGCTGCGACGGGACAACCACAGGAACAGGGCCGTATCCCTGCTACCGGAGCTTCAGGCAGACCGTGGGCTCCGCGAACTGGAGCTTCCAGACGGCGGATTATGCGGCGTATCTGGCCAACGAGTGGAAAGTGGGACAGCGGCTCACCCTGACCCTGGGCGCGCGTTACGAATATGAGCAGGTGCCTGATACAAATCCGGCGCTGGTGAATGCCGACATCCCGCAGACGGCGCATCTGGTGCACGATCGGACTGGCCTTGGCCCGCGCGGCGGCTTTGCCTGGGATGTTTTCGGCAAGGGGCGGACGGTGTTGCAGGGCGGATACGGCATCTACACCGCGCGCGTGCCGAACGCCATGGTCTTCAGCGCCCTGACCGCGACCGCATCGCCACGTTCGCCGAGGACCTACACCTACCGGCCGCTGGATGTCGCCGCCCCCGCGTTTCCCCATGTGTTTGCGAGCGATACATCGCCGTATGTGAATCCGGCCGCGCCGAATCACAATTCCACCGCGCCCGAGGCCGTGTTTTTCGATCCCCGCTTCCGTCATCCGCAAATCCATTCCATGGAGTTGTCCCTGCAGCAGCAGCTGGGATTCAGAACCATCCTCACCCTGACCGCCATGGCGACGTATGGGCGCGATCTGACCCAGTTCATCGATACCAATATCGACCTGCAGAATTGGGCGACCCTGTTCTACACCGTGTCGGCGCCGGGGAACCAGGCGGAAATCGGACCGCTGGGCAAGGCCACCAGCGGGGTCTCCGGACACTCGAACCAGGTTTACCAGCCGCGGCGCTTCTACTATCAGAGGCTCAACCCCGCGTACGGCGCGATTGTCGATATGGTGAGCGAGACAAACTCCAGCTATCGCGGCGCGGTGGCGAAGTTGACGCGGACGATGTCGCGAGCGCTGACCATGAATGCCGCCTACACCTGGTCGCACGCCATTGACGACAATCAGAATGAGGCCTCGTTTGCGGAGAGGAACAACGTCTACGATCCGCTGGATCTGAAACTGGAGCACGGGACCTCGAATTACGACGTGCGGCAGCGCGTGGCGGGTGGTTTAGTCCTGCGCGAGCCATGGCGGCTGCGCGGTCCAGCCGGGATGCTGCTCGGCGGGTATTCCCTCGCCGGGACCGGTGCGTGGCGGACAGGCCTTCCATGGTCGATGCGCACCTCCGGCGCCGTGCCAACGCCGTCGTGCTCGCGCGCGAACTGGCTCAGCGCCGGTGGAGCGACGGCAGATGGCGCCAATTGCCTCAAGGCTGTCACCCAGCCGGATGAAAACTTCACCGATAACACAGCGGGAATGGTGGTTCCCATCGCAAGCATGGGTGGCAGCCTCAACGGATCGGGCGGCGAGGATTTGATTCCGCCGATCGGACGCAATACCTTTCGCTATCCGGTGGCGGTGAATCTCGATCTGCGCTTCGCCAAAACAATTCGTATCAGTGATCGTTGCTCATTCCAGGTGATGGGTGAGGCCTTCAATGCGCTGAATCACTCGAATGTCACCAATATCCAGACCGTGGGTTATCGGCTCGTCAACGACAAGACGCACCCCAACATGGCCACCCTGACCTGGCAGAGCGGCATGAAACCTGGAACCCAAACGGTGGTAGTGAACGGCCGCAGCGAGAAACAATATGTTTTCGATCCGACGGCGCAGTTCGGCGGCGTGACTAACGCCAACAGCGGCGCAGTGAGCCGCGAGCGCCAGCTGCAGCTGGGCCTGCGGCTGAACTTCTGATCTCGCCGTCACTCTTAACAAAGATTTCCTTCCCACCGGCCTTCCCGGCCGCTTTTGTCACAGCGACGGTCGGACGCTTCGGCTGCCGCGTTTCTTTGTGACTAAGCAGGGCCGGTAGAATAGAGGGGTACGTCCCGTCCCCAATGGTCTTCACAGAACAATATGATGTTGTCGTCGTCGGCGCCGGTCATGCCGGCTGCGAAGCGGCGATGGCCGCGGCGCGCATTGGGCTGCGCACGGCGCTGTTCACGCTGAACCTGGACCTGATCGCGCAGATGAGCTGCAATCCGGCGATCGGTGGGATTGCGAAGGGGCACCTGGTGCGCGAGGTCGACGCGCTGGGCGGCATCATGGGCGAGGTCGCCGATGCGGTGGGGATTCAGTTTCGGCTGCTGAACACGTCGCGCGGGCCGGCGGTGTGGTCGCCGCGCGCGCAGTGCGACAAGCAGCAGTACCGCGTGAAAATGCGCGAGGTGCTGGAGTCGCAGGCGGGGCTGTTCATCAAGCAGGCGGAGGTGAGCGATCTCGTGCTGGACAACACGAGATCGCAGGGCACAGAGCTCAGGGCACAGAGCACAGAGGACGCGCTGCCGCGCGTGGTTGGGGTCAAGCTGCGGGATGGGCGGATTGTCTACGCCGGCGCAATTGTAATCACCACCGGCACATTTTTGAACGGCCTCATTCACTGCGGCGAGGAGAACTATCCCGCCGGGCGGAGCGGCGAGCCGCCGTCGGTGCTGCTGGGCGAGGCGCTGAAGAAGCTCGGCCTGCGCGGATGCCGGCTGAAGACCGGAACGCCGCCGCGGCTCGACGGGCGGACGATCGATTGGTCGAAGTTCACCGAGCAGCCCGGCGATGCGGACCCTACGCCGTTCAGCTTCCGCACGCGCACGCTGGCGCAGCGCCAGGTGAGCTGCCACATCGCATACACCACGCCGGAGACGCTGCGCATCATTCGCGAGAACGTACACCGGTCCCCGATGTACTCGGGCCAGATCACCGGGATCGGGCCGCGCTATTGTCCGTCGATCGAAGACAAGGTGGTCAAGTTCCCGGACAAGGAGCAGCACCAGTTCTTCCTCGAGCCGGAGGGGCTGAACACGCACGAGGTCTACGTGAACGGGATGTCGACATCGCTGCCGATGGAGGTGCAGTGGCAGATCGTGCGCTCGATCCCGGGGCTCGAGAACGCTGAGATGCTGCGACCGGGGTACGCAATCGAGTACGACGCGATCGATCCGACCGAGCTGGACCGCGCGCTGCGGGTGAAGAAGTTCGCGGGGCTATACCTGGCAGGGCAGATCAACGGGACGTCGGGCTACGAAGAGGCCGCGTGCCAGGGGATCATGGCGGGCATCAACGCGGCGCTCAGCGTGAAGGGCGAGGCGGCGTTCACGCTCGATCGCACCGAGGCGTACACCGGGATCCTGATCGACGACCTGATCTCGAAGGGCACCAACGAGCCGTACCGGATGTTCACCTCGCGGGCGGAGTTCCGGCTGCACCTGCGCATCGACAACGCCGACCGGCGGTTGACGCCGTATGGGCGGCGGCTGGGCCTGATCCCAGACGCGGCCTGGGCGGAGTACGAGGCGAAGCAGGCGCGGGCTGTGGCGCTGGAGAAGGTGCTCAGTGTTGGTAAGGCGAGCGGTGGAGACTGGCCCGCGGGGCAGACCTGGGCGCAGGTCTTGCGGCGTCCGGAGGTCTCGATCGAGACGATCTGGCTGGCGTTGCGCGAGCAGCTTGTCGAGCCGGTGTTTGCGCCGTGGCTGGAGTCGAGAGCGGATGCGCATCTGGCCACAGCAACGCGCAACGAGCTGAAGACGGTGGAGACGGAGATCAAGTACGCGGGCTATCTCGACCAGCAGAGGAAGGCGATCGAGAAGTTGAAGAAGGCCGAGGAGCGCGGGATCCCGGAGTGGTTCGACTACACGCAGGTGAGCGGGCTGTCGCGGGAGGTGCAGGAGAAGTTGATGCGCGTGCGGCCGGCAACGCTGGGCCAGGCGAGCCGCATTCCGGGGGTGACGCCGGCGGCGCTGAGCCTGGTGAACGTGTACATCGAGATCCAGGCCAGGCGAACGAGGGGCAGCAACAAAGCAGTCAGCGGTCGGCAGTCGGCAGTCAGCGAAGAGGTCAGCTAAATTCCGGTCGGCGGAGACACGTATCGGGTGTCAGGCCTGAGGCGGCGACTGGTGGCCGGTACTGTAGCGTCAGCTAAGAAGCTGTCGGCGGTCGGCGGGGCGGGTTGTTTCCTGGGTTGGAAGTCCTGTTCGTTCTGTTCCTTTCGAAAAATCGATTTGAGGGGGGTTGACCCCCTGGGATGTTGTTGATTCCAGGTTCAGGGAGCCTTGCTGGAGCCCCTTGCGTTAGCGAGGTGGTTAACAGGGTCAGAGCGCTGTTGCGGACACCGTTTCTTCCTTTTTGAGGTTCTCGAACGGCGTCGCTCGGGCGGCCTTGAATTCTTCCGGGGTTTCGCCGTAGCGCCTGACGTACATGTCCGATGCCTGGTTTCCGGTGCGCTGCAGGGACTTGTCCCAGTCCTTCTTGAGGTCGCGGAAGCGGAGGTTTTTGGGCGGGACCTTGGTTGGGGGTTCGGCGACGGGCTCCGGACCTGCGGCGGGCACCGGGCACTGGGCACCGGGCTCCGGGGCAGCGCGTTCGGGGTCGACTGAAAGAGATGCAGCGAGAGTGGCGGCGTCCAGGGGTTGCGGGTCGAAGATCTCGTGTTCGGGGATGCCGAGGCGGCGGAGCTTGAGGCGGAATTTCGCGGCTTCGACGCGGTGGATCTGCATGGAGTGGGCGAGTCGGCAGCCGTTGAGGAGGGCGTGGCCGTTGGGGACGGGGATGGTTCCCCAGGCGAGGGCCTGGAGTGTTTGCGAGAGCAGGTAGACGATGGAGGCTTCGTCCTCGAGAAGGGGGACGTCGATGGGGACCTCGGGGCGGGCGTGGAGGTAGCGGTGGTGGCGGAAGCAGTGGTGGTGACCGCGGAGGGTCCAGTCGCGGCACGGATGGCCGTCGGATTTGGTGTAGTGACATTGCCGGTCGGCGGGGGCGAGGCCGCCGGGGTTGGATTCGTTGTCGAGATTCGATTGATCGGGTTCGTGCGTCATCATTTTCTTTTCCTGCTTTCCTGATTGGCTGAGGTTCCGGTCAGCCGAGGTTTCGGTGGGCGGATCGCGATGGGAGATCGATTCGCCTTTTGTGCGCCATCTTGTCGATGGATGTTGTGTTCTGACGGGGGTACAAGTTGCAGGTCCTTTGTTTTGAAATGCGTAGCTGTATTGACAAACTTGACAACTTTGAGCGAGCCGGCGCCTGCACGGTACCTAAGTCACGCAGGCGAGTGACAGGTGACGTGATGAACCTCCTGCCAGACAGGAGGAAAGGCTCGACATTCGAATTGGTGCTCGAAAACAGCGAAAGGGCCTGCGCCCCCGCAGACCCTTCGCAAGTGGCCGGGTTACCAGCCCGGCCTCCCCGATAACTTGACGAGCAGAAAAAAGAAGCCCGCGCGCGGCGGGCACTGCGGACATGACGGCCACAAAAAAGCCCCGCCGGGAGGCGAGGCTTTTTCCTTTTTCTATCTTAAGTTCAGGATATCAGGTTGGGGGAGTAAGTCTGCCAAGAGTTTTGGCTTGTAAGTGGCGTGGAGTCACTAGAAGTTACTTTGGATAAGTGGTGGAAACTTGACAAGAATGGAGGACGGGACGGGAAGGGCCAGCGGAGGTGAGGGTCTCCCAAAATGGCACAGGGGATTGGGTCGGGGCGGTACTTTCGGGTGGGGACGGGTGGGAATTTGTTGGAGAAAGTGTCTGGCGGAAGCTCAAGCTTCTTGCTGTGGGGTGAACCTGGCCGTCGCTCGATTTTGGGTCGGCGGAAGGCGGCCGTTTCCCCAAATGGGACAGGGATTGGGGCGGGTGGTACTTCCTGAGCTGAGTCATCCCAAAATGGTCAGACGACCCCAGACACAGTACCTTTGACAGTCCACCCATCGATTCCTATCGACATGCGCATCCCGAAGGCTCTAGCTTCTTGCTGTGGGGTGAACCTGGCCGCCGCTCGGTTTTGGGTCGCGCTTAAGCGCGACGGGAGGCCCCAGGGACGGCCTGCGGCAGCAAGGAGGCGCCTTGCGGCGCGACTCTTCGGCACGACTGAAAGTCGTGCCCTTTCAAAGCGCCGATTTTCGTGCTGCTGCCAATTGTTCGACGCCATCAAACTTCCAATTTTGAAGAATCAAATGCAGGCCTAACATCAATGGTTCCGAAGGGGAAGGGAAATGGCGCCCGATACAATTCCGGTTGTGTTTACGCCTTCTGACGAGCCTTACCTTGGCCGCCCGCTTTTATTTCATCTCGATCAACTCATTTGCTCAGCCATGGAGCAGAATGCCGTCACTGCGCCCACGTCGCATGGGCCGAGCCCTGACGGATCACCAAGAGATGGCATGTCAGATTATCGCTCAAACCCTGAGCATCACACTTTCGATTCGCGAACTGATCCGTCAAGGCTACCTTTTCGGTGGCCATGTGCTCCTGCGTCCTCTAGTGGAGCGGGCAGTCATTCTCCTATACCTTCATCTCCATCCGGCTGAAATCGATCGATGGAACCGGGGATGGGAAGGGCGCGATGCGCCCAGTCTTTCTCAGATGTTCGATGCGATACAGGCCAAACAACAGAGGACCCCCGCAGTTCCAGGACGCGAACTGACAGCAGCCATGAATAGCCTCCTGCACGCGAAGCCAGACTCTGCCGCCTGGAATATTGTTCGGTTGGGAGATAAGGGAGTGGGTCACGCGGTTTCGAAGATACTGGACCGCCCTGATCTTTGCGACGAACTGTGTGCAAACGCGATTCCTTGGCTGGTCGTGCTTCAAGGGATGATGGCGGCCTACTTCCCTCCTGCGAGTACCGGCGATCCGCGATGAACGTTAGCGACGACGGTCAGTAGTCCCCGCCGCTGTCCTGGCTGGGGTATTCGTCGAGGTCGGCGAAGAGGGTGTAGTCGGAGACCCAGCCTACTTCGAGCGAGCCTGTCGGGCCGTTGCGTTGTTTGGCGATGATGATCTCGGCTTTGTGCTCGAGGTCGGGGTCTTCGCGGTTGTAGTAGCTCTCGCGGTGGATGAAGGCGACGACGTCGGCGTCCTGCTCGATGGAGCCTGATTCGCGGAGGTCGGAGAGGATGGGCTTGCGGTCGCCGCCGCGCTGCTCGGAGGCGCGCGAGAGCTGGGAGAGGGCGATGACCGGGATCCCGAGTTCTTTGGCCAGGGATTTGAGGCCGCGCGAGATCGCCGAGACTTCCTGCGTGCGGTTTTCATAGCGGCGACTCTCGGCGCCGAGCGAGCCGCCGGTCATCAGCTGCAGGTAGTCGACAACAATAAGATCGAGGCTGCCGGAGGACTGGCGGAGCCGCCGGGCCTTGGCGCGCATCTCGGTGAGCGAGATGCCGGGGGTGTCGTCGATGTAGAGCTGGGCTTCGACGAGGCGCTCGAGGGCGTTGGTGAGCTTCTCGCGGTCTTCGCGGGGGATGAAGCCGGTCTGAATGTTCCTGGCGCCGACGTGGGCTTCGGAGGCGAGCATACGGCGGAGCAGCGACTCCTTCGACATTTCGAGCGAGAAGACGGCGACGACTTTGCCGGCTTTGATGGCGGCGTTCTGCGCGATGTTGATGGCGAGCGCGGTCTTGCCCATGGAGGGGCGGGCGGCGATGATGATGAGCTCGGAGTTCTGGAGGCCGGCCGTCATGTCGTCGAACTTGGTGAGGAAGGTGCGGAGGCCGGTGACCTGGTGCTGGCCCTGCTGGTAGAGGTTGTCGATGGTCTTGAAGGAGCCGGCGACGATTTCGTGGACGCTGGTGAAGCCGCGGGTGATGCCCTTCTCGGTGACTTCGAGGAGCGAGGTTTCGGCGGCGTTGAGGACCTCGAGGGCCTCTTCGCTCTGATCGGCGGCGCGCGTGATGGCGGTGGAGCAGATGTTGATGAGCTGGCGGAGGAGGGATTTGTCCTTAACGATACGGACGTACTCCTCGATGGTGAGGCGGCGCGGGAGACCTTCGGTGAGGGAGGCGATCCAGGCGACGCCACCGACGGACTCGATTTCCTTACGTCGGGAGAGCTCTTCGCTGAGGGTAACGATGTCGACGACGTGGTTGCGGTCGATGAGCTCGCCCATGCGGGCGAAGACGCGCTGGTGGGCGGTGAGCGCGAAGTCCTCGGGGCGAAGGAGAGTGGCAGCTTCCGAGTAGGCGTGGTTGTCGAGCAGGATGGCGCCGAGGATGGTGCGCTCGGCGTCGAGGGAGGCGGGGAGACCGCGCTCGAATTCGATGTCGGGGGTGGTGGCCATGCTTTGATCGAGTGTAGGACGGAATGAGGTGGATTCGGCGGTGATGAACCTCTGGAGAAACGTGGCGTTTATGTGAAAAAGGGGTTCAAAGGCACTGCCGGTGATGGCTTTGGGGGCGGGCGAACGTCTATCATGAAGAGAGTCCCCCGGAAGCGGATGTAAATATGCATCTTCGGCAATTCGTAATGGCAGTTTGTGTGTGTGTGGCGTGCGGTGCGCCGGGCGCGATGCGCGCGCAGCAGGCGGAGTCGATTGCGCCGGGCGAGGCGCAGCAGCCTCCCGCGGTGAAGGAGTTCCAGACGCTGGAAGATCAATGGAGCAACGCGGTCGTGAAGAACGACCAGTACACGATGGAGTTTCTGCTGTCGCCGGCGTACGTGGACATTTCGTCGACGGGCGATGTGTTGACACGCAACCAGCTGATCGCGGGGCTGTACGACAAGGGCGCGGAGCCGGTGAGCATGCAGCAGCGCGTGGTGAGCGTGCGGGAGTTCGGCGATACGGCGATTGTGAGCGGGACGTATATCGTGAAGGTTCGGGCGAACGGCGGCACGAAGGAGGAGCGCGGAATCTTCACGCATGTGTACAACCGCGCGCAGAGGCACTGGGCGTGCGTGAACGCGCAGCGGACGGCGGTGGTGGAGCTGGCGGCGAACAAGCAGAAGGCTGGGCAAAAGAAGAGCAACGCCGACGAGCCGTTCCACATTCCCTTCTTCCATAAGGGAGCAGAGCCGTCGCAGACGGCGACCGGGCCCACGAATATTCCTCCGAACTAGGTGTTAGCGAGAAGCCGTAAGCAAGACGACTTTTAGCGAAGTGCTGTTAGCGAGAGGCTCTTGGCGAAAGCGATTCGCTATGAATGGCTCTCCCGCTGTGCCAGGCTGGAGACGATGACGAGCACGCGACCCACGTGGGCTGAGATTTCCCGCAGCAGACTGATCCATAACCACGGTGTTCTGCGCCGGATGGCCGGGGCGGAGACCGAATTGCTGTGCGTGGTGAAGGCTAATGCCTACGGGCATGGTCTGGCGGAGTGCGCACGAACCCTGGCCGGCAGCGGGGCGCGATGGTTCGGCGTGACGTGCGTGGAAGAGGGCGTGGCGCTGCGGCGCGAGTTGCCGGAGGCCGGGATTCTGGTGATGAGCGGAGTGTGGTCCGGCGAAGCCGAGGCTGTGCTCGAGCACGATCTGACTCCAGTGGTGTGGGAGGCGAGGCATCTCACGCTTCTGGAGGGGGCGGCGAAGAGGCTGCGGGCCGCGCCGGGCGATTGTCCGGTGCATCTGGAAATCGATACAGGAATGTCGCGGCAGGGGGTGCGGCCGGAGGGCGTTGAGTCGCTGCTGGGGAGGTTCGGGAAGAACTCGCCGCTGCGGTTGCAGGCGGTGATGACGCATTTCCACACGCCGGTGAACGCGGAATTGACCGCAGGACAGATGCGAGAATTTGTAACCGTCGCGGGCACGATTTTAGAACACGGGCTGTTTCCTGAGATTCTGAGCGCGGGGAGCTCGGCGGCGGCGCTGGAGCCGGACCCGGAGCTGGCGCGGTCTGCGAAACGGATGGGCGCGCAGCCGATGGTAAGGGCGGGAATCAGTCTTTATGGATATGCGCCGGATGCGGAGCATGCGCCGGAAGTAGCGGCGCAACTGGAGCCGGTACTTGCCTGGAAGACGCGGGTGGTGTCGCTGCGGGAGATCCCCCCCGGGGCCACGGTGGGCTACGACGCGACGTTCACGGCGCAGCGGCCGATGAAGGTGGCGCTGCTGCCGGTGGGGTATGCGGATGGAGTGAATCGGCTGCTGTCGAATCGGGGAGAAGTGCTGATCCGCGGGCAGAAGGCGCCAGGGGTGGGGCGGGTATCGATGGATCACACGACGGTGGATGTGACGGATGTGGAGGGCGTTGAGGTGGGCGACGAGGTGGTGCTGATCGGAACTCAGAGTACGGAGCAGGGCGAGGTGAAGGTGACGGCGGCAGAGGTGGCGAAGCTGACGGGGACGATCCCCTACGAGGTGTTGTGCGGGATCGCGGCGCGGGTGCCGCGGACGGCGGTGGACTAACGATGCTGAAGGAGCTTTACGGGCGGTGGTTGGTCCGGTGGGAGACGGCGCTGACGACGCGGGATGAGAATCGCGTGGTGCGGCCGCTGGAGTGGGGCTTTGAATGGCTGCACGACTTTGTGAATGCGGCCGGATTACGCGCGATGGTGGAGCGGGCGCAGGGAAATGAAAGCGCGGCCGAAGCGGCGATGATCGCAGTGAACGAGGCGATCGTGCGTAACAGCGGTGCGTTCTTCGGGTATGAGCGGCCGAAGGATTTTCGGCTGGAGGAGCGGGCGCCGCTGCTGTTTCCGACGAATGTGCGGCCGGAGACGCTGCGGAAGGATGCGGCGCTGAAGCGGCGAATGGCGGAAGGAAAGCTGAAGAAGGCGCAGTTCCTGCGCTTCACTTCGCCGGTGCGGACGCCGTATCCGGAGAACGATCTGGCGAATGCGCGGTGGTATCCGGCGAAAGACAGGGCTCAGGGTTCAGAGCGCGGGGCGCAGGAAAGGCCGAAGCGGGCGATGATTGTGATGCCGCAGTGGAATGCGGATGCTTTCAGCCACAACGTGCTGTGCTCGCTGTTCAACCGGTTCGGGATCTCGGCGCTGCGGCTGAGCAAGCCGTTCCACGATATCCGGCGGCCGGCGGAGATCGAGCGGTCGGATTATGCGGTGAGCGCAAATATCGGGCGGACAATTGCCGCGGGGCGGCAGGCGGTGGTGGATGTGCGATGCTGTCTGGACTGGCTGGAGGAGCAGGGGTACGAGGAGTTCGGGATTCTGGGGACGAGCCTGGGGTCGTGCTATGCGTTCATCGCGAGTGCGCACGACGCGCGGATCCGGGTGAACGCGTTCAATCATGCGTCGATGTCGTTCGGCGATGTGGCGTGGACGGGGCAGAGCACGCGGCATATCCGGCAGGGATTTGAGGACGCGGGGCTGACGCGGGAGCGGCTCCATCGGCTGTGGAGCGGGATCAGTCCGGTGTCGTACATGGAGCGGTTCGCGGAGCTGGAGAAGAAAGTGCTGACGGTATATGCGCGCTACGATCTGACGTTTCTGCCGGAGTATTCCGAGCAGGTGGTGGATGCGTTTGCGAAGCACGGGGTGGATTTTGTGGCGAAGGTGCTTCCGTGCGGGCACTACACGACGGGTGAGACTCCGTACAAATTCATGGATGGATGGTACCTGGGGTCGTTTGTGTACACGGCTTTCCGGGACTTGCCGCGGCGGGGAGCGGCGGAGGACAGCGCCGCGGAGTCGAACCGGGCGGAGATGGTGGGGCGGTAGGTTGCGCTGGCGTACCGAACGCCGCACGCCCTTGTTCGCCAGCGTTGAAGTTCGTGGGTAGAGAGAACTGTCGCCCAGGAGCGAGTCTCGGCCTGGGGGATTTGATCCTGTCCAACTGATGCAGATTCGGACCTCGTTCTCCATGATTACGATTCATGATCTCTCCAGGTCGCAGAGAGGGAGGCTTTGGCCTGGCGCGCGAGGCTACTTTTCGGCCAGGCCCTCTCTCCATAATGTCGAGAAGATCGAGATGCGGAGGTTGCGAGGAGGAGTCATGGAACTGACGTTAAGCGCTGAAGAGCAAGAGTTCCTGTCGAACATCCTGGAGCAACGCCATCGAGAACTGTTGAGAGAAATTGCACACACGGATCACCGCGAGTTCAAAGAGGGACTGCGCAGGGACGAGAGACTTCTCGAATCCCTGGCTGGTCGCGTGCGTGGAACAGCTGTGCAGGAATTACATGGATGACGATTGAATCCTCCGGCAAGAGTGACGGAGGTCACTGAAGAACCTTCGACGAGGGGGGAAACTCCAGTCAGGAAGAAGGTGCGCCATGCTCTTCCTCATCTGGCTGGTGCTTTGCCTTGTCGCTGGTTCCCTGATTCTGCTTTTCCCCGCAATCTGGATACGCGAGATTCACAAGCGATACTCCGGCAGTCGACTTGTCGCATGCCCGGAGAACCAGCACCCCGCCGTCGTCAGCATGGATTTTCGGCATGCAGCAGCGACGGGAATGCATGGGTATCCGGATTTGCGTTTGTGCGACTGCACGCGGTGGCCTGAACGCTCGAAGTGCGGCCAGGGGTGCCTGTCCCAGGCGGTTCAGGCAGAACCTTACCCCCCCGGCCACGTCAAGGCGGGAACGAAACCGATCCACCACCTGCCCATTGTGCTGGCGGCGTGTGCGGCCTGGTACCTGGGAATCATCTGGCACTCGCAATATACGTTCCGTCCTGACTGGCTGCACGCGGTCGGGCTCACTTCGGCGCAGGTGAAGCCGATGGGGTGGTGGTATGCGGCGCACCTGCTGGCCGCAGCTGTCTGCCTTCTCTTTGCCTATGGTGTCGCGTGGCTCCTTGCCGTGTGTCATCGCAAGGGCGTGCTGCAGGGAGTCCTGATGGCTGTGCTGCTTTGCGGAGCCGTGGTGGCAACGAGCTGGTACGGCCTGGCGGGATTGCCTCACGAATTGCTCGTGATTGAAGCGGGCTACACCATTTTGGCTACGTTAACCGTCGGGGCCATTGTTGGCGGCCTGTATGACGGGCTCATGCTGCCGTCGCAATGACTGGAGGCTGCGCAATTCAGCCGCGGACCTGAAGGTACGGAGTCATTCAAAGAGAATCCCACAGTGACGACGAAATGATGTCTCGTGGAGTCGGTCAGATCGCGCCACCATCGCCCCCCCGAGCCGAGCGCGCTGTCTTCCAGCGGCGGATCAGGCTTCGAGGTGGACGGTGGCCATGGCGAGGGACGCGGTGTGCGTGATTGAAAGTGACACACGGGTGACGCCGAGCTGTCCGGCGATGGCACGGGCGCGGCCGGTGAGGACCAGAGTGGGACGGCTGCCGGGAGCGCGGCGGACCTCGAGTTCCTTCCAGGAAACTCCGTGCTGAATGCCGGTGCCGAGGGCTTTGGCTCCGGCTTCTTTGGCGGCGAAACGGGCGGCGAAACTCTCGGCGGCACTGGCTCTGGTGCTGCAATAGGCGATTTCCCCGCTGGTGAATATGCGTTCGAGAAAGCGGTGGCCATAGCGCTCGATGGAGCGCGCGATGCGGGGAACTTCGATAAGGTCGATGCCGGTGCCAACCAGCATGAGGCAACGGTAGCACAGGAGTAAATCTTTAGGTCCCGGGCGCGGAAAATCGCGGTAATGCGATGGTGCAGATTTCCGATGGAGGGAGTGTGCAGACAATCGCAGAAGAGCGCTGGGGACAAAAGGGCTGGGAGCTGAATCTGGCTGCGCTGTGCTCGGAGGATGCTGCCCGGACGGTGAGGTTTCTGACCGGCGCAGTGATGGCGTGCGGGGGCTACGTACTGTCGCGGCGCTTCGACGCGGAGCAGACGGCGGCGATCGAGTTCGAGTTCATCCGCGCGACGTGCGTGGAGATGTACAGCGTGCTGATCGCAGCGGGGCTGGAGCTGACGGCGCAATCGCACATGATTATGTCGACGCTGTGCCAGTGCACGCGCGAGACGCTGGAGATGACGGCCAGCGATCCGGTGCGGGTGGAGCTGGTGATTCGCAGGGCGGATGTATTGGCGCATTGCGATCCGGGCGGATCGGCACCCCCGCGGATGGCGTAGAGGCCGCCAACGGCCGGAGTGTACACCGAAGTTATTCCTGCACTTG